>CAWCAH010000001.1:0-34859 GCA_963793605.1 uncultured Thermoleophilia bacterium
CTGCGGTAGATGTGACCCAGCCGCGGCCGCCGAGGCACGATCGAGGCGGCTGCAGACCGGACGAAGAAGGAAAGGGGCGGGCCCTCGGGCCCGCCCCTTTCGCGTTCCCGGCCCGGACGGCGCGCGACACGCTGTAGAATCGTCGCAACCGGACGAGGAGCATCGTGGACAGGCGGGAGGCACGCAGACGGCAGCGGCGGCGCAGGGGCCAGATGCGCCTGGCCGTGCTCGTCGCGGCCGTGCTCGTCGTCATCGTCATCGTGGTGCTTCTCCTGCGCGGCTGCGGCGGAGAAGGCGGCGGATCCGGTCAGCCGGCCGCCACACCGACAGCGGCCGCCGCATCACCCGCCGGCACCGCGAAGGCGACGCCGACCCCCAGACCGGTCTCGACCGAGCCGCCGCTCGTCGCCCTGGGCGACACCGTGCGCTTCCAGACGCCGGAGGGCGCCGTCGTCCGCGTCACCGTCAAGGACTTCAAGGACCCGGGGCAGGAGCTCGACGGCGTCTCGGCCGACCCCGGGCAGCGCCTGGTCACCCTCGACCTGACGGTGACGCCGGAGGGTGAGGCGGGCACGGCCGCCGTTCCCCTGCCGTTCGAGGTCGCCGACTCGTTCATCCTCATCATGGAGGACGACCAGCTCTCGGCCGCCAAGCTCGGCGACGACGCGGACCTGCTCGGCACATCGCTGGCGCCCGGGAAGAGCCTCACGACGACCCTCGCCTTCTCGGTGGGAGCCTCTCCGCCCGTGCGCTTCGTGTGCAAGCCGGCCGCGGACTCCGTGCCGGTCTCGGCCACGTGGAAGGTGGACTGAGGGCGGCCGGCCGCACGAGGAGGACGATGGCCGCCACAGGGACGAACGTAGCGCACGGCACCGCACGGGCCACCATCCGCAGCGTGGTGCGGACGGGTCTGGGGACGTACCGCCGGTCGTTCTGGCGCATCGTCATCGCCGCCGTGCTCGTCTTCGCCCCCATCGACCTGGTCGTCACACTGGCGACCGGCCTCGCGACCGCCTACGCGGAGGAGTCCGACGTGCTCGGCGTGTTGTTCTGGACGTCGGGAACGGCGCTGGGCGATCGCCGGCACCATGCTCAGCCTCGTGTTCTTCGCCGGCATCGTCGACCGCATCGTCGCCGTGGACCAGAAGGGCGAGGAGGATCTGCCGATCGGAGAGGTCCTGCAGCGGGCTGCCCGCGGGCAGACTCATCGCTGCAAGCTTCGCCTCCACCGCGATCGTGGTCGTCGGCCTGGTGCTGCTCCTCCTCCCGGGGTTCGTGTTCATGGTGCTGTTCGCCGTCGTCGGGCCGGTGATCGTGATCGAGGACCTGGGCGTGAGGAAGGCGCTGAGGCGCTCGGCGCAGCTGACGCGGAGACACGCGCTGCTGGTCATCGTCACGGTGCTGCATCCCGACCACGCTCGACGAGGAGCTCTCCTCCTGGTTCGAGCGCTTCGGGTGGATCGAGCACGTGTGGGTGCGGGTGCCGGTCGACGTCGCCTCCACCATCATCGTCGGCGGGCTGGTGGGCGTGCTCGAGGTGACGCTGGCGCACGCGCTGATCGCCGAGAGCCGGCGCCGCCGCGAGGCGCTCGCCGGAGCGCTCGAGGCCGGGGCGGCGGGCGGAGCGGCGGGCAGGCGCGAGCGGGGATGGCGACGGCGCGCCCGCGGAGAGCGGGGGCGGGGCGCTCCCGCCGCCGCCGATCAGGCCGCGGAGAGGTAGCGCTGCGCCGCGGCGGCGGCGGTCGTACCCTCCGCCACCGCCGTCGCGATCATGCGCACCTTGCCCGGGTACGCCGCGTAGTCGCCGACGGCGAACACGCCCGGCAGGCTGGTTTCCATCGCCGAGCCCACGTCGATCTTCTTCCCGTGCAGACCGAGACCCCAGTGCTCGATGCCCGAGAGGTCCGGGACCTGCCCGATGCTGACAAGCACGAGGTCGGCGGGTAGCTCCGTGACCGCCCCGTCAGGGCGCCTGACGACGATCCTCTCGAGACGCTCCCGCCCCTTGAGCCCGACCACCTCGCCGTTGCTCACCACGTCGATGCCCGCCTGGGCGAAACGGTCCTGCGTGTGCGCGAAGGCGCGGAACTCGTCGCGCCGGCGCACCACCGTCACCTCGGCGACCTCGCGCAACGAGAGCGCCGTGTCCAGAGCCGTGTCGCCGCCGCCCACCACGACGGCGCGCCCGGCGCGGATCTCCTCGAGCGGCGGCAGCCGGTACGCGAGGCCCTTGCCGACCCAGCGCTCCTCGTCGGCCACGCCGAGGCGCCGCGGGGTGAAGCGGCCGAGGCCAAGCGCCAGGACCAGAGTCCTCGCCTCGTCCCGGCGCAGCGAGCCGTCGATCCTGAAGCCGCCGCCCTGCAGCGCCTCCACGTCCTCGACGGCGCGCCACTCGCGCAGCTCCGCGCCGAACTGCTCGGCCTGCTCGGCGAGGCGCAGCGCGAGCTCGCGCGACGGCAGCGCCGGCTGCGCCGGGAAGTTGCTCACCGGCTTGCTCGGATACAGGTTGACCAGCTGGCCGCCGAAGGCCTCGGCCTCGTAGACGACGGCGCCGAGGCCGCGCAGGCCGGCGTACATGGCCGTGGCCAGCCCGGCCGGCCCTCCGCCGATGATCGCGATGTCGTAGGTGCTCATGTCCGGCCTCTTCCTGGGATGTCACTGGGACGGTTCCACGTAGTGAGGTGCGACGACACTCAGAACTGGTGACGAACGTCCCGCGGCCCCCCTACGGCCTTTCTCATACTCTCCGGGGGTAAAGAACGGGGTTGGCGCGGCCGATTCCTGTACAGAGTGCAGGAGGGTCCGGCAGTCGGACGAGGGGCCAGGCACGCGGGCGGACGGAGTCCGGCCCGCACGGGGACGGAGGGGTCATACATGGCGTCGACGACGGGCACGGCTGCGGCCGCGAGCAAACCGGCTGCCGGAGCGACCGCGCTCCCGCTCAAGCTCATCCTCATCGCGCTGTGCATGGCGCAGTTCATCAACGCCTACGACACCACGGCGATGAACGTGGCCGTGACGTCGGTGGTCAAGAGCCTGGACACCACCGTCTCCGGCGTCCAGTCGGCGCTCGTCCTGTACTCGCTCGTCATGGCCTCGTTCATGCTCATCGGCGGCAAGCTCGGCGACGTGTGGGGCCGCCGCACCACGTTCACGCTCGGCATCTCCATGTACGGCGTCGGCGCCCTCATCACCGCCTTCAGCATGGGCCTGCCGATGATGATCCTCGGCTGGTCGCTGCTCGAGGGCCTGGGCTCGGCGCTGATGATCCCGGCGATCTTCGCCATCGTCGGCACCATCTACCCGGCCGGCAAGCCGCGCGTCTCGGCGTTCGCCGCCGTCGGCGCGATGGCCGCCATGGGCGCCGCTCTGGGGCCGCTCATCTGCGGCTTCCTCACCACCTACGCTCACCTGGCGCGTCTCGTTCCTGCTGGAGGTCTGCGTCGTGCTCGCCACGCTGGCGCTCTCGACGCGCATCAAGGTGCCCAAGCAGGCGCGGCCCAAGGCGCGGCTCGACTACCTCGGCGCCTTCCTCTCCGCGCTGGGCCTGGCGCTCGTCGTGCTCGGCGTGCTGCAGGCGAGCAAGTACGGCTGGACGGCCGCCCGCGTGCCGATGCTCGGCTGGGGCAAGACGCTGATCCCCGAGGGCGGCATCTCGCCGGTCATCCCCTTCGTCGTCGCCGGCGTCGCAGTGCTGCTCCTCTTCGCCCTCTGGGAGCGGCACATGCTGCGCGCCCGGCAAGGATGCACTGCTCAACATCACGATGCTGAAGAACCGCGCGGTGCTGTTCGGCCTGCTCGCCATCATCGCCTTCATGTTCATGCAGGCCGGGTTCCTCTTCGTCGGCCCGGTGTTCATGCAGATGGCGCTCGGCTACACCGCCTTCCACAGCGGCCTGCTGATCCTGCCGATGACGATCATGATCATCATCGTGGCCACGCGGGTCAGCAAGCTCACGCAGATCGTCGCCCCCAAGCTCATCGTGCAGATCGGCATGCTCGTGTTCGTCGCCGGCATCCTGCTGGTGGCGATGGAGCTCAAGGCGACCGCCGAGCAGTGGGCGTTCCTGCCCGGCATGATCGTCTCCGGCATCGGCATCGGATTGATCAACGCGCCCCTGATGAACATCACCCAGGGCGCGGTGCCGGCGAAGGAGCAGAGCGAGATCTCCGGCCTCTCGCGCGCCATGAGCAACCTCGGCGGGGCGTTCGGCACCGCGGTGGCCGGCGCCGTGCTGATGAGCACGCTCATCGCGACCTTCAGCGGCGCGGTCGAGCAGTACACGGGCATCCCCGCGAGCGAGAAGGCCGCGGTCGTCCACGACCTGCGCAAGGACGCGCAGACGGTGAGCAACGCGCAGGTGGCCGCCTACCTCAAGAGCAAGAACGAGCCGGCGCCGCTGGTGGAGAAGTTCGTCCAGTTCAACCAGGAGGCGCGCAACAAGGGCCTGCAGAACGCGCTGATCGCCATCGGCGTGCTCGGGCTCTTCGGCTTCGTCATGAGCTGCTTCCTGCCCGGCGGCAAGAGCAAGAAGCCGGCGGCGGAGGCGGAGCCGAACGCGCCGCCGGCCCCGGCGGCCTGACGGCTCAGGCTACGCGCTCGTCGGGCCCCGGCGGCGGATCCTCGACGACCACGCACGTCGCCGCCGGCTCCGGGCCGAGGCAGCCGGGAGTCTCGACCTCCAAGGTCGAACCGGCCGCGGCTGCTGCCGCCCCGGCCGGCTCCGCGGCCCACACGAGCGACTCGGCCGGGTGCTCCTTCTCCGCCTTCCGCGCCGCGCCGAGCAGCGGCACGGCAACGGCCTCGACCGCGCCGCCGACCAGCCACGCCAGCGGGATCGAGAACCGCTGGGACATCCAGCCGAGGCCCACCTGCCCCACCGTGGAACCACCGTCGCCGAACAACGCGTCCAGGGAGATGATGGTCGCGCGCTGCTGCGACGGGATGCGCGCGTTCAGCCACCCCTGCTTGACCGGCAGCGAGATGCCGAACGCGACACACGAGACGAGGTACAGCGGCACCGCCACCCAGAAATTCTGGATCAGCGCCGCGCCGATCACCGTGACCGTAGTCACCCCCGCGCAGACCATGAGGATGAGTCCGCGGTCGGGCCAGCGTGCCATGACGCGGCCGACCAGCAGATTGCCGAGGATCTGCGTGAGACCCACGAGCGCCGCGATGACGCCGGTCACCCACACCAGGTCGCTGCCGAGCAGGTCGAGGAAGTACTTCTGCCACGAGTAGAAGCCGTACATGAAGAAGACGCCCTGCACGAGCGAGGCGAACATGATGAAGCGCACGGCCCTGTCGCTGAGGCCGTACCTGACGCCCTCCCGGGCTATCCGCCGGGTCTCCGCGCCGAAGCTGGCGAAGCTGAGCGCGCGACCCTTGAACCCGAGGTCGCGCATCACCAGCAGCCCCAGCAGGAACGCGGGCACCAGCACGACGGCCCGCGTCACATACGGTATCCACAGGTCCACCTGCCCCAGCAGGCCGCCGAGAGTGGTCCCGATGAGCATGAAGACGCCGAACGTGATGCCGAAGCGGGCGAAGATCGGCTCCAGCTTGCCCTCGTAGCCCACGGAGTGCAGCGCGTCGACCATCCACGCGTCCACCGCCCCGGTGTAGAAGGTGTAGCCGAGGCCGAGCAGCGCCGAGGCGGCGGCGAAGGGCCACAGCCCGTACCCGGCGAGGCCGAACCCCACGTACAGCAGGGTCGAGACGAGGATCGTGCCGACCGCCAGCAGGTACGAGACGCGGCGGCCGACCGTGTCCGCCACAACCCCGGTCGGCACCTCGAACACCACCTGCGCCACCGTGTACGCGGCGTTGATGAGCATGACCTCGAAGATGTCGAAGCCCACCGACAGCAGGAACAGGGTGTTGACGCCCCAGATGAGCGCTTGCGCGAGCGTGGTCGTCGCGGCGATGCCGTAGTACGTACGGATGATGCGCTGGGCGGTCATGGGCGGCTTGTTCCCCGCTCCGCCCTGGGCGACGCGCGGCGCCGTCTCCGCGCAGGCGGACGAGCGCGCGCGTGCCTACAGAAGCTTGACCAGCTCGTCCGAGAGGCGCGACTGCCAGAGCCTCGCGCCGGGGGTCGAGCAGGTGGTGCATGTCCCAGTAGTACCTGGTCGGGATGCCGACGGACTTGGTGAAGTGCAGGTACCTGAGGCCGTGGCTGGCGCCGTACCGCTTGACGAGGGTGTCGCAGCGGCTGCGGATGGAGAGACGCGGCTCGTCCAGGCCGGAGCCGACCAGCTTCATGTCCAGCGGCTGGTCGAGCAGCACCGGGCGCAGCCCCTTGGCCTTGCACAGCTGGATGATGCGCGTGATGGCGTCGAAGTTCTTGCCGCGGTTGGCCTGGAACGCCGCCCAGCGCCGCTCCATCCAGCGCGGCACGAGCTCCTTCTTGCGCGCGAGTGAGAGCGGCTTACGGCCGTCGTACACGTGCCGCTCCCAGGGACTGAGGTCCGGCTCGACGCCGGGCGCCGGCGGGTCGAGGTCGACGAGCGTCGCCTCCAGGGGCGGGCCGATGAAGCGGCTGATGCCGACGCCGATGAGCACGATGCCGGGGCGCTGCCCCACGGGTGTCTTCGGGAGGGCCGCGACCAGTTGCTCGTCCATGCCGAAGGTCTGGTTGTGGCCGGCGAGCGTGAACGCCCTGGGGGCCGGCTTGCCGGCCTTGCCGGCGCGGTTCGCGAGCTGGGTGGTCCAGGTGGAGTCGCTGATGATGGACTCCCGGGCGATGGAGTCGCCGAGGTCGTAGATCATGGCGCCCCTCGGCGCGGGATCCTGCTGCTGCAGGTAAGTGACGAGGCGCAGTACCTCCCACTCGTGGCGCCAGTCGTCCACGGCGGCGGAGGCCGCGGCCGGCAGGGCGGCGAGCAGCGCGGCCGCCGCGAGCGTGAGCAGTACCGCGCGCAAGCCGATGCCGGAGCGGCGGCGGAGCGGCGTGCGGCTGATGCGGGATCGTCCGGTCATCGCTTCTCAGTCTACCCGAACAGGGCGTGAGCCGCAGACGCGCGCCGGTTGACCGGCCGGATCGGCGTCTCCCTTGCCGAGGGCGGGGGTGTCGCCCGCGGGGCACTCTGTATCCAGGTACCTGCAAGGTACCCACGAGGTGCGATCGCCGCTCGATCCGGAGAGATGCAGGTACCTGCCGGGTACCTTCATTGAGAGGGGAGCTCGACCGCTACCGCCGCTGCGCCGGAACCTCCGCCGGGTGGTGGCGACGGTGGCGGAAGGCGCGGCGGCGGGACGGCGAAGCGCGGCGGCGGGGACGGCGAAGCGCGGCGGCGGGACGGCGAAGCGCGGCGGCAAGCCGTCGCGTCAGGTGGAGGGCTCGCCGCCGTCCAGGCGGCCGTCGCGGAGCACGATGGTGCGGTCGAAGTACCGCCGTATCTCGGCGTTGTGCGTGACCATCACGATCGTGTTGCCCTCGGCGTGCAGTTCGGCGAAGAGGTCCATGATCTCGACGGTCGTCTCGGTGTCGAGCGCGCCGGTCGGCTCGTCGGCGAGGATGAGCGGCGGCTCGTTGACGAGCGCGCGCGCGATGGCCACGCGCTCCTGCTCGCCGCCGGAGAGCTTGCCGGGCAAGTGCCCGCCGCGGTCGGCGAGCCCCACGCGCGCGAGCACCTCGCGCGCGCGCTCGCGCTTCTCGGCGGACGGCATCTTCTTGACCGCCAGCGGCAGGGTGACGTTCTCCAGCGCCGTCAGGTACGGCACCAGGTTGAAGCTCTGGAAGACGAAGCCGAGGTACTCGCGGCGGAAGTCGGCGAGCTTCTCGCCGCCCAGCGCGTACAGGTCGATACCGTCCACGGAGATGGTGCCCGCGCTCGGGTGGCTGAGCCCGCCGAGGATGGAGAGGAACGTGCTCTTGCCCGAGCCCGACTGCCCCATCACCCCGAGGAAGGTCCCCTCGGGCACCTCGAGGTCGAGGCCGCGCAGCGCGCGCACCGGCGCGCCGTCGCCCGCGAACGTCTTCTCCAGGCCGCGCGCCTCGATGAAGCGCGCGGCGCGCTCGTCCCCGGCCGCCGCCGGCTGCTCGCGCGGCTCGGGCGAGGCCGAAGCCTGCGCGCCCTGCGCCTGTGCGCTGCTCGACGTCTCGTCGATCTCTCGCGTCACTACGGCCATGCTCACTCCTCGGGAGGCCCGCGCGTCAGAGCGCACGGAGGGCCTCGGTAGGGTCCATCTTGCCGGCGCGGAGGGCCGGGTACAGGGCGGCGAGGGCGGCCACCGCCACGGCGGCCGCGACGGCGGCCGTGGCGAGCAAGCGGCGCCCACGACACCGGCGCCCCCTCCGCGACGAACGGCACCACGGCGTAGCTCACCGCCATCCCGGCCGCGTATCCGAGCACGCCGGCGGCGACGCCCGCGGCGACCGCCTCGAGCAGCACGAGCCGGGTGATCTGCTCGCGCCGGAACCCGATGGCCCGGAACACGCCGATCTCGGTGGTGCGCTCGCTCACGGAGCCCATCATCGTGAGGAACACGACGAGGACCTCGATGCCGACGACGACGCCCACGATCGCCAGGCCGAAGCCCCTGAGGCGATCCACGGCGTGCAGGCGGCTCGCCACCGCCTCCCGCACTCCGGACACCTCGGCCTGAGGCAGCGCCGCCGAGAGCTGCCGCACGACCTCGTCGACGGGAGCGCCCGAGTAGGCCGCCGCGACCTCGATGAGCGTCAGCTCGCCCGAGCGCCCGAGCACCCGCTGCACATCGGCGAGCTCGGCGACGAGCAGCTCGTCGTCCTGCCCCCCCGTCGGCCGCAGGACGCCCGTGACGGTGAAGCGCTCGCCGCGGATGCGCACGTAGTCGCCCATCTCCAGCCCCAGCACCTCCGCCGCCCGGGCGCCTGCGATCAGCTCTCGACCGTCGCGAGGCGGCCGGCCGGCGCCGATCGACCACCAGCGCTTCAGCTCGAACTGCGCCTCGGGATCGACCCCCATGAGCAGGGCACGGCGGCCCTTGACCTGCACCGGGCCGACGAGCTCGGGCGCGACCACCGAGATGCTGCCGGCGGCCGGGATGGCGCGCACGCGCGCGAGGTCCGCCTCGTCGAGGCCCTGGTCCCCGACGCTGACGCCGCCGACGTCGATGCCTCCGTAGGTGAGCGCGACGTCGTCGGCCTTGGGCGTGATCACGATGTTGGCGCCGTAGCTCTCGAGGTCGGCCTCGGCGCCGCGGGTCATGGACCGTGAGAGCGTGAGCAGCGCGACGACGGTCGCCACACCGATGAGGAGGCCGGCGACGAGGAACGCGGCGCGCGCCTTGCGGCGGCGCAGGTTGGCGAAAGCGATGGTGCGCAGGGTCATGCCGGACTCCGGATCAGACGGCGCGCAGGGCGACGGTCGGGTCGAGACGGCTGGCGTGCAGCGCCGGGTACAGCGAGCCGAGCGAGCCGATGAGGACGGCGAGCAGCACCGCTCCGGCCGCGAGTAGCGGCGCCCAGGACACGGTCACGTTGGGTCCCTCGCCGAAGAACGGCAGCAGCAGGTACGCGGCGCCCATACCGGCGAGATAGCCGAGCGCGCCGGCCACCACACTCGCGACGGCCGCCTCCAGCAGCACGAGGAGCGTGACGTGCGAGCGCCGGAACCCCAGCGCGCGGAAGATGCCGATCTCACGCGTCCGCGCGTTGACCGAGCCCATCATGGTGACGAAGACGACCAGCGCCTCGACGGCGATGATGATGGCGGCGATCACGTAGCTGAACGCGCGGAAGACGCCGAGCGCCTCCATGCGGTTCCTCGTGACCTGCTGCATGGCGGTCACCCGCGTGCCCGGGAGCACGTCCCCGAGCTGCACGGCGATCTCCTCCACCGGGCAGTCGCTGCAGAGCGCCGCCACCTGGACGAGCGTGACCTTGCCGGGCTTGCCGAGCAGGGACTGGGCGGCGCCCAGCTCGACGACGAGCAGCTCGTCGTCCTGCGAGCCGGTCGGGCGCAGGACGCCGGTCACCCGGAAGTCGCGGCCGTCGAGGGCCACGGTGTCGCCCGTGCGCAGGCCGAGACGGCGGGCGGCCGTGGAGCCGGCGACGAGCTCGTCGCCGGCCGCCGGCGGCCGCCCGTCCAGCGTCCACCACTTCTTGAGCTCGAACTCGTCCCGGGGCCGCACCCCCAGGAGCAGCGTCTGGCGGCCCTTGGCCTCGACCGCCCCGAGCAGCTCGGGCGCCACGATGGCGACGTTCTTGCTGTTCGGGATGGTCGCGATGCGCGAGAGGTCCGCCTCACGCAGGTCTCGCGCCTGCAACCGCACGCCGCCGAGCGCCACGCCGCCGTAGCTCAGCGAGAGGTCGTCGGTGCGCGGCGCCACGACGATGTTGGCGCCGTACGTCTCGAGCTGGTTCTGCGCCTGCACCGTGAGCGCCCGGCTCAGGGTGAGCAGCGTCACCACCGTGGCGATGCCCACAAGGAGGCCGGCGACCAGGAACGCGGCGCGCGACCAGCGCCGGCGCAGGTTGGCCAGGGCGACGGTGTGCAGTCTCACGATACCGGCTCAGGCTCGAGGAAGGCTCAGGTGCGACGGTCGGGCTCAGGGCCGGGCCGGACTCACTGGAAGTACTTGACGCCGGCCTGCAGGTCGGACGTCTTCAGCACCAGGCTCTGGCCGTCGACGCTGCGCTCGATCGGCGAAGGGTTGCAGCCGCCGCGCTTCTCGTTGATCTGCGTGGAGTCGAACTGCTGGCCGCAGTTGTTGCAGACCATCACGTCGCCCTGCTGGCTGTAGCCCTTCTTGTTGGGGTAGCAGACGTCGCAGGCGTCGAACGCGGCGCGGTACTCGCCGTCCGAGCTCTGCATCACGAAGTACTTGACCTCGACACCGCCGGCGTCGTAGCTGTAGTACTTGGCCTGGCCGTCGGCGAGGTCGGCCACCGGGATGGTCACGTCCGCGCCGCCGGCGGCGACGGGGGCGGCGGCGGTGGCGGTCTCGGCGCCGCCGCCGCGGCTCAGCACGACGACCGCCGCGAAGGCGACGACGACGACCAGCGCGATGCCGGCGAGCACGAAGTGCAGGCTCACGCCCTTCTTGGTCTGCTCGAACTGAGCGCGCTTCTGCTCCCGCACCGACGGCTTCTGCTGCTTCCCTGACAAAGGTCTCCTCCTGTGCGAGCCCGCAGCGAAGCGGGCATGCTGGGTGTGTCCGCGACGCACTGTAGGGGGTCGTGGTGAAGAAGATATGTAGAAACGCGGGTACAGTGCGGCCAGAGGCGACGAGACCGGGGAGTGAGCGTGAGCGACGCACAGCGCATCGTGGTGATCGACGACGAGGAGTCGGTGCGGGACGTGGTCAAGGCGTACCTCGAGAAGGACGGGTACGTCGTGTTCACCGCGGCGAACGGCCGGGACGGCCTGACGCTGGCGGAGAAGAAGAACCCCGACCTGATCGTGCTCGACCTCATGCTCCCCGACATCAGCGGGGAGCAGATCTGCGAGGAGGTGCGCGGCCGCTCGGACGTGCCGATCGTGATGCTGACCGCCAAGGCCGGAGAGGAGGAGCGGATCGCAGGCCTCGTCTCCGGCGCCGACGACTACCTGGTCAAGCCGTTCAGCCCGCGCGAGCTCGTCGCCCGCGTGCGCGCGGTGCTCCGCCGCAGCGGCGGCGTCGAGACGCCCCTCGTCGAGGTCCTCCGGTTCGACGAGGGGCGCCTCGAGATCGACACCGTCAAGCACGTCGTGCTGCGCGACGGTCGGCCGGTGGACCTGACACCCAACGAGTACAAGCTCCTGCTGGCGCTCGCGAGCTACCCGGGCCGCGCCTACTCGCGCTTCGAGCTCGTCAACCGCGTGCAGGGCTACGACTACGACGGCGACGAGCGCACCATCGACGTGCACGTCAAGAACCTGCGCAAGAAGGTCGAGCCCGACCCCTCGAGGCCGCGCTACGTCGAGACGGTGACGGGCGTGGGCTACCGGCTGGCGAAGCTGTGAGCGGTCTGCCTGCGGTGGCCCGCTCGTGTACGCCGCAAGACGAGGCGTCATGAGCGGAGGCCGTCGTCACTGGGGCCTCCGCGCCCGGCTGGTGCTCGCGCTGGTCGCCGTGGCGCTGCTCGGCACGGCCATCACGACCGTGTACTCGAGCGTGAGCCTGACGTCGGAGCTCGAGGACTCCGCCAAGGCACGGTTGCACAACTCCGCGGTGCACTTCGGCGACGTGGCCGCGGTCGTCTCCGAGAACGGCGCGTGGGACCAGCAGGCTGTTGAAACGCTGCACCACCTGGCCCAGCTCGAGTTCCTCTCCGTCGACCTGTACGACGCCCAGGGCGTGCGCGTCCTGTACCACCCGCCGTCCGCTCCCGCGCAGGAGGACGCGGCCGCGGCCGCGCCGGTCAAGGTGGGCGGCCGGGAGATCGGCGCCGTCACCGTCAGCCGCGACGACGGCCGTCTGTTCACGGCGGAGGAGATCAGCCTGCGTGACGGACTGCTGCGCATGCACCTGGTGGCCGGCGTGCTCTCGGCCGCGGTCGCCGTGGTCATCGCCCTCTACCTCGCGGTGACGCTCTCGCGGCCGCTGCGCAGCATCCGCGCCGGCGCCGAGGCCATGAGCGCCGGCGAGCTCGAGACCCGTATCCCCGAGCGCGGCGACGACGAGATGCGCGCCGTCGCCGAGGCGCTCAACCGCCTCGCCGAGACGCTGCAGCAAGAGGAGAGCCTGCGCAAGGAGAGCGTGCAGGACCTCGCGCACGAGCTGCGCACGCCGGTGATGGGCGTCCTCGCCCGCGTGGAGGCCGCCCAGGACGGCGTGCTCGAGGACGAGGCGGCCAACCTCTCGGCGATGCACGACGAGGCGCTGCGGCTGGCCCGGCTCCTGGACGACCTCTCCGCCCTGGCGGAGGCCGAGCGGCCGGGCCTGCTGCTCGAGACCGAGCCGGTCGACCTCGCCGCCGTGGCCGGGGCGCAGGCGGCGGCGTTCGCGGAGGCGTTCGCCGGCAAGGGCATCGCGCTCACGTCCGACCTGACCGCGGCGACCGTCGACGGCGACCGGCGGCGCCTCGAGCAGATCGTCGTCAACCTGCTGTCGAACGCACTGCGGTACACCGACGCCGGCGGCGCAGTGACGGTCAGCGTCGGCCCCGACGCCGGCCGCGCCGTCCTCGAGGTGCGCGACAACGGCGTCGGCATCGCGCCGGAGGACGTGCCACGCGTGTTCACGAGATTCTGGCGCGGCGAGAAGTCGCGATCACGCGCCACCGGGGGCGCCGGCATCGGTCTCTCCATCGTCAAGGAGCTGGTGCAGGCGCACGACGGCGAGATCGCTGTGGAGAGCACGCTCGACCAGGGCTCCACGTTCACGGTGCGCCTGCCGCTCGCGCGGCCCGTGGGGAGCTGACGCCCGGAGCCGCCTCTTCAGTCGTCTCCGCCGTCGTGGCCGGAGGGCGCACCACCGCCATCGTCGTGCGTCGTCGTACTCGTACTCGTGCTCGTCGTCTGGTCGGTCGAGTGATCCGAGCCGGTCGTGCTCAGACCGTCGTGCGTCGAGGTCGCAGCGGTTGCGTCGCCCCCAGCGTCGTGGGCGGGGGTGTCGTGCGCGGCGCTGCCGGCGTGGCCGCCGGGCGCATGGTCGCCCGCCGAACGCGCATCCTGCGCCCGCTCACGACCGTGGGGGTCCAGGTGACTCTTGCGACCGCCGTGCCTGCTGCCGCCGGAGGTCAGCGCGACGGGCCGCGACGCCGCTCCGTGCGCGGGCCCCGAGGCGGCTGTCGCCGGGGACCTCGAGTCTCCGCTCCGGGTCTCCCGCACCGCGACCGCACCACCGCCGATGACCACGGCGGCGGTGGCCGCCGTGATCGCCACCTTGGTGGTGAGCGCAGCGCCGATGTTGGCCAGCAGCCCGGCGCCGGCGGGCCCCGCTGCCGCGGAGATGTCCGGGTGCGGCAGTGTAAGGACGGGAGCCGGCGAGGCCGGCAGCGGCGGCATCGCCTGCAGCGCCGCCGGCAGACTCAGCGGCGCCAGCACCAGGCCGAGGGCGGCGGGCGCGGTGGCGCCCTCGCCGGCGAGCCGGGCGAACACGGTCTTGAAGGAGGCGCGGGCGCGATGCACGAGCACGTCGGCGGTCGGCCGCGAGACCTCCATGACCTCCGCGATCTCCTCAGGCGGCAGACCCTGCAGATCTTTGAGCACCAGAGCGGTGCGGTAGCGCTCGTTCATCTCGCCGAGAGACCGCTCCACGAGCGCCGCGGTGCGGGCGCGCTCGAACTCGTCGACCGCCGAGGCGGCGTGCTCGAGCCCCGCGTCACCGCCGCCGTCGAGCCTGCGCCGGGAGCGCAGGTGGTTGAAGCAGGCGTTGGTGGCGACGCGGTAGAGCCAGGCGCGCAGGTTGAGCGGCCCTGCATCCGCCGGTGGGAGGCGGTCGAACGCCTTGAGAAACACTTCCTGGGTCACGTCCCTGGCCTCCTCGCGGTCGCCGAGGATCCGCGCGCAGAGATTGTAGATGGGTGCGCTGAACTCGCCGTAGAGACGCTCGAAGGCGTCACGGCGTCCGGCGCGCAGGCCGTCCAGGAGGGGGTCGCCCGAGGCGAGACGTGAGGTCATGGCTCTCCCACTTTCGTGTCTCAGGTTACTCTGAACCGGCCGGCCCGCAACCACCACCGCCGGCCGGGCGCCGGCGGAGGATCCGGGCGCGGTGCGGGCGCCGGCCTGCACGGCCGGCGCCTCGACCCGCTGCTCGCCTCACTCGTGCCCGCCGCCGGCGTGCGAACCTCCGGAGTGTGACCCTCCCGAGTGGCCTTCGCCCGTACTGTGCCCGGTCTCTGCGTGGTGCGTGCCGCCGCTCGAGACCTGCGTGTGGCTCGTGGGCGCGGAGCTGCGCGTCTCGTGGCTCTCCGCGCGTCCGTCGCTCGCGTGGCCCCGCGTGTGCCGCGGCGAGTGCGCCTTGCGCGCCCGCTGCGTGGTGCGCGCCTCGTGCACCTCGCGCGCCTTCACCGTCCGGCCTTGGCCGTCCAGGAGTCGCGCGAACTGCTCGGCGGTGAGCGTGACCGTGATGGCGGCCGGCGCCTGCTGCGCCTGAGCGCCGCCGGCCTGACTGCCCTGCCGCGTCACATGCTGCACGCCGGCCACGGCGGCGGTCGTGAGCGCGAACACGATCACTGCCGTGGCGACGACGGTCTTCAGTACCTTCATCTGGTCCTCCCTGGGTGCGGTTTGCTGCGTTCATCTGTGCAGACACCTCAGAAGGCCGCTTCTTACACCCATCGCCGACGCGCCACCCCTTCTCTCCAGCCGTTGCGGCGCGCACGACCTTCACACCGTCTCCACATGGCTCGTCTACGCTGCCCGCCATGACACGCCGCGCCGCTCACCGGCGCAGCCAGAGACCGCCACCCCGAGGAGGCACCCATGAAGACTCTCGCCGTCACCATCCTTGCTGCCGCCGGCCTGCTGGTCGTTCCCGCCGGCGCCCTCGCCGCCAACGCCTCAGACGGCGCCGGCCAGGCGTACGGCCAGCACCACGCGGCGATGGCCCAGGACGGACACATCGGCGCGGAGATGAACCCCGGCATGCACCGCGGGTTCTCCGGCTGGATGATGCACGAGTAGTCCGCGGCGACAAGACCCATCGCACCTGACGCCCGCTCCCCTGCCCTGGGGAGCGGGCGTCACCGCGTTCTGATACGGTCGCCAGCGATGGCGACCGCCACCGACAACCTCCCTCCCGGACTGCAGGGCCTCTCGACCACCGAGGCCGACCGGCGGCGTGCCGCGGGTCAAGGCAACGACGTCGAGATCAAGGCGGGTCGCACCTACGGGCGCATCGTCCGCGACAACGTCTTCAACTTCATCAACAACCTCTTCTACTTCCTCGGCATCCTGCTCCTCATCCTGGGCAAGCCGCTGGACGCGTTCGCCGTCGTCTTCGTCATCGCCGCCAATACCATCATCAGCCTGTTCCAGGAGATCCGCGCCAAGCGCGTGATGGACAAGATGGCCATCCTGATGCGGCCCAAGGCCGACGTGCTGCGCGACGGGCGGCTGGTCGAGCTCGACCCGGCGCAGGTGGTGCAGGGCGACGTCCTGCGCCTCGAGCCCGGCGACCAGGTCGTGGTGGACGGCCCCATGGTCGGCGAGGGGCGCATGGAGGTCGACGAGAGCCTGCTCACCGGCGAGTCGGACCTCGTCACCAAGCACCCCGGCGACGAGCTCATGTCGGGCAGCTTCTGCATGACCGGCGGCGGCTACTACGAGGCGCGGGCGGTGGGGCTCGACAGCTTCGCCAACAAGCTCACGGCCAAGGCCAAGGTGTTCAAGCGCGAGCTCACGCCGCTGCAGCGGCAGGTGGTGCAGATCGTGCGCATCCTGCTCATCGTCGTCATCGCGTTCGAGACGCTGGTGTGGGTGCGCAACGTCATCGTCGACGTACCGTTCGTCGAGAGCGTGCGCATGTCCACGGTGATCCTGGCGCTCATCCCCAACGGGCTCGTGCTCAGCATCGCGCTCACGTACGCACTCGGGGCGGTGCGTCTGCTCGGCAAGGACGTGCTGGTGCAGCAGTTCAACGCCATCGAGAGCCTGAGCAACGTGGACGTCCTCTGCACCGACAAGACCGGCACGCTCACGTCGGGCGTGGTGACGTTCGAGGAGCTCGTGCCGCTGGGGGGCGGAGCGGAGCCGGCGGCGCCGGGGCGGACGGCGCCGGCGACGCGGCGCGGGAGCGGGCGGCGACGCTGCTCGGCGCCTTCGCCGCCAGCACGACGGACGCGAACCGGACGATCGAGGCGCTCCGCACATCACTTCCGGCGGAGCGCGTATCGGCCGCGCACGAGGCCTTCTTCAGCTCGGAGCGCAAGTGGAGCGGCCTCGCCTTCGCGGACGGCGCCGCGCAGGGCACCTACGTGCTCGGCGCGCCGGAGGTGCTGGCGCCGGCGCTCGGCGCCGGCGCGGAGGAGGCGTGGCGCGCGCAGGCGGACGCCTGGGCGGCGCGCGGCCTGCGCGTGGTGCTGTTCGCCGGGCGGGACGACGCGGCCGCGTTCGCGGCCGACCCCGACGCCCCGCCCGTCCTGCCCGAGGGCCTCCGCGCCCTCGCGCTCATCTGCTTCAGCGACGAGCTGCGCGAGGGCGTGCATGAGACGCTGAAGGGCTTCTCCGACGCAGGCATCGAGGTCAAGGTCATCTCCGGTGACAACCCCAAGACCGTGGTCGCACTCGCCAGGCAAGCCGGCATGCAGTCGCTGCAACGGCGCGAGGGCGTGGACTCCTACTGCGACATGATGAGCGACGCGGCGCAGACGACCGCACCCGCCGCACAGTCGGACGGCGCGCAGACCAGCGCGCCCGTCGCACCGCCGGACGGCGCCGCGCCCGACGACGTCACGGCGCCGCTTCCTCGCGAGCTCGTCGCCGTCTCGGGGGCCGAGCTCGCCGGGCTCCCGCCGGACGAGTTCGCCGCAAGGGCCGACGAGGCCGCCATCTTCGGCCGCGTCACGCCCGAGCAGAAGCAGGACCTCATCGAGGCCCTGCGCGCCCGCGGGCGCTACGTCGCGATGATCGGCGACGGCGTCAACGACGTCATCGCGCTCAAGCAGGCCAACGTCGCCGTGGCCATGCAGGGCGGCAGCCAGGCCGCCCGCAGCGTCGGCGACCTCATCCTCATGAAGGACACCTTCGCGCCGCTGCCGTTCGCCTTCTCGGAGGGGCAGCGGATCATCAACGGCATGAACGACATCCTGCGCATCTTCATGGTCCGCATCTTCTTCAAGGCCGCGATGATCCTCATCGTCACGTTCATCGGCGGGTTCCCGTTCGCGCCCCGGCAATCGGCGCTGCTCTCGTTCTTCGGCGCCACCGTGCCGGCCATCGCCTTCGCGCTCTGGGCACAGCCCGGGCCCACGCCCAAGGTCGGGCTCTTCAAGCTACTGGCGCGGTTCGTGCTGCCGGCCGTCGTCTTCATGACCGCCATCGGCACGGCCATCTACGTGATCTGGAGTCGGCAGCCGGTGCGCCTCGTCGTCGACGAGTCGGGAACGACTGTCAAGGAGCTCATCGCCACCGGCCACCCGCAGGCGATGACGGCGCTCACCGTCTTCGCCTGCTTCGCCGCCATCTTCCTCATCCTGCTCATCGTGCCGCCGAGCAAGTGGTGGGCCGGCGGCGCGGCGGTGGTGCGCGACGACAAGCGCATGGTCGGCGTGGTGGCCTTCCTGTTCCTGTGCATGATCGTCGTTCTCTCGGTGCCGCTGGCGCGGACGCTCTTCGAGATCACCGCGCTGCCGTGGTGGCAGTACCTCGTGCTCCTGGCGTTGGCGCTCGGCTGGAGCCAGCTCTGCCTGCTGGTGTGGAAGACACACCTGCTCGACCGCTGGCTCGGCACCGCCGAGGACCCGGGCAACGTGTGCGCCCGGGCGGCCGAGGCCTCCGCAGCCGAGGCCTCCGCGGCCGAGCCTTCCGTCACCGACGCCGGCGCCTGAAGCTCGCCCGGGCCGCGACCGAAGCCCGCCATCGGCCCGGGCTCACCGCCGCAGCAGCGGCCCGCCGGCAGGGGGTATGGTCGTTCGGGGGTCGGCGCCCTCGACTGGCACCTTCGAGGCGCCATCGGAGGCTCGCACCCCGACACCACATACCCCCCGCGCCGCCTGATGCCGCCGATGCGCGGCGGATGAGCCGACGCGCGACAACACGGACGGAGGCGGACTCGCGCGGGAGGAGGGCCGGGGAGCGGCCTCAGGCGATGCCGGCCGACGGACACATCGGCGCGAGCGGGCACTCGCCGCAGGCCGGCCGCCGGGCGTGGCAGACGCGGCGGCCGTGCCGCACGAAGTCCACGTGCACGGCGTAGACCTGCGCCGGGTCGTCCGCGCCGGCCAGCTCCGTGAGCAGCGGGTGCGCCTGGTCGGCCGTCACCTTGTCGCCGATGATGCCGAGGCGCCGGGCCAGCCGGTGGACGTGCGTGTCCACCGGCATCACCGGCCGCCCGAGCGCGAACAGCAGCACGCAGGCTGCCGTCTTGGGCCCCACACCAGGCAGCGCGACCAGGTAGTCCACGGCCTCCTGATCGCTCATGTCGTCGAGCTCTCCGAGGTCGGGCGCACCTGACCGCTCGCTGAGCGCCTCGAGGATCCTCTTGATGCGCGGCGCCTTGGTGTGCGCCAGGCCGCCCAGGGCGATGGCCGCCTCGATCTCCTCGGCCGCCGCGTCGCGCGCCGACGTCCAGTCCGGGAACCGGGCCTTGAGCGACGCGAACGTGCGCTCGGTGTTCACGTCGGCCGTGTTCTGGCTGAGCACGGTGAAGACGAGCTCGTCGACCGGGGGGTACCGCGGGGAGAGCACCGGGCGGCCGTAAGAGTCGTCCAGGACGTCGGCCGCCTGCCTCAGCCGCTCTGCGCGTGACGGTGTGCTCATGGGGCGAGAGTATACCGGGGCGTGGCGGATGCGCTGGGTCAGCCTGACGACTGCGCCGACCGCGGGAGACTCAGTACGCCGCGGCCTTGCGCTTGAGCTGCTGACGGCGCCTGCGGCGCAGCAGCGCGCTCACGGCGAACCCGATGACGAACCCGAGCGCGAGCAGCAGGATCAGCATCAGCGCCGCCGGCAGCGAGAACCACCAGAAGAAGAAGTGGATGCGCCAGTCCTCCTTGGTGTTCTGGAGGACGAGGACGAGGATCAGGATCGCGATCACCGCCGGCGCGATGAACCTGGTGTAGCTCGGACCGCCTGACCCGGTGCGCCGCTGCACCTGGACCTGCGGAGTGTCCTGCGTCGAGCTCATGCTCCCCCCTTGGGTGGTCGTCGCGACTACGTTCGTCGCCATGACGGTCTACCCTTGCCGCAGCCCCGTCACGCCGTCCCGACCGAACAGTCCCGAACAGGCAGGAAGGAGCGGCTTCGCGCGCGGCGTACGCGAGAGGGGCGGGCGGCCCTACCGGCCTCCCGCCCCTCTTCGCAGATGCGGCGCCGTCCCCCCGGCAGGCGCTCGCGACTGTGCCCGGCCTCCCGGCCCGGCTCAGCTCATTCTACAGCGCCGCTCAGGCGGCCGCGGTCTTCGACGCCTCGATGCCCTCGGCCACGGTGGCGAAGACCGTCTCGAGCTGCGCGTCGTCGATCACCAGTGGCGGCTGGATGCGCAGCACGCTGCCGAAGTTGCCGCCCACGCCGATGAGCACGCCGTGGTCGAGGCAGTACTGGCGCACGAACCCGGCCTGGGCGGTGCCGTAGGCCTTGGTGGCCGGGTCGGCGATGAGCTCGACGCCGATCATGAGGCCCTTGCCGCGTACGTCGCCGATCAGCGGCTGCGTCTTCTGCAGCTCGCGGAACTTCGCCATGAGGGCCTCGCCCTTGCGCGCGGCGCCGTCCACCACGCCGTCCATGAGGAACTCGATGTTGGCGAGCGAGGCGGCGCAGCTCACCGGGTTGCCGCCGAACGTGCTGAGGTGGTCGCCGATCTGGAACGCGTCGGCGATCTCCGGCTTGGCGATGAACGCGCTGAGCGGCCAGCCGTCGGCGATGCCCTTGGCCATGGTCATGATGTCCGGCACGACGCCGTAGTGCTCGATGGCGAACATCTTGCCGGTGCGCCCGAACCCGCTCTGGACCTCGTCGGCGATGAACAGGATGCCCATCTCGTCGAGGATCTCCTTGACGCGCTTGAAGTAGCCGTCCGGCGGCACGATGATGCCGCCCTCGCCCATCACGGGCTCGGCGATGAAGGCGCAGACGTCGGCGGACGTATGCAGGCGTGCGACCTCGGCCACGCGGCGCGCGCAGAGCATGTCGCACTTGTCCGGCGTCGTCTCGGCGAAGCAGCGGTAGCAGTACGGCGTGGGGGTGAAGGCGACGCCCGGCATGTAGGGGCCGCCGCCCTTCTTGCGGCCCGAGTTGCCGGTGACCGACAGGGTCGCGAAGCTGCGGCCGTGGAAGCTCGACTCGATGGCGAGGAACTCGCGTTTGCCGCTGTAACGCTTGGCGAGGCGGAACGCGCCCTCGATGGCCTCGGCGCCGCCGTTGCCGAAGAAGCTCTTCTGCAGGTTGCCGGGCGTGATCTCGGCGAGCTTCTCGGCGAGCGCGCCGACCGACTCGACGTGGTACACGTACGAGCACGCGTGCACGAGCTTGTTGGCCTGGGCGATGGCGGCGTCCAGGATCTGCTGGTTGTGGTGGCCGGCGTTGGTGACGCTGATGCCGGCGAAGCAGTCGATGTACTCGGTGCCGTCGGCGTCGTAGAGATACGCCCCGTCACCGTGGTCCGCGACCACCGGCTCGACGCGCTTGACGAACCCTGTCATGACGTAGTCGCGGTACTGTTCCTGCACGCCCATGCTATCGACTCCCCTTCGGCTGACGCGTGGTTAATCACTTGATTGACTTCTGGGGCACAGGATATCAGATGCGCGCCGGCGGCGGCATGACGACTCCCGGGGGTGGGTCCACTCCGCTCCGGGTAGGAAGCACAGCGAGGAGCCTCCGCAGGCGGCGTGAGCCGAGGGGACCGCACAGATGGAGAACGCACCGTGAGAGGACTGGCCGCCGAGCTGAGAGAGGCGACGCTGACGATCGCCGCACTCAGGGCGCAACTGGACGAGAGCGCCGTCTCCCGCCTCACGGATTCTCTCCTCGACGGCTGCGCGCTCTTCGACCCCGCCGCGATCGTCCTGGACGTGAACCCGGCGCTCTGCAAGATGACGGGCTTCGCGGCGGAAGAACTGGTCGGGACCGCCCCGCCGCACCCCTGCTGGCCGCCGGAGGAGCTGGACCGGTTCCTGGCGGCAATGGCGGATGTCGTCACGGGGAACGCCCGGCCCGTCGAGCTCCACCTGCTGCGCAAGGACGACGCCCGCGTGCCCGTGCTCGTCACGCCGTCGGTGCTGCGCGCGGACGACGGCGAGGTCGTGTCCGTGACCCTCCTGTTCAGGGACCTGAGCGAGCGCCGCCGCTTCGAGGCGGCGCTCGCCGAGAGCGAGGAGCTCTTCCGGCTCACCTTCGACCAGGCGCCCGTCGGGGCGGCGCTCTTCCAGGGTCGGCACTTCCGGCGCGTCAACGACGCTCTGTGCACGCTGCTCGGCCACACGCGCGAGGAGCTCCTCGGTCTCGGCTTTCTCGAGGTCACACACCCTGAGGACAGGGACGTCTCGGCGGGCACGGCACACCGTCTCGGCTCGGGCGACACGGACGCCATCTCGCTCGAGAAGCGCTACCTCCACAAGAATGGAGCGACGATCTGGGCACGCACCGTAGTACGTGCCGTGCGGGACGCCGACGGGCAGGTGATCGCCCAGCTGGCGATGATCGACGACATCACCGAGCGACGGCGCATCCTGGAGGAGCTGCGGGAGAGCGAGCAGCGCCTGCACACCGTCCTGAGCGCGGCGCACGAGGGCATCGTCCTGCAGGGGCGGGACGGCACCATCCTGACGTTCAACAAGGCGGCCGAGGTCGTGTTCGGCGTCGAGGAGGCGGACGTCCTCGGCGAGTCGGCCCTGGGCAGGGACTGGCAGACGATCCACGCGGACGGCTCTCCCTGGCCGCCCGAGGAGCACCCCACCATGCTCGCATTGAGGAGCGGCCTGCCGTCGCTCGGCCACCAGTTCGGTGTGGTGCGGGGCGGGGAGACGCGCTGGCTCAGCGCCAACGCGTATCCCATCATCCCGGACGGCGAGACCGAAGCGGTCGCGGCCGTCGTCTCGTTCAGCGACCAGACCGACCGTCTGGCGTCGGAACGCGCGCTCAGGGAGAGCGAGGAGCGCTACCGCCTCTTGCTGCACAACGCCAACGACGCCGTGTACGTGCACGAGGTGACCGAGGAGGGAGTCGGCCGCTTCATCGAGGTCAACGACCACGCCTGCGAGATGCTCGGGTATTCGCGCGAGGAGTTCCTCGCCATGGACGTGGGCCGTATCGACACGCCCGAGCAGCACGAGCGCACCCCGGCGATCGTCGAGGAGTTGCTCCGGACCGGCCACTCGCTGTTCGAGACCGAGCACGTGGCCCGGGACGGACGCCGCATCCCTGTGGAGATCAGCACCCGAGCGTTCGAACTGCAGGGCAGGACGGTGATCTTCTCCGTGGCCCGCGACATCAGCGAGCGGGTGGCGGCTGCGGTCGCCCTCAGAGAGACCCGGCGTCTTCTCGACGAGACTCAGAAGCTCAGCAGGCTCGGCGGCTGGGAGTACGACGTGGCCGCCGCCCACTTCACCTGGACAGACGAGCTCTACCGGCTCCACGGCGTCGGCCTCGACTTCGACGTCAACGACCTGCGGCGCAACATCGGTTTCTACGCCCCGGAGGACCAGGCGGTCATCGACGCCGCCTTCGCCGGCATCATCGAGACCGGCGTCCCCTACGATCTCGAGCTCCAGTTCCGGCCCGCCGGCACGGACCATCCGATCTGGGTCCGCACCACCGCCCGCGCGGAGATGCAGGACGGGAGGGTCGTCAGGGTCGTCGGCAACCTCGCGGACATCGACGAGCGCAAGCAGACGGCGCTGGCCCTGGCCGCTGAGCGCGAGCGGGCGCAGACATACCTGGACATCGCCCGGGTGATGATCGTCGCGGTCGGCTCCGACGGCATCGTGACCGTCGCCAACCGCAGGGCTTGCCAGGTCCTGGGGAGAGGCGAGGCCGACGTCGTGGGGCGAGACTGGTTCAGTCTGGCGATACCAGACGAGGTGAGCGCAGCGGTGCGGGAGGTCTTCGACGGCCTGATGCGCGGTGAGGCAGAACCGTGGGACTCCTACGAGAACGAGGTGGTCACCGCGACCGGCGCGCGACGCCTGATCGCGTGGCACAACGTCCTGCTCCACGACGCCGACGGCTCCGTCGCCGGCACCTTGAGCTCGGGCGAGGACATCACCGAGCGCCGTCGGAACGAGGAGATGCTGCAAGAGACGGAGGAGCGCTACCGCAGCCTGTTCGAGCAGTCACCGTTCCCCGTGTGGGTGGAGGACTTCAGCGCCGTCCGCGAGTGGTTCGACGCCCAGGGCGCGGTGGACGACTGGGGCGCGTACTTCGACGCGCATCCGGAGCACGCGTCGCACTGCGCCGGGCTCGTGCGCATCCTCGCGTCCAACCAGGCGGGGCTGGATCTCTTCGGCGTGGAGGCCACGGGGAGTCTGACCTCGGCGCTCCCCCGCTACTTCACCGAGGAATCCTACCCGGCGTTCCGGGACGAGCTGGCCACGCTGGCCGGCGGCGGTACGCGGTTCGCCGCCGAGGTCCCCATCGCGGACCTCGAGGGCGCCCGGCACGTGCTGGACGTGCGCGTCAATGTCGTCCCGGGCCACGAGGCGCGGCTCGACCGCGTCCTGATCTCCTTCATCGACGTGACCGAGCAGCGCGCCGCCGAGGCCGAGATCCGGCGGCTGAACGAGGAACTGCAGCAGCGCGTGGCCAGCCGCACCGAGCAGCTCGACGCCTCCACCCGGGAGCTCGAGGCGCTCGCCTACTCCATCGCGCACGACGTGCGCGCGCCCCTGCGCACCATCGACGGGTTCAGCGCCGCCGTGATGGAGGACGAGGGAGCCGCCCTCAGCGACGACGCGATCTCCTCCCTGCAGAGGGTACGCGCGGCGGCACAGACGCTGGCCCGCCTGCTCGACGACCTCACCGGGCTCTCACACGCCTCCCGGCGCGAGCTGGTGCGACGGACGGTGGACCTGACCACCCTCGCCGAGGAGGTGGGGCATGAGGTGGCGCTGGAGCACCCTGCGCGAGCGGTGGAGCTGGTCGTCGCGCCCGAGCTGAGCGCCGAGGCGGATCCGATGCTCGCACGCATCATCCTCCGCGAACTGCTGGGGAACGCCTGGAAGTTCACGGCGACGAGGAACGTCGCGCACGTGGAGGTCGGCGCGCTGGACGCGGAAGATGGGCGCGCCTTCTTCGTGCGCGACGACGGCGTGGGCTTCGACATGCGCTACGCCGAGCACCTCTTCGGGGTGTTCCAGCGCATGCACTCACCCGAGGAGTTCGAGGGCGACGGCGTGGGCCTCGCCATGGTCCAGCGCCTGGTGCGCCGTCACGGAGGCCGCTGCTGGGCCGAGGCCGAGCTGGAGAAGGGGGCGACCTTCTTCTTCACCCTGCCGGGCCGCGCCCCCGACGAGGACACCGCCGGGCCCGCCACGCAGGCCGCCCACGACTGACCGCGCGGCCACCACGACCGGTGGGCGCGGCCTCGATCCCCTGACCTGGCGTCGCGCGGCACCCGAGCCCGCGCAGTGCAGGGCTCGCGCGCCCGGATCAGACCTCCTCGGCGCGGTCACGGCGGCGGCCGCGGAGGAGCCACCAGACGAGCACGCCGGCCACGACGACCACGGCGACACTCACGCCGGCGATGACGCCGGAGCCGACGCCGCCGCTCGAGGCTGCGCCCGCGGCGGCGACCTTCGGCTTCACGTTCAGGTAGCTCTGGACCATGCCGTTGTAGAACACCGGGCCGCCCTCGTCGTAGTACGGCGTCCAGCCCTCCCACTTCTCCGTGTCCACCGCCTGCAGGTAGTCGAAGTAGGTGAGCACGTTCTGCGGGTTCTCGGCGTACATGACCTCCTGCATGCGCCGGATCTGCTCCGCGCGCGTCGCGGCGTCCAGCTCGTGCCCCTGCTGCTCGCAGAGCCGGTCGTACTCCGCGTCGACCCAGTAGACCTCGTTCCACCAGCCGATCTGACTCTCCGTGAAGCACTGGAGCGTCGAGCCGGGGTCGTAATAGCCGTCCCAGAACCAGAGGATCATGTCGTAGTCCGGCGCCGGGGAGTCGCCCTTCCAGGCGTACATCGCGTCGCTGGCCACGCCGTTGTCGACGACCTCGAACTTGATCTTGAGGCCGATGTCCTCGAACCACCCGGCGAGGAGCTTGCCCTCGCCCTGGGTCGAGGTGGAGTCGGCCAGCGCCCACAGCCGCAGGGAGATGGGCTTGCCCTGCTTGTCCTCGCGCACGCCGTCGCCGTCCGCGTCCCTGTAGCCCGCGGCGTCCAGAAGCTGCTTCGCCTTCTCCGGGTCGAAGCCGCGCTTGACGCCCGCCGGCGGCTCCCAGTGGAAGTCCGGGTCGCGCCAGGTGTCGCTGTTGATCATCGTGTAGCCCGCGGTCGCGCGACCGCCGTAGACGAGCTCGACGATGCGCTCCCTGTCGATGGCGTGGTCGAGCGCGACCCGGAAGGCCGGGTCGCGCAGCACCGGGTTGCCGCCCGAGGTCGCGCTCTCGTAGCAGTTGTAGTCCACGTAGTCCCAGTTGATGAAGTTGTAGGCGATGGCCTTGAGGCCGGCGGCGGACTGGAGCCCCTTGAACTGCGCCGAGGGGACGCCTTGCGCGGCGTCCAGCGTTCCCGCGCGCAGGTCCTGCGTCATCGTGTCGGGGTTGGTGTACGCCTCGAAGATGATGCGCTCGACGTGCGGCGCCGCCCCAGCCCGGGACGTCCGCGCCCCAGTAGCGCGGGTTGCGCACCAGCTCCGTGTAGTCGCCGCGCTTGTAGTAGGTGACCTGGAAGGGGCCGCTGCCGATGATGGGCGGCTTGTCGTCGTACCTGCGCTCGAGCGTGGCCGGCTTGACCTTGCCCCAGACGTGCTCCGGGATGACGTAGACGATCACGTACAGCATGTCCGCCTTGGGCGCCGACATGGTGAAGCGCACGGTGGTGTCGTCGACGGCCTCGACGTGCTTGATGTCCTTGACCGCCTGCAGGTAGGTCGTCAGGCCGTTCTCGATGATGAGGTTGTAGCTGAAGGCGACGTCCTCGGCGGTCAGCGGCTCGCCGTCCTGCCACACCACCCCGGGCCGGATCTTGACGGTCCAGGTGAGCCCGTCCGCGGAGATGCCGCCGTTCTCCCTGGTGGGCAGCTCGGCGGCGAGCTGCGGGAACGGCTTGCCGTCCAGGCCGAAGCCGAAGAGGCGGTCGTACGTGAGGTTGAGCACCTCGAACGCCGCGGTCTCGACCCCGATGAACGGGCTCAGGTTGTCGGGGTCGGCCGTCCAGCCGATGCGCAAGGTCGCGCCGGCGGCGGGAGACGCCGTCTCCGCCGGCGCGGCCGCCACCCACGCCCCCAGCAGCGCGGTCGCGAGCGCCAGCCCCGCGAGCGCGACGGCAGCTCTGCGTCCATCGCTTCGTGACTCGCCTCATCACAGCCCCCCGTGGTCGTGCCCTGCCGGCCGTGGACCTCACTTCAGGCTACTCGCAGGCGGCGGCGCTGTCAGCGGCCGATTCTTCTGCAAAGTTCGCGCGCCGCCGCGGGCCCACCGCCCTGCAGGCCCGCCGCCGGCGCTCAGTCGCCGTCGAGGCCCGCGAACGGGCCGGCGGCGTACACCGGGCGGCCGCGGAACAGCGTCAGCTCCACCGCGGCCTCGTGGATGCGCTCCGGCGGCAGCGTGAAGAGGTCCTCACGGAGCACGACCAGATCGGCCGACTTGCCGACCTCCAGCGAGCCGGTCTCGTGCTCCAGGAAGTTGGCGCGCGCGCCGGCGATGGTGAAGGCCTCGACCATGGCATCCACGCTCACCGCCTCCTCCGGCCAGAGCTCGCCGTCGATGCCCGTGAGCGGGTCGCGGCGCAGCACGCCGCGCTGGATGGCGAGCAGCGGGTCGGGCGGCGGCGAGACCGGGTAGTCGCTCGCCGCCGCCACCGTGACGCCCGCGTCGAGAAGGCTGCGCATGGGGTACAGCCGGTCGGCGCGAGCGCCGATGAGCCGGCGCAGCGCGGCGTCGTAACCCGGATCCCTGGTGAACCAGTACGGCTGCACGGCGGCCACGACTCCGAGGGCCGCCATCCGCGCGTGGTCGCGCGGGTCGGTGAGCTGGAGGTGCGTGACGATGTCGCGCGCACCCACGTCCTCCCCGCCCCGAGCCGCATCCACGGCGTCCAGAGCGAGTGAGAGCGCGGCGTCGCCGATCACGTGGTAGTGCAGCTGGAACCCTGCGGCCGCAGCGGCGCAAGAGGCCTCCACCAGGCGCTCCGGCGGCCACACCGGCTCGCCGCGGAACCCTGGGCGGTCGTCGTAGGGCTCGGCGAGGCAGGCGGTGTGCGTCTCGATCACGCCGTCCACGAAGAACTTGATGGTCTCCGCCCGCGCGAGCGGGCCGTCGAAGCGGGCCCGGACGGCGGCCGCCTGCTGCGCCTGATCGGCCGCCGGCTTGTCCGGGTCGAACATCACGGCGATCCGGAGCCGCAGACCGAGCTCGTCGGCGTCCTCGAGGCGCTTGTAGGCGTCGAGGGCGATGTCGTCCGGGTACACCGCCGCCTCGTGGATCAGGGTCAGACCGCACCGCGAGGCGATCTCCCGGCGGAAGTGCGCGTACGCTCGCACGCGCTGCTCGACGGTGTACTTGGGCATCGCTCGGTCCACCCACGGGAACGCCTCGTGCAGCAGGCCCTTCGGCGAGCCGTCCGGGAGGCGCTCGACGACGGCGCCGGGCCAGTCCGGGTCCTCCCGGCCGACCCCGGCGCGGCGCAGCAGCTCGCTGTTGACCCACTGCGCGTGCACGTTGTCGTCGCTCAGGCAGGCCGGGCGGTCAGGGACGGCGCGGTCGAGCGCCTCGGCCGTCATCCCCTCCGTGGGCACCTGGGTGGGGAACCAGCCGTTGCCGCGGACGAACGGGAGCTCGGGGTGCTCGGCGGCGAAGCGGGCGACCAGGTCCAGGCACTCGTCGACCGACCGGCAGCCTGCCAGTTGGACCTCGTACAGCTCCCCTACGGAGAACGCCGGGTGCATGTGCGCGTCGACGAAGCCGGGCAGGACGAGCCGGCCGCCGAGGTCCACGGTCCGCGTGCGCGGACCGGCCCACTCGGCGGCCTCCCCCGCGCTCCCCAGCGCCACGATGCGGCCGTCCTTGACGGCGAGGGCCTCGTGGCGCGACCGTCGCGCGTCGATCGCGTGGACCTTGCCGCCGGTGAGCACCAGATCCGCCTGCACGCCGCCTCCCTCTTCGCGTTCAGGTCACTCTACCCCAGCGCGCTTCCTTCGCAGATCGTTCTGCAGGCCGCGCTGTCGGACCGTCCGGGCCGCCTCCGCCGCATGAACGAGGCGAGAGTGCGCGGCGCCGGGATACACTCTTCTCGTTCCGGAGGGGGAATCACATGATCATGGACGACCGGCGCAAACGCGTGAACATCAAGGACGTGGCGCGCCTCGCGGGCGTCAGCCCCACCACCGTGTCCCACGCCCTGGGCGGGCAGCGCCCGGTGTCGGAGGCAACGCGCAGGCGGGTGAAGGACGCGGTTCAGGCGCTCGGCTACCGGCCGCACCCGGGGGCGCGCAGCCTCAAGGCGAGCGGCACGGGCGTCATCGCGCTGTGCGCGCTCAACGCCACGACAGCCTCGCCGCACGCCAACCTCGAGTACTACTTCCGCCTCATGCACAGCGTCACCGAGGTGGCGCACGAGGAGGGATACGCGCTCGTCGTGCTTCCCAGCACCGGCAGTCACCTGTACTGGGAGCGACTGCTGGTGGACGGCGCCGTCATCTCGGACCCGGAGGCCGACGACCCCAACCTCAGGTTTCTCGCCGGCCAGGGGCTGCCCTTCGTCACCATCGGGCGCCGGCCGGACGACCCCGACGGCGGGTACTGGGTGGACGACGACGTGGAGACCGAGACGCGGGCCATGCTCGACCACCTCGCCGGGCGCGGCGCCCGGTCCATCGCGCTCATCACCTGGATGACCACGGACTACTGGACGCAGACCGGACTGCGCACCTACCGCGCCTGGTGCGCCGAGCACGGCATGGCGCCACGCGTCGAGGAGGTGCGCGCCGACGACGAGGACGCGATGACGGCCGCCGCCGAGCGGCTGCTCGGCGGCCCCGGCCGCCCGGACGGCGTGTACGGCCTCTACGAGCTGCCCGCCCTGGCGGTCGTGCGCGTCGCGGCGGAGCGAGGTATCGGCGTGCCGGGCGAGCTGCTCGTCGCCGGCCCCGGCGACTTCGGCCTCGCCGTGAAGAGCACGCCGACCATGACGAC
This sequence comes from uncultured Thermoleophilia bacterium, assembly GCA_963793605.1. Lineage (GTDB taxonomy): Bacteria > Actinomycetota > Thermoleophilia > UBA2241 > UBA2241 > CAIXSE01. The sequence continues at coordinate 29,867 of CAWCAH010000001.1, forward strand.
CCTGGAGTACGACGTCGAGCGCCAGGGTCGGGAGGCCACTCGCATGCTCATCCGGCTCGTCCGCGGCGAGCCCGTCGACGAGCCGCGCAGGATCCTGCCCTTCTCCATCGCCGAGCGAGAGTCGACGCAGCGGTAGCGCGGAGCCGGCGTCGATGAGCGCCCGAGGCCGGAGGCCTCCGCAATCGCGCAAGTTCGAACGCCCGGGGCCTTGACGGGACCTCGCGCGCGCGTCGTGCCCATGTGGACGCGCACACAATCTCACAGCTATACTTGGTCCACCCAAGTGGGCCGTCGAGTCTGTGGTCACCCCACTGCAGTTTGGGACCGCCGCGTAGTCGCAAAGGAGTGCGTATGTCGGGTTCACCGCCCAAGTCCACCGGTGCTGCGCTGGTCGTGGGAGGCGGCGTCGCGGGCATCCAATGCTCGCTCGACCTTGCCGAAGGGGGGTACAAGGTCTACCTCGTCGAGAAGTCCCCGGCCCTCGGTGGCCACATGGCCCAGCTCGACAAGACCTTCCCCACCAACGACTGTTCGATGTGCACCCTGTCGCCCAAGCTCGTAGAGGCCGGGCGACACCTCAACATCGACGTCATCACCAACTCCGAGCTCGTCGGCCTCCAGGGCGAGCCGGGCAGCTTCAGCGCCAAGGTCTACCACCACGCCCGCTTCGTCGACCCGGACATCTGCACGAGCTGCGGCGAATGCTCCCCCGTCTGCCCCGTCGTGGTCCCCGACCCGTACAACGAGGACCTGGGCGAGCGCAAGGCGATCTTCAAGCTCTACCCGCAGGCGATCCCCAACACCTACGCGGTGAGCAAGAAGGGCCACAGCCCCTGCAAGCGCGCCTGCGCCGTGCACACCAGCGCCCAGGGCTACCTGGCGCTCATCGCCGACGGCCGCTACGCCGAGGCCTACACCGTCGCCAGCGACCCCAACCCCTTCACCGCCGTCTGCGGCCGCGTCTGCACGCACAAGTGCGAGACCGACTGCACGCGCGGCGATGTGGACGAGCCGCTGGCCATCGCCGGCCTCAAGCGGTTCGTCAGCGACTACGCGTTCGCCAACGTGCCGCTGCCCGAGAAGGCCGAGGTCACGTACAAGGAGAAGATCGCCGTGGTCGGCGCGGGCCCCAGCGGCCTCACCGCCGCCCGCGACCTCGCGCTGCTCGGCTACGCCGTCACCGTCTTCGAGAGCAAGCCCGAGGCGGGCGGCATGCTGCGCTTCGGCATCCCCGAGTACCGCCTGCCCAAGGCCGCGCTGCAGCAGGACATCGACCGCGTGCTCGCGCTCGGCGTCGACCTGCAGTGCAACAAGGCGGCCGGCACGGACTTCACCGTCGACGGCCTGATGAAGAAGGACGGCGGCGGCTACAAGGCCGTGTACCTCGCCGTCGGCCTCCAGGGCGGCCGCACCCTGCCCGTCCCCGGCGCCGACGCCAAGGGCGTGCTCGACGCCGTCAGCGTGCTCAAGGCCGCCTCGCTCGGCGAGAAGGTCGACATGGGCAAGAACGTCGTCGTCATCGGCGGCGGCGACGTGGCGTTCGACGCCGGGCGCACCGCACTCCGGCTCGGCGCCGAAAGGGTCACCATCAACTGCATCGAGGACGACCAGAGCGTGCCGGCCTCGGACGACGAGCTCACCGAGGGCCTCGACGAGGGCATCAGCTTCAACTGCTCGTGCATGCCGTCGCAGATCCTCACCGGACGCCGACGGCCGCGCGAACAAGGTCGAGTTCCTCGCCTGCTCGCTCGGCGACCCGGACGCGCGCGGCTGGCGCCCGCCGGTCGCCATCGCCGGCTCCGAGCACGAGCTCGAGTGCGACACCGTCATCTTCGCCATCGGCCAGAGCATGGTCGAGGACTTCCTGGAAGGCGCGCCCAAGAGCGTCAAGGTCGAGAAGGGCCAGATCGTCACCGACAAGGCCACGCTGGCCACCGGCAAGAAGGGCGTGTTCGCCGGCGGCGACGCCGCCGCCCGCGCGCCCTGGACGGCCATCGAGGCCGTGGCCGCCGGCCGCCGCGCCGCGCGCAGCATCCACAACTTCCTGCGCGGCGAGGAGCTCCTCCCCATCGAGGACGACGTGATGGACGAGGCCAAGCCCGAGGACGCGATCCTCGAGGCCGCGGAGCGTCGCGGCGCGCCTGCCCATGCCGCACCTCCCCGGCGCCGCGCGCAAGATCGTCTGGGACGAGGTCAACACCGGCTTCTCCGAGGAGCAGGCCGTCGCCGAGGCCAAGCGCTGCCTCAACTGCGCCATCTGCTCCGAGTGCATGGAGTGCGTGCGCGCCTGCGGTCCCGGCGCCCTGCTGCACGGCGAGCGCGACGCCGAGATGGACATCGACGTCGGCGCCGTCGTCATGGCGACGGGCTTCGACCTCTCCGTGCCCGGCCCCAACAACGAGTACGGCTACGAGCGCTACGCCAACGTGCTCTCGGCGCTCGAGTACGAGCGCATGCTCAGCGCCAGCGGCCCGACGATCGGCTCGGTGCAGCGCCGCGACAACGGCAAGCACCCCAAGAAGATCGCCTTCATCCAGTGCGTCGGCTCGCGCGACCAGGAGCACGAGTACTGCTCCAGCGTGTGCTGCAGCTTCGCCAACAAGCAGGCGATGCTCACCATCGACCACGAGCCCGACTGCGAGCCCACCGTCTTCCTCATGGACATGCGCGCCCAGGGCAAGGGCTTCGACGCCTTCTACCAGCGCGCGATCGACAAGGGCGTCAAGTTCGTCCGCTCGCGGCCCTCGTACATCAAGGAAGACCCGCTCACCGGCGACCTCCTGATCAGCTGGGAGGACGAGGGCGGCAAGATGCACGAGACGCGCTACGACATGGTGGTGCTCTCGGCCGGCCTGGAGCCTGCGCGCAAGGCGCAGGAGGCGGCCGGCCACGTCGGCGTCGCCCTCAACCGGCACGGGTTCTGCGAGCTGCACGAGTTCAACCCGCTCGAGACCAGCCGCAAGGGCGTGTTCGTCGTCGGCCCGTTCGGCGAGCCCAAGGACATCCCGGACAGCGTGGCGCAGGCCTCCGCGGCCGCGGCCCAGGTCATGACCGGCCTGGCCGACTCGCGCGGCACGCTCACCGTGGACAAGGAGTACCCGGACGAGAAGGCCGTGGTCGGCGAGGAGCCCCGGGTGGGCGTCTTCGTCTGCCACTGCGGCAGCAACATCGCCGGCGTCATCGGCGTCGAGAGCGTCGCCGAGTACGCCGGCCAGCCTGCCCGGCGTAGCATTCGCCACGGACACCATGTACACGTGCTCCTCAGACAGCCTCACGCTCATCCGCGACGCGATCGAGGAGCACAACCTCAACCGCGTCGTCGTGGCGAGCTGCACGCCGCGCACGCACGAGCCCATCTTCCAGGACACCCTGCGCGAGGCCGGCCTCAACCCGTTCCTCTTCGAGATGGCCAACATCCGCGACCAGGCGAGCTGGGTGCACGCCAAGGAGCCGGAGAAGGCCACGCAGAAGGCCAAGGAGCTGGTCCAGATGAGCGTGGCCCGGGCCCGGCTGCTCGAGCCGCTCTACAAGGTCGACGTGCCGCTCACCCACACCGCCGTGGTCATCGGCGGCGGCGTGGCCGGCATGACCGCCGCCTCGGCGCTCGGCGACATGGGCCACGAGGTCCATCTCATCGAGCGCACCGACAAGCTCGGCGGCCACGTGCTCGACCTCGGCTCGACCACCAAGGGCAACGACCCCGCGGCGCTGGTCAAGGACCTCGAGCAGCGCCTCGTCGACAACCCCAACGTCAAGATCCACCTCGAGTCCCAGCTGGCCGACTTCCACGGCTTCATCGGCAACTTCTCGAGCGTCATCGCCGAGAAGGACGGCAAGCGCACGCCGGTCGACACCGGCGTCGTCGTCGTCGCCACCGGCGGCGTCGAGAACCGGCCGGACGAGCATGTACGGCCTCGGCTCCAGCCAGAAGGTCGTCACCGGCATGGACCTCGAGCGCATGCTCAAGGAGGACGACCCGGCGCTCAAGGACGTCAAGTCCGCCGGGTTCATCCTCTGCGCCGGCTCGCTCGACGAGAGCCACCCCTACTGCTCGCGGACCTGCTGCCAGCAGAGCGTGCGCAACGCCATCGCGCTCAAGGAGCAGGACCCCTCGCGGCCGGTCTACGTGTGGTTCAAGGAGATGCGCACCTACGGCCTCCTCGAGGAGTACTACACGAAGGCGCGTGAGCTCGGCGTCATCTTCACGCGCTACGACAACGACACGCCGCCGCAGGTCGAGCGCCAACGGCAGCGTCAGCGTCAAGGCGCGCGACCCGTACCTGCGTCGCGACGTCGAGCTGCCGCTCGACCTGCTGGTGCTGGCCACCGCCGACGGTGGCGCCGGAGGGCGCGAGCGACCTGAGCAAGCTGCTCAAGGTGCCGCTCACCGCCGACGGCTTCTACCTCGAGGCGCACGTCAAGCTGCGCCCGGTGGACTTCGGCTCGGAGGGCATCTTCCTCTGCGGCGCCGCCCACTACCCCAAGAGCATCGAGGAGACGATCTCGCAGGCCTACGCCGCCGCGGGTCGCGCCGCGGCCATCCTGGCCAAGCCGGCGCTCAAGGCCGGCGGCGTCGTGGCGGAGGTCGACCAGGACAAGTGCGCAGCCTGCCTCACGTGCGTGCGCGTCTGCCCCTACGACGTGCCGATCATCGAGCTCGAGACCAAGAAGGCCAAGATCGAGGCGGCGGCCTGCCAGGGCTGCGGCGTGTGCGTCAGCGAGTGCCCGGTCAAGGCGATCACGCTGCACCACTACACCGACGCGCAGGTCTTCGCCAAGGAAGAGGCGCTCTTCATGGAGGTGAGCTGACATGGCCGACGCCGACGTGAAGACCTGGCCGAGGGCGAGGCGCCCGAGGCCGCGGACGAGGCGCCGAAGAAGCCCGTCGACCCGGACTTCGAGCCCGAGATCATCGTGTTCGCGTGCCACTACTGCGCGTATGCGGCGGCCGACCTGGCCGGCAGCATGCGCCTGCAGTACCCGAGCAACATCC
>CAWCAH010000002.1:0-75000 GCA_963793605.1 uncultured Thermoleophilia bacterium
ATTGCCAAGAACGTGTTCTCTCATCGTGGCAGCATCGTCACGACCGGTGCCAAGTCGGACGTGCCCGCGCTGTGGAAGCCCGGCCAGTCCGACGGACATCCGACATATCACGTGGACCGCAAGAATCCGCTGGTCGAGCGCGTCAAGGCAGCTCTGAACACTGAGAGCCGGCGGGATCTGGAGGCGCTCCTGACGCTCCTGGAAGAGACAGTGCCTATTCACCGAATCTGGATTGACATGTCCGAGCAGCCGGACATGCCGGCCGCGCCCTTTGAGCTTGCGACTGATGACAAGGCTGCCCAGGTGATGCGCTCGCTGTTCGCGGCCCTGACGGAGAACCGCGGACTGAGCCGCCGATCAGGCGATTGCTAGGATTCGCGGCATGGGATTGTTCGGGGATCTTGGTAGAGCAGCTCGAATCGGAAGGCAGAGTGGCCACGTGAGTGTCGCCTACGACATGACCAAGAAGATGGCCAGCCAGCTCCTGATTGCACTGTCGCCCGGCGACGTGACTCCAGACTCGATCAGGGAACAGGTGGAAGCTTGCTGCGCCTTCGTGTCACAGCGGACGGATGGAGATCGGCTGGACGACGCTCAGATTGAACAGATCGCCCGAGAGCTAGAGGGCCAGTTCAACGCCTGGATCGGCAAGGTGCGCATCCTTGATAACACGCAGGGCCACGTGCCATGGCTCCCGGAACGGCAGCCGGACATCAGCTGGGGCTACTGGGACAGGTATCGGGCCTATCTCGAAGACGACCTGCCGCCCCGAAGCGTCGACAGCCTTGAGGAAGTGACCGACACAATCCTCGAGGCTCGAGGACCCTCTGCGGCCGGGCCCGTGGGATCGACGGGGTCTTGTCGTTGGAGAAGTCCAGTCGGGCAAGACCGCCAACTACCTGGGGCTCATCAACAAGGCAGCCGACGCTGGTTACAAGCTGGTCGTGGTGCTTGCCGGCATGCACAACAACCTCAGAAGCCAGACCCAGCTCCGCATGGACGAGGGCTTCGTGGGCTACTCCAGCCTGCCCGAAGCCGGCTGGCCGCTGGTTGGTGTCGGTCTGATCAACCCGAACCCAGAACTCCGTCCCGATTCCATCACCAGGTGTGATGACAAGGGCGATTTCACCAAGGAAGTCGCCAAGAGCTTCAGCATCTCACCGGATCGTGAAAGGCCGCTGCTGTTCGTCATCAAGAAGAACGCGCATGTCTTAGGCACGTAGTGAATTACGTGCGAAGCTTCGCCGACGCGCACGATGCCGAGACGGGCCGCCAGCGCGTCCAGAACGTGCCGATCCTTGTCATTGACGACGAGGCGGACAACGCCTCGGTTGACACCGGTCTGCAGCCCCTTGATGACAACGGCAGCCTGATCCGGACCACGACCCCAAGAAGATCAACAGCCTGATCCGGCAGCTGCTCCACACTTTCGACAAGAGCGCCTATGTCGGCTACACGGCGACGCCATTCGCCAACATCTTCATCCACGAGCGGGGGCGGACCAGAAGAAGGCGAGGATCTGTTCCCGCGCAGCTTCATCGTCAGTCTGCCTGCGCCGTCCAATCACATGGGCCCCGAAGCGGTCTTCGGCCTCAGGGCCGACGCCGAGGCGGGGCGGACCAGCTCCGACGCATTTCCGGTGGTGCGCTCCGACGACGACGCCAGGACCTGGGTACCCGACGGTCACAAGAAGACGCTCGTGCCGCGCCACAGCAAAGACGATCCGCTGCCGCCATCCCTGCACGAAGCGATCCGGTCGTTCATCCTCTCGGGCGCCGCCAAGGCCGCGCGAGGGCTGAAAACAAGCATCACTCGATGCTGATTCACGTCACCCGCTTTATCGACGTGCAGAGCTCGTCTTCACGCAGGTCAAGGAAGCGTCGAGCAGATGCGCCTCCGCATTCGCTACGGCGACGGCGAACCGGAGCGTCGCTCATGGCGGAGCTCAAGGACCTGTGGGAACGGGACTTCGTGCCGACCTCTGACAGGTTATGGCGGCCTTCGACGAGCTCAGATCCCTGTCACGCCGCTCACCTGGGAGGACGTCCGCGGCTTCGTCCGTCCGTTCATGGAGCAAGTGGAGGTTCGCCTGATCAACGGTCAGGCGCAGGACGCCCTCGAGTATGCAGCAACAAGGACAACGGCCTCAAGGTCATCGCCGTCGGCGGCGACAAGCTGTCGCGCGGTCTGACGCTCGAAGGGCTCACGGTCAGCTACTTCCTGCGGGCATCCCGCATGTACGACACGCTGATGCAGATGGGCCGCTGGTTCGGCTACCGCCAGGGCTACCTGGACCTGTGCCGGCTGTACATCACCGAGAACGCTGGAAGTCTGGTTCGAGCACATCACTGATGCCAGCGCCGAGCTTCGCAAGGAGTTCGAACTGATGGCGGCGATGAACCTCACGCCAGAGGTCTACGGACTGAGGGTCAAGTCTCACCCCTCGCTGCTCATCACTTCTCAGATCAAGATGAGATCCGGCACGAGGCTCCAGATCAGCTTCGCCGGTAGAATTTCGGAAACCGTCGTCTTCGATGGTCGCCAGGACCCGACGCGGTCCAACTTCGAAGCTCTCACGCGCCTGATATCCCAGCTCGGTGACCCGGATCAACTTATGGTCGGTCGCAAGACAGTGCAGGCTGGACCGGCGACGTGCCTCTGGAACCACGTTGCCGCCGACCAAGTGGTGGCCTTTCTCGGCGAGTACACGACGCATCCTTTGGCGCCGCGCGCCAACGCCAAGCGATTGGCAAAGTACATCACGCTACAGTTGCCGTTCGGCAAGCTGCTGGAATGGACTGTGGCCCTGATGTCAAGCAGCCGCGGTGAGGTCAGCGACATCGCCGGCCACAAGATCGGGCTGACTGAGCGTCACACCGGCGGTGGCGATAACCCGGACGTCTCGAGACTCGGAATCAGGCGGGTAATCAGCCCGCCCGATGAGATGATCGACCTGAGCGACGAGCAGATCGCTGATGCGCTCGCCAGGACCAGGGACGACGCAGACAAACCCAGCTTGGCCGAGCCGGACGGAGCGCACATCAGGCATGCGCGTCATCGCGGGAGGGGCCTACTCCTCGTTTACCCATTGGATCCAGAGCAGATCGGCAAGAATGGGCAACCGGAGGACCAGACAACGCCAGTAGTTGGCATCGCCCTTAGCTTCCCGAGCGATTCAGACGTCCGCATGGTTGAGTACACGGTGAATCAGACGTATCTCGACAAGTACTATGGACCAGACGACTGAACTCTCATCTGTCTGGCAGGCCCTGCGCGCCGATAGCTCTCGGCAATCGGGCGTGGTCCGTCGACGCGTTCACCCCGAGGCGGCGATCGACATCTTTGTGGCCGTCGAGAAGCCAACCGACAAGCCACTGCTGCACGTGGAGCTGGACACGAATCAAGTGGAGCGGCTGCCCGTGGCCGAGACCAAGGGATTCCGTGTCGGCTTTGGGCCGGCTACGCCTCCGGATGCCGACAGGACGCTGTGCACCATTGAGCTGGCGGATCCGTCCGCTGTCGATCTCTTCGAAGTCGTCGTGTCGGACATCGTCGGCGCCGTGGTTGCTGAGAAGACCCCGGAAGCTGCGGTCGTATCCCTGTCATCGCGATTGACCCGTTGGCAGGCCTTCTTCGAGCGATTCGGGGTTGCTGGCTTGTCGGCTGATCATCAGCTTGGGCTCTTCGGCGAGCTTTGGTTCATGCGCCGGATGCTTCAGCGCTCCGGCACCAAGGCCGTCATCTCTTGGACCGGTCCCAGCGCTGCCAACCAGGACTTCCAGCTGGCCGGTCGTGCCATGGAGGTGAAGACCTCGTCTGCCAACCCTTCGGTCGAACTCAGGATCAGCAACCTTCTGCAGCTCGACGGGCAGGGCTTAGATGGTCTGGCTGTGGCTGTTCTGCTGGTGAACCGTTTGGCCAATTCCCCGGAGACACTGGTCGACATGGTTCAGGCAGTCCGAACAGAGGTCCGACAGCGAACCCCGGAGCAGAGTCAGGAGCTGGAGGACAAGCTCTTCGACGAGGGGTTCCTCGATACTCACGCCCATATGTACGCCGGGGTCGGCTACTCGACTCGACAGGTGAACTACTACCTCTGCGAGGACGGGTTCCCGCGGCTGACGCCGGGCAGTGTCCCGAACGGTGTGGGAGCCGTTCGGTACTCAGTCAGCATGGCAGCCATCGCACCGTTCATGACCGACGAACAGACAGTCATGTCGTGGTTTGGAGTCACCGATGAGCCCGACTGACGACGGAATGGGCGAGTTTGCCCGCGAGCTTCACGCCGAGGTCGTCGAGCGATCAAGAGACTCCTCTGGGCATGCCGACTTCAAGGAGAACGCCTTCACGCAGCTTGTGGTCGAGTATCTGACCGACGCGGGAGTGGCCGAGGACGGTCAGGTCTGCTACCTCGAGAAGGCCCTGCCCACGCCCTATGGCACGGTCAAGACCAACGGCTATTACATGCCGGACGAGGCCGACCAGATCGACCTCTTCTACTGTCACTACCTCGACGACGATAGCTGCCCGCCTCTGACGGCAAGGGACATCGACGCCGCCCTGAAACGCAGTGTGCGGCTTGTCGAACTGGGCCGGAAGGGCGAGTTCGGAGCATTCGAGGAGTCGACCGAGCCGTACGACATGTTGACCCAGATCCGGGATAACGCTCAGCGCATTCAGCGGCTGCCGAGTCTTCCTGCTCACCGATTGCCAGCTTTCAGAGCGAGCCAGAAAGAGCGCCGAGAAGCAGGTTAAGAATCTCGGCAAGCGAGGCGGAATTGCCCTACGGGTCGAGATTGTCGACATGGCTCGACTGAGCCGAATTGTCAAGGCCGGCGCCGAGCACGACCCGATCGAGATCGACTTCCGCAACGACTTCATCGACTACAAAGGCGGCCCGATATCCTGCATCAAGGCCAAGGCCGTCAATCCCTCCTATGACGTCTACTTGGCGGTCATTCCCGGCGTCGCTCTTTGCGAGCTCTACGAGGAGTTCGGTTCGCGGCTGCTCGAGCTGAACGTTCAGGTCTTTCTTGCAGGCCAGAGGCAAAGTCAACAGCGGGATGAGATACGCTGCACACTGAGCCCTCCATGTTCCTGCCCTACAACAACGGCATCTCGGCGACAGCGGACTCGGTAGATGTCGAGCGCAGCGGAGGGGGCGAGCTGGCCCTCACCCGACTCAGGGGCCTGCAGATAGTGAACGGCGGTCAGACGATGGCCTCGATTCATCGCGCCTGGAAGATAGACAGGGCCAGCATCAATGACGTCATGGTCCAAGCAAAGCTCACCGTGCTGCGGAAGAAGGACCAAGCGACATCGACGACCTCGTACAGAAGATCTCTCTGTATGCGAACAGCCAGAACAAGGTGAATGAAGCCGACTTCAGCGCGAACGATCCATTCCACGTTCAGCTAGAGAAGCTGGCGAACACGATCTAGGTGCCCGGCGAGCAGAGCCGGTGGTTCTACGAGCGATCGCGCGGTTCATATCAGACCGCCAAGGCTCGCTTCGGTACGACCCAAGCAAAGAAGCGGGACTTCGAAAGTCTGCTCCCGGCGCACAGAAGTTCACAAAGACCGATCTCGCGAAGTACGCCGGCAGCTGGGACAGCAGCCACACAACGTAAGTCGCGGCAACCAGAAGAACTTCGTCAGCTTCATGGCGCGGACCAAGAGCGAGCGCGGCAAGAAGTGGCTGCCGGATGCCGACTATTACCGCAATTTGGTCGCCCAGGCGATTCTCTTCAGACGAGTCGAGAAGATTGCCAGGGAAGAGGCATTCCCCGCTTACAGGGCCAACATCGTGGCCTACACGGTCGCACTGCTGTCGCTACGCTTTGGCGCGGACTTCGGGCTCAGTCGAATCTGGCGGTATCAGGCCGTAAGCGATGCGCTGGGTGACGCGGTGACTAGGCTTTCACCGGGCCGTCTATGGACAGATCATCGACTCGGCGGAAGGCAGGAACGTGACCGAGTGGTGCAAGAAGGAAGACTGCTGGTCGCTATGCAGTTCCTGGCGACGGAGATTGCGGACGACTTCCCGGAGGCCTCACAAGGAGGTCGAAGCGACGCGTCACCTGTGCTAGGCTGCTGCTGCCTGCGACCGAAGACGTCCGGGCGCGCAGCGACAGTGGATGACGTACTCGCGATGTCGCGGGTCATGGACGTATCAGCGGAGATATGGCAAGAGCTGGCCCGCTGGGGTGAGGCGACGCAGTTGTTCACGGCGGCTCAGGTGCGCCTCGCCATTCAACTCCACGAATCCGCCGAGTCCGGGTGGGAGAGGACTCCAACGGCGGCACTGACTAAGCGAGCCAGCTTCCTGCTCGATGCAGCCGAGAAGCACATAGTCTCCCTCGATGGATTCCGCTTCACCGACGAGGATTGGGCCGCGCAAGAGCCGAGCGTCGATTGACGTGGCAGCGGTCGTTCGATGCGTGAGGCCGATGGGATCGACGATCCTAAGTCCTATCGTGGCACACTCGCCCTGCTGACCCGAACCCGCGACTCCGGGAGGTCCTCATGGGCGAGCTCCTTGCCGTCACCTGCGACTCGTGCGGCGAGCCATGGTCCCCAACGTGAGCACGCTGGACGACGACGGCTGCGGCTGGATCTGCCTGAGCCCCGGCTGCCCGGAGCTGGCTGCCGGGGAGCTGGAGGCCGAGGACCTGGTGGAGGCCGGCGTACCGGAGGCGCTCGCCGGCCGTCTCGCGCGGCTGGTCGATCACTACGTGGACGCGGAGGAGGCGCGCGGCCGTGAGGCGGACGCGCCCGCGCGGGCGCGCGAGCGGGCGCAGGCCGATCTCGCGCGTCTCCACGCGCTCGTGCTCGAGCTGGGGCGCCTCGCCGAAGGCGCAGGCGCCCTCGCCGCCCACCTGAGCGACGCGCTCGTCGTCTCGTACCACTAGCGACGACTTCGCCGAGGCCGAGCAAGCGCGCCAGACCCTCGCTGCCGTCGGCGCCCTCTGCGCCGTCCTGCTCCGCACCGCCGGCGACGCCCAGGACCGTCTCGCCGGCGTCGACCCCGAGCTGCCGGGCTGCTCAGTACGAGTGAGCTTTGAGCCTGTCCCCCTGACGACTTCTCGGGCCCCGGGTGACGTTTGCCGCAGGAGCTTGACCCTCCAGTCGAGCCGCGCGATACTCTAGCCATCCACCCCCACGGGGCATGCTCCGTGGGCCCCCCGGGGTTGCGACCCCGGGGGCTTTTCTCTTCTGGGGGTCCATCGTCAACCGCACGGTCTTCCTTGTCGACGGCTTCAACCTGTACCACTCGGTGCTCGACGGCGAGCGCGTCTTGGGCGCTCCATGCGCTGGCTCGATGTCTCCTCGCTCTGCTCCTCGTATCTGCACGCGCTGCCGGGCGACAGCGTTCTGCAGCGGCGTCATCCACTTCTCGGCGCTTCCCCATCATCTCGAGGCCAGGAGGCCCGGCGTCGTCGCCGGCAGATGCGCTACCTTGAGGCGCTGCGCGCCACGGGCGTCGAGACCCGCCTCGGGCAGTTCAAGCGCCGCGAGCGCACCTGCCCTCACTGCGGACGTCGCTTCGTCACGTTCGAGGAGAAGGAGACCGACGTCGCCATCGGCACGACACTGACGCGGCTGGTCTGCGACGACGCCTGCGACACCGTCGTGCTGGTCACCGGCGACACCGACCTGGTACCGGCCCTCACCACCAGTCGCGATCGCGACCCCCGCAAGACCTTGGCGGTGCTCTTTCCATATCGCCGGGCCAACGCTGAGCTCAAGCGCGTCGTCGATGCGTCGTTCACGATCAAAGCGACGGCATACGCAAGGCACCAGTTGCCCAAGGGGCTCGTCCCCGACGCGTGATGACCGGCTTGGGCGTGGCGACGTCGACGGGGTCTCCTCGGTGTTCCTGATTACGACCCTCTCCCACTCCCCACGGAGACCATCACTGTGGTGGCGGTGTCGCGCGCCTTGCAGTACGAACCACATGAGCCTGCCTCTTGCCGTCAGTTAGCGACGCGGCTTCATGCCCAACTCCTCGCCTTCGTCAAGAAGACCCGGGCGATGCCCAAGTGGATCCGGGCTGGCTCGACGTCGCATCAGGGCAGGTGCGTGATGGCTGATCTCGAGTATCGTCCCGTCGCTGATGACCACGACGAGTTCCTTGCCCGGGCCATGAAGCGAAAAGGGTTTGCGTCCCGCCTACGCCAAGAGCGCCGACGAGTACGAGCTTGTGCGCGAACTTCTCGCCGCGCGTGTCAAGGCAGGGCTCACCCAGGAGCAGGTCGCCGAGCAGCAATACCGGGACCACCAAGAGCGCGATCTCGCGCACCAGGGCGCTCTGCAGGCACTCACCGTCGGTGAGCACACTCAGGAGGTATGCCCGCGCGGTGGGCTGTGAGGTCGAGATCCGGCTCGGTGCCGGCACTCCCGCCCGGCATCGGCACCACCGCGGAAGTTCCCCCGCGCCACTGCGGGTAGCGGAGAGCGCGGGGTCTCACCGCGGGCGGCGCGACGCCCTCCTGACCCGAACCCGCGACCCCGGGAGGTCCTCATGGGCGAACTCCTTGCCGTCACCTGCGACTCGTGCGGCGAGCCGATGGTCCCCAACGTGAGCACGCTGGACGACGACGGCTGCGGCTGGATCTGCCTGAGCCCCGGCTGCCCGGAGCTGGCTGCCGGGGAGCTGGAGGCCGAGGACCTGGTGGAGGCCGGCGTGCCGGAGGCGCTCGCCGGCCGTCTCGCGCGGCTCATCGATCACTACGTAGACGCGGAGGAGGCGCGCGGCCGTGAGGCGGACGCGCCCGCACGGGCGCGCGAGCGGGCGCAGGCCGATCTCGCGCGCCTCCACGCGCTCCTGCTCGAGCTGGGGCGCCTGGCCGAAGGCGCGGGCGCCCTCGCCGCCCACCTGAGCGACTCCCTCGTCGTCTCGTACCACTCGGGCGACTTCGATGAGGCCGAGCAGGCCCGTCAGACCCTCGCCGCCGTCGGCGCCCTCTGCGCCGTCCTGCGCCGCACCGCCGGCGACGCCCAGGACCGCCTCCCGGCGTCGACTCCGAGCTGCCGGGGCTGGTCTTCACAGGCGACCTCTGAGCCGGCCCCCTCCGTAACGTCCACCGCGAGTGGCCATCGTCACTCTGGTCGTCGCGCCGCGCGCGTCGCAGGCTGCATGCATGCCCGCCGTCACCTCCACGTGCGCTCGTGCCCACCTCTGCTGGTCTCCATCAGTGGCCCGCAACGTCACACCCATCCCGTCGCAACCTCCTTGCTCCCGGACGCGGGAGCGGCATACTCGTGCCAATCTTCCCCGCCGTCCGGGTAGCGCCGCACCGGCGGGGCTTTCTTTTGACCATTCTCGGACGCCGTCGTGACTGCCGGATCGTCCAGGCGGGTGGTCGTCTTCCTCGATCGTCGGCGCCCTCTGCGCCGTCCTTCGTCGCACTGCCGGTGACGCCCAGGAGCGGCTCGCCGACGTCGACTCCGAGCTGCCCGGGTTCACCTTCTGCTGACCACCGTCGCGCGGTGTGCGACAATGCCGAGGGACTGGAGGTGGGGTCATGAAGCGTGAAGAGGCTCTCAGGGTGCTCGCAGCACATCGCGACGAGTTGCGTGCCATGGGCGTCGAGCGGCTCTCGCTGTTCGGCTCCGTCGCGCGCGATCAAGCCGGAGACGACAGCGACGTCGACATCCTGGTGGAGTTCGTCCCTGGCACACCCATCGGCATCTTCGAATTCCTCGGTGTGCAGGAGTATCTGGCGTCGCTGCTTGGGGCCGAGGTGGACCTCGCCACTCCGGCGTCCCTGCACCCGCGGTTGCGTGATGCGATCCTGCGGGAGGCCGTTCTTGCCGCGTAGGGAGTGGGACATCCGCATCGACGACATGATCGCCGCCGTCGACAAGATCCTGAGCTACACGGCCGGGATGGACAAGGCCGCGTTCGCAGCCGACGAACGCACCATTGACGCCGTCGTGCGCAATCTCATCGTCATCGGTGAAGCGGCGGGGCACGTGCCTGAAGACGTCGTGGCCGCCAGCCCGCAGATCCCGTGGGCGCGCATGCGTGGCATGCGCAATCTCGCCGTGCACGAGTACTTCGGGATCGACGTGAACGTCCTGTGGGACACGGTCACGGTCAATCTGCCGTCGCTTCCGCCCCTGCTGCGGGAGTTGCTGGAGGACTGACCCGCGCGAGCGGGCGCAGGCCGGTCTCGCGCGCCTCCACGCGCATCTGCTCGAGCTGGGGCGCCTGGCCGAAGGCGCGGGCGCCCTCGCCGCCCATCTGAACGACTCCCTCGTCGTCTCGTACCACTCGGGCGACTTCGCCGAGGCCGAGCAAGCCCGTCAGACCCTCGCCGCCGTCGGCGCCCTTTGCGGCGTCCTGCGCCGCACCGCCGGCGACGCCGAGGATCGCCTCGCCGGCGTCGACTCCGACTGCCCGGGCTGCTCACTACAGACCAGCTATGAGCGCGTTTCTGCTTCGTTCGCGCCAAGCGTCCACCTCGCATCCGCATCGTCACTCTGGTCATTGCGTCGGCTTCGGCGCAGGCTGGCGCCAACACGGCGACGTGCCGTCAGCCCGTCAGGCGTGAGCGTATGATGGGGAGAGCAGAGAGACGATCGAGAGGTGAAGCGCCATGACGATCGACGAACTCAAGCGCGAGGCGCTGCAATTGGACGCCGCGACGCGGGCAGAGCTCGCCCGGGATCTTCTCGTGAGCCTCGACGATCTCTCCGAGGCGGAGGTCGAGCGGCTTTGGCTCGAAGAGGCGGTCCGTCGCGATGAGGAGATGGCCTCCGGCAAGGTGAAGCCGATCCCCATGGACGAGGTCTTCGCGGAGCTGCGAGCCACCAGGGAGTGAGCAGCAAGGTCGGCTTCCATCCCGATGCGCGACGCGACCTGCGCGAAGCAGCGGACTTCTACGACCTGGAGCGGCCTGGGCTCGGCACCGAGTTCCTCGATGAGGTTGAACAAACGATGCGGCGGGTGATCGAGTATCCGGAGTCCTCGCCCGTCGTTCTTGGCCGAGTGCGGAAGTGCTCCGTATCCCGGTTCCCCTACACGATCGTGTATTCGGCGCGTGACGGCGGGGTCTACGTCTCCGCGGTCGCCCATAACGGCCGCCGGCCGTTCTACTGGCGGGAGCGCCTCTGACACAGGTGGTGCCCGCTCACGGCGGCGACCTGCCCTCCAGTAACACGGACCTGGCCCCGAGGTTCGCGCCGGGAGCGGCAGTCGTCGTCCGTGAGCGCGCCGCCCGCAGACGGCGCAGTGGAGTGCATCCGTGGGCGCGGTAGGATGAGGCGACCCCGCGAGCGACTCAGGTGACCATGCGCCTCATCCCCCCGACCATGAGCGAGAGCACCAAGAGCGACGGCGAGCGCGCCGTGTTCGAGGCGCTCGCCGCTTCGGCCGGCGCGGGGCGCGCCGCCGGAGGCGGGCGCGCCGGCAGTGCGGCCGCGGGCCCGGACACCGCCGGCTGGACCGTCCTCCACTCCTTCGACATCGCCGACCACCGGCGGCGGCTCGCCGGCGAGATCGACTTCCTGTGTCTGGTGCCCGGTCAGGGCGTGCTCGTGGTCGAGGTCAAGGGCTGCCACTCGCTCCGTCGCCACGGCGGCGACTGGTACTACGGACGCAGCGCCGAGCCCGACCATCGCGGTCCCTTTCGCCAGGCCTCCGAGGCCATGCACAGCCTGCGCCGGAGCCTGGCCCGGCAGCACCCCGAGCTGAGCCACATCCCGTTCTGCTCGGCGGTCTGCTTCCCGTTCATCGACTTCACCGAGACCTCGCCGGAGTGGAACGACTGGCAGGTGATCGACCGCCGCGCGCTGCAGGCGCAGCCCATCGCGCGGCTCATCAGCGACGTGCTCGGCCACGCCAGGGAGCGGCTGGCCGAGCGCGACGTCCCATGGTTCCACCCCGAACGGGGAGAGCCCACGCAGCGGCAGTGCGACGCGCTGGCCGGCCTCCTGCGCCCCGACTTCGAGTTCTTCGAGAGCCCCAGGTCGCGCCTGCTGCGCGCCGAGGAGGAGGTGCGCCACTTCACCGAGGAGCAGTTCGAGGCGCTCGATGCGATCGACCTCAACCCGCGCATCGTCTTCGACGGACCGGCCGGCACGGGCAAGACGCTGCTGGCGATCGAGGCCGCGCGGCGCGCCGTCAGTCGCGGGCGTCGCGTGCTCCTGCTCTGCTTCAACCGGCCGCTCGGCCGCTGGTTGCAGGAGGAGGCGGGCGACCTGGGACGCGGGGTCACGGCGCGCACGCTGCACGAGCACCTGCGTGCCCTTGCGGACATCGCGCCCACGCGCGAGCAGCGCTGCCGCCAGGAGTTCTGGCAGGAGGAGCTGCCCACGATGGCCCTCGAGGCGCTGCTCGAGCGCGAGGGCAAACGCAACTTCTACGACGAGATCGTGCTGGACGAAGCCCAGGACGTGCTGCGCCGCAGCTACCTCGAGGTGCTCGACCTGAGCCTGAACGGCGGGCTCGCCGGCGGCCACTGGCGCTTCTTCGGCGACTTCACCTGGCAGCGCATCTACGACCCGGACGCGCTGACCGTGGACGAGTTCCTCGAGCCGCCGGCGGAGGCGCGCGCGGCCGGCGCCGAGGTCGTCTCGGCCGCGCGCTGCGCGCTGCGCATCAACTGCCGCAACACGCCGCGGGTGGCCGCGCTCGCCGTCGCCTGCGGCCACGTGCAGCCGGGCTACAAGCGCGTCCGCCGGCCCGACGACGAGGTCGAGCCGGAGGTGCTGTGGTATGCGGACGGCGGCGAGCAGCTGAAGCTGCTCCGGTCCGTCCTCACAGAGCTGCGCGGGCAGGGCTTCGCCGGCCCGCGCGTCGCCGTCATCAGCCCCCACGGCAACGAGGGCTGCGCCGCGGCGCAGCTCACCGAGCAGCCCTGGTGCGACCGGCTCGCCCCGCTCGTGCGGGAGCCCGGCGACGAGACCGGCGAGGCGGAGGCGGACGGCGACTGGCTGACGTCCTGCATCCCCAGCGACCTCGACGCCGTCAACCTGCACTCGAGGAGGATCACGTACTCCTCGATCTACCGCTACAAGGGGCTCGAGGCGCCGGCGGTGGTGATCACCGACGTCGACGCCCTGGACACGCCGGCCCAGCGCTCGCTCCTCTACGTGGGGTGCACCCGCGCCCTGCAGCGGCTCGTCATCCTCGCGCACGAGAGGGTGCGCGAGCAGCTGGTCGTCTCGCCCCCTGCCGACGCCTGAGAGGCGGCGCGGACGCGGGTTCTGCCCACGCGCCGGGTGGCGACTGCGCCCTGAACGTCTCCCGCTGTCACGGGTCGTCACCCTAGTAAGCAATGGGTCGAGGCCTCAGCATCAAGTCATGTCGCCACTAGTACACGGTTGCACGGATAGCGTGTATTCGCTAGGGTTGTGCGCCTGACCGACTACCACTAGGAGCGACATGCTGCTTCCCGAGAGCCGCGTCCCAACGCACCCTGGCGAGCTCCTGAGGCTGGAGTTCCTGGAGCCGCTCGGCATCACGCAGGTGGCGCTCGCCGCGCACATCGGCGTGCCCGTGCAGCGGGTCAACGAGCTCGTGCGCGGAAAGCGCGGCGTCACCCCCGACACCGCCTGGCTCCTGGCGCAGGCGTTCGAGACCACACCGGACTTCTGGATGAACCTCCAGGCCGCCTACGACCTGGCGCGGACGCGGCCGTCGCGGACGATCCCGCCGCTCAAGTCGGCGAGCTGAGGAGACTTTCGGGGCGTCAGGCGCACTGCGCGTCGGCCGCCGCCCGCTACAGCCCGGGCGATGGCAGCACCGTGAAGCCCTCGAGCAGCGCCGCCGAGGCCAGGCGGTCGTCGAGGCAGACGATCTCGTGCCCGCCCGGCCGTTCGCGCGCCCACACGAGCGCCGCCGCGAGCTGCAGGGCGTCGGCGGCGCGGAGCGGGTGAGAGGCGAGCAGGCGGAGCGCGACCGTCGCGAGCTCCTCGCCGGGCTGCACGACCTCCGCCGCGTCGATGGCCTCTCCGAGCCTCGCGAGCAGGAGGCCCGACGCGCGTCCTGCCGCATGCCGACGAGACCGACTACACGCGTCCGTCATGACTGCGGGCAGTATTCATTCGTGGGCCGGGTGTGCGGCCGAGAGCAGAGCCGGCCCCGGACAGGTCTAGACTGCAATGATGGATGAGACCCCGCGCACGTTCGTCCTCGCCGACTGCCACGGCTACCCCGAGCTCATCGTCAACGTGCTGCGCGACATCCGCGCCCGGTACGGGGGCGTCCGCGGTGGCGTCGACCGGTTGATCTTCGCCGGCGACTTCCTCGACAGGGGGCGCTACGAGGGTTCGCGGCAGTGCCTGGACCTGACCGAGGCGCTGGCCGGCGAGGTGCTGTGGGGCAACCACGACCTGGCCGTCACGGTGGGGTATGTGATCAAGGATCAGGATCCCGAGAGCTACCGCTTCCAGGACGAACTGCGAGAGCGGCTGGCGCGGGGCGGGGTCGAGGGCGGGCCGGAGTGGAAGCTCGTGACGGAGGCCGGCGGCGTCCTCATCAGCCACGCCGGGGTCTCGTCGGACTACCAGGCCGACCTCGATGCGTGCGGCGGCGACCTGGCGGAGTTCTGTCGCCGCCTGAACGAGGAGCACGCCGCCGCCGTCGATCTGGAGATCCGCAGCGGCGACTGGAAGACCGCGCGCACCCGCGGCAAGCGCGGCCCCAGCCGCTACAAACTCGAGAAGTACGGCGTGGAGGGGCTGCTGCCCGGCGTGACCCAGGTGATCGGTCACACGCCGCCGGAGAAGCTCGCGCGTGGCCACGACGTGGCGCCTTCGGTCGAGCTGGCGCCGCGCGACGTGGGCGGCGCGGCGCTCGCGCGGCGCTCGGCCGACGCGCACCCGCTGTACCTCGTCGACCCGAGTGTGCAGTGGACGCTGACGGAGGACGGGGGAGGGCGGGCGGTGCGCTACAGCGGCCCGCCCGCCGCCGGACGGTATCGCTACGCCGTCATCGATGGCGGCCGCGTCTCGATCCACGAGAGCGGTCGCGCTCGGCGGTGAGGCCGCGCGTGAATCCGCTTGGGAGCCGGCTCTGTCTCGCGTCAAGCGTCCACCTCGCGTCCGCATCGTCACTCTGGAACTCGCGGCCGGCGACGGGCAGGGTCGAGGCATGCGATTCCCGCCCCCCGAACAATCGGTTCCCCGACGGCGTGCACACCATCGGTAAGGAGAGCGTCGTCCCAGAAGCAAACTCGGAGCGCCTCGCCGGCGACCTCTCGTGAGCCCCCTGCTTGCGCTGGGGGCAGCCCTCCAAGGTGTGGGGTCGCAATCGTGCGAAGTCTCGCTCGACGTTGACCTGCCGGCTCAGCCTGCGATGATGGATGGGCACTGCTCTCTCTGTTCCGGAGGTGTGTCATGCGTCTGTCTCGCAAAGCCCCCGTCCTCCTCCTGCTGCTCGCCGCGCTGCTGCTCACGCTCGCCGTGGTCGCGCCGCTGGCGGCCGCCGGCAACAAGCCGCTCGCGCCGAACAAGGTCGGCGCCAAGGCGTACTGGTACGTCGACCAGCTCAGCCGAGTCACCAACGACGACGGCTCCTACACCGGTCTGCTGCGGCAGGCGGGTACTGCGAGCGAGGTCGTGGCGGCGGAGAAGGTCGCGTCGTGGTTCGTCAAGGCCGGCTACAAGCCCACCATGCAGCCGTTCACCTACGTGCGAAACAGCGTCACCTACAACTCGCAGAACGTCGTGGCGTGGCGCGCGGCGGACCTCAAGCGGAAGGGTCAGCCGAGGCCGCTGGTCATCGTCGGCGCGCACTACGACGCGGTGACGCGCGGCCAGGGCGCCGACGACAACGCGTCCGGGGTCGGCGTCATGCTCGAGGTGGCGGAGCGCCTCGCGCACTTCAAGATCGACTACGACATCGTCTTCGTCGCCTTCGGCGCCGAGGAGGTCGGCCTGAAGGGCTCCGCGTACTTCGCGAGCCAGCTGGCGGCCGCCGATGTGGATCGCGCCATCGCCATGATCAACTTCGACTCTCTGCTCGTGGGCGACAAGCTCTACATCCACGCCGGCGCCAACGGCGAGACGTGGGCGCGCGACGCCATGCTGCGCCTGATCCGCCTGCGCAAGCTGCCCATCGAGATCCAGCCCGGGCTGTACCTGGTCGAGAATCCGGACGAGGATCCGGGCTACGCCGCCGGCTTCACGCCCGACGGCTTCAGCGACTACACCGCCTTCAACCAGGCCGGCATCCCGGTGGTCGCCTTCGAGGCCACCAACTGGGAGATCGGCGACCTGGACGGCTACGAACAGACCGAGGAGTACGGCTCGTTCTGGCACACCCCGTGGGACACGCTCGCGAAGATCGAGGAGCTCTACCCCGAGCGGCCCATGGTGCGCCTGCACGCGTTCACCACGGTGACGTTCCAGTTCCTCAAGCACCTGAACCCCTGATGCCGTGAGGCGGGCGCGGCGCCGCCGGCACTGCCGGCGGCGCCGCGCCCGCCGCGGGTTCGCGGCCGCGGCGGCCGGGTAGGACCGCGGCATGGACGCACCCACCGGCACGGGCGCCGACGGCGCCGCCGAGCCCTTCGACCTGCTGCGCGAGCTCTTCGCGCGGGAGCGGCTCGGCGTGCTCGCCACGCACGGCCCGGAGCATCCGTACGCCAGTCTGGTGGCGGTGCGCGCCTCCGGCGACCTGCGCCGCCTGTACTTCTGCACCACGCGGGCGACGCGCAAGTTCTCGTTCCTCACCTCGGACCCTCGGGTCGCCATGCTGATCGACAGCCGCTCCGCCGCGGACCTCGACTTCCACCAGGCCGTCGCCGTCACGGCCGTCGGCACGGCGCGCGAGCTCGAGGGCGAGGAGCGGGACCGGCAGCTCGCGGCGTTCCTCGAGCGGCATCCCCAGCTGCGGACGTTCGCGAGCTCGCCGTCGACGGCGCTCGTCGAGCTGGCCGTGGACACCTACTACCTCGTGCGCCGCTTCCAGAACGTCACCGAGCTGCACCTGCGGTGACGGGAGATGGACCCCGCCTACGTCGTCCCTCAGGAGCGGATCGACCCTGAGCTCGAGCCCGGGGTCGGCGCGCGCGTCGGCGGCAAGGCCCTGGCGCTCGCGGCGATGGCGCGAGCCGGTATCGCCGTGCCTCCGTTCGTCGCCGTTGCGACAGACGCCTACGAGGCCTACCTCGACGCTACCGGGCTGCGCGCCGACATCGCCTGGGAGCTCGAGCGCAAGGACCCCGCGGACATGCGCTGGGAGGAGCTCTGGGACGCGGCGCTGCGCATCCGCAGCCGGTTCCTGGCGACGCCGCTGCCCGAGGAGCTGCGCGCGGCGCTGGCGGAGCCGCTCGCCGCGCGCTTTGCGGAGCACGCGGTCGTCGTCCGCTCGTCGGCGCCGGGAGAGGACTCCGCCGGCGCCTCCTTCGCCGGGCTCCACGAGTCCTACGTCAACGTACGTGGGGTGGAGGCGATCCTCGAGCACGTGAGGCTGGTGTGGGCGTCGCTCTGGTCGGACGCGGCGCTGCTCTACCGCCGCGAGCTCGGGCTGGACACGCGGCGGAGCGCCATGGCCGTGGTCGTGCAGGAGGTGGCGGCCGGCGAGCGCTCAGGTGTGGCCTTCAGCCGGCACCCCGACGACGCGGAGCGGGCCCTGGTCGAGGCCGTGCACGGCCTGAACCAGGGCCTCGTGGACGGCGTCGTGGAGCCGGACCGCTGGACGCTCAGCCGCCGGGACGGAGCCGTGCTCGAGCACCACGCTCCCGAGCGCGAGGAGATGATGGCGCCGGCCGCCGACGGCGTGCGGCTCGTCGCGCTGCCGGGCGAGCTGCGCTCGGCCCCGCCGCTCGCGGCGGGTGAAGTGCCGGAGGTCTACGGCCTGGCGCGCCGCGCCGAGGGGCACTTCGCCGCGCCGCAGGACGTGGAGTGGACGCTGCGGCGCGGCGAGCTCTTCGCGCTGCAGTCGCGGCCGATCACCACGCTCGCCGGCGCGGCCGGCGACGGCCGCGCGGAGTACCTCAGCCTGCGGCGCAGCTTCGAGAACCTCGAGCGGCTGCGCCGGCGCATCGAGGACGAGGACCTGCCGGCGCTCACCGCGGCGGCCGAGAGGCTGGCCGCGGTGGCTCTGGACGGCCTCGGCGACGCGCAGCTGCTCGAGGCCGCGCGCGAGCGCAAGGCGGAGCACGACCGCGCGGTGGACGTCTACCTCGCCGACTTCGTCCCCTTCGCCCACGGCGTCCGCCTCTTCGGCGCCGCCTACAACGACACTCTGCGGCCGGAGGATCCCTACGAGTTCACCGACCTGCTCACGGCCACGCCGATGCTCAGCCTGCGGCGCAACGCGGCGCTGGAGCGGGTGGCGGAGACCGTGGCGCGCGGCGAGGAAGAGGCCGCGGAGAGGGAGGCGGACGCCTTCGTCGCCGAGTTCGGCGAGGCCGGCGACCTGCGCGGCCGCGGCGAGGTCCTGGCGCTCGCCCGGCGGCTCGCCGCACGTGAGCCCGCGGCGCAAGGGCCCGCCGCGGGCGCCTCCTTGGGCGCGGCCGGTCACGCCGGGCCAGGCGCCGGCCCCGCGCGCCCAGCCGGCCCCGCCGCCCGCCCGGCTTTCGCCCGCCCGGCACGCCGGGCCGCCGCCGAGCGCGCGCGCCTCTTCGTGGACGCGCACCCCACGGCCGAGCGCGAGCGCGCGGCGGCGCTGCTCGAGCTCGCGCGCGCGAGCTGGCGCCTGCGCGACGACGACAACCTCTACCTGGGCAGGCTCGAGCGGCTGCTGACCGCGGCGCTGGAAGAGCTGGAGCGCCGCGGTCTGCCCGTCGAGGACGCGTTCCGGCCGCGAGCCGTCACCCTGCCGTCGCCCCTGGCGCCGGCTCCCGTGCCTGCTCCTGCACCTGCACCTGCTCCGCGACCGGCGCTCCGGTCCTCGAGCCCGCCGGTCCGCCGGACCCCGGCCATGGCGTCCGCGCCCAGGCCCGGCAGATCGTGGGTCAGCCGGCTGGGCCGGGCCTCGCCGTCGGCCTCGCCCGGGTGGTCCGGGGACGCGAGGACCTCGCGGCCTTCGTCGCCGGCGAGGTCCTCGTCTGCGACGCGATCGAGCCGGAGATGACCTTCATCGTCCCGCTCGCCGCCGGCATCGTCGAGCGCCGCGGCGGCATGCTGATCCACGGCGCGATCATCGCCCGTGAGTACGGACTGCCGTGCGTCACGGGCGTCCCGCGCGCCGCCGAGCTCATCCGCACCGGCGACCGCGTTACCGTGGACGGCTACCTCGGCATCGTGATCGTCGGCTGAAGAGCGCCGGCGGGCTCCGGATGGGTGAGCATGTGACTCAGCTCTCGACGACGTCGGCCAGCCGCCGCCGAGGGCTCAGCCCGGCCTCGGCGGTGGGGTGTCCGATGCGGAAGGTGAAGAGCGCGGTCCGGCGGTCGCCCAGAGGTGAAGGCGCTGGTAGGCGCGCCCGACCTGCAGCTGGCTCTCGGCGCCGCCGTCGCCCTCCACGCCGAGCAGGCCGTAGGCGGCCGCCGTCTTGACTTGCACGTCGCGGGTGTTCTTCAGCCACGACTGGTCGTTCTGCTTCTGCGTCGTCGGCGGCAGCATCTTGCCGAGGAAGACGGTGACCGGGGGCAGCGACTGCGCGTCGAGCGTCATGCCGTCGCGGTGGCGCTCGATCTCGTCGCGGGTGGCGCGCCACCAGCGGTCGATCTCGTCGGACTGCGCGCTGTCGGCGATCACCGCTGCCGTTGCCTGGTTCACCAGCTCGCCGAAACGGTCGCGCTCGGCGCCCTCAAGCCAGGAGAGCTGCACGCGGGGGAGGGTGGTGAGGAGCGCCGCCCCCTGCGCGAGCGAGGCGGCCGCGACCGGCTCGGCGGCGTACGGCCCGCGGTCCGTGTCTCGCCAGCACGCAGGCGACGCGCGCCCACGTGGGAGGCGCTCATCGAACGGCCCCTAAACGTCACCCTCCGCACGCTTGATGGTACGATGCCGGCATGTGATGCTTTGATGCATGGAGGCTGTCATGCGCACCACCCTCACCATCGACGACCAGCTGCTGGCCGAGTACAAGCAGGTCGCTGCGGTCACGCACCGCACGCTGAGCTACGTCATCCAGGACGCGCTTCGGGAGACGCTGGCGCGCCGGCGGGAGGCCGCCGCGGGGCAGCCCGTGCGGCTGCCGGTCATCGGCGGCGGCGGCCTGCGGCCGGGCGTTGACCTGGACGACAACGCCCGGCTCCTCGAGTTGCTCGAGGCCGGGCGGGACGCGGAGCTGCGAGAGACCGGGTCGTGCGACGATCCGTGCGACGCCGCGGCGATCCGACGCACCCACGGGCGACGACCTGTGATCCTGCCGGACGTCAACGTGCTCGTGTACGCCGCGCGTGACGACCGGCCGGACTGCGCGCGCTACCGCGCCTGGCTGGAGGAGGCGCTCGCGGGTCCGGAGCCCGTCGCCTTCGTGAGCCCTGTCGTGGCGGGCTTTCTGCGCGTCGTCACCAACCCGCGCGTGTTCGCGCATCCCAGCTCCCTGCGGGACGCGCTCGCCTTCATCGACGCGGTGCATGCGGCGCCGGCGACCGTCGCGCCCGTCCTCTCGCAGCGGCTCACTGCTCTGCTGACCGGCGTCTGCCGCGCCGCCGGAGCCACCGGCGACCGCGTCCCGGACGCGTACCTCGCCGCCATCGCGCTGGACCTCGACGCCGAGCTGGTCACCGCGGACCGCGGGTTCGCGCGCTTCGCGGGGCTGCGCTGGCGCCACCCCCTGGGCTGACTCAGCCCTCGCGCCGGCAACCAGAGGTGCGGAACTCCACGCGCATGGTTTCCGGGTCACGCCCGGGTGGGTAGGACGCCCACGACCTGTTCTCGCAAGACCGGTAGGGAGCACGCATGAGCAAGAAGAAGGACAAGAAGAAGGACAAGAAGAAGGGCAAGAAGAAGGGCAAGAAGAAGTGACTCGAGCTTGACCTGAGTCGGTCCGGGGCCCCGGCCGGGCGGCGCGCGAGCGCCCTCCCGGCCGGGGCCCCGCCGCGTACGGCTCCGCTGGCGGGTCTGCCGCCGCCCGCCTGTAGGCAACGCCTGCGCGGGCAGGGACCGGCGACCATCCCCTGAGGTTCGCCGGTCTTCAGTCGCCCTCGGCCTCGCGGCCGCCGGGGTGGCAGCGCACGCAGTCCTCGAGTTCGGCGAGCGAACGCCCTTCGTGCTCGCCGAGCACGTTGGCCGTGGTGTGCTCGTGGCACCCGTAGCACGTGTACTTCTCGGTCCCGTCCGGGTGACAGGTCTCGCAGGTGGCCTTGCGCTCCTCGTCGCCGTGGTCGAGGGGGAAGACGTCGTGGTCGAAGGTGACGTCGTCCCACGCCGCGGCCGAGTGGCACTCGCCGCAGCGGCGGCCGTAGGCGCCGTCGTGCTCGTCGTCGCCGGCGTGGCACGCGTAGCAGTCCGCCGGCGTGCCCTTCAGGTCGGCCGCCGACTTCGCGTCCCCGTGGCAGTCCGCGCACGGGACGTCCGCGTGCTTGCCCTCGAGCGGGAATCCCGTTGCAGCGTGGTCGAAGTCCGCGCCGACGCGGCCGGTGCCGTCGTGGCAGGCGAGGCAGTCCTTGCCGTAGGTCGCCTGGTGCCGGTCCATGAAGGCCGCGTCGATCTCGCGGTGGCAGGCTGAGCAGATGGCCTGGTCGAAGCGCCGATAGCCGTCCGGGTGGCAGTCGGCGCAGGCGAAGCGCCCGCCCTGCGCCGTCTCGCGGTGGCTCGCGAGCGAGAACCCGGTGGCGTCGTGCGCGTCGCCGAAGCGGCTCTCGTCGACGGCGGTCAGGGCGCCGCGCGGCCCGTCGTGCTCCGGGTGGCAGGGGCCGCAGGCGAGCTGCCCGCTCTCGCCGGCGAGGCCGCCGTGCAGGCCCTCACGGGCCTCGAGCTCGGCGGCCACTCCGGTGTGACAGTCGAGGCAGGCGTCCGCCGACGACCGGCCGCTCCAGGGGGCGGGGTGGCACGCGCCGCAGCGGTCGCCCAGCTCGGCGTGGCTGTGCACGCCGCCGAGCGCCCGCGGTCCGGCCTCGGCGTTCAGCGCCCCCGGGCTGAAGAGTCCCAGGCCGTGCAGGAGCACCCAGGCCGCGACCGCCAGCAGCAGGATCACGGCCAGCACGATGCCCGTCGCCGAGACGAAGGTCGGACGCCGCCTCATGCCGGCCCACCCGCCGCCGCGCTCCCGCTGGAGTCCCGCCGCCTCACGGCGCGAGCGTCGCGTAGTAGAGGGCCGCGACCACGTGCACCGTCGCCGCCGCGAACAGCGCCCACGTCAGTGGCAGGTGGACGATGTGCCAGGCGGCGAACGCCCGGCGCCCCGCGGCGGAAGCCGCGCCGGGCCCCCGCGGTATCCGCGTGTACAGGTACCGCCCGGTCAGCCCGCTGGCGACGACGACCACGGTCAGCAGCATCGTCAGTCCCGCCAGCCCGTTGAACCGCAGCGCGCTGTGCAGGAGCACCAGGTACGGGCCGACGAGGCCGGTGACCATGTGGAAGCTGAGCCACGCGGACGCGGAGCCCCAGCGCGCGTCGGAGCGCAGCTTGCGCAGCGAGTACAGCGTGGCGGTCATGAGCATGAGCACCGACCCGAGGATGCCGATACCGTGCCCGACGAGGCTCGAGGCGGCGGGGAGGCGGTCGGCCTGCGAGGCGGCGGCCGCGTACAGCGCCGTCGCCGCGGCGACGGCCACGGCGGCGTAGAGCAGCTCACGCCCGCCGCGGCGCGCCCCAGTGGCGGGTGTGGCCGGCGCCGGCATCGCCGGCGCGTCGCCGGCAGCACGGTCACGGACCGACACGGCACGCCCTCCAGTCGTCGCGCACGCGGCAGATCATGTCCGCCAGCCGGTCGTCGAGCGTGGCGATCTCGTTCACCTCGGCACGCGTCTCGATGAGTTCCTGGAGGGAGTACGAGAGCGTCTGGTCGCCCATCACCACGGCGCCGTCGATGGTCCGCTCGCCGAGAGAGAGGCGCACGTGGGCCTCGCCTCGATCCGCCTCGACGACGGCCGCCTCACCGAGCTCCGACCACACCTGGCTGTCGCCCCGGGCGAGGCCCTGGAGGTCGGCGTCCTCGCCGTTGCCCACCTTGCCGATGATGGTCGTGTGCAGGCCGGCGAGGCGGGTGATGTTGAGCGGCGGATCCTCCGGGTAGTGGTGGCGCGGCTCCGTCGCCATGTTGAGGCCGGCCACCCGGCCTTTGGCCGCCGCGGAGTTCCAGAGCACGTCCAGGACGCGGCGTCCCGTCGCCGGGTCAGCCACCTCGGCGATGTCGCCGGCGACGTAGATGTCGGGATCGCCGGCGCGCAGGTGCTCGTCCGCCAGCACGCCGCGCGCGCACGGCAGCCCGGCCGCGCGCGCCAGCTCCACTCGCGGGCGGACGCCGACGGCCACGGCGACGACCTGGCACGGGATCACGGCGCCGTCGCCCGTCTGTACCCCGCTCACGCGGCCCGCCCGCCCCGTGATCGCCGCGAGCTCGGTGTACTGATGGATCTCCACGCCCTCATCGAGCAGGCGCCGCTCCACGACGCGTGACTCCGTCTCGGAGAGCACGTTGCTCCAGTACCGCTCGCGACGCAGGAAGTAGTGCACGTGCAGACCCCGCGCGCGCAGACCCTCCACGATCTCGAGCGCCGTGATGCCGCCACCGACGACCACCGCGGCCTTCGCCCGCCGGGCGCGGCGCACGATGTCGCGCGCGTCGTCGAGGTCGTCCAGCTTCACGACGCCGTCCAGGTCCGACCCCGGCACCTCGGCGCGGATGGCCGACGAGCCCGTCGCCAGGAGCAGCCGGTCATAGACGAGCCGCCGGCCGCTCTCCAGCACCACCTCGTGGGCGGCCGGCTCGATGCCGGCGGCTGTCTCGCCGATCCAGTCGATCCCCAGGGACCGCAGCTCGGCGGGGCTGAAGGCGGACAGTCGTCGCTCGGGCAGCTCGCCGGTCAGGTAGTAGGCGAGGCCGGGCCGCGAGTAGAAGCCGTGGGGGTCGCCGCAGACCACGACGATCTCGGCGTCCGCGTCCGCGCCGCGGATGGCCTGCGCGGCTGCGAGGGTGGCCGGCCCGCCGCCGACGATCACGTGACGACGCGGCCCCGCCCGCGCCCACGCCGCGCCCGATCTCCTGCCCGCCGCGTCCGAGCGCCTGTCCGCCGCCCGCGCTGCGCCGTCCGCCGCGCTCCGGGCCGTCCGCGCTGCCCCCGCTCGCACCTACCGAGCCGCTCATCGGCTCGAACCGCAGCAGACCTCTGGGGCAGCGCCGGACGCACTCGCCGCACGTGAGGCACCCGGAGTCGTCGACCGGCTCTCCGCGCCACACGTGACGACGCACGTCGAGCCCCATGGGACAGTTGAAGGAGCAGATGCCGCACTGGACGCAGCGCCTGTCCTCAGGCGTCACCCACGCCGCCGCGAGATTGCGGTACCTCGCCTTGTCTGCCGCGAACCACTCCACCGTCCCATCGTAGCGCGCCTGGCAGGGGATCATGGGCTCCGCGGCGTGCATTCGTCGATGCTCGCTGGCCTTTGCCTCGCCTTCGCCCGCGCCCACGGTCCGCTCCCGCGCGGGGCAGGAGGTGTCCATGCCGCGGCCTGTGAACGCGGATAGCCATTGGCTAGACACCTCGTGTGGTTCGACCGCGAAGCCGCCGATATGGATATCCGGCGGATATCCGCGAACACAGTGCCCGGCGGGCGACATCTGCTCCGCGTGGGTGACGCCTTCGCGCGTGCGCTGGCCACACGCCGGGGACCGGGCACCGGCCGCGGCCGGCCTCGGGGCGCTACCGGCCGCGCACCTCGCGCTCGGCGCGCAGGTAGGCCACGAGCAGCGCGTCGCGCTCCGCGGTCAACTCCTCGTAGCTGCGGCCGCCCTTCTCCCCGGCCAGGCCGGCCTCGAGCGCGGCGCCGGTCTCGGGTGGGAACTCCGTCCAGTCGGCGAGGTCGCGCAGCATGCCCTCCTTGACGGCGGCCAGGTGCTCGACGTGGCCGCGGATGCCCTCGCGGCCGCCGCCAAGGTCGTAGAGCAGGTGCGGCCCCATGGCGGCCCAGCGCAGGCCGGGGCCGTAGCTCACTGCCTTGTCCACGTCGTCCACGGTCGCGACCCCGCGCAGGACGAGGTCCACGGCCTCGCGCCAGAGCGCGGCGGAGAGCCGGTTGGCCAGGTAGCCCGGCAGGTCGCGGGTCAGCTTGACCGGCACCTTGCCGACGGCGGTGTAGAACGCGGCGGCGCGCTCGAGCGCCTCCGGCGCGGTCAGCGCGCCCGGCGCCAGCTCCACGAGCGGCACCAGGTGCGGCGGGTTGTACGGGTGGGCGGCGAGGCAGCGCTCCGGGCGCGCCGCCGCCGTCTGGATCTGGCTGATGGAGAGACCTGAGGAGCTCGTGCAGATGAGCGCGTCCTCCGGCGCCGCCGCGTCGACCGCGGCGAACACCTCGCGCTTGATCGCCAGGTCCTCGCGCACGCACTCCTGCACGTGCTGCACGCCGGCGACGGCCTCCGCGAGGCCGGCCGTCGCGGTCAGCAGGTCCACGCCGCGCTCGGCCGTCCGCAGGTCGGCGAGGCCGCTCCCGGCGAGGAACCCGGCCGCCGCCGCCGCGTGCTCCACGGCGGCCTCCAGACGCTCGGCGTCCACGTCGTACAGACGCACCTCGAGGCCTGCGGCCGCGTAGAGGCCGGCCCAGCTGCCTCCGGTCAGGCCGGCCCCGACCACCGCGACCGGCGCGTCGCGCAGCGCCCCCGGCCCCGTCGTCCTGCTGTCATCCTGCATCTGCTCGCTCCCTCCGCTCGGTCGCGGAGATTCTACGTCGCCTGTGCGAGGGGGTACCATGGCGCCATGACCGGCGCAGAGCAGCACCCCGACCGCGAGCACCGCGACCGCGAGCATCCCGATCCCGTGCGCGTCGCGCTCGTCCAGCTGTGCCCGCTGGACGGAGACAAGGCGCGCAACCTCGCCGCCGCCGGCGCAGCCGTCGCGGCGGCGGCGCAGGCCGGCGCCCACCTCGTCGTCCTCCCGGAGTACGCGCTCACCGGCTTCCCCGCGGACCGCATGCGCGAGCTGGCGGAGCCGCTCGAGGGACCCAGTCTGGAGGCCTTCCGGCGGCTGGCCGGCGAGGCCGGCGTCTGCCTCGTGGCCGGCCTCCCGCGGCTCGGCGCGCCCGGCGAGGCCGTCTCTCCGGACGGCGGCGCCCCGGTCTTCGACACCACCGTCGTCGTCGCGCCCGACGGCGCGCTCCTCAGCGTCTACGACAAGACGCACCTCTTCGACCGCGAGCGCGCCGTGTTCGCCCCTGGAGCCGCGCTGCAGCCGCCCTTCAGCTGGCGCGGCGTGCGCTGGGGCGTGCTCTGCTGCTTCGACATCGAGTTCCCGGAGCCGGCGCGCACGCTGGCCTTGCGCGGCGCCCAGTGCCTCCTCGTGCCCAGCGCCAACATGAAGCCCTGGGGGCCCTCGCACCGCACCTTCGTGCGTGCGCGGGCGCTGGAGAACCACTGCTGGGTCGCCTACGCCAACGTCGTCGGGAGCGCCTCGGGGTACGAGTTCGAGGGCGAGAGCTGCCTGGTGGATCCCCACGGGCAGGTGCTGTGCGACGCGGAGCGGCGCGAGTCGGTGGTGCAGGGAGACGTCGTCGCGCGCGTGGCCGCGCAGGCGCGCGGCGCGATCGGCTACCTCGAGCAGCGCCGTCCGGAGCTGTACGACTGAGCACTGGCGGGGAGGACCGGCGGGTCCCCGCGAACGAACGCCTGCGTCAGTCCGGCCGCCGCTCCTCCAGCGGCGCGGTGGTGGTGTCGTACTTGCCGGGGAGTAGTCACGTTGTGGCCGGCCGGCCGGAGACGCGAGGGGACGAGCGAACGGAGATGTTTAGTGCGTTACGGGGCACACAACCATGTGTCGCATCGACACCGTCATCTCCCATCACGACGCAAGGAGCGTCTCATGGATACTCGCGATTCCCGGGCGCCCGGCTGGCGGACCTTCTCCGGCCTGGTCCTCGCGCTCGGAGGCATCTTCGCACTCACGTACGGCCTGATGGCCGTGTACAGGTCGACGTTCTTCGCCGCCGACGCCGTGTTCGTCTTCAGCGACTTGAACACCTGGGGCTGGATCACCTTCGGCCTCGGCGCACTCGCCGTCATCTCCGGCCTCGCCGTGTTCAGCGGCAGGGAGTGGGCGCGGTGGACGGGCATCGCCGTCGCCGGGCTCGCCGCTCTCGGGCAGTTGATGACGTCTCAGGCATACCCGCTCTGGTCGCTCATGATCATGGGCGTCTACGTGCTCGCCATCTACGGCCTGGCCGTGTACGGCGTCCGCGAGAGCACCGCGCGCTCCGGCGCGGGGTACATCTCGGACGCCGACGCAACGGCGTCCACGACCCCGAGGAGCGCCACGGGTATCTCGGAAGTGAGCGACCGGGAGCGCCGCGCGGCGTAGCGGCTCGCGAAGACCGGGAGGCGGCGGCCCCCTTCCCGCCGGCCTCCCGGAGACGGGCGGGCGGCGGGGCGCGGCGCCAGACGCGCCCGCCGCTCGCCCTCCCTTTCTGTGCGCGGCGGGATCGGCATCGCGCACGTGTCGCGGGCGGGGCACGTGTCGCGGGCGGGGCCAGTGCTGCGGCGCTGCCGCCGCGGTTCGGGTCAGTCCGCGCGCGGCGCCAGCGTGAAGAAGAAGGTCGCGCCCTCCTCGGGGGCGCTCTCCGCCCACACGCGGCCGCCGTGGCGGCGGACGATGCGCTGCACCGTCGCGAGACCGATGCCCGTGCCCTCGAACTCACCCGGGGAGTGGAGGCGCTGGAACGCGGTGAAGAGCTTGCCGGCGTACGCCATGTCGAACCCGGCGCCGTCGTCGCGCACGAAGAAGACCAACTCGCCGTCCTGGTCGCGCGCGCCGACCTCGACGCGCGCCGCCTCGTGCCGTGAGGTGAAGCGCCAGGCGTTGCCGAGCAGGTTGGCCAGCAGGATGCGGGCGAGCGCAGGGTCGGCCTCCGCCCGCAGGTCCTCCGCTACCGCGGTCGTGACCCGGCGCCACGGCTGGGCGGCGGCGAGCTCGTCCGTCACCTCGTGGGCCAGGCGGGTGAGGTCGACCGTGCGCACGGCCATGTCGGAGCGGCTGAGACGCGAGAGCTGGAGCAGCCCGTCGATGAGCTCGCCCATCTTCTGTGCGTTGCCGCGGATGCGCTGGAGGTACCGCAGCGCGGTGTCGTCGAGCGCCTGCTCGTAGTCCTCGCCCAGCACGTGCGCGAACCCGTCGATACCGCGCAGCGGCGCGCGCAGGTCGTGCGAGACGGCGTAGGCGAACGACTCGAGCTCGCGGATCACCGCCTGGAGGTCCGCGGTGCGGCGCTCGACCCGGCGCTCGAGCTCGGTGTTCAGCGCCGCGATCTCGTCCTGCGCCCTCTGGTACTCGGTGACGTCCTGCAGCGTGCCGAGACGGCGGATGGCGACGCCGCTCTCGTCCCGCACGTACCGGCAGCGGTCGCGCACCCAGCGCGTCTCCCCGGTGTCGGCCCGTACGATGCGGAACGTCCAGTCGTAGTCCTCGGCTCCGCGCGCCAGGCTGCCGCTGAACGCCTCGTCCAGGGCCGGGATGTCCTCGGGATGGACCAGGGCGTCGAAGGTGCTGACCCGCGGTTCGCTGGTGGCCGGGTCCAGACCGAGGATGCGGAAGACCTCGTCGGTCCAGCGCTCCACTCCCGTCCTCAGGTCCTCCTCCCAGCTGCCTACGTGGCCCATCTCCTGGGCGGCCCGGAGGAGCCGCAGGCTCGTCTCCAGATCCTTCTGCGTCGCGGCTGCGTCGGCGGCCAGCGCCTCGTGCTGCCGGCGCAACTCCGCCAGATCCGCAGCGAGCCGACGGTTCTCGGCGCTCAGGGCGTGCCGGTCATTCTCGCCGTACGGCGCTGAACGTTGTGGTGTGCGGTCGCTGCCGCCTGGGTGGTCGTGGTAGTTCAAGGAGTCCTCGCGTCGTCTCTCCGAGCCGTCGCGCCAAGTGTACCTGCAAGGGCGGGCCCCGCGATGTGCTCGAGTGACTTGGACAACTGACCAGCTTTGCGTTAGCCTGTCGTCGTGCCGGCGTCGCCGGCGCACGACGCGGGGGAGACCGGGTGGCGACCAAGCGGATCCCCGTCCAGGAGCGCCGGCAGGCGCTCGTCGAGGCGGCGATGAGGGTCATGGAGCGCGAGGGCATCGCCGCGGCGACCACTCGCGCGATCTGCGCCGAGGCCGGCATGCCCAACGGCTTCTTCCACTACTGCTTCACCTCCAAGCAGGAGCTCATGCTGGAGGTCGCCCAGCAGTTCCGCCGGCACTTCCTGGAGTTGTTCACGCTTACCGAGGGGCTGGAGGGCGACGCCCACGCCGTGGTGTCCGCGGCGCTCACCGCGTTCCTCGACGACGTCGCCTCCGACCCCGACATCCACCAGCTGACCTATGAGCTGCCCCTGTACGCGCTGCGCGACGACGAGCTCGGCGGCATCGCGCGGCGCTGCTACGAAGACAACGAGCTGGTGGCCGCCGAGTTCCTGCGGACGGCGGCCGGCATCGCCGGGTGCGAGTGGACCGTGCCGGTGGCCCGGCTCGCACGCTACCTCGCCGTAGCCGTCGACGGCACGGTGCTGCAGTGGCTCATGCTGCGCGACGACGAGCGCGCGCGCGAGCACATCGAGGACGTGGCGCGTCACGTCGCGAGCCACGCCCGCTCCGAGGGGGGCACAGCCATGACTCAGCCGGAGGGAGCCATATGAGTTTCGAGGACGTACGCGCGCGACTCAACCTGTTCGCCGTCCTGCCCAACCTCGAGGACGTGGTGCGCGACGACCCGGAGATGCGGACGCTCGTCGCGGACGCGCGCGTGACGGTGCGGTTCACCGTCGCCGGCGGGCCGGGCACGGCCGTCCGCTTCTCCGGCGGCGTCTGCACTGTCGGGCCGCCGCCGCGGCGCGACGAGGCCGGAGGGGCCGGCGGGTCCGGCGCAGCC
Source organism: uncultured Thermoleophilia bacterium (assembly GCA_963793605.1). Lineage (GTDB taxonomy): Bacteria > Actinomycetota > Thermoleophilia > UBA2241 > UBA2241 > CAIXSE01. Next base: position 29,891 of record CAWCAH010000002.1, read on the forward strand.
GGCGGGTCCGGCCCGAGCGTCCGGCTCGCCTTCACCTCCTCGTCGCATCTCAACAAGATGTTCGACGGCAAGGGGCAGCCCATCCCGGTCTGGGGGTTCACACAGCTGGGGTTCCTCACGAAGCAGTTCACGGCGCTCACCGACCGCATGGCGTACTACCTCACGCCCACCGACGAACTGCTCGAGCATCCCGGGTACCTCGCGATGAACACGCTGCTGACGCTGAACACCGCCGCCTTCGCCGTCCCCGTGCTGCTCGGTCACGACCCCGAGTGCGTGCCGCTGCGCCACGGGCTCTCGCACGGCACCATCGTCATCAAGGTGCTGCCGGACGGCCCCGCCGTGAGTCTCGTCTGCGGGGCCTCCGGCGTCCTGCCGGTCAAGGGCGAGCTCACGCACCCGAGCGCGCTCGTCCTGCTCAAGGACCTGCGCACGGCCAACGACTTCCTGGCCGGCAAGCTCGACACGTTCGTCGCCGCCGTCACCGGCGACGTGCAGATCCGGGGCCGGATCGCCATGGTCGACACGCTCGCGCTGGTGCTCGACAGGGTGGGCAAGTACCTGCAGACCGACCGCCGTCGCCGGCTGAAGGGAGAGGCGGACGCCATGGACACGTACTCGTTCGCGCAGTCGCAGGAGCTCTTCGTGCGCGCGGCCAAGCGTCATCCCGTGCGGCATCCCCGGGCACTTCAGCCCGGCGCCGCTGGTGCCGCCGACGGCGTACCCCTTCTGGGCCGAGAGCGGCAAGAAGGCGCACTTCACGGACGTCGACGGCAACGACTTCATCGACTACATGTGCGCCTACGGGCCGATGGTGCTCGGCTACGACAACAAGGTGGTGCACGACGCCGCAGCCAGGCAGCGCAAGCGGGGCGACACGCTCGGCTGCCCCTCGCCGGTGATGGTCGAGCTGGCGGAGAAGCTCACCTCGATGATCGCCGGCGCCGACTGGGCGTTCTTCGCCAAGAACGGCGGCGACCAGACCAACTACGCGACGATGATCGCGCGGGCGGCCACCGGCCGCCCCCTCATCGTCGCCATCGAGGGCGGGTACCACGGCGTCGCGCCGTGGATGCAGGGACTCGGCCACCACGGCGTCATCGCCGGCGACGTGGCCGGCTTCGTGCGCATCCCGTGGAACGACCCGGCGGCCTTCGAGCGCGTGCTCGCAGGAGCACGCGGGCCAGGTCGCCGGGTTCATCGCCACGCCGTACCACCACCCGACCTTCGCCGACAGCGAGCTGCCGGCCGAGGGCTACTGGCGGCGCATCCGCGAGCTCTGCGACAGGCACGGCGTGGTGCTCATCGTCGACGACGTGCGCTGCGGGTTCCGGCTCAGCCTGCGCGGCTCCGCCGACTTCTTCGGCTTCACGCCCGACCTCGCGTGCTACTGCAAGGCCATCGGCAACGGCTATCCGATCTCGGCGCTGGTGGGCACCGAGGCGATGAAGGGCGCCGCCGCCCAGGTGTTCTACACCGGCAGCTACTGGTACCAGGCGGTGCCCATGGCGGCCGGCCTGGCCTGTCTGGGGGAGCTGGAGCGTCTGGACGCGCCCGCCAGGATGCAGGACTTCGGGCGGGCGCTCACGTCGGGCCTGCAGCGGCTCGCCGAGAAGCACGGCTACGAGCTCGCGGTGACCGGCGTGCCGAGCATGCCGTACCTGCGCCTCACCGACGACCCCAGCATGATGCTGCACCAGCGCTGGTGCGCCGAGTGCCACCCGTCGCGGCGCGTACTTCACCTCGCACCACAACTGGTTCATGAGCTGCGCGCACACGCAGGACGACCTGGAGCGGACGCTGGCGATCGCCGAGGACGCGTTCGCCGCACTGGAGAAGAGCCCTGAGGGGCAGGGGGTGAGCTGATGCCGCTCTCAGCGGAGGAGATCAGGAAGCTGCAGGACAAGGCCCGCAAGCTGCGCTGCGACATGGTGGACGTCACCGTGTGGGCCGGCGGGGCGCACATCGGCGGGTCGCTGAGCATGGCCGACGTGCTGACGGCGCTGTACTACCACTACCTGAACGTGCGACCTGAGGAGCCGGACTGGCCGGAGCGCGACCGGTTCGTGCTCAGCAAGGGGCACGGCGGGCTCGGGCTCTCGTGCGTGCTCGCCGACAAGGGCTACTTCGACGGCGAGCTGCTCAGGGAGTTCAACCACTTCAAGAGCCCCTTCGGGATGCACCTCGACGGCAACAAGGTCAAGGGCGTGGACGCCAGCACCGGCTCGCTCGGCCACGGCCTCTGCATGGCGCTGGGGATGGCTCTGGGCGCCAGGTTCCAGAAGCAGGGCTGGCGCACCTACTGCATGCTCGGCGACGGCGAGTGCGACGAGGGCTCCGTGTGGGAGGCCGCCATGGCCGCCTCCCACTTCAAGGCCGACAACCTCACCGCGTTCGTCGACCGCAACCACATGATGATCGACGGCCTCACCGAGGACGTGATGAGCCTCGAGCCGCTGGCCGACAAGTGGCGCGCGTTCGGCTGGGAGGTGCGCGAGATCGACGGCCACGACTTCGCCCAGATCGGCGAGGCCATCGAGGGCGCGCAGGCGAAGCGGGGCGCGCCCACCGTCATCCTCTGCGACACCGTCAAGGGCAAGGGCGTCGACTTCATGGAGGCCCAGGTCAAGTGGCACTACGGGTCGATCGACTCTGAGCTGGCCGCGAAGGCCAAGGCGAGCATCATGGGAGGTGCGTCATGACCGAGGTCACCGGCACCACCTGGAACGTCTACGACGCCAACACGCTCACCCAGGCCGAGATCTACGGGCGCGTGCTGTGCGACCTGGCCGAGGCCGACCCGCGCATCGTCGCGCTTGACCGCCGATCTCGCCAAGAGCACCAAGATCGGCGTGTTCCAGGAGAAGTTCCCGCAGCGCGTGTTCAACGTCGGCATCGCCGAGCAGAACCTGTTCGGCGTGGCCGCCGGCATGGCCAGGAGCGGCCTGCTGCCGTTCGTCAGCACCATGAGCGCGTTCGCCAGCATGCGCGCGCTCGAGCAGGTGCGCACCGACATCTGCTACCAGAACCTGGACGTCAAGATCATCGCCACGCACGGCGGCGTGAGCTTCGGGCAGGCCGGCACCACGCACCACTGCACCGAGGACATCGCCATCCAGCGCTCGCTCGCCAACATGACCCTCATCGTGCCGGCCGACGGCTGGGAGACCGCCAACGCCGTGCGCGCCGCCGTCGAGCACCCCGGCCCCGTGTACATCCGCCTGGGCCGGGGCTTCGAGCCCACGCACTACGAGAACGACGACTACGGGTTCGAGCTCGGCAAGGCGGTGACGATCAGCGAGGGCACCGACATCACCGTCATCGCCTGCGGCGTCGCCGTGTACCACGCCGCCGAGGCCGCCAGGCTGCTCAAGGACCAGGACGGCATCAGCGTGCGCGTCCTCGACATGCACACCATCAAGCCCATCGACGAGGAGGCGATCCTCAAGGCCGTCACGCGAGACGCGGCGCATCCTCTGCGTGGAGGAGCACAACGTCATCGGCGGGCTCGGCAGCGCCGTCGCCGACGTCATCGCCGCCAGCGGCAAGGGCTGCGCCTTCGCCAAGAGCGGCCTGCCCGACTGCTACAGCGAGGTCGGCTACCCCGAGGACCTCTACAGCCACTACTGCATCGACGGGGACGGCATCGTGGGCCTGGTGCGCGAGCTGCTGCACCGCGAGTTCGAGGCCGACGAGGACTGGGAGGACGAGCTCTGATGGCCGGCGCCACGCAGGCGCCGCCGGCCGGCAGGCCGGCCGCGCCCCCTCCACGGCCGCCGGCCAACGACCTCCCGCAGGCGCGCACCCGCGAGTTGCTGCGCACGCGCCTGTTCCTGCGCGCGGCGCTGCCGTGCGTCAAGGTCATGCTGGACGACGACCCGGCCACCGCCAAGCGCTTCAAGCACGTGAACGCCGTGGTCCAGTTCGTCGCCAGGAACCAGCCGCGCGACGTCGGCGCATACCTCTGGTTCGAGAACGGGAGCGTCCGTACCGAGCAGGGCTTCTGGGACGCGGACGGTCTGGGCCGCGAGCCGGACATCACGTTCACGTTCGCGTCGCTCGGCAAGCTCTGCGACTTCTTCGCCGGCAAGACGGTGCTGCCGTCGATCCGCGGCTACAACCACCCGGCGCTGCTCGCCAAGGTGGTCCAGCTCCTCCTGAGCCTGAAGCTGATGCTGCCCAGCGCCCAGCCGAGCGACCCGGCGAAGCGTCAGCTCAAGCTCAAGCTGACGCTGTACATGATCACCACCGCCCTCAGCCAGTACAACAAGGGCGGCGACCCGGGCATGCAGCGCTGGACGGCCAGGCAGCCCGACCGCATCTACCAGTTCTCGGTCGAGCCGGAGGGCATCGCCGCGTACCTGCGGGTGCGCGGCGGCCAGACCAAGGCAGGGCGGGGCGTGTACCAGCGCCGCCGGCCGTTCGTCCACATGCGCTTCAACGGGGTGGACGGCGCCCTCGCCGTGATGAACAAGGACGTCGACTTCGTCGAGGGCGTGGAGAAGGGCATGGTGCGCATCGACGGCTCGCCCGAGTATGCCGCCAACCTCAACGACTACATGATGCGCGTGCAGGCACTGCTGACCGGATGACCGGGTCCGTCATCACGTGGCGTGACCTGCTCCCGGCGGACCCGGTGAGCACGTTGCTCGAGAGCGACGATCCTTCCGCACGCTGGGTCACGCTGGTCGAACTGCTCGACAGGCCGGGCGGCGACGCGGAGGTGACGGCGGCGCACGCCGCCGTCGTCGTGTCGCCGCCCGTGCGGCGACTCCTCGAGCGCACCCCCGACTGGGAGCAGCCCCAGGCGGTCTCCGGTCACGATGCGCCGGCGTTCGCCCCCAACCTCGTCGACCTGCTGCTCGACCTGGGCGTGGACCCGGCGGACGACGCCCGGCTGGGGGCGCTCGCCGATGGAATGCTGGCGCACACCGACGAGGACGGCCGCTTCACCTCGCTGATGGCGCCGCGCGGCCGGGGCGAGCCGCGGTGGTCGGGGCTCCAGTGCGACACGTTCGCCATCACTGGAGCGCTGGTCAGGCTCGGCCGCGGCGACGACAAGCGGGTCCGGCGCGCGCTCGACCGGATCGCGGCGGACGTCGCCGAGACGGCGCAGGGCCCGGCGTGGCTGTGCCGGGCGGAGCCGGCGACCGGCTTTCGCGGGCCCGGCCGCAAGGCCGACTTCTGTCCCATGCTGGTCGTCGAGGCCCTGCGCCTCTTCGGCCGTCTGCCCGAGGAGCGCCGGCCGGCCGGGCTGCTCGAGAGCGCGCGCGTGCTGCTGCGCGCCTGGCGCGTGCGCGGCGCCGAGAAGCCGTACATGTTCGGCCACGGGCGGCAGTTCAAGACGGTCAAGTGGCCGCCCACCTGGTACGGCGCCTACGCCGTCCTCGACGCCGCCGGCCGGCACCCGTCGCTCTGGACCGGCGCCGGCGCCGACCCCGCCGACCGGCGCGCTCTGGCGGAGCTCGCCGCCTGCCTCATCTCCTACAACGTCGGGCAGGGCGGTCTTGTGACGCCGCTCTCGGCCCGCCGCGGCTTCGAGGACCTCTCGTTCGGCCAGAAGAAGATGCCGTCGGCGTGGGCGACGGCGCGCCTGTGCGCTGTCGTGCGGCGGTTCGACGGGCTCGCCGCAGAGATCGCCGCGGTCGACGTGCTCGCGCTCGAGAGCTCCAAGGGCGGCTCCGGCACCGCTCTGCCGCCCCGCATCCCGCTCTCCTGAGGCGGCGCGCCGTCAGAGGTCGGTGGTGCGCCCGGAGTCCTCGACCAGACTCACCGGGATGTAGTCCGGGATGTTCTTTCGGAGCGCCGCCTTGAGCTGCGGCAGCGGCGGCGCCGCGCCCTGGCCGATCACCGTGATCACCAGCTCGCCGGCGGTCTGGTCCACGGATTCCAGCTTCCACTCTGTGCCCGCGAGCCACTGCCGCGTGGCCGCGTCGGCGTCGTTGGAGTAGTGCTGGTACACGAGGATCTGGCCCGACGACGCGGCCAGCGGGATCAGCAGCACGACGACGAGGACGATGATGGCGACGCGCGCGCGCCGGCCGGAGCGCTCGTCGCGGCCGACGGCCTCGCGCGCGTAGCCGGCGGCCTTGAAGACGACGGCGCCGGCGATGAGGATCGCGGCCGCGTTGGTGAGGAAGAGGATGAAGGCGCCGAGGGCGAGGCCGAACTGGCCGGCGCCCAGGGTGATGCCCACCACGGCGAGCACCGGCACCAGCGAGATGGCGATGGCCACGCCGGCCAGGATGTCGGCCACGTCGCGGCGCGCGAGCGCGAACGAGCCGGCGACGCCGACCGCGATGGCGACCGTCAGGTCGAGCACGGTCGGCGCGGTACGTCCCAGCACCTGCGGGTTCACGTCGATCGGCATGCGGTTCACGGTGATGAGCCCGATGAGCACGCCGATGAGGATGTTCACGGCGACGCCGCTCAGGAGCAGCCGGAGCGAGCTGCGCAGGGCGCGGCGGTCGCCGATCACCGCGGCCAGCGCGAGGCCGTAGATGGGGGTGCCGAGGGGCGCGATGATCATCGCGCCGATCACCGCCGGGGTGGCGTCGCCGATCACGCCGCCGGCGGCGATGATGCTCGCCAGCACGAGCTGCATCCAGAACTTGCTGGTCTTGCCCCGCGTCGCGCCGATGTCGAGGAAGACGTCGTCCTCGAGGTCCGCCAGGGGTTTGTGGTACTCCCCGCCCGGGGTCACCACGCGCTCCAGCCAGTTCACGCATCCTCCGTCTGTCGTCCCAGTGACCGCGCGAGTATACGAGAGCGCGGCCGCCGGCGGGAGACCGGACGGCCCGGGGAGGCGAAGCCTGGAGGAGGCCTCAGGCGCCTCGGGAGCGCGAGAAGCCCAGCGCGGCGAGTCCGAGCGCCACGACGAAGAGGATCACCGAGGCGGTCCTGACCAGGAGGGCCAGCTGGTCGGTCGCCTCGAGCGCGTTCAGCGCCAGCAGGATGTTGTGCCAGTCGTGGCCGGCGCCGGAGCCGTCGTCGCCGAACAGCGGCAGGATCATCGCCTGGGCGTCGCCGATGTACACCGAGACGTTGTGCAGGTTCTCGGCCGCCCAGGCGACCGTGAGGATGACGGCCAGCTGGTCGCGGCGCCACCAGAAGTAGGCGCCCAGCAGAAGTGGTGCGCCCACCTGGAGGAGGGAGCCGGCGAGCGAGCACAGCAGCGCCGGCGCCCACATCGTCAGCAGGTGGCCGAACTCGTGCACGCCGAGGTCGAACGCGGAGAGGATGGGGATCCAGCCGCCGCGCGAGTACGTCAGCCAGGCGAGGAGCACCGTGACGCCGGCCGCGAGCACCCACTGCCACGTTCGGCGCCAGGGGGTGTCGGCCGGCCGCGGCTCCGGCCGGCCGGCCAGCAGCAGCCGCGGCCGGCGGGCTCGGCCGCCGGTCGGCAAGCGCGGCGCCGGCGTGGCCCGCCCCAGCGGCGCCGGCGCCTGCGGGATCTGCGTCTCGTCTGTCGTCGGACCCGTCGTTTCTCTCCCTCCCGGAGGGTGCATCGGCAGGCGGCGCCGGGGCCATGAACCCGTCGCCCGGCACGTACCGTTCGTACGGAGGCGACGTTCACCCTTTGCGGGTGATGAGCCGGCGGGCCGGGCGGTCCAGACTGGTCGTGTGGACAGGGGGCCACGCCAACCGAGAGGAGCCCGCCATGAGCAACACCATCGCACACAGACCACACGCGCATCACCACCACATCCCGCTCACGTCGGTGATGGCGGTCATCGTCACCATAGCCGTCGCCGCCCTCGTCATCTGGGCGCTGAACCAGCCCGCGACGGTGACCGTCACGACCACCGGCGGAGCAGCCGCCGTCTCGCCGGTCGTGCATGCCGCGACGGTGGCGGCGCCCGAGGCGCCCGCGTTCCGACACGCGCTGATGCGGGTCGAGCGCGCCGGCGGGTACCCGCGCGCCTACGTCGTGGGCCGCGCGCACATGGTCGAGGGGACGACCCTCGACCCGGTCAGCACCAGCCCGTACGGTACGGCGCCGTACGACCCGCCCAACTACCCGCGCTGACGGGAGTGACGGCGGAGCGTACGCGGCGGGCGGCGGTCCGGTGGACCGCCGCCCGCCGCTGTCCGTCCCGGCTACACTCACTGTCCGCCCGTCGCCGTGCCGGCGGCATCCGCGCGAGCCCGCGCAGGCTGCGTCCGCACCCCGGCGACCCCGGGGGAGCTGAGGCAAGGGTCGAGATGGCGCTACCCGAATGACGCACCCGCCGTAACGGCTCACGGCCGGGGCGTGGGATACTTCTCCCGTGCCCATCTATGAGGACATCGGGATCTCCACCGGGGCCTACGCCAACTTCTCGCTCGGAGCGGCGCTCTTGCGCATCGCCGAGATCGCCCCGGAGGCCGAGATCCTCGACGGCGGCCTGCACAGCCTGCTGGAGCCCGCCAACGCACGGGTCGTCGAGTTGTCCGGCCTGCCGTTCAGCGTCCACGGGCCCTTCCTGCACTTCGAGTACGGCAACCGCTCCGGGCGCGAGCACCGCAAGGCGCTGGACGAGCACCGGCGCCACATCGCCGCCGCCGCCGAGCTCGGCGCACGGGTGTACGTCGTCCATCCGGACCTGCAGCGCCGCTGGAGGGGCTGGGACAAGCGGGTGCAGCGCGAGCTGGAGCAGTCGTTCGACGAGCTGGCCGTCCTCCAGGAGGAGTCCGGGGTGACGATCGCCGTGGAGAACTTGCCGTTCGTGCGCCACACGCACTTCAAGGCCCCGGGCGACCTCGACCTCAAGGGCCTCGGACTCTCGCTCGACGTGGGCCACGCCGCCGTGACGGGCACGCTGGCGGCGTGGCTGCAGGACGACCACTACGAGCTCAAGCACGTCCATCTGCACGACAACGAGGGGCACGTGGGCGGCGACCAGCACCTGCCGCTCGGGCGCGGCGTCGTGGACGCCGCGCCGGTCCTCGAACTGGCTCGCGAACACGGCGCCAGTGTGGTCCTGGAGCACAAGAACGAAGCCGACGTCATGGAGAGTCTGCGCCACCTCGAGGAGCGCGGGCTCGTCCGGCGGGCGGTCAGGTAGGAGGCACAGGTGCAGTACACCGCCGATCCCGCGCGCGTGGCCGACAGGGTCAGGTTCTTCCGGCGCGTGCCGCCGTTCAAGGACCTGCCGGAGGAGGATCTCCAGCGGATCGCGAGCGCTCTGCGCGAGCGCGCCGTGCCTGAGGGGGAGGCGATCCTCGTCGAGGGCGGTCCGCCCGGCGAGGAGCTCTTCGTGGTCCGTCTGGGCACCTTCGAGCTCGTGCACAAGGACGCGTACGTGGCCGTCGTCACCGCGGGCGAGATCATCGGCCATCCGACCCTGCTCACCGGTCTGGCGCCCGAGTTCACCGTGCGCGCGCGCGAGGATTCCCTGCTCTACTGCATCCCTCGCGACGAGGCGATCGGGCTGATCGGGCGTCCGTCCGGCCTGCAGTGGATGGCCGCCAACCTGCGCGAGCGCCTGCTCCAGGCGGCCGGCACGCTGCGGGCGCTGCCCGACGTGCGCGCCCTGCCGGTCACGTCGGTCACGCGCAGCAAGCCGTTGTTCTGCGACCCGGAGACGACGGCGCAGGAGGCCGCGCAGATCCTGATCGCCGAGAAGCGCTCGGCGATCCTCGTGCGCGGCCCGGGCGGCAAGGGCATCCAGGGCATCGTCACCGACGTCGACCTGCGCAACAAAGTCGTCGTCGGTCACATCTCCCGCCACGCACCCGTGACCGAGATCATGACATCGCCCGTGCACACCATCGGCGCCGGCGTGCTCGCGCCCGAGGCGAGCATCGCGATGATGACCGCGGGCGTGAACCACCTGCCGGTGCTCGACGACGACGGCGAGGTGGTCGGCGTCCTCTCGGCCAGCAACCTCATGTCGCTCGAGGCCCGCAGCCCGTTCGCGCTGCGCCGCGAGATCATGGCGGCGCACAGCGATGAGGAGCTGATCGCCGCCACGGCCGACATCCCCAAGCTCTTCCTCGACCTGATGAGGGCGCACCTCGACGCGCCGTCGGTCACGCGCGTGCTCACGGTGCTGCACGACGCCCTGACGACCCGCCTGCTGGAGCTCACCATCGACCGGCTCGGCGAGCCTCCGGTGCCGTTCGCCTGGCTGGCGTTCGGCAGCGCGGCACGCTCGGAGCTCACGCTGGCCTCGGACCAGGACAACGGACTGGCGTTCGACGACACCGACGACCCGGCGGTGGCCGACTACTTCCGCGTGCTCGCGCGCGACGTCAACACCGGCATCGCGCGCTGCGGCCTCCCGGCCGATCCCCACGGCGTGCTCGCCAGCAACCGCGCCTGGCGCATGCCGCTCGCGCAGTGGCGGGCGACGTTCGAGGACTGCCTCGAGGGCAAGGACCTCGACCGCATGGCGCGCGCCAGCGTCTCCTTCGACTACCGGCAGGTCGCCGGTGAGCTCTACGTGGACAAGGTGCTCACCGACGTGATGCGTGAGGCTCCCGAGCACAAGCGCTTCCTCGAGGGACTCATCCAGCTCGGCACCCGGGTCCGACCCCCGCTCGGGTTCCGCGGCAAGCTCGAGGGCAGCATCGACATCAAGAAGAACGGGCTGGTGCCCATCCAGAACTACGCCCGCTACTTCGCCTTCGCCTCGTCCATCACGTCGGCCTCGACGCTCGAGCGGCTCGCGGCGATCGTGGAGGTCGGCGGCGAGGACGTGATCCCCGAGCGCGCGCTGCGCGAGGCGTTCATCAGCATGCAGCACCTGCAGCTGCGCCATCACGCCAACCGCCTGCGCAACGGGCGCCCCGTGGACAACATCATCGAGACGTGGACGCTGCCGCCGCTCACGCGCGCGAGCCTGCAGGAGGCGCTGCGCGAGATCGTCGCGGCGCAGAAGCACTTCAAGCCGGTGGAGGCGCCACGATGACGATCCTCGTGCTGGGCGGCTACGGCACGACGGGCAGGACGCTCTGCGAACTGCTGCTCGAGTACGGCGACGGAGACGTCGTCGTCGCCGGGCGGAGCCTGGAGAAGGCGGAGGCCGCGGCCCGGGAGCTCGGGGAGCGGTTCCCGGGCAGGGTGACGGCGCGAGCGGCCGACGCCGCGGACGCGGCGTCGCTGGCTCGCGCCCTCGACGGCGCGGCCTGGTCGCCGTCGCGGCGAGCGTGCTCGAGCACGCCGGCACGGTGGCGCGAGCGGCGTGCGACGCCGGCGCCGACTACTTCGACCTGCTGCTCACCGGCGAGGCCAAGTTCGCGGCGCTCGAGGAGCTGCGGCCGCGTCTGGAGGCGGAGGGCCGCTGCTTCATCACCGACGGCGGCATCCACCCGGGGCTCTCGGCCTTGCTGATCCGCGCGCTGGCGCCGGCCTTCGGCCGGCTGGAGCGCGCGGACGTCGGCGGCCTCCTCAAGGTCGACTGGGCCGCCTACGACTTCCAGCCCTCCACCATCCACGAGTTCGCGAACGAGTTCCGCGACTACCGGATGGAGACGCTGCGGGACGGCGTGTGGCAGCGGATCGAGTGGCGCGACGCCATGCGCGCCATCGACTTCGGTCCGCCGTGGGGCCGCCAGCGCTGCTCGCTCATGTACATGAAGGAGCTCGAGCTGCTCCCGGAGCAGCTGCCCCGGCCTGCGCACCTGCGGTTTCTACGTCTCCGGGTTCAACCCGGTGGTGGACACGACCGTGCTGCCGCTCGGGATGGCCGTGATGAAGTACGCGCCGGACACTGCTCGGCAAGCCGTACTCGAGGTTGCTCGCCTGGTCGCTGCGCCGCTTCAGCCGGCCGCCGTACGGCACCGTGTTCCAGGTTGACGCGGAGGGCGAGGACGAGGCCGGCGAGGCCATGCAGGCCGGCCTGAGGATCACGCATCCGGACGGCTATTGGCTCACGGCTGCCGCCGCGGCCGCCTGCCTGCTGCAGTGGCAGGACGGCTCGCTGCGCGAGCCCGGCGTGCACCTGCAGGCCCTGGCGGCCGACCCCGCCCGTCTGCTCCGCGACCTGCACGCCATGGGCGCCGGGCTCCAGGGCCAGGGAGTCGCGGTCGCCGGCCTCCTCGGCGGCCGGCCCACCGCCTGAGGCCGCGCGCCGCCACCTGACTCGTCGCCCGGTCGCCCCGTGCTCTCCCGGGGGATGGGCGATCGTTCCATCCGCATCCGCGCCAGGCCGCCGAGAATCTCCCCTGAGAGAACACGCTGCGCTCCGTGGGGCGCGGCCGTCCGGTAGGGGGTCCAGGGTGAAGGTGCTCATCGCGCACGGCGACGCCGGTTCCAGGTACGCGCTCCGCGAGATGGCCGAGGACCTGAGCGCCCTCGGCCTCGAGCCCGTGGAGTCCGAGGAGGGCGCTGCCACGGTCGAGTTGCTCACCGGCGCCGACGCGCCCGCCCTCGCCGTCGTCGACTGGGACCTGCCCGGCGTGAGCGGTCTGGAGCTCTGCCGCCAGGTGCGCGCCCGGCGGCGGTCCGGCGCGCCGTACATCATCCTGCTCGCCACGAGCGAGGAGCAGGTCGAGGAGGCCTTCGCCGCCGGCGCCGACGACTGCATCCCCGCGGCGGCGCGCCACCACGAGCTGCAGGCGCGCATCGCCGCCGCCCGCCGCCTCGGCGGCATCGCGTAGCCGACCCGCGGTCGTCAGCCGAGGGTGATGCAGACGATGCCCGCGAACACGAGGGCGGCTGCAGCCACCTGCAGTGGTCGCAGCCGCTCGTGCAGCACGGCGCGAGCCCACACGATGGTGACCGCCGGGTTCAGCCAGCCGAGCACGGCGACGATGCTGAGGTAGCCCATCGTCGTCGCGGACGCGAAGCTGATGTTGGCGGTCGCGATCAGGAGTCCCACCGCGACCAGGATCCATACGGCGCGGCCGCGCGGCCGTACCGCTGCGCGTGCGCCGACCGCCGCGAGGGCGAGCGTGATCCAGGCCACGGTGCGGACGACCGTGACCGTCCAGAGGGGGCCTGCGCTCTCGCCGTAGTCCAGCGCCACGAGGAACAGGCCCAGCGTGACGGCCGAGCCGACGGCCATGAGCAGGCCGGTGCGGTCGGCGCGCCGAGGCCGGCCCTCGTCGTGAGACGGTCCGCGCGAGATCAGGACGATCCCGGCCAGCGTCATCGCGACGCCGGCGATCTGCAGGGGTGCCGGCTGCTCGCCGCGGGCCAGTCCCCACAGCACCGGCACCAGCGCGGCTCCGGCGACGATGGGGGATGCGACGCTCATCTCGAGCAGGGCGAGGGCGCGGTACTGCAGCAGCGCGCCCGCCCCGCCGGCGACCCCGCCGATCACGGCCGGGGCGAGCGCCGCGGCCGGAGGCGTCTCCGGCGCGAGGATCAGCAGCATCACCAGCAGCACCAGAGCCGCGACGCCTTGACCGATGAGCGCGGCCGTCCAGACCGTGGTCTTGCGCGACTCGAGGCCGGCCCAGAAGTCGGCGGTTCCCCAGGAGAGGCTGGCGATCAGGGCGAGGAGAGAGGCGACCACGGCGGGGCGGATGCTACCACGACCGTGTCCCGGCGAGCGTGCGGCGCGCGCCCGTGGGGTAGAATCGACCGGTCAACAGCCCCCGCAAGGTGCGCGGGCGCGCAGCAAGGAAAGGACCGGTCGATCCCATGACCCTGCACGTCTCCCTGCCCGACGGCTCCCCTCTCGAACTCGACGACGGCGCGAGCGTGCGCGACGCGGCGGCGGCTATCGGGCCGCGACTGGCGAAAGCCGCCATCGCGGGCCGCGTCACCGCCGCCGCCGACCCCGACGTCACCCTGCTGGTCGACGTTGCCGCTCCGCTCGCCGACGGCGACTCCGTCGCGATCGTCACCCTGAAGGGCGACGACCCCGACGCCGTCGACATCCAGCGCCACACCGCCTCGCACGTCATGGCGCAGGCGATCGTCCGCCTCTTCCCGGGCGCGAAGTACGCCATCGGCCCGACCATCGAGAGCGGCTTCTACTACGACCTCGAGCTGCCGGAGGCCATCAGCGACGCCGACCTGGCGCGTATCGAGAAGGAGATGGCCAAGGTAGTCAGTCAGAACCAGCCGGTGGAGCGCTTCGAGCTGCCGGTGGACGAGGCGCTCGCGGTGTTCGGGGCCGGCGAGCCCGGCACCAGCGCGTCCGGCCTGCCCACCGGGCTCGACCAGCGGTACAAGGTCGAGCTCATCGAGGACCTCGTCACCGCCGCCGCGGCGACCGGCGACGAGGTGCCCACCATCAGCGTCTACCGCCAGGGCGAGTTCGTCGACCTCTGTCGTGGGCCGCATCTTCCCAGCACCAACAAGCTCGGCAGCGGCACCTTCAAGCTCACCAGCATCGCCGGCGCGTACTGGCGCGGCGACGAGAAGAACCAGATGCTCACCCGCGTGTACGGCACCGCCTTCCCGAGCAAGGAAGAGCTGGCGGCGTACCTCGAGGCGCTGGAGCTGGCGCGCCGGCGCGACCACCGGCGCATCGGCCGGGACCTCGACCTCTTCAGCTTCCACGAGGAGGGCCCCGGCTTCCCCTTCTTCCACCCCAAGGGCATGCGTCTGTGGAACGCCATGGTCGACTTCTGGCGCGCCGAGCACGTCAAGGCCGGCTACGAGGAGATCAGCACCCCGGTGATCCTGCGCCGCGAGCTGTGGGAGCGCAGCGGCCACTGGGACAACTACAAAGAGAACATGTACTTCACCGAGATCGACGAGCAGCCGTACGCGGTGAAGCCCATGAACTGCCCCGGCGGCCTGCTCATCTACAAGAGCCGCCGGCGCAGCTACCGCGACCTGCCGCTGCGTATGGCAGAGCTGGGCCGTGTCCATCGCCACGAGATGAGTGGCGTGCTGCACGGCCTCTTCCGCGTGCGCTACTTCACCCAGGACGACGCCCACATCTACTGCACCCCCGAGCAGCTGGAGGCGGAGGTGCTCGGCGTCGTGCGCTTCATGCAGCACATCTACGCGTCGTTCGGGTTCAGCGACGTCAAGATCGAGCTCAGCACCCGGCCGGACAAGAGCATCGGCTCGGACGAGGTCTGGGAGCTGGCCGAGGGTGTGCTCGCGCGCGTGCTCGAGGGAGAGGGCATCGACTACGTGCTCAACCCCGGCGACGGCGCCTTCTACGGCCCCAAGATCGACTTCCACATCCGCGACGTCATGGGCCGCACCTGGCAGTGCGGCACCATCCAGGTCGACTTCGCCATGCCGGAGCGGCTGGACATCAGCTACACCGGGGCCGACAACGAAGAGCATCGGCCGGTCATGATCCACCGCGCGCTGCTCGGCAGCATCGAGCGCTTCATGGGCATCCTGCTGGAGCACTACGGCGGCAACCTGCCCACCTGGCTGGCGCCGCAGCAGGTGCTGGTGCTGCCGATCGCCGACCGCCACGCCGACTACGCGGCGCAGGTGGTGCGCGAGCTGCGCGCCGCCGGCGCCGGGGCGTCCGTCACCCTGCACGCCGACGTCGACGACCGCGGCGAGAGCGTCGGCAAGCGCATCCGCGACGCGCAACTGCAGAAGGTGCCGTACATCCTCGTGGTCGGCGACCGCGAGGTGGAGCAGGGCGCCGTGGGCGTGCGCGCCCGCGGCGAGGATGTGGGTGCGCGGCCGCTCGCGGAGTTCGCCGGCGACCTTGTCGCCGAGGTCCGCGAGCGGCGGCTGCCCGAGGCGGCCGGCCGTCCGGCCGAGGCGGGCTGAGCCATGGGCGACGGCCTCAAGATCCTGGCCATCGGCGGCAGCCCCCGCGCGGGCGGCAACTCCAACTCGCTGCTGCGCACGGCCGTGGAGGCGGCTGTGGAGCGCGGCGCGACCGCCGAGTACTTCTATCCCAGCAAGATGGACGTCGCCGGTTGTCTGGCCTGCGACGGCTGCCGGCGCGGTCCCGATGCCGTCTGCGTGCAGCAGGACGACATGCACCGCGTCTACGCCGCGCTCAAGGCGTGCGACGTCGTTGTGCTGGCGAGCCCGGTGTACTTCTACGCGCTCTCGTCGTGGGTCAAGGCCGTGCTCGACCGCTGCTACGCGCTCATCACGCCCGGCGCCGCCGAGACCGGTGGGGAAGAGTGGCCGCTGCGCGTCCCCGCCGGCAAGGGCTTCTACTTCATCAGCACGCAGGCCGAGGAGTCGCCGCTCTACGGCTACCAGATCCTCCCGGGCCTGGTGTACGGGTTCACCTGGACCGGCATCGACCTGCGCGGGCAGCTCATTGCTACGGGGCTCGACGGCCCCCACGACTGGGAGGCCCGCGAGGACCTCATCGCCGCCGCACGCGAGCTCATCGCGGTCGCGTAGCGGGCTCCCGGCCTTCGCCCGAGGGAGGAAAGGACGGCTATGCGCGCGGACGACCGGTTCTCGCCCGAGAGGGGCGCGGCAGCCTACGAGGACTTCCTGCGGCGGTTCCCCGCCTACGCGAAGACCGCCGCCGTCGACGACCTGCGGGGCACTGACTACGCACGCCTCGACCGGCTCGGCCACACCTACCTCGACTACACCGGCGGCGGTCTCTACGCGGAGTCGCAGCTCCGCCGCCACCACGAGCTGCTCTCCGGCCGCGTGCTCGGCAACCCGCACTCCCAGAGCCCGACGTCGCTCGCCTCCGCCGCCCTTGCGAGCGAGGCCCGGGACGCCGTGCGCCGTTTCTTCCACGCCCCCGAGGACGAGTTCGAGATCGTCTTCACGGCCAACGCCAGCGGGGCGCTCAAGCTGGTGGGCGAGGCATACCCGTTCGCGCCCGGCGGCGTCTTCCTCCTGAGCTACGACAACCACAACTCGGTGAACGGCATCCGCGAGTTCGCGGCGCGGGGAGGGGCAGCGGTCTCCTACATCCCGGTGCGCGAGGAGGACCTGCGGCTCGACGAGGAGCAGGTCCACGCGGGCCTGCGCGGCGCGGGCGACGGCGCCGCGAAGCTGTTCGCGTATCCGGCGCAGTCCAACTTCAGCGGCGTCCAGCACCCGCTCGAGTGGGTGGCTGAGGCGCGCGAGCTCGGCTGGGACGTCGTCCTCGACTGCGCCGCCTACGCGCCGACGAATCCCGTCGACGCGCACGCCATCGGCGCCGACTTCATCCCGATCTCGTTCTACAAGCTCTTCGGCTACCCCACCGGGTCCGGCTGCCTCATCGCGCGCCGGGAGGCGCTGGCGAAGCTGCGCCGGCCGTGGTTCGCCGGGGGCACCATCACGCTGGCGTCGGTCCAGGAAGAAGAGTGGTACCACCTCGCTCCGGGTGCGACCGGCTTCGAGGACGGCACCATCGACTACCTCGGCCTGCCGGCCGTCACCATCGGGCTCGAGCACGTCGAGGCGGTCGGCATGGAGGCGATCCACGCGCGCGTCTGTGCCTTGGGCTGCTGGCTGCTCCAGGAGCTGCAGGCGCTGCGGCACAGCGACGGCTCACCGCTGGTGCGCGTGTTCGGACCGGTGGGCGAGGAGTGCCGCGGGGCGACCATCGCGCTGTACCTGGTGGATCCGGAGGGGCGGCCCTACGACGTCTACGACGTCGAGGCGGCCGCCGCCCGGGAGCGCATCTCCGTGCGCAGCGGCTGCTTCTGCAACCCCGGCGACGGCGAGATCGCGCACCGCATCACGCGCGCCGACGTCGAGAGCTGCTTCAGCGACCCGAGCGTGGCGATCACCCTGCACGAGTGCCAGCAGCGCATCGAGGACGCCACCGGCAAGGTGCCCAACACCATCCGCGTGTCGCTCGGCCTCGCCTCCGACTTCAAGGATGTGTACCGGTTCGTGGCGTTCGCCGAGAGATACCGGGACAAGCCTGCGCGCGGCGGAGGGTAGATATTCTCAAGAATCGGGTAACTCTCTCGTCGAGTCACTTTACGAAAGAGAGATACTGATGGTCGAGGATCACACCGCAGAGCGCATCACGGAGGCGACCAACCGTCTCGATGTGGCGCTGTCCAGCCTGCGCGCCGCGCTGGCTCGTGAAGTGGGCATCAGCGTCCCCGAGCTCCTCGCCCTCGAGAACCTGGGTGCGGACGGCGGGCTCGGCCCGAGCGAGCTCGCCCGCCGGCTCCAGCTCTCCACCGGGGCCGTGACGGCCCTGGTCGACCGGCTGGAGGCGAGCGGGCTCGTGGCTCGGGCCGCCCACCCCAGCGACCGCCGCCGGATCGTCGTCACACGCACCGCCAAGGCGAGCGGCGAGCTCGCCGGCGAGCTCGCCCCCCTGGAGAGCGAGGTCCGCGCTCTGGTCGAGGCGCTCAGGGAGGACGAGCGCCTCGCCGTAGTACGGTTCCTGGACGCGCTCACCGTCATCGTCGAGCGGGCGGCAGCCCGGGCATGCGCCGCATGACCGCCCGCCCCGCCCAGAAGGAGCACACCATGAGTTCCACTCCCGCAACCGACCGCAGCCCGGCCGCCCAGGTCCGGGAGGTCACCCCCGACCTCGAGCGCCGCCTCAGCCGGCTGCGCATCTGGAACGTCGGCGTCGGCATCGTCCTCGCGCTCGAGGCGCTCGCCATCGCCCTGCTCACCAACGGCTTCACGCTGCCGGTGACGGCGACGTACATGACCGGCCCGCCCGGCACCGCGCCGGAGCTCACCACGCTGTTCGACTTGCCGCTCGGCTGGGGCGTCTTCGCCTTCGTCGCCATCTCGGCCATCGCGCTGTTCATCATCCCCTCGCCCGGCGTCTTCGGCTGGTACAAGCGCAACCTGCTGCGGGACCGCAACTACGGGCGCTGGATCGAGTACTTCTTCAGCTCCAGCATCATGATCGTGCTGATCAGCATGATCACCGGCGTCAGCGACATCGCTGCGCTGCTCGCGATCTTCGGCGTCAACGCGAGCATGATCCTCTTCGGGCTGCTCATGGAGAAGTACGAGACGCCGGGCAAGCCGAGCTGGCTGAGCTTCTGGTTCGGCACCTTCGCCGGCATCATCCCGTGGATCGTCGTGGCCCTGTACGTGTGGAGCCCCGGCCTGGACGGCCCGGCGCCGCCGACGTTCGTCTACGGCATCATCATCAGCCTGTTCATCTTCTTCAACGTCTTCGCCATCAACATGTGGCTCCAGTACCACAAGGTGGGCAAGTGGCGTGAATACCTGTTCGGCGAGAAGGCCTACATCATCCTCAGCCTGAGCGCGAAGTCGCTGCTCGCCTGGTGGGTGTTCTCCGCCGTGCTGGCGAGCTGAGCCCAGACCGGTGGGAGCGCGAGGGCCGGCGGCCGCAGGGCTGCCGGCCCTCTGCGCGTACGGCGGCCGGCCCGCCGCCGGCCGCACCGGGCCGCGGTGTATCCTCGCGCCATGCCCTCCATCAGCGCAGGACTGCTGATCTACCGCAGGACGCCGGACCCGGAGACCGGGGCCGGCCGGATCGAGGTGCTGCTGGTGCACCCCGGCGGCCCCTACTGGGCAAAGAAGGACGCCGGCGCCTGGAGCATCCCCAAGGGGCTGGCCGAGCCGGACGAGCTCGGGCCGGAGCCCGCGACGGTGACGGCGGCCAAGGCTCGCAACCGTGCCGCCGGCCTCGACCTGCTCGCGGTCGCGCTGCGCGAAGTCAAGGAGGAGACGGGGCTGGAGCCCGCAGGGCCCTTCCGGCCCCTCGGCGGCGTCAAGGCGCACGGCCACAAGCTCATCTTCGCCTGGGCCGCGGAGCACGACTGCGACGCCGCGGCCATCACCAGCAACACGTTCACGCTGGAGTGGCCGCCCCGGTCCGGCAGGCAGGCGGAGTTCCCCGAGGTGGACCGCGCCGCCTGGTTCACGCTGGAGGCGGCGCGCGACGCCATCGTGCCGGCGCAGCGCCGGTTCCTCGACGACCTCGCGGTCGTCGCGGCCGCCGGCCTCTGACCTGCCGCCGGCTCTTGACGCCCTGCTGCCGGCGCGGCGACATGGCCCGTCCGCACCCCTGTGTTTTCGGATAGCCGGCGGCAGGCCGGTAAGCGGCCTCTTCGCGGATCAGGCCGAATGCGGATAGACGACGGATAGCCGCGATCAGAGTGCCCCGGCGCCGACAACCACCTCAGCGGCGCCGGGAAGCGGGAGGCGGTTCGTGCAGGCTGCCCGGCCGGCCGGCCGGCGCGATCTACTCTGCCGCGGGACGGTCCGCACCGGCCACATCGGCGGCCGCGTCGCTCGTCGTCGCCTCGCCTGGATCCGTCGCCGCGGGGTCCGCCGCTACGGGGTCCGCCGCCGCGGCCGGCAGTCCGTTCGCCGCCAGCGGCGGCAGCGACGGCAGGTGCGGCTTGCCGGCGATGAGGTCGAAGAACGCGTCCCGCCAGGCGATCCAGCGCGCGTCCAGGCGCGCCTCGCGCCGCTGCGCGCGGGCCAGCTTCTTCGGCTTGTCCTTGTAGCGTCGCCGTGCCCACGGCGACTTGGGTCGTGCCAGCCTGAACGCCCCCACAAGCGCAACGAGCGGCACGAACAGCCCGATCACCCCGGTCCAGACCTTGCCCTTGAACAGGCAGAACACCACGGGGACGATCACGACGACGAACCAGTAGGCGAGCGCCACGCGGAACACGTCGCCGCTCAGGCCGGGGTCCCCGAGGTCGCCGATGGGGTTGAGGCCGAGGACGAACAGCGCCGCGACGCACACGACGATGATCACCGCGTCGACGGAGAGCCGTCCCTCCTTGCGCCAGTACACGTCCTGCAGGTTGAGGATCAGGGCGAACTCGTCCAGCGTGAGCGCTACGCCGACGCCGAAGAGCAGCGCCAGGACCTGCGCCAGGAGCTCGTCCGGCGCCAGCGCGATGAGCGTGATCCCGACGGTCACCATGAGGATCACGCCGATCACCATGTGGTGCACGTGCGTGCCGCCTTCGCTCTCGATGTCGTGGAACCACCAGCTCACCTTGGCGCGGATGAGCCGCGTGTTGATGCGCACGAACAGGAAGGTCGCGAGGAGTCCGACGAGGAACCCGGCCATGGCGGCACGGGTCTCGCCCATCCATCCGGCTCCAACGGCGTCCGCGGCCACCAGCAGCATCGGGACCTCCAGTCGTGTTTCTGGGAAGAGTATCGGCAGCTACCCTACCCACTCCTGACCGGGAGGACGATGTGACAGCCATGCCACGCCGTCGCTGGCTGATCTCTTCCGTGCGCAAGGCGAGGGATGGCGCGCGTTCATGGGCGCCGCCGAGCGCGGCGAGTCCTGGGCGGCGCCCGGGGTGAGCGTGGGCATCGGGGGCGAGGCCTCCCCGGACCTGAACTGGATGGTCGCCTACGGGCCGGATGGGGTCGCCGAAGGGATCGAAGCGGCGGTCGGCGTCCTGCGCCGCCGCGGCCTTCCCGGCTCGCTGTTCGCCGCGTCCACCGTGGCCGACGAGGCCGCGGCGGTGGCGCGCGAGCTCGGACTCTCCGATGCCGGCCACGTGCCGTTCATGTGCGTGCACGCGTCCCACGTGGTTCGCGTGGCGGAGGGCCACGAGACACGTCTCGTCGACGACGTGGAGGGCATCCTCGCGGCCGGGGACATCCTCGCCGACGCGTTCGAGCTGCCCGTCGACTGGTGCCAGCGGGTGCTCGGCGTCGGCTTTGCCAGACTGACCGACGCCGCCGCATGTCTGGCGCTGCACGACGGCCGGCCGGTGGCCGTGGCCGGCAGCGCCCGGGTCGGCGACATCGCCGGCATCTACGCGGTCGGCACGCGATCGTCGCACCGGCGGCGCGGCGCCGGCGCCGTGGCGCTGAGCGCCGTCATGGATCTCCAGCTGCGTGCCGGCGCGCGCTGGTTCGGGCTGTTCTCGGCGCCGGACGGCGAGGCGTTCTACACCGGGCTCGGGTTCGTCGCCGTCGACCACCCGGGCAGATGGGTGCTCGAGCCGGCTTGAGAGCCGCCGGTGCGGACGCACCCGCGTCCGCCGCGCCTCAGACCCACTTCTGCCGTCGGAACCAGACGAGCATGGTCGCGACCACCACGACCTGGGCCACCACCGCCAGCAGGAAGAAGGGCCAGAACCCCGTGATCTCCCTGACCATCCAGGTGAAGTTCATGCCGAAGAACCCGACGATGAACGTGAGCGGCATGAAGATGGTCGCGACGATCGTCAGCCGCTTCATGATCTCGTTCATGCGGTTCGAGACCGTCGAGAGGTAGACGTCCATCGCGCCTGTCAGCAGGTCGCGGTAGCTGTCGATGAGGTCGCTGATGCGGATGAGGTGGTCGTAGACGTCGCGATAGTACCGCTCCGTGTCCTCGGTCATCCCGGGCAGCTCGACCACTCCGGTGGCGAGGCGCGCCAGCATGTCGCGCTGGGGACTGATGACCTTGCGCCACTCCACCAGGCGGCGCTTGAGCTTGAAGAGGACCTGCAGCTGGGTGTCGTCCGGGCGCTGCAGCACCGAGTCCTCGAGCTCGTCGATGTTGTCGTCGAGCGCGCTCAGCCCGGGGAAGAAGCTGTCCGTGAGCGCGTCGAGGACGAGGTAGAGCAGCCTGGCGCCGTGCGCCGGCGGCGCCAGCTCCCTGGTCGCCCGCCGCCGCAGGTCGTCGAACGGCGGGCAGGAGTCGCGGTGTACGGTGACCAGGAAGCGCTCGCCGAAGAAGCAGTGGACCTCGACGAGCCCGTCCTGGTCCTCGTTGGCGCCGTAGGCGACGATCAGCGCGAAGTCGCCGAAGGGGTCGATCTTGGGACGCTGGCCGAAGTGGTCCGCGTCCTCCACGGCCAGCGGGTGGAAGCGGAAGATGTCGGTGAGGAGTGCGAGGTCCTCGGCGGAGGGCTGGTGGAGGTCGAGCCAGAAGAACTCGTCGCCTGCCAGGTTCTCGTCCAGCAGTCGGCGGTCCACGCGCTCGTGGACGCCGTGGGCGTCCACGATGAACGACGACGAGTCGGGTGTCGGGGCGGGCATCTGCGTCTCCTGTCGCGAGCGCGCGTGAGGCGACGCGGTGCGCCGCCGGTCGTAGACGCATTCGCGGCGCGGACGCCTGTTCCTAGGTCCGCGCCGCCGCCCCGCGTGCCCACGCGCCCCCGGCGCGCATTCGACGCGTGCAGGGAATCCGTGTATACTCCCGTGCGCCAAAAGTGGGAGCTTGCGAGCACCCCACCCTGCGCCCGCGTAGGCCGACAGGGTCCATCACGAGAAAGGAGATCGTGAGGGCTCGCCGCTGGCGAGCCTTTTTCCGTCTATGGGCAGACCATTTTCTCCGAGAGACAGATTCATGCGGGACCGGGCCAACGAGCCCCGTATCCGTATCAACGACGGCATCACGGTGCCGCAAGTCCGGCTGATCGACGAGAACGGCGAGCAGATGGGCATCAAGCCCATCCGTTTCGCGCAGGACTACGCAGCCGACAAGAACCTCGACCTCGTCGAGGTGGCGCCGAACGCCGATCCGCCGGTGTGCCGCGTCATGAACTACAGCAAGTACAAGTACGAGCTGGAGCTCAAGGCGAAGCAGGCGCGCAAGCACCAGAGCCAGATCGTGATCAAAGAGATCAAGTTCCGGCCCAAGGTCGGCGTGCACGACTACGAGACCAAGAAGGGTCACGTGCTGCGGTTCCTCGAGCACAAGGACAAGGTCAAGGTCACGATCATGTTCCGGGGCCGCGAGATGGTCCATCCGGAGCGCGGCGAGGCTCTGCTCATGCGTCTCGCCGAGGATGTGAAGGAATACGGCGTCATCGAGTCCAAGCCCCTGCAAGACGGGCGCAACATGGTCATGATGCTCGCGCCGGTGAAGTAACGGGAGGGAGGTACACATGCCGAAGACCAAGACTCACAGCGCATCCAAGAAGCGCTTTCGCCTCACCGGCACGGGCAAGGTCGTCCGTCGCCACGGGATGAAGAGCCACCTCCTGGAGCACAAGACATCGAAGCGCAAGCGGGGCTTCCGCAAGCTGTACGACGTCAGCCCGGCTGATTCCAAGGGGATCAAGCGGCTGCTCGGGCTCCGCTGAGCCTGTCGACCTGAGATCACACGTCGGCCGGGCCGCCTCGCGTCCCCCGGCCGGTGCAGTTCCAAGGAGTACGAACAATGTCTCGTGTCAAACGAAGTGTCAGTGCGCGCAAGAAGCGCCGCAAGGTACTCGAGCAGGCCAAGGGCTACCGCGCGACCAAGAACTCGTCCTACAAGAGGGCGAAGGAGCAGGTCCAGCGTAGCGGCCAGTACGCCTACCGCGACAGGCGCGTGCGCAAGCGTGAGTTCCGCAAGCTCTGGATCGTGCGCATCAACGCGGGCGCCCGTGAGAACGGCCTCTCGTACAACCAGTTCATGCACGGGCTGCAGCTCGCGCAGATCGAGCTGGACCGCAAGATCCTCGCCGATCTCGCGGTGAGCGACCCGGCCTACTTCGCCTCGCTGGTCGAGCAGGCCCGCGCGGCCATCGACGCGGCCAAGGCCGCCTGACGACCGGGAGCGAGTCGCTTGGGGTTTTCGGCGCACCACTGAGCAGCCCGCAGAACGCCCTCGTCAAGCGAGCGGCGTCGCTGCACCAGCGCAAGTTCCGCGACCGCGAAGGCGCCTTCCTTGTGGAGGGCGCCGACGTGGTCGCGGCTGCGCTCAGGGCCGGGATCAGGCCGCAGGCCGTGTTCCTCCGGGAGGAGGCCGCGGAGGAGCTCTGCGAGCGCCTCGGCCTCGATCCGGCATCCGTGTTCCTCGTCACCGAGCGCGTGGCCGCGCGCATCTCGTCGCTCGAGACGCCTGCCGACGTGGCGGCCGTGCTGCCGCTGCCGCCGCGGCGGCCGCTCGGGTCGCTGGCGGGATCCGACCCGCTCGTCGTCTACGTGGACGGGGTCCAGGACCCAGGCAACGTCGGTACCCTGCTGCGCGCCGCCGCCGCCTTCGGCGCGTCGGCCGTCGTCACCTCGGCCGGCTGCGCCGACCTCCACGGGCCCAAGACCGTGCGCGCGAGCATGGGCGCGCTCTTCGCCCTGGAGGCGTTCCCGGAGCTGTCACTCGCCGAGGTCGCCGGCCAGCTGCCGGCGGCGACGGTGTACGGCCTCGCCGCCCACGACGGCGCGCCCATCGGGACGGCCGCGCTGCGGCGCCCGGCGGTGCTCGTCGTCGGCGCCGAGCGCGCGGGACTCTCGCGTGCCGCGCTCGCGCACGTGACCGAGGTGGTCACCATCCCGCTCTCGCCGCTCGCTCCGGGCGCCGTCGAGAGCCTCAACGCCGGGGTCGCCGGCGCCATCGCCCTCTACGAGTTCTCGCGCCGCTCCGCCGGCGCCTCCGAAGACCCGTCACGCCGCACCGCCGCGGCCCAGGAAGGATGACCATGGACGACGCATTCCTGCAGGAGCTGAAATCACGAGCCCCCGGTCTCGCGGCCATCTTCCAGAGTGGCCGCGAGACCATCCTGCGCGCGCACGACCTGGCCGCGCTGGAGCAGGCGCGCGTCCAGATCCTGGGCCGCAAGAGCGCGCTCACGGACTTCCTGCGCTCGATCCCGAGCATCGCGCCCGAGCAGCGCCCGCTCGTGGGCAAGGGCGGCAACCTGGTGCGCAAGGACCTCGAGGCGCTGGTGGACGAGCGCGAGGTCGAGCTCAAGCGCGAGGCGCTCTCCGCCTCGCTGGCTCACGAGCGCATCGACGTCACGCTGCCCGGTCAGCCCTTCCCGGCCGGCCACGAGCACCTCATCACCCAGACCATGCGCGAGGTCGAGGACATCTTCATCGGCCTCGGCTACAGCATCGCCGAGGGCCCCGAGGTCGAGCTCGACTACTACAACTTCACGGCGCTCAACACGCCGCCGAGCCACCCCGCGCGCTCCGCCCACGACACCTTCTGGGTCGTCGAGCAGCGCGAGACCATGCCCGAGGCGGTCGTGGACGCCGACCGCGGCGTGCTGCTGCGCACCCACACCTCTCCCGTCCAGGTGCGCGTCATGGAGCAGCAGAAGCCGCCGGTGTACGTGCTGTGCCCCGGCAAGGTCTACCGGCGCGACTCGGACGCCACGCACACGCCGATGTTCCACCAGGTCGAGGGCCTGGTGGTGGACGAGGGCATCACGCTGGCCGACCTCAAGGGCACCGTCGCCCACTTCACGCGGGCGTTCTTCGGCGGCGACCGCGACATCCGCGTGCGGCCGCACTTCTTCCCGTTCACGGAGCCGAGCATCGAGGTCGACGTGAGCTGCGAGCTCTGCGGCGGCAAGGGCTGCCGCTCGTGCAAGTACTCCGGCTGGCTCGAGATCATGGGCGCCGGCATGGTCGACCCGGCGCTCTACGACTTCGTCGACTACGACCCCGAGCAGGTGAGCGGCTTCGCCTTCGGCATGGGCGTGGAGCGCATGGCCATGCTCAAGCACGGCATCCCCGACCTGCGCCTGTTCTACGACAACGACGTCCGCTTCCTGCGGCAGTTCTGAAGGAGGCGGTCACGATGAGAGTCCCGTTCAGCTGGATCAAGGAGTACGTCGCCTGGCAGGGCACGGTCGAGGAGATGGCCGAGGTCCTCACCATGAGCGGCACCGAGGTGGAGGGCATCGACTGGGTCGGCGCGCCGCGCGACGCGGAGAACCTCAGCCGGTTCGTGGTCGGCAAGGTCCTCACCAGGGAGAAGCACCCCAACGCCGACAAGCTCAACCTCTGCACCGTCGAGGTGGGGGAGAAGAACGGCGGCGTGCGGCAGATCGTCTGCGGCGCGCACAACTTCGAGGCCGGCGACACCGTGCCGGTGTCGCTGAGCGGCGCCGTGCTCGAGAACGGCCTCAAGCTCAAGAAGGCCAACCTGCGCGGCGTCGAGAGCGACGGCATGATCATGAGCGAGCAGGAGCTCGGCTACGAGGAGAAGAGCCCCGGCATCGCCGTGCTCCCGGACGCGTGGATCGTCGGCGAGCCGCTGCAGCGCTACCTGCCGGTGAGCGAGGCGGTGCTCGAGCTGGAGCTGACGTCCAACCGGCCGGACTGCTTCAGCATCTACGGCATCGCCCGCGAGGTCGCGGCGGCGGCCCGGCTGGAGCTGGCGCCGCCGCCCATCGCGCCTCCGGGCGCGTTCGGCGGCGCTCCGGCCTCCGCGGCCATCCAGGTCGAGATCGCCGACCCGGACCTCTGCCCGCGGTACGGCGCCACCGTCATCCGCGGCGTCACCATCGGCGACTCGCCGGCGTGGCTCAAGGCGCGCCTCACGCACGCCGGCATGCGCCCCATCAGCAACGTCGTCGACGTGACCAACTACGTGATGCTCGCCTACGGCCAGCCGCTGCACGCGTTCGACGCCGGCAAGATCCGCGGCGGCAAGCTCATCGCGCGCCGCGCCGCGGCCGGCGAGCAGATCGTCACCCTGGACGGCGTGCAGCGCACGCTCGACGACCAGATGCTGGTGATCGCCGACGTCGAGCGCCCGCTCGTCATCGCCGGCGTGTTCGGCAGCCAGGACGCCGAGATCGACGAGCACACCACCGACCTCGTGCTCGAGGCGGCCAACTTCGCCGGCCCGAGCATCCTGCGCACGGAGCTGCACACCGGCATCCGCAGCGAGGCCAGCAACCGGTTCGAGAAGGGCATCGACCCGAACCTCGTGCCGGGCGCGCTCGACTTCGCCGGCCGGCTGTTCGCCGAGCTGTGCGGCGGCGCCGTCGCGCCGGGCATGGTCGACGCCGGCGGCGTACCTCCGGCGCCGGCGCCGCTGAGCTTCCGGCCCGGGCAGGGCGAACGCCCTGCTCGGCTACGAGGTCCCGGCGGCCGAGCAGTCCGGCATCCTGCGCCGGCTCGAGTGCGAGCGTGGAGGAGGACGGCGCGCCGGTGGCGGCCCGCGACGCGGACGCCACCGACGTGTGGACGCGTCACGCCGCCGACGTTCCGGCCCGACCTCATCCGCGAGGTCGACCTCATCGAGGAGGTCGGGCGCATCGCCGGCTACGACGCCGCGCCGGAGACGCTGCCGCGGCACGCCACCGCCGGCGCCCTCACCAGGGAGCAGCGCGTGCGGCGCGCCGTGCGCAGCGCCCTGGCCGGCTGCGGCCTGGACGAGGTCCTCACCTACACCTTCATCGCCCCGGACGCGCTGGATCCGCTCGGCCTCCCGGAGGGCGACGTCCGGCTCGACCCGGTCCGGCTCTCCAACCCCATGAGCGTCGACCAGTCCGTGATGCGCACCATGCTGCTTCCCGGGCTGCTCAAGGCGGTCAAGGACAACGTCGACCGGCTCAACGACCCGCCCAACCTGTTCGAGATCGGCAAGGTCTACCTGTGGGACGAGCCGGTCCCGGCGCCCGAGCACGCGGCGGAGCCGGGCGCCGTGCTGCCGCGCGAGCCGGAGGCCGTCGGCATCGTCCTCTCGGGGCCGCTGCAGGCCGAGGACTGGACCGGCGCCCGCAGGCCGACCGACTTCTACACGCTCAAGGGCTGCGTGGACGCGCTGCTTGCCGCCGTCGGCCTGAGCGGGCAGTACGAGCCGCTCGGCGACGCGGCGGGGCACTTCCCCTACCTGCACCCCGGCAAGTCCGCCGTCGTGAGCGTCAAGGGCGCCGGCGGCATCGGGGTGCTCGGCCAGGTGCGCTCCGACGTGGCCGCCGGCTACGGGGTCGAGGACCTCGAGGTCTACTTCGCCTCCCTCCAGGGCCGGTTCGTCGAGGCCGCGCTCGGGACGACGGCGTTCGAGGACCTCGGCGCGTACCCGCCGGCCGCCCAGGACCTCGCCGTCGTGGTGGGCCGGGACGTGCCCGCGGCGGCCGTCGTGGAGCAGGCCCGCCGCGCCGGCGGCAAGCTCGTCCGCAGCGTGCGCGTGTTCGACGTGTACGAGGGCGACCAGGTGCCGGAGGACAAGCGCTCGCTGGCGCTGCGCGTCGTCATGCGCTCGCCCGAGCGCACGCTGAGCGACAAGGACATCGCCGGCGCGCGCGCCAAGATCCTCAAGGCGCTGGAGCGGGAGTTCCAGGCCGAGCTGCGCTAGAAGAAGGAGCGGGGATGACATCAGCGCTCGAGGGCAAAGTCGCACTGATCACCGGCGGGGGCTCCGGCATCGGCGAGGCCTGCGCCCGGTTGTTCGCCGCCGACGGCGCGAAGGTCGCGGTGATGGGCCGCCGCCCCGAGCCGCTGCAGCGTGTGGCGGCGGAGACCGGCGGCCTCGCCGCCCCCGGCGACGCCTCCCGGCCGGAGGACTGCGAGCGCGCCGCCGCCGCGACGGTGGAGGCCTTCGGCCGTCTCGACGTCCTCGTCTGCTGCGCCGGCATCGAGGCCGAGGGCAGCGTCACCGCCATGGACCTCGGCGAGTGGCGGCGCGTCATGGACGCCAACCTCGAGGCGGTCATGCAGATGTGCCGCGCCACCGTGCCCGCCATGCTCCAGACCGGCGGCGGCTCCATCGTCAATGTGAGCTCTCTGGCCGGGCTGGTCGCGCCGGGCAACATGGCCGCGTACGTCACCAGCAAGTCCGCCGTGCTCGGCCTCACCCGCTCGCTCGCGGTCTACGCCCTCGCGCCTGCGCGCCCCGGGGACGTGGCTCGCCGGTCGCTCACTCCCTTTGCGTAGATACGTTGTAGATACATCCTGGGCCGGTCGCCGCTTCGGAGCATGGTATGTAGAGCCGATTGTGTATACGCCGACAGAGTGCCCCGCGGTCACATCCCACCCGGCCCAGGCGTTCTGCGTAGTCATCCGAGACTGCATAGTTTGCACAGTCGGCCTCGCCGCTTGCATCGTTTCCGAGCCGTCTTGTACACTCCCTCGCCAATGAGCAGCGTGCCAGACACCCGTGTCCGCCTCGCAGGCCCGCCCCGCGGGCCTCACGCGCTGCGCCGCCCTCCGAGCCCGACGTGCACGACGCGCGCCGGCCGGTGGGCGTCTCGGTCTGCTCTAGCTCCGGCTAGGACAGCTCGCAGACACTCCGCCTCCCGCCGGCGAACGCCCGCCCTGTCCCGCGTCCACCGACGTGCTACCCGGAGTGCCTGATGCCTTCTGCGACCTGTATGCAAGTCCCCACCACGACCACCACGCCCGCCGACGCTCCCGTGCGGCGCCGCCGACCCCTGCGTCGCCAGCGCCGGCATCGTCGGCGGCAGCGGCTACACCGGCGCGCTGCTCGCCGAGCTGCTGCTCAGGCACCCCTCGGTGAAGCTCGCGGCCATCAGCTCCGAGACCTTCGCGGGCCAGTCGGTGCAGGAGCACCTGCCGCGGCTGCGCAGCGACCTCGCCTTCTGCAGCCAGGCGGACCTGGGCGGCGTCGACGTCGCCTTCCTCTGCACGCCGCACGGCGACACTGCGCCGATCGCCAGGCAGCTGCTCGACGGCGGCGTCAAGGTCATCGACCTCTCCGCCGACTTCCGCCTGGACGCCGCGACCTACAACGAGTGGTACGGGGAGCACCCCTACCCGGACATGCTCCCCGGCGTGTACGGCCTCACCGAGCTGCACCGCGACGAGGTGGCCGGCGCGGACCTCGTCGCCAACCCCGGCTGCTACCCGACGGCGGCGCTCCTGGCGCTGGCGCCGCTCAAGCAGCTCGGCCTCGCCGACGTGATCATCGACGCCAAGAGCGGCGTCAGCGGCGCCGGCAAGACGCCGAAGGCCGGCGACGCACTTCTGCAGCGTCGACTCGGACCTCGTCGCCTACGGCGTCGGCTCGCACCGGCACTACCCCGAGATCGCCGCCGGGCTCGCGGCCGTGACCGCCCAAGGACGGGTTCGGCTCGGCCCCGCACGGCCCGGGCGTCGCCTCGTCACCGGGCGGCGCACCGTCGCTCACGTTCGTCCCGCACCTGGTGCCGCTGCAGCGGGGCATCAGCGAGACGATCTACGTCAAGCCGGCCACGTGGCCGCTGCCCACCCAGGGCGACCTCATGGCGCTCTACGAGCAGTTCTACGCCGGTGAGACCTTCGTCGAGGTCTGCGCTGCGCCGCCGGCGCTCAAGGACGTCGCCGGCACCAACTACTGCCGCATCTTCCCGCACGTCGACGCGCGGGCCGGGCGGATCGTCGTCATCAGCGTCATCGACAACCTCATGAAGGGCGCGTCCGGCCAGGCCGTGCAGAACATGAACGTCATGCTCGGGCTTCCCGAGCACGAAGGGCTGGTCTGACATGCTGCCCAAGAGCAGGTTCGCGCCGCTGCCCGAGTTCGCCAACGAGACCGGCGGCGGCCTGACCGCCCCCAAGGGGTTCCTGGCCGCCGGCGTCGCCAGCGGCGTCAAGAAGCGCGGCAAGCTCGACCTCGCGCTGCTGCTCAGCGAGCAGCCGGCGGTCTCGGCGGCGACGTTCACGGGCAACGCCGCCGCCGCCGCCCCGGTGCGGCTCACGCGCGAGACCAGCGACTGCGCCCACCTGCGGGCGGTGGTGGTCAACGCCGGCAACGCCAACGCCGTCACCGGCAAGCAGGGGCTGGCCGACGCGGCGCGCATGCGGCTGCTGACGGCCAACCACCTGCGGCTGCCGGTCGAGCAGGTCGGCGTGTGCTCCACCGGGCTCATCGGCGTGCAGTTGCCGATGGACAAGATCGAGCCGGGCATCGCCGCCGCCGCTGCCGCCCTGCCGGGCGGCGGCGACGCCAAGGCGGCCGACCACTTCGCCGCCGCCATCCGCACCACCGACAAGCATGCCAAGTACGGCGCCCTGCAGGTCGACGCTGCCCGAGGGCAAGGTCAAGCTGGGGTTCGCCGCCAAGGGCTGCGGCATGATCAGCCCCAACATGGCGACCATGCTGTGCTTCGTCACCTGCGACGCCGTGGTGTCCGAGGACGACTGGACGGGACTGCTGCACGGCGCCGTCGCCCGGTCGTTCAACCTCATCACCGTGGACGGTCAGGAGTCGACCAACGACACGGTGATCGGGCTCTGCAACGGCGCCTCCGGCGTCGAGCCCGGGGAGGAGGGGCTGGCGCGGCTCGGCCAGGCGCTGGACGCCGCGCTCCTCGCCCTCGCCGTCTCCATCGTCGCCGACGGCGAGGGCTCCACGCGCACCATGAAGCTCACCGTGACCGGCGCGAAGGACGCGCGGCGCGCCGAGGCCGTCGCCCGCGCCGTCGCCAACTCGCCGCTGGTCAAGACGGCGTTCTACGGCCGCGACCCCAACTGGGGCCGCATCATGCAGGCCATCGGGCAGGCGCTCGGCCGCGAGGGTCACACGCACCTCCCGGCCGGCATCGCCTACGAGGACGTGGTGATCGTCGAGAAGGGGCACCCGGCGACGCTCGACGAGGCCCGGCAGGCCCGGCTCCTGGAGGTCATGCACCAGCCGGAGATCGAGCTCAGGGTCGCCCTGAACGGCCCCGGCGAGCAGGCCACCGTCTACTTCAGCGACCTCACCCACGACTACGTCACCCTGAACGCGGAGTACTCGACATGACCGTACGGCACCAGAAGACCGTCAAGACCCTCCTCGAGGCGATGCCGTACATCCGCCGCTTCTGGGGAGCCACCGTCGTCCTCAAGTACGGCGGCGCGGCGATGACCTCGCCGCGGCTGCAGGAGCAGTTCGCCGAGGACGTCGTCCTGCTGCGGCTCGTCGGCATGAAACCCATCGTCGTGCACGGCGGCGGCCCGGCCATCAGCAGCCACATGAAGCGCCTCGGCATGCAGCCGGAGTTCGTCGACGGCCACCGGGTGACCGACGAGGCGACGATGGAGGTCGCCAAGATGGTCCTCGTCGGCAAGGTGAACAAGGAGATCGTCGGCCTCATCAACCGCCACGGCGGGTCGGCCGTCGGCATCTCCGGCGAGGACGGGCGGCTGCTGCGCGTCTCGCCCAAGAAGCACACCGACGCCGCCGGCAACGACGTGGATCTCGGGTTCGTCGGCGAGGTCGAGGAGGTCAACACCGAGGTCCTCGACCTGCTCGCCGAGGCCAACATCCCGGTGGTCGCGACCGTCGGCGCCGACGGGACCGGCGAGGCGTACAACGTCAACGCCGACACCGTCGCCGGCGAGGTCGCCGCGGCGCTGCACGCCGAGAAGATCATCTTCCTCACCGACGTGGACGGCATCTACGAGGACCAGGGCGCCGAGGTGACCCCGGTCTCCGAGTGCGACCTCGCCTACCTCGGCGCCCTTCAGGCCGCCGGCCGTATCGGTGGCGGCATGGTGCCCAAGGTGGCGGCCGTGCGCAAGGCGCTCGAGGGCGGCGTGGCGAGCGCCCACATCATCGACGGCCGCGTCGAGCACGCCGTCCTGCTCGAGATCATGACCGACGCCGGATGCGGCACGAAGGTCGTCCCGTGAGCTCGCAGCTCTCCTCGCCTGTCCGCCGCCGCTTGCAGTGGACCGCATAC
Organism: uncultured Thermoleophilia bacterium; assembly: GCA_963793605.1. Taxonomy (GTDB): domain Bacteria; phylum Actinomycetota; class Thermoleophilia; order UBA2241; family UBA2241; genus CAIXSE01. The sequence goes on from CAWCAH010000002.1 coordinate 62,918, forward strand.
ATCGATGTATTCTATGCAGGTCCTGAGAGGAGCATCGACGGTGGCGACACAGCGCCAGGTGAGTCTGGTCAGAGGAGACCACGAGGGCATGACCCAGCGTGCGCCCATGAGCAAGACCGAGCGGCAGCGTCTCATCCAGACGGTCGTCGCCCAGCGCGAGATCGCCACCCAGCGCGAGCTGGTCGGCGCGCTCAGCGCGCTCGGCTGCGAGGTCACCCAGGCCACGGTCTCGCGGGACATCCGGGAGCTCGACCTGCAGAAGGTCCGCACGCACCTCGGGCGCGCCAAGTACGTGATAAGCGCGCGCGAGCGGCCCAAAGACCCCGAGCAGGCCGCGCGGCACGTGCTGCACGACTTCGCGCGCTCCACGGTCACCTCCCAGCAACTGCTCGTGGTGCGCTGTGAGATCGGCACGGCCGGCACGGTCGCCCGCCAGATCGACAACCTCAACCACACAGACATCATCGGCACCATCGCGGGCGACGACACGTTCGTGGTGATCCTGGAGTCGAGCGACAAGGCGCGCGAGATGAAGCGCTACGTCGATCGTCTCCGAGAGGCCTAGCGCGCAGGCACAACCGGGCGCGCACCCCATCTTCGCACGAGGCCGGCGAGCGGCTGCGCCGCGCCGGCCTACGGTCCCCCACACCCCAAGGAGCACACAAGTGGCAGCTGCAAGCACCCCCGGATCCGCCCCCAACGGCACGGTCGTCCTGGCCTACTCGGGCGGCCTCGACACCTCGGCCCTCGTGCCGTGGCTCAAGGAGAAGTACGGCTACGACGTGGTCTGTTGCCTCGTCGACATCGGCCGCGTCAAGGATGTGCCCGGCATCATGGCCCGGGCCGAGGCCGCCGGCGCCATCGCCGCCGAGGCCATCGACGCCAAGGAGGAGTTCGCCGAGCACCACTGCCTGCCGGCGCTCATGGCCAACGCCCTCTACGAGGACAAGTACCCGCTGAGCACCGCCATCGGCCGGCCGCTCATCGCCAAGAAGCTGGTCGAGACGGCGCACAAGTACGGCGCCACCGCCGTCGCCCACGGGTGCACGGGCAAGGGCAACGACCAGGTGCGCATCGACATCGGCGTGCGCGCCCTCGACCCCAGCCTCAAGATCATCGCCCCGGCGCGGGCCGCGGACTGGCCCAGCCGCGAGGTGCTGCTCGACTACGTGGCCGAGCACGACATCCCGGTCAACCTGACCAAGAAGAGCCCGTACTCCATCGACGAGAACATGTGGGGTCGCAGCAACGAGTGCGGCGTGCTCGAGGACCCGTGGGTCGCGCCGCCCGAGGACGCCTTCCAGTTCGTCAAGTCGGTGGACGAGGCGCCGGACGAGCCGCAGACCGTCATCGTGAGCTTCGAGAAGGGCAAGCCGGTGGCGCTCGACGGCCGGGCCATGGGCATGGTCGAGCTCATCGAGGCGATCGACGCCATCGGCAACGCACACGGCTTCGGCCGCGTCGACATGATCGAGAACCGGCTGGTGGGCATCAAGAGCCGCGAGGTCTACGAGGTCGCCGGCTCGCTGGCGCTCATCAAGGCGCACCAGGCGCTCGAGGACCTCGTGCTCACGCGCGACCTGCTGCACTTCAAGAAGACCATCGAGAGCAAGCTGGCCGACATGATCTACGAAGGCCAGTGGTTCGACCCGCTCACCGACGCCTGCAAGGCGTTCCTCATGCAGAGCCAGGAGCGGGTCACCGGCGACGTGCGGCTCAAGTTCCACAAGGGCGGCTGCGTGGTCGAGGGCCGCAAGAGCGACCTCTCGCTCTACAGCTACAACCTGGCCACGTACACAGACGAGGACGAGTTCTCGCACACTGCGGCGGAGGGCTTCATCGAGCTGTGGGGTCTGCCGATAGAGGTGTGGGCCAAGGTCGGCAAGGCGCACCACATGATGAAGGAGCTCGAGATGGAGGACGAGGCCGCGACAGTCTGACGGATCTCTGGGACGACCCCGGACCCGGACCCCCTCACGGCGGTCCGGGTCCGCAGGGAACCGAAAGGGGAGGAGCGGGCGGCCGCCGCAGGGCCGCCGCCCGCCGGCGCTCGCGGCTCACGCCGCCCGCCGGAGGAGGTCGCCGCAGGCGGCCGCCCGCTCCGTCCCCCGTCGCGTATGATGCCGCCATGACCGCGTTCCCGTGACCACGTCCTCATGACCACGCCCACGCCCAGCCCGGAGGATCCCGGATGACCGTCGCCCGCTCTGGCCGCTTCTCCGGCGCCCGCGCGCCGGCGTTCGTGACGCTCAACAGCTCGCTCTCGCTCGACTGGCGCCTGTGGCGCGAGGACATCGAGGGCTCGGTCGCGCACGCACGCGCGCTCCGCGGCGCCGGCATCCTGAGCGCAGACGAGTTCGCGGCCGTCCAGAACGGCCTCGCCGCCGTGGGCCGCGAGATCGAGTCCGGCGCGTTCGCGCCGGTGGACGCCGACGAGGACGTGCACATGGCCGTCGAGCGCCGGCTCACGGAGCTCATCGGCGACGCCGGCGCTCGCCTGCACACCGGCCGCAGCCGCAACGACCAGGTGGTCACGGACGTGCGGCTGCACCTGCGCCGCGTGGCCGAGCGCCAGGACGCGGCGCTCGCCTCGCTGCAGGAACTCCTGGTCGCGCGGGCCGCGGACCACGTCGAGACGGTGCTGCCCGCGTACACCCACCTGCAGCGCGCGCAGGTCACGTCGCTCGCGCAGCACCTGCTGGCCTACTTCTGGATGCTCGACCGCGACCGTTCGCGGTTCGAGGCCGCTCGGCAGGCCTGCCTCGAGCTGCCGCTCGGCGCCGGGGCCGCCGTCGGCCTCGACTTCGACCTGGACCGCGAGGCCGAGGCTGCCGACCTCGGCTTCGAGCGCGTCGCCGAGAACTCCCTCGACGCGGTCGCCAACCGTGACTTCGTCGTCGACTACCTCGCCGCCGCGGCCCAGCTGGGCGCGCACCTCTCGCGGCTCGGCGCCGAGCTCGTCCTCTGGTCGAGCGCCGAGTTCGGCTTCGCGCGCCTGCCGGACGCGTACGCCGGCGGCTCCAGCATCATGCCGCAGAAGAAGAACCCGGACGCCGCCGAGCTGATGCGGGCCGCCGCTCCGCGGCTGACCGCCGACCTCGGCGGCCTCCTCGGCGTGCTTCACGGCCTGCCGCTCGCCTACAACACCGACCTGCGCGAGGACAAGCGCTACCTCTTCGACGCCGTCGACTGTCTCGACCAGCTTCTGCCGGTCGTGCACGGCCTGCTCGCCGAGATCACCTACGACGAGGCGCGCATGGCGGCGGCCTGCGACCCGTTCCTGGCCGCCACCGACGTCGCCGACTACCTGGTCGAGAAGGGCGTGCCGTTCCGGGAGGCGCACCACCTCACCGGCGGCCTGGTGCGCCGCTGCCTCGAGCAGGGCGAGGACCTCGCCCAGGTCCCGCTCGCCGAGCTGCAGGCGCTCTCCCCGGCGTTCGACGAGGGCTACTACGCCCTGCACGAGCCCGCCGCCCAGCTGGCGCGCAAGCGCTCCCGCGGCGGGTCCGCGCCCGCCCGCGTGCGCGAACAACTCCAGCTCGCCCTCGCCGCCCTCGCCGCCCGCCCCTGCTGCTGACGTTCTTCGCCTTCCGGCGCGCGTGCTGGTCCGCCCACGGTCCTCCGGAAGGCCGGTGTAGCTCCGCCACCCCCGCGCCACATGTGGCGCCACATCTGGCGCCACATCTGACGCTGACCCCCGAAGGACATACCACCCTGCGCGCTGGCACCAGCGCACCCGAGGCCGGCGCGAGCTCTCGGTCTAGACTGATTCCATGACCAGATCGTTCGAGCCGCTGCCCCAGTCCTTCTTCGCGCGCGACGCGCGAGCCGTCGCGCGCGACCTCATCGGCTGCACCTTCCTGTTCCGCGGCGCCGGAGGCCGCATCGTCGAGACCGAGGCGTACCGCCAGGACGACCCGTGCTGCCACGGCTACCGCGGCCGGACCGACCGCAACGCCGTGCTCTTCGGTCCGCCGGGCCACCTCTACGTCTACTTCACGTATGGCATGCACTTCTGCGCCAACGTCGCCTCCGAGGAGGAGGGGGTGGCGGCGGGCGTGCTGCTCCGCGCCCTCGAGCCCGAGCACGGGGTCGCGGAGATGACCGCCCGCCGCGGCCTCCTCGAGCCGCGCCTGCTGGCCTCCGGCCCGGCGCGGCTCGCCCAGGCCCTGGGTATCGGCCGCGCCCAGAACGGCCTGCCCGTCTGGCTGTCGCCGCTGGCGATCCTGCCGCGACCGGCCGGCGCGCCGGACCCCGAGATCGTCACCACGGCGCGCATCGGCGTCCGCGGCGGCGACCAGAAGCCCTGGCGCTACGTCGACGCCGCCAGTCGCCACCTCTCGCGGCCAGTCTCGCGGACTCCCATCCTGCCCTCTGGGTAAGATAGGAGCGTTCCAGCGACGAAAGGACCACTGTGAAACTGCGCGAGATCTACGAGACCGCCGTGCGCATGGGCATCGAGGCCGACCCCCGTGGCAAGGCGGGCGTCGACGACTTCCTTGCCCGCACGAAGAAGCGGTACGACGACCTTCCCGACCACCTCAAGGAGCTCGCCGACCCCGAGGAGCTCACCAACCCCTTCAACGACACGCGCATCTACGTGGGCGACCCCGATACGGACGTCACCACGCTCCTCGGCGGCATCGACATGAACTCCGCCGAGGTCCTGCTCGCCGACCGCCTGCGCGAGAAGGGCACGCAGATCGACGCCATCTACACGCACCACCCGGAGGGCTGGGGCCTCACCAGGCTCGACAGCGTGATGGCGGTGCAGGCGGACATCTGGGCGACCCTGGGCGTGCCCATCCAGGCGGGCGAGAAGCTCATCGCCGAGCGCATGGACGAGGTCCGCCGCCGCCTCATGCCGGTCAACTACGACCAGGCCATCGACGTGGCGCGCCTGCTGGACGTCCCGTTCTTCTCGGCGCACACGCCGACGGACAACCTCGTGGTGGACTACCTGATCAAGTGGTTCGCCAAGAAGAAGCCGAGCACCATCGAGGACGTGCAGAAGGCGCTGCTCGAGATCCCCGAGTACCGCATCGCCGCGCAGAAGGGCGCGGGGCCCTACACCGGCAAGAGCAGCGGCGCGTCGCGCGCCGGCAAGATCTGGGTGGACATGACCGGCGGCACCGAGGGTCCCAAGACGGTCGTCGAGAAGCTCGCCGCCGCCGGCGTCGGCACCATCGTCGGCATGCACATGGGCCAGGAACTGCGCGACGAGGCCGACAAGCACAGCATCCACGTCGATCATCGCCGGCCACATGAGCAGCGACTCTCTGGGCATCAACATCTTCCTCGACGAGCTCGAGCGGGGCGGCGTCAAGACCGTCGCCACCAGCGGGCTCATCCGCGTGCACCGCGACAAGAAGGGCAAGGTCACGAGCGAGGAGCCCGGCGCGCTGCCGCTCAGGTAGCGGCGCGCCCGGACCCGCCCGCGGCGCCCGCGCCGATGTCCAGCCCGTCCCTAGACGGCCCGGTCGCCGGCCGGCCGGAGCTGCTTGCGCCGGCGGGGGAGCCGCGCGCTCTACGCGCGGCCCTCTCCGCCGGCGCCGACGCCGTCTACTTCGGCCTCGAGCGCTGGAGCGCGCGCGCGTTCGCCGGCAACTTCGGCGGCGAGGCCGTGCCGGAGGCGGTCGAGACCGCCCATCTTCATGACGCGCGCGCGTATCTTGCGCTCAACACGCTGCTCAAGGACGACGAGGTCGAGCCGGCGCTCGCGGCGCTGGAGGCGCCGTACCGTGCCGGCCTCGACGCCCTCATCGTCGCCGACCTCGGCTTCGCCGCGCACGTCCGGCGGGAGTACCCGGAGCTGCCGCTCCACGCCAGCACCCAGCTCAACACGCACAGCTCGGCCCAGCTGGACGCGCTCCGCCGGCTCGGGTTCGCGCGCGCCATCCTGGCGCGCGAGCTCAGCCTCGCGGAGATCGCCGGCCTCGAGACGCAGGGGCTGGAGCTCGAGGCCTTCGTGCACGGCGCCCTCTGCTACGGCTACTCGGGCGACTGTCTGCTCAGCAGCATGGTCGGCGGCCGCAGCGGCAACCGCGGTCGCTGCAGCCAGTCCTGCCGGCTGCGGTACGCGCTCGGCCGCCGCGGCTCCGCGCCGCTCGAGCCCTCGCGCATCATGTCCACCAGCGACCTGGCGGCGATCCCCGTGCTCCCGGACCTGCTCGCCGCCGGGGTGGTCTCGTTCAAGATCGAGGGTCGCATGAAGGACGCCGCCTACGTCGGCGTGACGACCGCCGTCTACCGGGACGCTCTGGACGCGGCGGTCGCCGACCCGGAGGGCTACGCCGTGCGGCCGGAGTGGAGGTCGCGGCTCGAGCAGAGCTTCTCGCGCTCCTTCACCACCGCCTATCTGGAGGGCGGGCGCGACGCTGTGCGCAGCGGCGGCCGCGGCGGGCACCGGGGGGTCCTGGTCGGCCGGGTGAGCGGCTTCAACGAGTCGACGGGCGCCGTCGAGATCAAGCTCAACCAGCCCGTCGCCGAGGGCGACGTCGTGTACCTGTACACGCCGTGGGGCCAGACCGAGCCGAGGCGCCTCGAGGCGGGGGGCGACGCGACCATCACGCTGCGCGTGCGCGAGCGGGTAGCGATCAAGGACCGGCTGTTCCGGCTCGCGGCCGCCGAGGCCGGCGCGCTCGCGCGCGACCTCGCCAACGGGCGCGTCGCCCTGCGGCCGGTCCTCGTGAGGATGCGCCTGCGCGGGGAAGAGGGGTCGCCGGCGGCGCTCACGGCGGCGATCCCGGCCGCGGGCACCGCGGTGACGGTCGAGACCGACACTCCCCTGTCTGCGGCGCGGACGGCGGCGCTGACCCGGGACAAGGCCGCCGACGCGCTGGGCGCTCTCGGCGGCACGCCGTACCGGCTCTCCGAGCTCGAGTACGACGTCGCGGACGGGGTGTTCCTCGCCGTCGGCGCGCTCAAGGACCTGCGGCGCCGGGCGCTGGCGGAGCTCGGTGAGCGCCGCCTGGCCGCGCGCCGCCGCACGCAGGGCCGGCCGGCGCCGGCGCGTGGCAACGCGCGGGCGGACGTCCCGGAGTCCTCCGCGGTCCGCCGCCCCGCCCGGGCGCCGCGCGTCGTGCTGCGCCTGCGCCCCGGCGAGACGCCGCTCCCGCTGCCGTCCGGCGGCGCGTACTGCCTGGACGTGGTGGCCGGCGACGACCCGGTCGCGGTCGCCGTCGCGCTCGAGGCGCTGCGCGCCCACGGCTCGCCGGTGCGCGTGCGCCTGCCCGAGGTCCTCTACGACGCCGACCAGGCGTGGGTGACTGAGCTCCTGGCGCTCCCTTGGGACGCCGTCGTGGCGCGCACGCCGGGTCTTCTGGCGCGTGCCGGCGACGCGTACGTCATCGAGTACCCGCTGCAAGGGCTGAACGGCCTCGCCGCCGGGGTGGCCGCCGATCTCGCCGGCGCCGCGCCGACGGCCGTGGTCGCCTCGCCGGAGGCCTCGCTCGAGGATGTCGTGGGACTGGCGCGGACCTTGGCGATGGAGGCCGCGCCCGCCGTGCCGCCTGCTGTGGAGATCCTCGCCTTCGGCCGCCAGCAGGTTCTGCACACGCGCGACCGGCTGGGCCGGGCCGAGGGTCTCTACGAGACGCCCGGCCCGGGCGAGCACGTCGGACTCCTGCTCGAGGACGCCAAGGGCTACGAGTTCCCGGCCGAGGCGGACGCGAGCGGCACGCGCATCTTCAACGCCCGCGTCACCAACCTCGCGCCCAACCTCACCGAGTTGCGCGAGGCCGGGGTCGCCGCCTTCGTCGTCGAGCAGGCGGCGATGGACCAGGCCGAGCGGGCGGCGTTCGCCGCCGGCGGCCTCGAGGCGCTCGCGACGCTGGCGTCGCGCGAGCGCTCCACCACCGGCCACCTCTTCCGCGGCGTCGCCTGAGGCGCTCCCGCGCCTCGGTCCGAGCGCGCCCGCGCCGGGCCGCCGCGACCCCTGTGCTATCATCCACGGCGGCCGCGCCGCCCGGCGCAGGCTCTCGCGCAGGCTCACGCCCAGCGCCTCCGGCCGGCCCGAGGTTCACCGTACCCGCGCGAAAGGACCGAGCCGTGGCCGACCGCCGCCTCATCGACGACCTCCTCATCGGCGCCGTCGACGTGCTCCCGGAGGGGACACTCGAGGCGAAGCTCGACCTCGCCGAGCGCGAGGGACGACCGCTGCGCGTCAAGCTCGGAGTGGACCCCACGGCCCCGGACATCCACCTCGGCCACACCGTCGTCCTCAACAAGCTCCGCCAGTTCCAGGACGCCGGGCACGTCGCGGTGCTCATCATCGGCGACTACACGGCGCGCATCGGCGATCCCTCGGGCCGCAGCAAGACGCGCCCGCGGCTGGACGGCGCGGTCATCGACGCCAACGCCGAGACGTACAAGGCGCAGGCCTTCCGCGTGCTCGACCCGGACCCGGCCAGGCTGGAGATCCGCTACAACGGCGAGTGGCTCGCCCCGATGACCATGGAGCAGCTCTTCGAGATCACCGCGACCACCACGGTCGCGCGCATCCTGGAGCGCGACGACTTCGAGAAGCGCTGGACCGCGCACCAGCCCATCAGCATGCTCGAGATGCTCTACCCCTTCGCGCAGGGCTACGACTCGGTCGCCATCCGGGCGGACATCGAGCTGGGCGGCACCGACCAGGTCTTCAACCTCTTCATGGGGCGCGACCTGCAGGCCTACTTCGGCCAGGAGCCCCAGCTCATCATGACCATGGACATCCTGCCGGGCACCGACGGGGTCGAGCGCATGAGCAAGAGCACCGGCAACTACATCGGCGTCGACGAGGACCCGCGCGACATGTACGGCAAGATCATGAGCATCCCCGATGACGTGATGCTCACGTACTACCGGTTGCTCACGCCGCACCACGCCGACGAGCTGGCGCGCATGCAGCAGGACTTCGAGAGCGGCGCCGTGAACCCGCGTGACGAGAAGGCACGCCTGGCGCGCGAGATCATCACGCGGCTGCGCGGCGCCGAGGCCGCCGCCGCGGCGGAAGAGCACTTCGACAGCGTCTTCCGCCGCCACGAATCGGCCGCCGACCTCCAGGAGCTCGCTCTCGAGCCCGGCGACGTAGAGGCCGGCGGCTCCGTCTTCCTGCCGGCCGTCCTCGAGCGCTGGTTCGGTCAGACGCGCAGCGAGTGGCGCCGCCGCATCCAGCAGGGCGGCGTGACCCTGGACGGCGAGCCGGTCTCCGACCTCGCCGTCCCCGCCGCCGCCCTGGCCGGCAAGCACGTCAAGGCCGGCAAGTCGGCCAAGGCGCAGGGCGTCGTCAAGGGTCTCTGAGTCCAGACGACGCCCCGCGTGGACCGCCTTGCCGGCCGGGCGTTTGAGGTCTCACGGCCCGGGGCACACTCTCCGAGCCGCACCGTCGGCGGCCGTTCGAGGAGTGGAGCCAGGGGGTCCGCGAGGACCCGGATCCAAGCCTCGCCGGCCCCGTCAGGCGGGCTCGAGTGAGCGGTCCGCAAACATTTCTCTCACCCGAGGTTGACACGGGTTTTTGGCAGGGTATACTCCCTGAGCGCTTCAGGAGTCCGCTCGTCGCAGACAGCGTCTCGATGATGACCAAGAGCGCGAATCGCTTGAACGGCTCGGCCGCTTCGTGTATACTACGAAGTCCCTGCCGGGACGTGTGGTGAGGCAAGCCAAACCCCGCGATCACCTCTGTAGGGTTCGTGCGCGCTAAGACCGCTCGCGATTCACCAAGTGCCTACGGGCACGAGGTCTTTGAAAACTGAACAGGATGAGGAAGCCGATCAGCCGGCGTCGCCCTTGAGGCGGCACGATGATCGGCGGACGCCAGTGCGCCTGGCACGCCTTCGGGTGTGCCTGGTTCAAATGATTTATCCCGTCAGTGGCTCCTATTGCTGACCGGCGGCCTTCGGGCAGCCGGTTTGGGAGTCACAGACAACCGAAGCATTCGTGCTTCGGCTTTTGAGCTTTCGAGCTCTCTCTAAGCTTGTCTCGCGCCTTCGGGCGCTAGCACCAAGTTTTCACGGAGAGTTTGATCCTGGCTCAGGACGAACGCTGGCGGCGTGCTTAACACATGCAAGTCGAACGAGAAAGCACCTTCGGGTGTGAGTACAGTGGCGAACGGGTGAGTAACACGTGGGCAACCTGCCCTGGAGACTGGGATAACGTTCCGAAAGGGACGCTAATACCGGATGACGCGCGATCTGCCAAGTAGGTCGCGCCAAATGGTAGCTTCGGCTTCTACTCTGGGATGGGCCCGCGCCGGATTAGCTTGTTGGTGAGGTAACGGCTCACCAAGGCGACGATCCGTAGCTGGTCTGAGAGGACGATCAGCCACACTGGGACTGAGACACGGCCCAGACTCCTACGGGAGGCAGCAGTGGGGAATCTTGCGCAATGGGCGAAAGCCTGACGCAGCAACGCCGCGTGAGCGAAGACGGCCTTCGGGTTGTAAAGCTCTGTCAGGAGGGACGAAGCCACTCAGGTGAATAGCCGAGAGGGTGACGGTACCTCCAGAGGAAGCCCCGGCTAACTACGTGCCAGCAGCCGCGGTAATACGTAGGGGGCAAGCGTTGTCCGGAATCATTGGGCGTAAAGCGCGTGTAGGCGGCCATCCAAGTCCGATGTGAAAGCTCGGGGCTCAACCCCGAGTCTGCATTGGAAACTGTATGGCTTGAGTCCGGAAGAGGAGACTGGAATTCCTGGTGTAGCGGTGAAATGCGCAGATATCAGGAAGAACACCGGTGGCGAAGGCGGGTCTCTGGGACGGTACTGACGCTGAGACGCGAAAGCGTGGGGAGCAAACAGGATTAGATACCCTGGTAGTCCACGCCGTAAACGATGGGCACTAGGTGTGGGAGGTGTCGACTCCTTCCGTGCCGTAGCTAACGCATTAAGTGCCCCGCCTGGGGAGTACGGCCGCAAGGCTAAAACTCAAAGGAATTGACGGGGGCCCGCACAAGCAGCGGAGCATGTTGTTTAATTCGACGCAACGCGAAGAACCTTACCTGGGTTTGACATGACCGTGTAACTCCTGGAAACAGGAGCCCCTCGCAAGAGGCGCGGCCACAGGTGGTGCATGGCTGTCGTCAGCTCGTGTCGTGAGATGTTGGGTTAAGTCCCGCAACGAGCGCAACCCCTGTCCTATGTTGCCAGCGGATAATGCCGGGGACTCATAGGATACTGCCGGTGACAAACCGGAGGAAGGTGGGGATGACGTCAAGTCAGCATGCCCCTTATATCCAGGGCTACAAACGTGCTACAATGGTCGGTACAAAGGGCTGCAATACCGCGAGGTGGAGCGAATCCCAAAAAGCCGATCCCAGTTCGGATTGGAGGCTGAAACTCGCCTCCATGAAGTCGGAGTTGCTAGTAATCGCAGATCAGCAATGCTGCGGTGAATACGTTCCCGGGCCTTGTACACACCGCCCGTCACACCACGAAAGTCGGTAACACCCGAAGCCGGTGGGCTAACCCGCAAGGGGGGCAGCCGTCGAAGGTGGGATCGGTGATTGGGGTGAAGTCGTAACAAGGTAGCCGTAGCGGAAGCTGCGGCTGGATCACCTCCTTTCTAGGGAGTCGGCGGACTATCCGCCGTGAGCACGGTCCTCCAGATGTCGAGATGATGTGGCCTTCGGGCTTTCCCATCGCGACGGGGTGCCGTCCTCTAGAACTCTACGTCGACCACTGACGTTCCCGTCTCCACCCGGTCCGCTGGGTGTGAACGGCCTCATTCCTGTTCAGTTTTGAAAGATCCGTGGTTCCCTCCCGCTCCTTTGGAGCACTCAGCGCCCAGACGCCGCGATCCAACAGTCGCCGCGGGCGCCTCCCTTGGAACCACATCAAGTGTGCCGGCACGCCGGCGCGAACCTTGAAAACTGCAGAGTGGCAAAAGAGTTCTTTTCGGTCAAGATAATAAGAGCCATTGGCGGATGCCTTGGCGCCAGGAGTCGATGAAGGACGTGGACGGCTGCGATAAGCCCCGGTGAGGTGCTGAACAACCTTCGACCCGGGGATTTCCGAATGGGGGAACCCACGTGCGGTAATGCGCACGTACCCCTGCCTGAACACATAGGGCAGGAGGAGACAAGCTGGGGAACTGATACATCTTAGTA
>CAWCAH010000002.1:77500-114721 GCA_963793605.1 uncultured Thermoleophilia bacterium
TCTTCTGTGGGCGTTGGAGATTTGAGAGGGGTTGCCCCTAGTACGAGAGGACCGGGGTGAACAGACCTCTGGTGTATCAGTTGTCGTGCCAACGGCACTGCTGACTAGCTACGTCTGGAAGGGATAACCGCTGAAAGCATCTAAGCGGGAAGCCCGCCTCGAGATGAGATCTCCCACCATCTAGAATGGGTAAGGGCCCAGGTAGACCACCTGGTTGATAGGCTGGATGTGTAAGCACAGCAATGTGTTCAGCAGACCAGTACTAATTGCCCGAGGGCTTGACTTTGAATTCAATTGCCGCTCTGCAGTTTTCAGGTCCGTGTCCGCGTGCCGGCACGAATTTTGCGCGCCCTGTGACGGCGCCAGAGTTTCGGCGGCCATAGCGGAGGGGTCACACCTCTTCCCATTCCGAACAGAGTAGTTAAGCCCTCCAGCGCCGATGGTACTTCAGGGGCAACCCTGCGGGAGAGTAGGACGCCGCCGGATTATTCTTGTGACGAGGCCCGCGAGCCGTATGGCTCGCGGGCTTTCGTCGTTAAGGGCATGCTCCCTTTGCGCTTACGTGCGCCCGCCCGTGAGCGCGGCGACCGCGCCCGGCGCGAGCCTTGCTTGCTGCTGGAGGGTGACGGTGACGGGGTGGGCCGGCTCGTCGATGTCGTCGAGCCGCTCGAGGGCCTCACGCCGGAGGAGGCGGCTCTTGTCCCCACGTGCCACTCGGTGTGCACCTCCGGCGTCGCCCCTGGCCGGGGAGGCGCAGTCTGCGGAGCCGCAGGCCGGGGCCTCGCGGTCGAGATGGATGTCTCCGGGGACTCTGCTCTGCGAAGTCCGCAATCCTCGCTCAGGACGCCACGGATTCTGCGGCAAACCTCGCACCGGGTCTTGCGGATTCGCACGCCGTTGCCGGAGGCTGTGGTAGCCTTTCCCGTATCCCCAGGAGGTCCGTTCGTGGCCAAGGCCCGTATCACCTATCTGTCAGACGCTGAGAAGGACTTCGTCCACGCGAAGACGCTCGAGGTGCTTGAGGGGGTCGGCGTGGCCTACAACTCGCCCAAGGCGATCGAACTGCTGGCGGCGGCCGGAGCGCGCGTGGACCGCGAAGCGCTGACCGCGCGCCTCACGTGGGAGGTCATCGAGCCGGCGCTCAAGACCGTCCCGCGGACGGTCTTCCTCGCCGGCCGGGAGCCCTCCAAGGACTGCATCCTCGGCGGCGGCCGCCTCCTCACGACGAGCGACGGCATGACCACCTCCATGATCGACGACGTGACCGGCGAGCGCCGTGACGGCACCGTGGCCGACCTCGCCGACATCACCCGTCTGTGTGACGGCCTTGATGAGATCGACACCCTCTGGCCGTCACCCAACCCCGGCGACGTGCCGGCGGAGATCCTCCCTCTCGTCACTCAGGCGACCATGGTGCGCAACTCCACCAAGCACATCCAGGACGAGGTGCGCACGCCGGACATGGTCGAGCCCATCCTCGAGATCTACGAGGCCGCCTGCGGGTCGCCGCTCACCGAGCGCCCGTACTTCTCGGTGACCAACTGCACCATCGCGCCGCTGCAGCACGACCGGGAGATGACGGAGGCCGGCCTCAAGCTGGTCGACCGAGGAGTGCCGATCTTCGTGCTCCCCATGCCGCAGGCCGGCACGACCGGGCCGATGACGCTGCTCGGGACCTGCATCCTCAACATGGCCGAGCTGCTGAGCGGCATCGTGCTCTACCAGCTGGCGCACCCCGGCTGCAGTCTCGTCTCCGGGGTGGGCTCCGCCGTCGCCGACATGCGCTCCGGCGGCTACATCGCCTCGAGCCCGGAGATCGGGCTCATCAACCTGATCTGCCTGGAGATGAGCCGCTTCTACGGGCTGCCGACGCAGGCCACCGGCATGTCGGCCGACGCCAAGGCAGCCGACTTCCAGGCCGGCTCCGAGGGCGGCATGACGGCGCTCACGGCCGCCCTGGCCGGCGCCGACTCGCTCATCTGCGCCGGTGGGCTCGACGGCGTGCAGATCTCGAGTCTCGCCAAGTATGTGCTCGACAACGACCAGATAGGCGCACTGCGGCGCTACCTTCGCGAGGACGCGATCGACGAGACCACCGCGCTCATGGACGACATCCTCGAGGTGGGCATCGGCGGGCACTTCCTCGGGCGCCGGAGCACGCGGGAGCACGCGCGCTCCGAGGTGTGGCGTCCGCGCGCATTCCGAAGAGGGACGTTCGAGGAGTACGCCGGACGCTCGCTCGCCGCGGAGGCCGCCGAGCGGGCGCGCGAGATCATCGCGACGCACGAGGCGCCGCCGCTGCCCGAGGACGTGGAGCGGCACATCGACGACGTCATCGCTCGCTGCGCCGCCCGCCCGGGGCCTGCATGACCCGACCTCGCCTCACGTACCTCTCCCAGGAGGAGCGGGAGTTCGTCCACGAGCAGGCGGTGCGCGTGCTCGAGGAGATCGGGATCGGCTACAACACGCCGGAGGCGATCGACCTGCTGGCCGAGGCCGGCGCGCCGGTCGACCGCGAGGCGCTCACGGCGAAGGTGCCCTGGGAGTTGGTGGAGCGGTGCCTCGCCACCTGCCCCTCTGAGGTGCGGCTGGCGGGGCGCGACCCGCGGCACGACGTCGTCGTGGGCGACGGGTCGCTCACCTTCTGCGCCGACGGCACCGCGACTCACATGCTCGACGACGTCACGGGGCGTCGCGAGGAGGGCTCCGCCGAGTGGCTGCGCCGCACCATGCGCCTGTACGACGCGCTCCCCGAGGTGGATTACGCCTGGCCGACCATCTCGGCCCGCGACCTCGACCCGCTCACTGCGGGCCTCGAGATCGAGGCGATCTCGCTGGCGAACCTCACCAAGCACGTGCAGGATGAGGTGCGCGACCCGGCGCATGCGGCGCCGCTCATCGAGATCTTCGAGGCGGTGGCCGGGGGCTCGCTCTGGGACCGGCCCGTCTTCTCGACCATCGACTGCACGGTGGCGCCGCTCCAGCACGAGCGCGAGATGACCGAGGCCACCCTGGCCATGGTCCGTGCCGGCGTGCCGGTGCTGGTGCTGCCGATGCCGCTCAGCGGCACCACGGCGCCCATGACCGTGCTCGGGACCATGGTCGTCAACGTCGCTGAGCTCCTCAGCGCGGTGGTGCTCTTCCAGCTGGCCCAGCCCGGCTGCGGCATCATCTCCGGGATGGGCGCCGGAGTGGCCGACATGCGCAGCGGGCTGTACCTGTGCGGCACTCCCGAGTGCGCACTGATGAACGTGATCGGAGTGGAGATGAGCCGATTCTATGGCCTTCCGTGCACGGCCAGCGCCATCACCTGCGACGCCAAGGCCGCCAATATGCAGGCCGGCGCCGAGGGAATGCTCACCGGGGTGAGCAGCGCGCTCGCCGGCGCCGACACCATCCTGGCGTTCGGCTGCTCCGACGGCGCCCAGTCTCTCAGCTTCGCCAAGGTGCTGCTCGACTGCGACTCGGTCGGCGCGCTCCGCCGCCTGGTGCGCGACGACCCGATCGACGCGTCGCGTGTGCTGCTTGACGACATCGCGGCTGTAGGCCCCGGCGGGCACTACCTGGGGCGCAGGAGCACGCGCGCGTTCCACCGCGCCGGGGAGGTGTGGCAGCCAGGTCTGTGGCAGCGTGGGCCGTTTGAGGCGCACGAGGGGCGGCCGCTCGTGGAGGAGGCCGCCGCCAAGGCGGACGAGGTGCTGCGCGCCCACCAGGTGGAGCCGCTGCCGGACGACGTGGCGGCGGAGATGGACGACATCATCGAGAGGTACGCGCGGAGCGTCGGGGCGCCCGCCGCGCGCGTGCGCTGGCGGGAGGACACCGGGTGAGCGAGCAGCAGCGAAACAGCGACGGCGTCACCATCGGACCGCTCGACGACCTCGTCGCCATGCGGCGGCTGGGCGTGGCGTGCGGGCTCGAGGACGAGGGCCGCGACGACGAGGGCATCCTCGCGGCCTGGGGGGCGTTCGACGACGAGAGGCTGGTCGGCGCCATCTGCCTCGAGCGTCAGTCGGACCTCGACACCGTCAACTGGATGTCCGTGGACGAGGAGTACCGGCGCCGCGGCATCGCCGCGGCGCTCTACGAGGAGCTCGAGCGGGAGGCGCTCGCGCGCGGGATGCACCGGCTGTGGGTCACGGCGCGGGCGCCGCTGTTCTTCCTCGCCCAGGGCTTCGCGCCCGTCTCCGGCGGCCCCGAGCGCGACGCCCTGCTCGGTGGCTGTCTCGACTGCGCCCAGTTCGGCCGCGAGTGCCGGCCGGAGGCGCTGACGAAGAAACTGCAAGCGGCGGGTGGCGTGCGCCGCCCGTGACGACGGAGGGATCGCCGTGGCGCGACCGAGGTTCGAGTACCTGAGCGAGGCCGAGAAGCAGTTCGTGCACGAGCAGACCGTCCGGCTGCTCGAGGAGGTCGGCATCGCCTACAACACGCCGTCGCTGACCGGGCTGCTCAAAGAGGCCGGCGCGACCGTCGACGAGGGCAGGCTGCAGGCCAGGCTGCCCTGGGAGCTCGTGGAGCGCTGTCTGCGCCAGGTGCCGAGCGAGATCCTGCTCGCCGGCCGCGACCCGGCCTACGACTGCACGGTGGGCGCCGGCGGCATGCTCTACACGAGCGACGGCGCCGCGACCTACATGCTCGACGACCGCACCGGCGAGCGGCATGAGGGCACCGAGGCCGACCTCGCCGCGATGATGACGCTGTACGATGCGGTCCCGGAGATCGACTTCACGTGGGCCACCATCACCCCCGGGGACGTCGACTCGCGCGCCGGCAACCTCGAGATGGCGCGCATCGCGTTCGCGCACTCGCGCAAGCACCTGCAGGACGAGGTGCGCACGCCGGACCAGGCGCCGGTGATGATCGAGGTCCTGGAGGCCATCGCCGGCGCGTCGTTGCGGGACCGTCCGATCTGGTCGGCGACCAACTGCACCATCGCGCCGCTGCAGCACGACGGGGAGATGACCGAGGCGCACATCCTCATGGCGAGGGCGGGCTGCCCCATCTTCGTGCTCCCGATGCCGCAGATGGGCACCACGGGGCCGATGAGCGTGCTCGGCACCTGCATCCTGAACATGGCGGAACTGCTGAGCGCCGTGGTGCTCTTCCAGCTCGCCGTGCCGGGGTGCGCCATGGTGTCCGCCGTCGGCTCGGCCGTGGCCGAGATGCGCAGCGGCCTGTACCTCGCTGGGGCGCCGGAGGACGGCCTGATCAACGTGGTGTGCATCGAGATGAGCCGCTTCTACGGCCTGCGCACGCAGGGCAGCGCCGTGAGCTGCGACGCCAAGGCGTGCGACCTGCAGGCCGGGGCCGAGGGCATGCTCACCGGCATGGCCAGCGCGCTCGCCGGGGCCGACGTCATGCTCGCGTTCGGCCTCATGGACGGCGCGCAGACGGCGAGCCTCGCAAAGACCGTCCTGGACGCCGACACGGTGAACGCGATCGAGCGGTTTCTCCGCGACGACCCGATCGACGAGACCAGGGCGCTGATGGACGACCTCGTGGAGGTCGGCATCGGCGGTCACTTCCTCGCGCGCAAGAGCACCCGCCGCAACTACCGTGCCGGCGAGCTCTGGCAGCCGACCCTGTGGCATCGCGGGACGTTCGACCAGCACATCGGGACGCCGCTGGTACAGGACGCCTGGGACAGGGCGCAGACGCTGATCGCGGAGACCGACGTGCCGCCGCTGCCGGACGACGTCCGGCGGCACGTGCGAACCACCATCGACACGTACCTGAGCGGCCGGGGGTGAGGCGGGCCACGTGCCCGCCGTCGCCGGCGATGACGACGTGAGCTTCAGCGAGGAGATCGAGCGCGCGCGAGGGCGTGAGCGGCGAGCTCGTGCTGCGCCGCGGCGCGGCCGGGCTCGAGGTCGTCGCCAACGGCGTCTTCCTCGTCTCGGCCGCCAACGCGGCCAGCAGCCGGGCGCTCGTCACAGCCGCCTGGCCGCACCTGCCGGGCGAAGACCTGCAGGTGCTCATCGGCGGCCTCGGGATCGGCGACGCGCTGGACGAGGCGCTCGCCTGCGAGCGCGTCGCCTCCGTCACCGTGGCCGAGCTCGAGCCCGTGATCGTGCGCTGGTTCCGCGAGTACGGGGGAGATGCGGCGCGCCGCGCGGCAGAGGCGGAGCGCGCCGGCCGGGCGCGCATCGTCGTCGACGACGTCGCACGGGTGATCGAGGCGGCGTCCGCCTCCTGGGACCTCATCGCCCTCGACACCGACAACGGCCCGGAGTGGCTGGTGCGCGGTGAGAACGCCGGCCTCTACGCGCCGGGCGGGCTCCGTCGCGTGCGCGACGCGCTGCGGCCTGCCGGCGCTGCCGTGTTCTGGTCGCCCGAGCGGTACCCGCTCTTCGAGGGCGACCTGGCCGACGTGTTCGACGAGGTCGAGCGCGTCGCGGCCGTCGACGTCATCGACGGACGGCCGCACGAGTACACCATGTACGTCGCCCGGCGGGGCGACGGCGGCTCCGCGCCTGCCGGAGTAGACTGACAGCGTCCGCCCGCGAGGCGGCACCGCGACCAGGAGGCTTGACGTGGGCGATGCTGACGACCGGCTGCTCGGGCTGTTCCCGCTCGGCCTCGTGCTGCTGCCGGGAGAGGTCGTCCCGCTGCACATCTTCGAGGAGCGCTACAAGAAGCTCATCGGCGAGCGCCTCGAGGAGGGCGAGTTCGGCATCGTACTCGCGGACGAGGACTCCGTCCGGGAGTGCGGCACCGCGGCGCGCGTCGCCCAGCTCATCGAGGAGACGGAAGAAGGCCGCATGAACATCCTCGTGGAGGGTGTGCGGCGGTTCCGGATCGTGGAGGTGCTCACCCCGGACGACCCGGAGGCGGAGTACCTGAGCGCCGAGGTGGAGTACTACCGCGACGCCGAGCCTGAGGGGTCGGAGACGCTGCGCGCGGCGGTGCTCGAGCTGTACGCCAGGATGCTGGTGCTCATGGACGTGGAGGACCCGGAGGAGCCGGGCGGCGAAGGCCCGCTCTCGTTCCGCATCGCCTCCACCGTGGACTTCGGAGCGCCGCTCAAGCAGGAGCTCCTGGAGTCGCTCAGCGAGGAGCAGCGCCTGGAGACGCTGCTCACGGTGATCACCTCGCTGCTGCCGCGCCTGGAGCTGCGCAAGGAGCGCGAGGACGCCATCCGCGGCAACGGCAAGGGGTATTAGGGCAGCAGCACGATCTTGCCCAGGTGGTCGGCGGCGAGCAGTTCGTGAGCCTTGCGTGCCTCGGCGAGGGGCAGGCGCGTGCCGATCACCGGCCGGACCTTGCCGGCGGCGGCCATCGCGGCGATCTCGGAGGCGATCGCCGCCACGCCGGCGCGGCCGGCGTTGCTCAGGTTCATGAAGAGCACGGAGACGTCCTTGCCGAGCGCCTCTCCGATCGGCGCCACCGCGTCGGGGCCTGGGCCCTGGCCGGTGCCGACGATGCGGCCACCCTTGGCGACGAGCTTCACGTCGGTCGGCAGGTTCAGGCTGAGCACGAGCTCGTGCACCAGGTCGACGCCCTTGCCGTCGGTGAGCTCGAGTACGCGGGCCGCGACGTCCTCGGTGCGGAAGTCGATCACGGCCTCCGCGCCGAGGCTCAGGACGAGCTCGGCGGCTCCGGAGCCGCTCGCGGTGCCGAACACGCGCGCGCCGAGCGCCTTGGCCAGCTGCACGGACGCCGAGCCCACGCCGCCTGAGGCGCCCTGGACGAGCACCGTCTCGCCCTCGCGGAGCGCTCCGCGCGTGACGAGGGCGTAGTACGCGGCGGGGAACGTCATGCCGATCGCCGCCGCCTCCTCGAACGAGAGCGCCTCCGGCATGTGTACGACCTGCGTGTCGGCGATCAGGGCGTACTCCGCGTAGCTGCCCTCGCTGCCGATGCCCAGGCCGCTGAAGGCGACGCGATCCCCCGGCCTGGCGGTGGTGATCTCGGCGCCGACGCTCTCGACCACACCGGCGCCGTCCGAGCCGAGTGTCTTGGGCGGCTGCTTGGGCGTCGGGAAGCGGTCCTCGCGCACCGACACGTCGATGGGGTTGACCGTGGCGGCGGCGACCTTGACGAGGACCTGCCTGGGGCCGGGTTCCGGCAGCGGGACGTCTTCGTAGACCAGGACCTCAGGTCCGCCGTATCCGTGGATGCGTACCGCCTTCACCGCTGCCTCCTGCCGTGGGTCGTCGTGCGATCTTAGAGGAGACGTACCCAGACGAAGGCCGGGGCTCACCGGGGACGGAGTCCTTGCGGTGAGCCCCGGCCGGTGAAGGGTCGGGATGGGCGGCCGGTGAGTGGGCTGCCGGCTGCTATCGGGCCGGCTGCACCTGCGGTCAGGCCGGCTGCACCGGCGGCTCCGCCTGCCGGCGGCCTCGGCGCACGCGGCGCACGATGTACCAGACGAGCGCGCCGATGAGGCCGAAGACGACGAGGAACGGCAGCAGCGCGGTCAGCACGAGGCCGGTGACGCGCGCCCCGCTGCCGAGCAGCTCGATGGAGTTCCAGAAGGTGCCGCCGAAGGTGTTGCCGGCGTGGATCGCGGCCGGTGTGCGGTCCTTCTCGGTGACGTACACGGAGAGCGTGCCGTACGTGGTGGTCTCGCGCAGCGACTTGAGCTGGGCGCTGAGCTCCTCGATGGTCAGCTGGACCTGATCGATGCGGTCCTGCACGGTCAGCATCTGGCTCACGGTGGTGGTCTCGTCCAGGAACCCCAGGAGCCGGCGCTCGACGGCGCGGTAGTGCCGCAGCCGGGCCTGCAGGTCGACGAACTGCGACGTGACGTCCTCGGCGGAGGTGGAGGCGCTGCGCACCTCGCCGAGCCTGGAGAAGCGTTTGATGGCGGTGTCGAACTGCTGCTCGGGCACGCGGACGACGAGGCTGGCGTACGGGTCGCCGCCGACGTACTGCGTACCGGCGACCTCCGAGTCCTGGAGTGCACCGTCGGACGACATGGCCGTGTCGAGCGGCATCGGCTCCGGCATGCCCATACCCGTCTGGGTGCCGAGCGAGCTCGACATCACGTATCCGCTCAGGGCCAACGTCATGGCCTTGATGCGATCCACCGTGGGCAGCAGTTGGCCGCGCGCCACCAGCAGTGAGAGGTCGCCGGTGCGCAGCAGGTAGTGCGCGGACGGCGCCGACGCCGGCGGCACGGCCGCGGCGAGGTCCTCTCCGACGGCTCCGCCGCCGGACATGCTCTTGGAGGCCGCTCCGTCCTCCGAGCTCATCACCTCATCACCGGTGGCCGGTAGCGGCTCTGGGACGTCGGCGGCGATCTCGCCCTGTCGTGCCGGCTCCATCGCCCCCAGCGAGCCGGCGGTGCTCCCCGCGTCGCTGCCGGAGCCCCCTCCCGCCAGCAGTCCCACGCCCACGAGCAGCGCCAGTACGGCGAGGACGGCGAGCGGAACGGCGATCACGATCTTGGCCCTGCGAGTCATGGCTTCCTCCTCCTCCTTGGCCGCGCCCCCGCGGCCGGATGAGCTGTTCTGGGCGGGGGACGCGGGCGGGAGGAGCAGGGTTCAGCAGGCTCTCGGGAAACGACCGCTCAGGCGTGCGCGGACCGGTGCGCGCGGCGCTGGGACCGGCGTGCAGCGGTACAATGCGGGCGCAGGTCCCCGAGCAGCCGGAGCGCCCATGCCCGAACCCACGACGCCGCGGTCACCGGCCACGGCCCCCGAAGCACAGCCCGCCGTGACGATCGCCGAGTTCAGCATGGACGACTACGCCGTCGTGCACGTGCTGTGGCAGCGTGCCGGCCTCGAGGTGCGGCCGTCGGACGGCCCGGAGGCGGCGCTGCGCAAGCTGGCGCGCGACCCCGGGCTCTTCCTGGTCGCGCGCTCGGATGACGGGCGTGTCGTCGGCACCGTGATGGGCGGCTGGGACGGCCGGCGCGCCTACATCTATCGCCTCGCCGTCGTGCCGGAGCGCCGCCGCCAGGGTATCGCCGACGCGCTCATGGACGAGCTCGAGCAGCGCCTCCGTGCGCTCGGCGCCGTCAAGGCCAAACTGCAGATCCTCGTCGAGAACGAGACGTCCAAGGCCTTCTTCGCCCGGCGCGGCTACCTGCCCGAGAGCTTCTGCGAGCCCTGGGGCAAGGAGCTCGCGCAGGGCGGCGCGCCGCCCGGAAGGTGATGAGCGCCGGTCTCCCCGTGCGGGAGGCGAGGTGCCCCGCCCGGGTCGGACCCGGGGCCGGGTGAAGACGACGACGGCCGGCCCCTCTTCCGGGGGCCGGCCGTCGCCATCCGCGCTCTCGGCTCGCCTCAGCCGCGCGGCTGCTGCTGCGTGATGCAGTGCACGTTGCCGCCGCCGAGCACGATCTCGCGGCCCGGCACCGTGACGACCTCGCGGTCGGGGAACGCCGCGGCGATGATCTCGCGCGCCGCGGCGTCGCTCGGGTCGTCGAACGTCGGCAGGACGATGCCGCCGTTGACGATCAGGAAGTTGAGGTACGACGCGGCGGTCTTGTCGCCGGGCCGCCGCGGGATCGAGCCCTCGGCGCTGTCGACTCCCCACGCCTCGTCCTCGGTGATCTCCATGATGGCCGGCATCGGCACGGTGACGACCTCGAGCTGCCGGCCTTTCGCGTCCGTGGCCTCGCGCAGCACGCGCAGGTTGTCCTGCAGGAGCTCGTAGCGCCAGTCGCTCCTGTCCTCGGTGACCGCGGCCAGCACCACGCCGGGCCGCGCGAAACACGCGACGTCGTCGACGTGCCCGTTGGTCTCCTCGGGATCGATGCCCTTGGCCAGCCAGATCACCTTCTCCACACCCAGGTAGTCGCGCAGGTGCTGCTCGATCTGTTCGCGCGTCAGGTCGGGGTTACGGCCCGGGCTGAGCAGGCACTCCTCGGTCGTGATGACGGTGCCCTCGCCGTCGACGTGGAACGAGCCGCCCTCCATGACGAGCGGCGCCTTGTAGCGGCCGACGCCTTCGAGCTGGGCGATCTTCTGCGGGACGAGCTGGTCCTTCTCCCACGGAAAGTACAGGCCGTCATAGAGCCCGCCCCAGGCGTTGAAGTCCCAGTCGACGAGGCGGACGTCACCTTTGTCGTTGACGACGAAGGTGGGGCCGCAGTCGCGCATCCAGGCGTCGTTGCTCGAGATCTCGATCACGCGGACCGAGGCCGGCAGGACGTTGACGGCGTTCTCGTACTGGTCGTTGTTGACGCCGACGGTGACGGGCTCGAAGCGCGAGATGGCCGTCGCCACGTCCACCCAGGAGCGCTGGGCGGGCTTGGCGCCGAGGCGCCAGTTGTCCGGGCGCTGCGGCCAGAGCATCCAGATCTGCGCTTGATGCTCGAACTCCCCCGGCATGCGGAACCCGTCCGCGCGGGGCGTGCTCTCGATGAGCTTGCTCATGTGAGGTCTCCTCGGGCTCTGCGTCCGTCACTCGGCGACGGCGCGCCGGGTGTTGATGTCGATCACGTCGGCGCCGGGGCCGCGGCGGGTGCGCTGCCGCGGCTTCTTGGCCGGCGCCTTGGCCGCCGTCTTCTTCGGCGCCACGGCCTTCGGCTTGGCGCCTCCTCCGGCGCCCGCCGCGCGCTTGGACGCACCCTTGGCCGGCGCGTCCGGCACGATGTGCGTGCCGGCCTCTCCGGCCATCGCCGGGCCGACCTCGGTGAGGCTGGCGATGACGCTCTCTCCGCCGGCGTCGACGAAGCGCAGGCAGGCCTCGACCTTGGGGCCCATGGAGCCGGCCTTGAAGTGGCCCTCGGCGGCGTAGGCGCGCATCTGGCTCGCGGTCACGGTGTCGAGCGCCTGCTGCTCGGGGGTGCCGTAGTGCACGTAGGCCTTGGGCACGTCGGTGAGGATGAGCAGTGCGTCGGCGCCGAGCTCCTTCGCGAGCAGCGCCGCGGCGAGGTCCTTGTCGATCACCGCGTCGATGCCGGAGAGGGCGCCGCGGCTCCTGACCACCGGCACGCCGCCGCCGCCGCTGCACACGACGAGACTCCCTGTCTCGATGAGCCCGCGCACGGCCTCGAGCTCGACGATCTCCCTGGGCTCGGGGCTGGGCACGACGCGCCGCCAGCCGCGCCCCGCATCCTCCTTCATCGCGAGGCCCTCCTCGAGCATCATCCGCCGCGCCTCGGCCTCACTGTAGAAGGGGCCGACCGGCTTGGAGGGGGCGGCGAAGGCCTTGTCGCGCGGGTCGACCGCCACCTGGGTGACCACGCAGACCACGGGAGCCGTGATCCGGCGCTTCTTCAGATGGTTGGCGAGCGTCTGCGCCGCCATGTAGCCGATCTGCCCCTGGCTCTCCGCGCCGCAGACGTCCATCGGCATCGGCGCCACCGTCTTCGCGGCGAGCGCGTTCTGGATCAGCAGGTTGCCCACCTGGGGGCCGTTGCCGTGCGTGAGCACGACGCGCCAGCCGTCCTCGGCGAGCTGCGCGATGCGGCGCATGGCGCCGTCGATGTTGAAGAGCTGCTCCTCGAACGTGCCGACCTGGCCGGGCTGGAGGATGGCGTTGCCGCCGAGGGCGACGACGACGGTCTTGCCGTTCTTCTTGCCGGTTGCTGCCATTGCCTTCCTTCTATCCTTGAACGTCGCTCACGCGGCACGCTTCGCGCCGCCGGCCCGGCGGCTCGAGTTCCAGTAGAGCCACCAGCCTATGAGGAGCGAGATCGCGGTGCCACCGCCGGTGATGATCCAGAAGGTGGCCTTGGAGACGCCCTCCGCCGGGAAGTAGAAGAACAGGAAGAGCGTGAGCACGATGCCGGCCTCGCAGAGGATCGTCGCGATCCAGGCTCCCGCCTTGCCACCGGGGATGACGTACGGCCGCGGCTGGTCGGGGTACTTGTGCCGCAGCACGAGCAGCGCCGGGAACATCAGCAGGTACGGGATCAGGAACACGATCGACGAGAGCGCGAACAGCGTCC
Organism: uncultured Thermoleophilia bacterium; assembly: GCA_963793605.1. Taxonomy (GTDB): domain Bacteria; phylum Actinomycetota; class Thermoleophilia; order UBA2241; family UBA2241; genus CAIXSE01. Next base: position 90,342 of record CAWCAH010000002.1, read on the forward strand.
AGAACACGCTCGTCTGGTTGGGGTCGAGCACGTAGGCGAGGATCGTGATCCCCGTCGCGATGACGCCCATGAGCACGAACGCGTAGTCCGGCGTGCCGAACCTCTTGTTGACGTGGCCGAACACGCCCGGCGCCGTGTCGTCCAGGCCCGTGGCGCTGATCGTCTGGTTGGCGCCGATGGACCACGTGACCATGTTGCCGAAGAACGTGAAGAGGAGAGCGATGACGGCGATGTTGAAGAGCCAGCCGGCGCCGCCCACGACCTCGTCGACCATCAGCTTGAGCGCGTCGACGATGCCGGTGACGATGCTGACGTCCTCGGTCTTGATCGACGCGAGGATGCCGAACGTGGCGAACATGTACACGGCGAGGATCGCGGCGCCGGCGAGGATGATCATCTTGGGCACGTCACGCTTGGGGTTCTTGATCGTTCCCGCCGGCCGAGCTCATGAGCTCGAAGCCCATGTACGAGTAGATGATGATCGGCAGGAACGAGAGGCTGTCCGTGTTCCACTGCGGGATCCAGTCGCCGAGCGCGAACGAGTTGGCGGCGCCGTTCTTGACGACGTAGGCGACGCCGAGCGCGCCGAGGCCGACCAGCACGATGACCTTGAGCGCGGCGCTGAGGTTGGGCACGAACTTGCTCCACTCCAGCGGCAGGATGCCGACGAGCACGATCGCCCACACCATGGCGATGACGATCACGGCCTCCCACAGGGGCGCGATGTCGACGCCCCAGGCGACCTCGATCGCGCCCAGGAACAGCACGAACACGGAGGGCGCCCAGAGGGCGACGTTGACCCAGTACATCCAGGAGGTCACTGTGCCCCAGCCGGGGCCGAAGGCGGTCTTGACCCACACGTAGATGCCGCCCTCGTCCGGCCAGGCGGAGCCCAGCTCGGCGGTGACGAACCCGTACGGGATGAAGAACAGCAGGCCCAGGATGATCCAGAAGCCGAGCCCCTGGACCCCCATCGCCGCCGAGCTGCCCACGGTGTCGGCGACGAGGATCGCCGACACGCTGAACAGCACCATGCTGAACAGGCCGAACACCTTCGGCTTCTCGGTGAGCGTTCCCCCCGGCGCTCCTGGCTGCGGTGCGGTTGCCATGGTGGTTCCTTTCGGTGACGCGGTGCTACGGACGCTTGGGAGGGTCCTCAGCTGAGGAGGGCCTTGCCGATGGGCTGCAGGTCGAGGTCGGCGGGGAGCTCGTCGATGCCGATCACGGCGAGCATGAGAGCCTTCTGGAAGTGCATCCGGTTCTGGGCCTGCGGGAAGATGAGGCTCATCGGGCCGTCGGCGATCTCGTCCACGACCTCTTCGCCGCGCATCGCCGGCAGGCAGTGCATGAACTTGGTCTCGGGCTTGGCGTGGCTCCAGAGCGTGGGGTTGACCTGGAAGGCCTTGAACGCGTCGATGCGGTCCTTGTACTCGTCCTCCTGGCCGGTCCACCACCAGCAGTCGGTGTAGATGAAGTCGGCGCCGGCGATGGCCTCGAGCGGGTCGTTGGTGAGCAGGAACGACCCGCCGCTCTCGGCGGCGAACCCGGCGGCGAGCTCCTGGAGCTCGGGCGCCATCTCGTAGCCGGCGGCGTTGCCGACGCGGACGTTCAGCCCGAGCTTGGTGAGCGTGGTCGAGAGCGAGTTGCAGGGGTGGGCGGCGTCACCGACGTAGGCGAACGTGACGCCGGCCAGCGTGCCCGCGCTCTCCAGGATCGTGAGCGCGTCGCTCATGCTCTGGCAGGGGTGCCGGTCATGGTCCATGCCGTTGATGACCGGCACGGTCGACCAGGCCGCCAGCTCGTTGACGGTCTCGTTGAGCTTGCTGCGGATCTCGATCGCGGCGTTGTACTGGCTCAGCGTGCGCGCGGTGTCGGCGATGCTCTCGCGGCCGGGGAGGTGGATCTCGCCGGGGCGCAGATAGAGCGCGTTGCCGCCGAGCTCTGCGAACCCGTTCTCGAAGCTCACGCGCGTGCGCGTGGAGGCGGCCTCGAAGATCATCGCCAGGTGCTTGCCGGGCAGGAACGGCGTGAGCGGACGCTTCTTCCACAGCTCCTTGAGGTTCACGGCGAGCTTGAGCAGGTCCTCGAGCTCCTCGCGCGTGTAGTCGAGGTCGGTCAGAAAGTGACGGCCGCGGAACTTCTTGAGGGCGGGGAGCGTGGTGTCCAACTCTTCCTCCTGTGGTGGTCGTGGCGCCTGGGAGCGGGAGGTCCCGCAAAGTTTGTTTGTCCGGACGGACAAATGTAGACTACACTGGCATGCAGAGCCTGGCAAGCGCCCGTTACCACGAAGCGACGAGCTGGTGAGGGACTCATGACACCGATCGACGAGAGACGCAGGAGCCTGGCTCGCGGGCGAGGTCTGCCCGAGCCGCTGCTGCTGGAAGACCCGATGGAGGCGCTGCCGCCGACCGCGCAGCGGATCCTCGCGGCGGCGCAGCGGTTGCTGGCGGAGGGTGGGTTCGAGGCGCTCAAGCTCTCGGCCATCGCCGCCGAGGCCGGCGAGTCCAAAGCCAGCATCGGCTACCACTTCGGCAACAAGTCCGGCCTGGTCACCGCTCTGGTCGACTCGCTCGCCCACGAGTCCAACCGCGGCCTCATCGACGAGACGCTGGCAGTGCCGGCCGGCGAGGCGCGCGTGCACGCGCTCATCGACGGCGAGGCGCGCATAGCCGGCGACGCCGAGAGCTTCCAGTCCTTCTTCGAGATGCTCCCGCACGCACTCCGCGACCCGGACATCCGCGAGCGGGTCGCGGCGCTCTACGACGGCTACCGCGAGACCGTGCTGCGCTGCCTGGATGCGGCGGGGCCGGACGCGCCGGCGGAGATGCGCCCGTTCGCGATGCTCATGATCGCCATCGTCGACGGCCTGGCGATCCAGCACGGCCTGGACCCGGACGGCGCCGACGTGCGCGCAGCCACGGAGCTCTGGGAGCGTCTGGCGCAGCCGTTCCTGATCGGGCGGCGCGAGGGCGACTGACCGGCGCCTGCGCCTTCGGGTATCCTTGCCCCATGGATGCCGCGATCATCTGGGACGAGGCGTACGCCGAGCACGACACGGGGGAGCACCCTGAGGGCGCCGACCGCGTCACGGCCATGGTGGCGCACCTCGAGCGGACCGACCTTTGGCCGCGCCTCCGGGTGTTCACCGGGCCGGACCCCGCGACGGAGGACGACATCCTCCGTGTGCACACCTCGGCGCACCTCAAGATGATCCAGCGCGCCGCACGGGGCAGCGGTACCTGGCTCGACCCCGACACGCACGTCTCCTCGCGCAGCTACGAGATCGCGCTTCTCTCCGCCGGTGGCGCGCTGCTGGCCACCGACCTGTGGGACCGCGGCCTCGTGCCGTTCGCGCTCATCCGGCCGCCCGGGCACCACGCCACGCCCGACAGGGCCATGGGCTTCTGCCTGTTCAACAACGTCGCCATCGCCGCCGCGCGGCTGCTCGAGCGGGGGTACGAGCGCGTCGCGATCCTGGACTGGGACGTGCACCACGGCAACGGTACCCAGGCGGCGTTCTACGCCGAGCCCCGCGTGCTGTTCGGCTCGGCGCACGAGTGGCCGCACTACCCCGGCAGCGGCTTCTTCACCGAGTGTGGGGAAGGGCCGGGCGAGGGCTTCACCGTCAACGTCCCCCTGCCGGCAGGGGCCGACGACGCCGACTATGCGCGCATGTTCGACGACCTCTTCGACCCCATCGTGCGCCGGTTCGCGCCGCAGGCTCTGCTCGTCTCGGCCGGTCAGGACATCCACCGTGTGGACCCGCTGGGCGACATGCGCGTGGACGAGGCGGGGTTCGCGCAGATGGCTCTTCGCTGCGTGCGCCTCGCCCAGGAGCTGTGCGGCGGCAGGCTGGCGTTCGTGCTCGAGGGCGGCTACGACCGCACGGCCACCTCGCTCTCGGTGGAGGCCGTGCTCAGAGCGGTGCTCGACGAGACGGCTCCGGAGATCCCGGCGGACGCCGCGGGTACGGAGAAGGCGGCCGCCGCCGTCGCGCGGGCGCGCGAGGTGCAGGCCGCGTACTGGGAGCTCTGACGGCCCGGCGCCGGCACGCCGGCCGGGCCGCCCTCCAGCTCAGACGACCGTCTGCCTGATCCCCAGGCGCTCCAGCTCGTCGCGGACGTCCTGGTCCACGGCGTCGTCCGTGATGATGCTGTCGACCTTGTCGAGCGTGCAGATGGCGACGTCGCCGATCACGCCGAACTTGCTCGCGTCGACCAGCACCGTCACTTCTCCGCGTGTCTGGCGGATCATCGCGCGCTCCACGCCGGCGAGGCCGATGCTCGGGGTGGTGACGCCCTCCTCGAGACTCACGCCGTCGGCGCCCAGGATGAAGCGGCTGGCGTGGAACGTGCTTGTGGCCTCGATGGCCAGCGGGCCCTCCAGCGTGTTGGACGGCTGCCGATAGGAGCCGCCGAGCAGGACGATGTCGAGGGCGCTGTGCTGGGCGGTGGAGATCGCCCCGACGTTGTGGGTGACGATACGCGCCTTGATCTGCGGGTCCACGTGGCTGAGCACCTGAGCGGCGGTGGTGCCGGAGCTCAGGAAGACCGTCTCGCCGGGGAGGATGGTCTCCGCTGCCGCGCGGGCGATGCGCCGCTTCTCCTCGGAGTGGGCGCGGACGTTGGTCGCGTACAGTGGCTCCTCGACCATCCTCCGCTTGAGGATCGCGCCTCCGTGCATGCGCGAGAGCAGGCCCGCCTGCTCGAGCTGCTCGAGGTCGCGGCGGATGGTCATCTCGGAGACGCCGAGCGTCTCGCTGAGCACGGAGACACGCACGGCGCGTCTCTCTTCCAGGAGCTCCACGATGCGCTCGCGGCGCTCCGCAGGGATCATCTCGTGGAGATCGGTCGGTACATCTGGCGCCATGGCCCGCCCCTCGGGTCGCCTTTCAGAGTGCGACAGGTTCGCACACAGTCGCACACATTCTAGGCTCCGGCTCGGGGCGGGCACAAGCACACGCCGGCGGCGCGTGCCGGTGCGGCTCGCCGGGAACGACGACGGCCGCCCCAGAGTGCGGGGCGGCCGTCGTCGGTGGTCCGGAGCGTGGCGCGGGGCGCCACGCGGCGTGCGAGGCTAGGCGAGCAGAGCCTTGGCCTGCGCGTAGACGTTGTCCGCGGTGAAGCCGAACTGCTCGAACAGCGTACCGGCCGGGGCCGACGCGCCGAAGCGGTCGAGGCCGATGATCACGCCGCCGTCGCCGGCGTAGCGCTCCCACCCGAAGGTGACGCCGGCCTCGACCGCGACGCGGCTGCTGCACGACGGCGGCAGCACGCTCTGCTTGTAGTCGTTGTCCTGCTGCTCGAAGAGCCGCATGGAGGCCATGTTGACGAGCCGCGAGCGCACGCCCTCGGCGCAGAGGCGCTCGTGCGCCTCCATCGCGAGAGCGACCTCGCTGCCGCTCGCGATGAGGATCACGTCCGGCACGCCGCCGCCGGAGTTGTCGTGGAGCACGTAAGCGCCCTTGGCGATGCCGTCGGCGGCCGCGTACTTCTCACGGTCGATCGTCGGCAGGTTCTGACGCGTGAGCATGAGGCCCGTCGGCGCGTCCGTGGTCTGCAGGGCGATCTTCCAGGCCTCGACCGTCTCGTTGGCGTCGGCCGGGCGCAGGTCGATGAACCCGGGCGTGGCGCGCAGCATGGCGAGGTGCTCGACCGGCTGATGGGTGGGGCCGTCCTCGCCGACGCCGATGCTGTCGTGCGTGAGCACGTAGACGACCGGCTGCTTCATCAGGGCGCTCAGCCGCATGGCCGGGCGCATGTAGTCGACGAACACGAAGAAGGTGGCCACGTACGGGCGGATGCCGCCGTGCGTGGAGAGCCCGTTGGCCATGGCGGCCATGGCGAGCTCGCGCACGCCCCAGCGGACGTTGCGGCCCGCGGGCGTGGCCGCCTGCTGGTCCGGCGAGTCCTTGATCAGCGTGTTGTTGGACGGCGCCAGGTCGGCCGAGCCGCCCATGAGCGTCGGCACGTGCGGCGCCAGGGCATTGATGACCTTGCCGCTGGCGGCGCGGGTCGCGACCTTGTCCTCGGTGGTGAACACGGGCAGGTCGGCGTCCCAGCCCTCGGGCAGGGTGCCGGCCCAGGCCTCATCCCAGGCCTTGGCGCGGGCGGCGTCGGCCGCGCGCCACGCCTCGTACTTCGGCGTCCACTCGGCGTGCGCCTCGGCCGCCTGTGCGGCTGCCGCGACGAACGCCGCGCGCACCTCGTCCGGTACGTGGAAGGCGGGGTCCAGGGGCCACTCGCAGGCCTCCTTGGTCAGCGTGACCTCGTCGGCGCCGAGCGGGGCGCCGTGGGCGGCCGACTTGTCCTGCTTGTTGGGCGAGCCGCAGCCGATGTGCGTGCGCACGGCGATCATGCTGGGCTTGCCGGTCTCGGCCTTGGCCGCCGTGATGGCGGCGTCGATGGCCTCGACGTCGTTGCCGTCGGCGACTCTCTGCACGTGCCAGCCGTAGGCCTCGTAGCGCTTGCAGACGTCTTCGGTGAAGGCGAGGTCGGTGGCGCCGTCGATGGTGATGTGGTTGTCGTCGTAGAGGAGGACGAGCTTGCCGAGCTGCTGGTGGCCGGCGAACGAGGCGGCCTCGCTGGCGATGCCCTCCATCATGCAGCCGTCGCCGGCCAGCACGTAGGTGTAGTGGTCCATCACGTCGCCGAAGGTGGCGGCGAGGAACCGCTCCGCCATGGCCATGCCGACGGCGTTGGCGACGCCCTGGCCGAGCGGCCCGGTGGTGGTCTCGACGCCCGCGGTGTGCCCGTACTCGGGGTGGCCGGGCGTGCGGCTCTCCCACTGGCGGAACGCCTTGAGGTCGTCCATCGTGAGGTCGTAGCCGGTCAGGTGGAGCATGCTGTAGAGCAGCATGCTGGCGTGACCGGCCGAGAGCACGAACCGGTCGCGGTTCTGCCAGTCGGGGTCGGCCGGGTCGTAGCGCAGGTGGCGCGTGAAGAGCGTGTAGGCGACCGCCGCCGCGCCCATCGGCATGCCCGGATGGCCGGAGTTGGCCTTCTGGACGCCGTCGACGGCGAGGAAGCGGATGGTCTCGATGCACTTCTGCTCGAGTGCTGGATCGCTCATGCGAGTCCTCTCGCTTGCGCGGGCTGCTTCGCTTGCGCATCGCGGAACGCCGCAAGCTAGCGCCCGCTCGTTTCTTGAAGGGCCGTCAGCCCCCGCCCTCCCGGGCGTGCAGGGGAGGGCGGGGGCTGCGGGCGAACGTCAGACGAGCGTCAGTCGGCTCAGAAGTACGCCTCGACGAACGCCATGAAGCGCTCGCACTCCTCGGGCGTGCCGGGGGTGATGCGGAAGTAGCCTTCCTTGCCGTTGATCGGCTTGATCGTCTTGATGATGACCTGCTGCATGTCCTGCGCGGCCTGGACGATCTCGGCGCTGGTCTTGCCGCTCTGCGACGCGTCGACCAGCATGTAGTTGCCGTGCGCCTCGAACGGCTTGCAGCCCTTGGCGGCGAGCGCGTCGGAGAACTTCTTCATCCAGTCGTTGTTGTACTCGACCTTCTGCACGACCTCGCCCGTGTCCAGGATGGCCTCGCCCGCGGCGATCGCCATGAGGCTGAGGTTCCAGGGCAGGTACATGAGGTTGAAGGCGTCGACGACGGTGGGGCTGCCGACCATGTAGCCGAGGCGGATGCCGGCGAGGCCGAAGGCCTTGGAGAACGTGTGCGAGAGGAACACGTGCGGGTACTTCTTGACGAAGTCGACCTTTGCGTCCACCTGCGGGTGGTAGTCGAGGTACGCCTCGTCGATGCACATCGGGATGCCCAGCTCGGCGAACTTGTGGAGGTCGGCGTCGTCGATGAAGATGCCCGTCGGGTTGTTCGGGTTGATGATGAGGATGAGCTTGGTGCTTGCTCGTTGACGGCGGCGAGCATGGCGTCGACGTCGTACTGCAGGTTGTCCTCACGCAGCGGGATCTGCACCGTCTTGGCGTTGCAGTAGCCGGCGCGCGACGGGAACATCTCGAACGTCGGGTTGGAGCACAGGAACTCGTCGCCCGGCTGCAGGAAGATCCGCATCATGGCGTCGATGGTCTCGGACGAGCCGTTGGCGAGGGCGATGTTCTCCGCCGCCAGGCCGTGGAGCTTGCCGAGCTTCTCGCGCAGGCGATAGGCACGGTCCGGATAGCGGTTGCCGTACTTGGCCATGCCCGTGATCGCGTCGACGACGGCGTCCGACGGCGGGATGGGGTTCTCGTTGAGCATCATGCGGCCGAGCTCGGGGTGCGCCCAGGCCTTGTCGAGCACGGAGGTGTTGTACTCCGGCGCCGTCCAGACGTACGGGTTGATGAGATCCTTGATGTCCGTCATTCCCACTGTCCTTTCGTCAGTCAGTGAACGTCTGGTGGCTCAGGCCTTGCAGTTGCCCTTGAGGCAACCGTCGGCGAAGGCGACCATCTCGTTGGTGGCCTTGGAGAAGGCCTCGTGCGTCTTCACCAGCGCCGGATGCGTGTTGTACTCCTCGCGCGTGTAGCCGTCTTCGTCGTAGGCGCGTGAGAAGTACGGGATCTTCATGAGCTTCTCCATCACGTCCGCCGGCGGGTCGACGTCGATCTGGTTGGGCTTGAACTTGACCTCACCGGCGCGCGGGAAGTTGATGACCTCGTCGATGAAGCTCGGCGGGCAGGTGACGACGATGTCCGCGCCGGCCTTCTCCTCGAGGTGCCACAGGTGCTCGACGCCGTCGATGGTGGGGCCGAGGCGCAGCGAGCAGCTGAGCATCTTGCTCTGGTAGTTGCGCTCCTTGAGCGTGCGGTAGGCCTTCTTGAAGATGGCGAGCTCGGCGTAGCGCACGTCGGCCTCGGTGACCTCCAGGCCGACCTCGGCGCCGGCCTCGCGGAGGCCGCCGAGGTCGCCGTAGCGGGCTTCCATGTGGGTGATGACCGAGCGCCACTTGCTCAGGTCGACGCCGTTGGCCTTGGCCTTCTCGAGGCCGCGCATGACCGACTTGGCGCAGTCGAGCAGCTGCGAGAGCACGAAGGTGAGGGTGTTGTTGGTGGCGATGCCGCGGGCGGTGAGCTCCTCGATGACCTCATAACCCTGAGCCGTGCCGGGGACCTTGACCATCACGTTGGGGTTCACGGCGTGGATCTCGAGCGCCTGCGCCATCATGGCGTCCTTGTCGAACGCGCTGCGCGGGTCGACCTGGCCGGAGAGGAAGCCCTCCTTGTAGCCCGACGCCTCGAACAGCGGCAGGAACATGTCGGAGCCCTGCTTGACGACTTCCTTGTAGAGGACCCAGAACAGGCCCTCCGTGTCGAGGCCCTGGTTGTCGGCGAGGACCTTCTGCGCGACCTTCTCCCAGCGCGGCGGGTCGTCCTTGAAGGCGGCGAGGGAGAGCGGCGGGTTGGTGGTGACCCCGCGGAAGAGCTGGCTCATCGGGTCGGCCAGGGTGTACATGCGATCGAACTGGCCCTGCAGCACGGGCTTGTCGGCGTCGTCCGCCTTGGCGAGCATCTTGGCATACCAGTTGTCCAGGATGCACGGCGACGAATCCCACCAGATCTCCATGCCGGGACTGACCGCTACCAGGTCTTCAAAGAGATTGGGGTCTTTCATTGCTCCTCCTCGAGGATCGCTTCCAGCTGGTGTGAAAAAGTGAACAAGGAATCACTCATCTGCACATATTCTCCCCATCGTGCGCATCGTAGTGGAACGGCTCCCGGCTGTCCAGCAGGCTGCCGGCATCCTCGCCGAGAAGGCCGGCGCCGCCGCCGGTGATCCTTCATCCGGGGTGGCTTGGGAGGCCTCCTGACGACCTCTTCGCGCGTCCGTCTCGCGCGCGTGTGTCGGGCCATGAGCAGCCTACCCCGACGCAACGGCGGCGCCGCACAGAAAGGAACGGGGCGGGCCGTGAGGCCCGCCCCGTTCGGGAGCGCGAGAGACGTGACGCGACTCAGATGACGTTGAGGTCGGCCTCGATCTCGGCGAGCTCTTCGGCGGAACCCTGGACCTTCGGGCCCTTGAACCACTTGCGGGCCGAGACGGCGTACCAGAGACCCGCGCCGCCGACGACGACGAGCACGGCGATCGGCGCGTAGTTGAAGGCCGTCCAGGTGAAGTCGGCGGCCCACGGCACGGCGGTGTTGTACTGCGGGAGCATCAACAGGATGACGATGAAGACGACCCAGACGATCGCGATCCAGTTGATGATCGGGCCCCAGGTCTTGTTGAGCTTCCAGGGACCCGGCTCGAACGCGCCGGGGTTGATGCGGCGCAGGAAGACCGGCGTGAGGTACGAGATGTAGAGGCCGATGACCGCGATGGAGGTCACGGCGGCGTAGGCGGCGATGTTGTAGAGGTACGGCAGCGCGAGGATGAACGCGCCGATGGCGCCGAACCAGGCGGTGCGCACCGGGACGTGAGCGCCCTTGCTGACGTGGTGCCAGAAGTCCGAGAACGGCACCGCGCCGTCGCGCGAGAACGCGTACACCATGCGCGAGTTCGCGGTGATCGACGACATGCCGCAGAAGAACTGCGCCACGATGACGATCAGGATGAGCATCAGGCCGATGGTGTGGCCCGCGGCGTACTCGAAGATGGTCGCCCACGGCACGAGGTCGACTGCGAGCATGTCGTAGCCGGTGTACTCGATGCCGTTGATCGTCTGCGGCCACTCCGTGGGGATCGCCATGCTCACGCCGAGCAGCAGGATGAAGCCGGCGATCATGGAGATCCAGATGGAGTTGACGATGCCCTTCGGCGCCGAGATGCGCGCGTTGATCGTCTCCTCAGAGACGTGCGCCGAGGCGTCGTAGCCGGTGAACGTGTACTGCGCGTTCAGCAGGCCGATGAGGAACACGTAGAGCGGGATCGTGAAGCCGGAGAGGCCCTCGAACGCCTGCCAGCCCTCGGAGCCGAACAGGAAGTTGACCGACTGGTGCGTGCCGGACTCCGGCGCCCAGAAGAGCAGCACGAAGATGATCGCCACGCCGATGAGGTGCCAGTACACCGACACGTCGTTGAGGAGGGCGACCAGGCGCACGCTGAAGGTGTTGAGCAGGCCCTGGATGCCGAGCACCACGGCGAGGATGAGGATCGTCGCGTAGGGCTCGAGCCACGTCGAGCTGCCGGTGAGCAGCGACATGAACGCCGAGATGGAGAAGGCGCAGCCGAAGCTGATGCCGGCGGTGACTGCTACCTGACCGAGCAGGTTGAACCAGCCCGTGAACCAGGACCAGACCGGGGCGCTGTTCCCGGGAGCGAGCTTGGCGGCCCAGTAGTACAGGCCTCCGGCGGTCGGGAAGGACGAGCAGATCTCGCCGAGCGAGAGGCCGGCGAACAGCACGAGCACGCCGACGAGCAGCCAGCCCCAGAGCATGACCGGCGGGCCACCGTGCAGGAGGCCGTACCCGTAGAGGGTGAGGCAGCCCGAGAGGATGGAGATGATGGTGAAGGAGACCGCGAAGTTGGAGAACTTGCTCATGGAGCGGTCGAGCTCCTGAGCGTAGCCCATCGCGTGCAGGTCTTTGGTGTCTTGGTCCAGCTCTTCTTTCACCGGCGGTGAAGCGGACATTTCGTCTGGCACGAGAACCCCCCTTGCTAGCCCAACTGGCCTACGCTGGCGCGTATTGAAGGCCATTCAGTACCAAGCGGGGGGAACTGTCAAGGTCGTCGTGCGAAGGTGTTCACATGGTGAGCGCTTTTGGGAGAAAAAGGGGCGGTGGGCCGTTCGGCCCACCGCCCTCTCACAATCGAGCGGTGTGTGAATCAGTTCACACTGTGACCGGCTCAGTAGTCGGCGTCGCCCGCCTTGGTCTTGCCCCAGAAGGTCTTGTAGATCAGGGCCGTGTAGATCAGGACGACGGGCACGAAGATCACGGCCAGGATGAGCATGACCGTGAGCGTGAGGTCCTCCGAGGCGGCGCGCTCGACGGTGAGGCTGGTCGCCGCCGGTGTGCCGCGCGCCGGCACCATGTCCGGGAAGTTGCCCACGGCGGCGATGCCGGCCAGGCCGATGATGATGATCGCCGAGCCGACGAACGACTGGAGCTCGCCGCCCTTGTACATCTGCCAGACCGTGTAGAGCACCCCGACGAGGAAGACGCCCAGGAACAGCCAGCCCACGACGCTGCCGAACACGTTGTCCGAGGCTCGCGAGACCGTGAAGATCGTCGCCAGCGACGTCGCGACCGCGAGTACCGCGCAGATCCAGAACGACACCTTGCGGTAACGCCACGCGCGGTCGTGCAACTCGCCGTCCGCCTTGACGGAGATCCAGGCGGCGCCGTGCTGGACGAGCAGGGCCAGCCCGGTGACGCCCACCAGGAGCGAGTACGGATTGAGCAGGTCCAGGAACGTCCCGATGTAGTTGCCCTGCGCATCCATGGGCACGCCGCGGATGACGTTGCCGAGGGCGACGCCCACAAGCAGCGACGGCACCAGGCTGCCCACGAAGAAGGCGCCGTCCCAGACGGTCTTCCAGCCGTTGTCGCGGTGGCGGAACTCGAGGGAGACCGCGCGCAGGATCAGCCCGAACAGCACGAGCATGATGGCGAGGTAGAAGCCGCTGAAGGTCATGGCGTACACCATCGGGAACGCGGCGAAGATCGCGCCGGCGCCGGTGAGGAGCCAGACCTCGTTGCCGTCCCAGACGGGGCCGATGGAGGCGCGGACCACGCTCTTCTCGTCCTCGCCCCTGGCGATGAACGGGTAGAGCACGCCGGCGCCGAGGTCGAAGCCGTCGAGGATCACGTAGATGGTGAGGAGCACGGCGACGAGGACGAACCAGATGTTGGCCAGGGTCATCTCGTCACCTCCCCGCGCCGGCGGGAGCGGGCTGCGGCGCCGGCCTTCTCGGCCTCGAGCATCTCGGCCGTGTCCTCGGGACCCTTCTTGATGATCCCGGTGAAGATGCGGAGCCAGGCGATGAAGAGCACGAGGTAGATCAGCCCGAAGAGGCCGAGTGTCGTCCAGATCTCGCCCGCCGAGACCAGCGGCGACACGCCGTCGGTGGTGCGCATCAGGCCCTGTACCACCCACGGCTGCCGGCCCACCTCCGCGGCCGTCCAGCCCATGTTGATGGCGATGATCGAGAGCGGGATGCACGCGATGAGCACCCAGAGGAACCAGCGCGCGTTCTCCAGGCGCTTGCGCCAGTGCAGGTAGATCGCCACCAGGAACACGAGGATGAACAGGAACCCGAGGGCGATCATGAGATGGTAGCTCTGGAAGGTGATCTGCGCGGGCGGCCTGTCGGCCGGGGCCACGCTGTTGAGCCCCGTGACCTCGTGGTCTGGGCTCATGCCGAGCATCAGGCTGAGTCCGCTTGGGATGGCGATGCCGGTGGTCTCGCCGGCGCTGTTGACCCAGCCGAACAGATAGAGGGGGGCGTTCTTCTGGGTGTCGCCGATGTTCTCGAAAGCGGCCATCTTGACCGGCTGGTACTCGGCGACCACGAGGGCGCCCCAGTGGCCGAGGAACGGCATGGCGACGCCGAGCACGAGGCCGACCGAGGCCGCCCAGATCATCGCCTGGCGCGCGAACTGCGCGTGGCGCTTCTTGAGCATGTAGTAGGCGCAGACGCCGGCGACCACGAAGCAGCCGGTGAGCAGCGCCGGCCACCGTGTGGAAGTAGCGCGGCCCGATGGACGGGTTGAGCGCCGCCGCCCAGAAGCTCGTGAGCACGGCCTTGCCGTCCTCGATCTCGTAGCCGGCCGGCGTCTGCATCCAGGAGTTGGCGATGAGGATCCAGAGGGCGGAGAGCAGCGAGCCGATCCAGACCATCCAGGCGGAGATGTAGTAGAAGCGCTTGGAGACCCTCTTGCGGCCGAACAGCAGGATGCCGAGGAAGGTGGACTCGAGGAAGAAGGCGATAGGCCCTCGGCCGCCAGCGGGGCGCCGAAGATGTTGCCGACGAAGCGCGAGTACTCGGCCCAGTTGGTGCCGAACGCGAACTCCATCGTGATGCCGGTGGCCACGCCGATGGCGAAGGTGGCCGTGAACAGCTTGATCCAGAAGTTGGAGGCGGCCTTGTCGGCGGGCATGCCGCTCTTGTAGTAGCGACGCTCGGAGAACACCACCATCAGCCCGACGCCGATGCTGATGGGCACGAAGATGAAGTGATAGCCGATGGTGAACGCGAACTGGATGCGTGCGAGCATCACGGCGTCCATTGCGTGTCCGCCACCTCCTTTGGCAAGCGAGTGAGCCGGCGCCTTCCCCAGCGGCGCGGCAGAACGTGACTCATTTTCACTATCGCGGTGCTTTGTCAATAGAAGTTGTGCGGACGGGCACAATCGCGGCCGGCGGCCGTGCCCTGCTGCAGGAAGTATTAAGCGGACGTTAAGAGCCTGTTCAGGCTTGAGAGCCCGTGCTACCATGCTCGCGGGCCGGCACCGAACGCCGGCCGTTGTGCTGTCTAGGAGGCTGATCCGTTTGTCTGAAGAGCAGCTTGAATGTCAGGAATGCTCAGCCCAGTGTGAGAAGGTCGTCTACCCGGCGGCCTGCCTCGCCATGAACTGCCGGTTCCTGTACGCGTTCAAGGAAGACGGCAACACGTTCTTCGGTTGCATCGAGAAAGTGTTCCCGCACGAGATCGACCTGAAGATGTTCCAGGAGATCGAGCGCGGCAAGGGTGGGTTCGGCGTGGTCAAGGTGGCGCGCCAGCCGCTGCCCCAGTGCTCCATCGCGGTGCAGAGCTGCTACGCCACGGGCGAGGGCCCGCTGTGCCGCAACATGTACTTCCGCCGCCGCGACCGTCGCGAGGTGCAGACCGTAGAGGATTGACCGCCGCGTCGAAGATCCAGCGAGTGCGGGCAAAACCGCGGCAGTGCCGCGGTTTTGCCGTCTCGGGGGCTGGTATACTCAGAAAGCAGCAGCCGCCAAGGCTGCCCAGTGGGGGCGAACAGGTCTCGACATGGGCTGTACCGAGGTGGGAGCAGCAGGCCGAGGTCCGGTGGCCTGGTTAAACTGCCGGAACACACATACTTGCCGAGAATAACACTCTCGCACTCGCCGCCTAACTAATTAGGTGACGCATCGCGCCCGGCGGCCCGCGGCCGGGGTCGCGGTGTCATCAGCGGGCTGGGGTGCGGTCGCGCTGCTCCGAGCGAGCGCACCCGAGACTGATCGGAGCTGGCAGACGGCACCCGGCCGACGCGGGGGCCGCGAGCGAGACTAAAAGCGACGGCTAAGCCTGTAGAGACTCCGCATAGGCGTCCGTGGACGCGGGTTCGATTCCCGCCGCCTCCACCAATCTGCTCCGGCTCGCCGTGGACTATACTGCGAGCGTGGAGCGACCAGCCGACATCCTCTCCCCCGCGCGGCGGCTTCCACTCCGCGCCGCCGCCCTCCGCTGTTCGACCCCATCCCTGTCAGCGTGCTGCTGGCCCTGGTGTTCACGGCCGGCGGACTCGTCGAGCTGCTCATGCGCGGGTCCGTCCCGGCGGGCTACCGCGAGGACGGCGCCGCGCTCATCCTGCTCACGGTCGCCAGCGGGCTGAGCCTGGCGGCCCTCTGGTGGTCGCCGCTGGCGAGCGTGGTGGCCTCGGTGGCGTTCCTGTGCGCGCAGGCGCTGGCCGGGTACGAGGTGACCGCCGCCGCCGTCGGCGCCGTCATCGTCGCGGCCTTCGCGACCGTGACCTTCGACCGCGGCCCGCGCGTGGTCGCCGCCAGCCTCGTCGTGACCGCCGGTGCGGTGTTCGTGCTGCTGGAGTTGCCGCGCGTGACGTGGCAGGCGGCGGTGGCGACGTGGGCCGTGCTCTCGGCGTGTGGGTCGTCGGCATCGTGATCCGCATCTACCGCGGCAGCGTCGAGCGGGCCGAGCGGCGGGCGGCGCTGTTCGCCTCCGACCGCGAGGCGCGCGCCCGCGAGGCCGTGGCCGAGGAGCGGGCGCGCCTGGCGCGCGAACTGCACGACAGTGTGGGCCACGCGCTCAACGTGGTGGTGCTGCACGCCGGCGCGGCGCAGCGCATCATCGACAAGAAGCCGGATCTGGCGCGCGAGGCGCTCGGTAGTCGATCGAGACCGCCGGCCGTCAGGCGCTCGGCGACATCGAGCGCATGCTCGGCATCCTGCGCGCGCCGGACGAGGCCGTACAGGTGGACGTCGCCCCAGGCATGGGGCAGCTCGAGACGCTGTGCGACCAGGTGCGCGAGGCCGGGCTGCCCGTGGCGTGACCGTGGAGGGCGAGGTCCGCCGCTGCCGGCGAGCCTCGACCTCACCGCGTACCGCATCGTGCAGGAGGCGCTGACCAACACGCTCAAGCACGCCGGCAAGACGCGCGCGATCGGTGCGCATCGGTACGAGGGGGCGCGCTGCCATCGAGGTCCTCGACGACGGCAGCGGGGACGCCCGCCGGCCGCCGCCGGTGGCGGCCGCGGCCTGTCGGCATGCGCGAGCGCGTGGCCGCTTTCGGCGGCGAGCTCGAGGCGGGGCCGCGCGCGGAGGGCGGGTTCGGCGTCCGGGCGCGGCTCGCCGCTGCACAGGAGGGGACATGAGCGTCAAGGTCGTGCTCGCCGACGACGAACAGCTGGTGCGCTCGGGCTGCGGCTGATCCTGGAGTCCGAGGACGACATCGAGGTCGTCGGCGAGGCCGACGACGGCGCCGAGGCGCTCGAGCTCGACGCGCCGCCTCGACCCGACGTGGTGCTGATGGACGTGCGGATGCCCGTCATGGACGGCATCGAGGCGACGCGCGAGATCGTCGCGCTGGGGCGCGAGGAGACCTCGCGCGTCCTCATCCTCACCACGTTCGACCTCGACGAGTACGTGTACGAGGGCTTCAAGGCCGGGGCCAGCGGCTTCCTGCTCAAGCGCACGCCGGCCGCGGACCTCGTCGCCGGCGTCCGCGTGGTGGCCGCCGGCGACGGCCTGCTCGCGCCCTCCGTCACCCCGCGCCTCATCGCGAACTTCCGCGCAGGCGCAGCGCGCCGGTGCGCCTCGCGGACGCCGGCGGTGCTCGACGACCTCACCGAGCGCGAGCGCGAGGTGCTCGTGCTGGTGGCGCGCGGCATGACCAACGGCGAGATCGCCGCGCACCTCTTCCTCAGCGAGGGTACGGTGAAGACCCACGTCAAGCGGATCTTCGCCAAGCTCGGCCTGCACGACCGGACCCAGGCCGTGATCATCGCCTACGAGGTGGGACTGGTGCGGGCCGGGCGAGGGCCCCGCGAGGAGTGGGCGCCGGCGGCCGCATACCCCTGCGGGGGTACGCGCCCCGCGCACGAATCCCACTCGGGCGGCCGGATGATTCCCGCCCCGGGGTGACGACCTCCGGCGCCCTTGCCGCTAGGCTTGACCGGCAAGCTGCGCAAGACCATCGGAGGTCGCTGACTTGAACGACTCGGCGCTCGCCCGGTTCTTCGGCGTCGTGGTGCGGCCGCGGACCTGGCTGGGGCTCGTGTTCCACGTGCTGGCGTTCCCGCTCGGCCTGGTCTACTTCGTGTTCCTCGTCACCGGCATCTCGGTCGGTGTGGGCCTCGTCGTGATCTGGGTCGGCATCCCGATCCTGCTGGTCGTGGCCGGGGCCTGGTGGCTGTTCGCCGCCTTCGAGCGCGTGCAGGCCCGGTACCTGCTCGGCGCCGACGTCCCGTCACGCGCCGCGCCCCTGGGAGACGGGCCGACGGCGTGTGGGGCAAGCTCAAGGCCCACTTCGGCAGCGGCGCCACCTGGAAGGACCTCGCCTACCTCATCACCAAGCTCGCGTTCGGCACCATGTCGTTCAGCCTGCTGGTCGTGCTGGCCTCCATCATCTTCAGCTTCCTGGCCATGCCGTTCTTCGCCACGTTCGACGTGCCGATCATCAACGGCACCTGGGTGCCGCCGCTGTGGGTCGGCATCCTGAGTGTGCCGCTCGGGATCCTCGTGCTCGTCCTGTCGCTGCACGTGATGAACGCGTGGGGCTGGGTCTGCGCGCGCTGGGCCGAGGTGATGTTCCGCGTGGCGACGCCCGGCGGGCAGCCGGTGCCGGTAGTGCCGTGGGCCGCGCAGCCGGGGCCGGCCGTGCCGACGTCTGCCGCGGCCCCGCCGGCACCCTCGGGACCGCTGCCGCCGCCCGAGCCGCTTGTCTACACGCCGGCGCCGCGGACGCGCACCGGGCCCGATCCCCGGGCGGTGGCCGAGGTGGCGCAGGTCCTCGTCGCCGCCGAGCGGCCCGTGATCTACGCCGGCCAGGGCGTGCACTACGCCGAGGCCTGGACGCAGCTCCGCGAGCTGGCCGAGCTGCTCGAGGCGCCGGTGACGACGAGCCTCGAGGGCAAGAGCGCTTTCCCGGAGACGCATCCGCTGTCGCTCGGCTCCGGCGGCCGCTCGATCCCCAAGGCGGTGCACCACTTCCTCGCAGAACGCCGACGTGATCTTCGGCATCGGCTGCAGCTTCTCGACCACCAACTACGGCGTGGCGATGCCCAAGGGCAAGACGATCATCCACGCGACGCTGGACCCGGCCGATCTCAACAAGGACGTGCCCGCCGCAGCACGCGCTGATCGGCGACGCCGCGCTCACGCTCGAGGCGCTGGTGGCGGAGGTGCGAGACCGGCTCAAGGGCAAGCCGCGCGGCCGGGCGGACGCGGTCGACGCCGGAGATCAAGTCGCATCAAGGCCGAGTGGCTCGCCCAGTGGATGCCCAAGCTCACCTCCGACGAGACGCCGCTCTCGCCCTACCGCGTGATCTGGGACCTGCTGCACACCGTGGACGTGGCCAACACCATCATCACCCACGACGCCGGCAGCCCGCGCGACCAGCTCTCGCCCTTCTGGGAGTGCACCGAGCCGCTCAGCTACATCGGCTGGGGCAAGACGACCCAGCTCGGCTACGGGCTCGGCCTCGCCATGGGCGCCAAGCTCGCCCAGCCCGACAAGCTCTGCGTCAACGTCTGGGGCGACGCCGCCATCGGCTTCACCGGCATGGACTTCGAGACGGCCGTGCGCGAGCGCATCCCGATCCTGTCGATCCTGCTTCAACAACTTCTCGATGGCCATCGAGCTGCACGGTCATGAAGGTGGCGACCGAGAAGTACCGCACGCACCGACATCAGCGGCAACTACGCCGACATGGCGCGGGCCTTCGGCGGCTACGGCGAGCGCGTCACGGCGCCCGGCGAGATCGTCCCCGCCATCAAGCGCGGCATCGCCAAGACCGCGGAGGGCACGCCGGCGCTGCTCGAGTTCATCACGGGGAAGGAGATCGGAGATCTCGATCTTCAAGTAGCGGTCCTCACGCCGTGGATCGGGGCACCGCCCCGTACCGGCGCTCGCGCAGGTCCGCCGTCGCCTTATGGGCCAACATGCCCTCGATCTCGCAGATCCGGGCCACGATCGGCGCCACGCGCGCGCTGGCGGCGCGGCTGAGGCGCTGGTAGGTGACCGTCTTGATGAACTTGCCCACCCACAGCCCGCCCGTGTAGCGCGCCGCCCGGCCGGTGGGGAGGATGTGATTGGGCCCCAAGCTTTTGTCAGAGTAGGCCACCGTGGACTCTTCGCCCACGAAGAGCGAACCGTAGTTCCTGAGCCGCCCCAGGTACCAGTCGTCATTTCGGGTCTGGACCTCGAGGTGCTCGGGGGCATACTCGTCGGCCGCGCGCGCGGCCTCCTCCTCGCTGCCGACGAGGATCACCTCGCCGTTGGCCTCCCAGGCCTGGCGCGCCACCTCCTGGGTGCCGAGCAGCGGTAGCTGCCGCTCGCATTCCCTCAGCACGTCATCACCGAGCTTTCGAGACAGCGTGATCAGGAGCGCGGGTGAGGTCGGGCCATGCTCGGCTTGGCCCAGCAGGTCGCAGGCGACCACGACGGGGTCGGCCGTCTCGTCGGCGATCACGAGGATCTCCGTCGGGCCCGCGAGCAGATCGATTCCCACCGCGCCGAAGATCTGCCGCTTGGCCTCGGCCACGTACTGGTTGCCGGGGCCCACGACCATGTCCGCCACGGGAATGCTTTCGGTTCCGTACGCCATGGCCCCGAGGGCCTGCACGCCGCCCAGGCAGAAGATCTCGTCGGCGCCGGCGGAGAACATGGCATAGAGCGTCGCGGGATAGATGCCCCCGCCCGCGCTCGCCGTGCTGGGGGGGCTCGGCGGGGAGCAGGCGATCACGCGCCGGACGCCCGCCACCTTGGCCGTGGTGATGCTCATCAAAGCCGAGGCCACGAGCGGATAGCGGCCGCCGGGAACGTAGGCGCCGACCGAGTCCACGGGGATCAGCCGCTGCCCCAGCCGCACGCCATCCTGCAGCTCCACCTCGAACTCCGTGATGCTCGCGCGCTGGCGGCGGGCGAAGGCCGCGATCTGGTCCCGGCTGTAGTCGATCCGGGCGCGGTCCTCCGGGCTCACGGCCGCCACGCCCCGCTCGATCTCGCCCGGCGAGAGGCGGAAGGAGGCCGGGGACCAGCGGTCGAGCTTCTCCGAATAGCGGCGGACAGCGGCGTCCCCTTCACGCCGGACGGCGCCCAGGATCTCCGTGACCACCGCCCGCACGGCCTCGTCGGACTCGGGCGCCCGGGGAACAGCCTTTTTCAAGTACTCGCGCATAGAGCCTCCTAGCCTTTCACCGCGCCCGCGCCGAAGCCGACGACCAGCTGGCGCTGGACGAACATGAAGAGCACAGCCAGCGGCAGGGTCATGAGCACGGCCGCCGCCATCATCAGTCCCCAGTCCACGTGCACGCCTTCGAAGAAATGCATGACGCCCACGGTCAGGGGCAGCTGGGTGACGGAGTTGATGAAGATGCGGGCGATCAGGTAATCGTTCCAGGCCACGATGAAGGAGAAGATGGCCGTCGCCACGATGCCCGGTACAGCGAGCGGCAGCACGATGAGCCGGAAGACCTGGAAGCGCGTCGCGCCGTCGATGAGCCCCGCCTCCTCGACTTCGATCGGGACCGACTTGAGGAAGGCCCACATGAGCCACATGCAGAACGGCAGCGTGATCGCGATATAGCCGAGAACGAGGCTCGGCAGCCGGTCGGCGAGCCCAAGCCCACGATCAGCAGGAACAGCGGGAAGACGTAGATGATGGACGGCGTCATGTAGCCCAGCAGGCTGAAGTAGGGCACCACCGACTGCCCGGCGAACCGGAAGCGGGTCAGGCTGTACGCGGCCAGCGTGCTCACGCCCACGCTCAGCAGCGTGGTTGTCACGCTCACGACCACGCTGTTGGCGAACCAGGCGAGGAAGTGCTGCGAGGGCGCGGTGGTCGGCCGGTAGCCCGCGTCGCTCGCCTCGAAGTACATGCTGCGTCCGCCGAGCAGCGCCCGGTAGTGGGCCGCCGTCACGTGCCGCGGTAGCACGCACCTCGAGCATCTCGTCGTTGGGCCGGACGGAGGTGAGGACCGCCCAGAGCAGCGGGAAGCACATGACGAGAGTGATCACGGCGAGCGCGGTGTAGGCGACCGCCGCCTTCAGCCGCCTCCGCGTGGCGCGGCCGATGGCCATCATGCCTCCTCCTGACGGACCAGCCTGAGATAGAGCACGCTGCTGGCGAAGAGGAAGACCAGCATCAGCACCCCGGTGGCCGCCGCCACGCCCAGCTTGAGGTTGGCCGTCGCCTGCTCGAAGGCGTAGACGGCCAGGTTGAAGGTCGAGGTGCCGGGCCCGCCCCGGGTAAGCAGATAGATCTCCTCGAACTTATTGAAAGTCCAGATCGTGCGGAACACCACGACCACGGCGAGCACCGCCTTGAGCTGGGGCAGCGTGATGTGCAGGAACCGCTGCCAGGCGCCGGCGCCGTCTACCTGCGCCGCCTCGTCGATCTCCTGGGGGATGGACTGCAGCCGCGCGAGCACGCAGATGACGACGAAAGGCGTAAACTTCCAGACATTGAGCAGGATGGTCAAGACCATGGCCCAGGCGGGATCCGAGAACCAGTAGATGTCGCCGCGCACGAGCCCCGCCCGCGCAGCCCGGCGTTGACGATGCCGAATTCCGGGTTGAACATCCAGCGCCAGATGAGCGCGATGACCACGGTAGGCACCATGTAGGGGAAGAGCAGGAGCCCGCGGAAGACGTTTATCCCGCGGACGGCCTGATTCAACAGGAGGGCGAGCGCCACCCCGAACACCGTCTGGAGCACGATGGAGGCCACCGTCCACACGCACAGCCTGGCGCGCGGAGGCCCAGAACACCGGGTCGCTCAGGATGTAGCGGAAATTGTCCAGCCCGACGAAGGTGAAGGCCTGGCGGAACGGTTGCTTGGAGTAGAAGGCCAGCCGGATCGAATCCAGCGCCGGGTAGACGACGAAGACGAGCGACACGGCCACGAAGGGCAGCAGGAAGAGGACGCCGAGCTGGCGGTCCGACAGCTCCAGCCGCCGCGCGTGCGGCAGCCTGGCCCCGCCCGCCCGGGTGGGGCCGGCCTCGCGAACGGTGACGCTCACTCCAGATGATCCAGTGTGAAGCGGCGGCTCAGATGACCAGTCGGATGTGCTCGCGCCGCAGCTGCTCGAGCTGCTGGTGCGTCCACTTCACCGCGTCCTTGGCCGGCTGCTTGTCGATGAGCATGCGTCTGCACGCCCTGGGCGATGATGGCGCGGCCGTGGACGATGCCGGCCAGCGGGCTGATGCCCTGGAGCAGCTCGTTGCCCGAGTTGCTCGCGTTCTTGAGCGCCTCCGTGTAGTACTCGAAGATGCGTCCGGCGCTTGGTCTGGAAGAACGGGTGCTGGGTGAGCCGCGGATCCTGCGCCACGTCCTGGAACACCGGCGAGACGTTGGGCACCAGCGAGTGCAGGTAGCGGATCTGCCAGTCCTTGCTCGTCTGGATGTAGACGAGCGCCTGCTTGACCTCGTTCACGTAGGGGTTGTTGTCCTTGGGGATGAGCCAGCCCTGGAAGTCGTTCCAGTTGTACCGCTTGCCCGTCTTCGGGTGCGCGGCGTGCTGGTAGGCCTCCAGGGTCTTGAAGACGTTCTGGTCCACCTCGGCGGCGCGGCCGAAGACGCGGCCCCAGTAGAAGACCATGCCGGACTGGCCCTTGGCCATGGAGTCCACCACGTCGAGGAAGGTGTAGCCGACGGCGCCCGGCGGCATGGTCGGGAACAGCTCGGCGATGTACTCGAAGGTCTCGACGGCCGCCGGGCTGTCGAAGACGACCTCGGACTTGTTGGCGGCGTCGAACATGCGTCCGCCGGCC
This sequence comes from uncultured Thermoleophilia bacterium, assembly GCA_963793605.1. GTDB lineage: Bacteria > Actinomycetota > Thermoleophilia > UBA2241 > UBA2241 > CAIXSE01. The sequence continues at coordinate 113,405 of CAWCAH010000002.1, forward strand.
GAGTGCAGCAGGCGCAGCACGTAGTAGTCAGTGGCGATGGTGCGCCCGAGCGCGAAGCAGAGGCCGAAGCTCTTGGTCTTGGCCTTGATCGCCTTGGCCGCGGCGAGCTGGTCGTTCCAGTTCCACTCCGCCGGGCTCTTGGTGACGCCGGCCTCTTTCAGGACGTCGGTGCCGGACCACCAGCAGATGCGACTGGTGATGGGCCGGGATCACGTACTGCTTGCCCTTCCACGCGCCCCAGTACTCCCACTTCATCCCCGGGATGAGGCGGTCGCGGCCGATCTTGTCCACGAGGTCGTCGACCGGCTCGAGCAGCCCCTCGGCCATCAGCTGGAAGGCGATCGGCGACTCGACGCTGATGCAGTGGGCAGGGCGGCCCGCGGCCAAGTCGGTCATGAGCTTGGCGTAGACGTCCGACCACGGGATGGTCTCGATGGCGAACTTGAGCCCCGGAGCGTTCTTCTGAGCCCACTCGTTCATGCCGTCCACGGCGACGCCGCCGTAGGGGCCCGGCTCGCCCCAGACGCGCACCGTGCCGGTCTTGCCTTGAGCGCGGAGGACGGCGGGCGCGCCGAGCGTGGCGCCGACCGCGCCAACTGCCGTGGACTTGAGGAACTGGCGACGACTGAGTCCGTGAGGTTGGCTCATGGCACTCTCCCTTGAGTCTCTGAGTGGGAACCTCTTCGCGATGGCGCGGCGGCCGCCCCGACGTCGGCCGTGCGCCCCGTACTCTAGCCTAAGCCGGCGGAGATGGCGAGAGTGCCCACGCCGTGACCTTTAGCGCAGCACGATCGCCGGCACAACCGACATGCCGGGCACCAGCAGATGCTGCTTGTTCTCGCCCGGCAGGAAGGTGAGCTTGACCGGCACGCGCTGGACCACCTTGACGTAATTGCCCGTGGCGTTCTCGGGCGGCAGCAGCGAGAAGACCGCGCCCGAGCCCGCCTGGACCGAGTCCACTCGCGCTTTGAACTTCCTCCCCGGGTAGGTGTCGATGGTTACCGTGGCCGACTGGCCGGCGCGCACATGGGTGAGCTCCGTCTCCTTGAAGTTGGCCACCACCCACACGTCGTCCAGGTCCACCACCGACAGCAGCGGCTGGCCCGGCTGCACCACCTGCCCCACCTCGACGCTCTTCTTGGTGATGCGCCCACCGTACGGCGCGCGGATCTGTGTGTACGCGAGGTTGAGTTCGGCCTGCTGGAGATTCGCCATCGCCTGAGCGAGCCGGCCGCGCGCGGCGTCCACCTGGGCCTCGCGCAGTCTCACCTGCTGTCGCTGGCTGCGCGCATTGGCCAGCGCCGCGCGGCTGTCGTC
>CAWCAH010000003.1:0-186404 GCA_963793605.1 uncultured Thermoleophilia bacterium
ACGCTGCACAGCTCGCTGATCAAGCAGCACTATCCGGACGCCGAGATCACCATCGGCTACACCGACATGCGCACGCCGGGCAAGGCGCACGAGGAGTACTACCGCCTCGTGCAGGAGCGCGGCGTGCGCTACGTGCGCGGCCGCGTCGGCGAGATCCTCGAGGAGCTCGACGGCAGCCTCACGGTACGCATGGAGAACACGATGACCGGCGCCAAGAGCGAGGAGCAGTACGACCTCGTGGTGCTCACCGCCGGCCTCGAGGGCTCCAGGGGCACGCAGGACATCGCCCGCGTCGCCGGCGTCCAGACCGCGGCCGCCGGCTTCATCCGCGAGTTCCACCCCAAGCTGGCTCCGGTCGACACGCAACGGACCGGCATGTTCCTCTGCGGCACCGCCCAGGGACCCAGAACGATCCCGGAGTCGATCGCGCAGGCCAAGGCCGCGGCGGCCCGTGCGATCAGTATGCTGAGCACGGGCTTCGCGATGACGCCCGCGCAGGTGGCCTCGAGCGACGTGGAAGTCTGCGTGGCCTGCGGCGTCTGCGAGACCGCCTGCCCGCAGACGGCCATCACGATCACGCTGGGGACCGACGCGCACTCATTCGTCGACCCCAACATCTGCCGCGGCTGCGGCATCTGCGCCGCCGAGTGCCCCACGGGGGCGATGCAGCTCGGCGGCTTCAGCGACGCCGAGGTGTTGGCGGAGGCGACGGTCTGATGGGGGGGGGTGAGGACCGCACCATCGTCGCCTTCTGCTGCCGCGAGTGCGCCTACGCGGCGGCCGACGCGAGCGCCAACGCGCGCACGCCGCTGCCGCCCACGGTGCGCCTCGTGCTCATGCCGTGCACCGGGCGCGTCAGCCCGCTGCACCTGCTCAAGGCGCTCGCCGAGGGCGCCGACGGCGTCATGGTCGCCGGCTGCCTGCTCGGCCAGTGTCACTACCGCGAGGGCAACTTCAACGCCGTCGACCGCGTGGCGTTCGTGCAACGGATGCTCACCAGCGTCGGCGTGGAGCCCGAGCGCTGCCGCATGTTCACCATGAGCGCCGGCGAGCCGCCCAAGTTCGTGGCCGCCGTGCGCGAGATGGACCGCGTCATCTGCGGCTTGCCGCCCCTGCCGCGGTCCGGCGACGGCGAGAGCCGGACGCCGCGCCACGGGGCCGGCGCAGCGCCGGCGCCGCGCCCAAGAGCTGCTCGCCGCGACAAGGGGGGCTGCCTGATGCCGCTCACCCACCGCGGCCGCGAGATCCTCAGCCGCGTGCCCGGCGGCCACCTGCAGAGCACCGTCGGCGTCGGCTGCGAGATCGTCCGCCACGAGGAGCTCTGCGTCGGCTGCGGCACCTGCGCGAAGAACTGCCCGAGCGGCGCCTCCGAGCGCGGCGACTTCTTCGACGTGAGCCAGCTCCTGGACGCGCCGGAGGGCAGCCGTCGCGGCGAGCTGGGCGCCGCCCTCCGCGTGCTGATGCGGCACGCGCCGGACGGCCCCGTCGAGGTGCCGGAGCGCGTCACCGTCTACCGGACCATCGTCTACGACGACGAGAAGTGCCTCGGCTGCGGGACCTGCGCCCGTGGCTGCCCGGCCGACGCGATCGAGGCGCGGCCGCCGCAGGCGGACGCCGCGCCGCTCCGGGCTGCCGAGCCGGGGAGGCGGGCGCATGAGCACGGCGGCAACGGCTCCGCGCGCCCGCTCGTGCTCCTCTGCGAGTGCGCCGGCACACTCAGGAACATCGACTTCGACCGGCTCGAGCAGCACGCCGGCCGGAGCGCCGACGTGCTCCGCGGCGCCCACTGGTGCAGCCGCGGAGGCCAGGCACGGCTTCGCGAGCTGATCGAGGCCGGCGACCGGCAGCTCGTCTTCGCCGGCTGCTCGCCGGACTTCGCCGCGCGCCGGCTGCAGAAGCTCTTCGCGCGCGGCCTCCAGCTGGAGATCGCCGACATCCGCGAGGGCTGCAGCTGGGTCCACGGAGACGACGTCGACGCGGTGACCGACAAGGCCATGCGCATCATCGACTCCTCCGTGCTCTACCCCGACGCGCCGGCGGACACCATGGCCTACGCCGAGCGCCACGACACCGTCGTGGTCATCGGCGGCGGCGTGGCCGGCACGCAGGCCGCCGCGGAGCTCGCCAAGATGGGTCATCCTGTCGAGCTCATCGAGCGGCGGCCCTTCCTCGGCGGCCGCGCCGCCCGCATCGGCACCGTGTTCCCCACCAACGACTGCGGCCAGTGCCTGCCCGCCGGCGACGCCCAGGCGGGCACGCGCAAGTGCTTCCACCGCAACGTCGCCATCGACCACCCCAACCTCACCGTGCGCCGACGCTCCACCGTCGAGGCCGTCACCGGGCACCCCGGGGACTTCGAGGTGAGCGTCCGCCGCCTGCCCAACATGGTCACCGACGCGTGCATCAACTGCGGCACCTGCGAGACCGTCTGCGAGGTCGAGGCCTCCGAGCCCGGCAAGAAGGCCATCTTCACCGAGTTCTACGACGGCCGGGTCGTGCGCACCGTCGACCTCGACACCTGCACGTTCTGCGGCAAGTGCGCCGAGGAGTGCCCCGTCGAGGCGATCGACTTCTCGCAGTCGCCCCAGAGCTTCAAGATCCACGCCGGCGCGATCCTCACCGCCGTCGGCTGCGAGCCGGCGCCGCGCAAGTACTACTCCGAGTTCCACCCCGACCACGAGAGCGTCGTGACCCAGGTGGAGCTCGCGGCGATGCTCGACGACTGGGAGGGCCAGGCCTCGCTCGGTCACATGCCGGTCAAGGAGCTCGTCATGATCCAGTGCGCCGGGTCGCGCGACAAGCGCCACCTGCCGCACTGCTCGCGCCTCTGCTGCATGATCGCGCTCAAGCACGCGATCCGGCTCAAGACGCTCTTCCCCGAGATGAAGATCACCGTGTGCTACCTCGAGATGAGGACCGCCGGCGTGGGCTACGAGCACTGGTTCCTCGGCGCCCGCGAGGCCGGCGTGGAGTTCCTGCGCGGCACGCCGCCGGAGGTGCAGTTCGACGCCGCCGGCCGGCCCGTCATCGAGGTAGAGGACGTCACCGCGGCCCGCAAGCGCGTGCTGCGGCCGGATCTGGTCGTCCTCAGCACCGGCATGGTGCCGGCCGCGGAGACCGAGCGCCTGGCTCAGTCGCTCGGTGTGGAGCGCGACGACGACGGCTTCATCGACATCCTCGACCGCAAGAACCGCGCCACGGAGACCAGCACCGAGGGCATCTTCGTCTGCGGCTCGGCCGCCGGTCCCAAGGCGCTCATCGAGGTCAACACGGAGGCGGCAGCGGTCGCCGGCCAGATCCACACCTTCCTCACCTCACCCGGCCGCCTCGGCACCGCGCCGTCCCGGGTGGACGCCGCCCACTGCGTGGGCTGCGACACCTGCATGACGCTGTGTCCCTTCGGCGCCATCACGCTGGAGGAGCGGCCGGCGGGCGCCGCGCGACCGGCCGAGGTCAAGGACGACGGCAAGCTGGCGGTGATCGACCCCGAGATCTGCCGTGCTTGCGGCATCTGCGCGGCCAACTGCCCCGAGGTCGCCGTGGCGCACAACCTCGGCGACGATGCGCTGTTCGGCCGCATCGCGCTCATGACCGAGGGCACGCAGGCGCCGGTCATCGGCTTCTACTGCAAGGAGTGCGCCGGCGCCGCCATCAGCCTGAGCGGCCAGCACCGCGACCGCTACCCGGAGAACGTACGGCTCATCGAGCTGCCGTGCCTCGGTCGCGTCAGCGCGCTGCACATCGTGGAGGCGGCCCGCCTGGGCGCCGCCGGCGTGTTCCTCGCCGGCTGCGCGGAAGGCCGCTGCCAGTACCGCACGGGAGACACCAGCGCGCTCGAGCAGCTGGGGATCGCCGAGGAAGTGCTCGCCGGGAGCGGCACGCCCCTGCCGCTCGAGCTCTGGCACCTCTGCGCCGTCGATCGCCTGAGCGTCGGGCGGCGCATCCGCCTCTTCGCGTCACGGGCCGCGGGCGACGAGCTGTCTCTGGAGACGCTCGAGCGTGAGATGGAACTGATCGGCGCCGGGCCCGGCGCCCTTGCGGGCGCCACTGCCGGCGCTCCCTGCGCGGGAGGTGAGCGCTGTGGCCACGTCGCCTGACACCATCGCGTACCCGGCCGAGGTCGCCGCGGCCTTCAAGGAGCTGGCGGCCGAGTGCTCCGCCTGCTACCAGTGCGGCACGTGCACGTCGAGCTGCCCGAGCGGCCGCGAGCTCTACCGCGGACCGCGGCGACTGGTCCGGCTGATCCTGGCTGGTGAAGTCGAAGCCGTGCTGAAGAGCGACGACCTGTGGCGATGCACCGAGTGCGGCACCTGCACCGACGTGTGCCGCATGGAGATCGACGTCGCCGGCGTGCTGCACAAGCTGCGGCAGCTCGAGCGCGAGCACGGCGGCATCCACTGCGCGGAACGCACGGCAGCCGACGTCGCCACCACGCACCTGAAGAAGCGGCCGCGCATCGACAACATGCGCTTCGGCGCGGCCATGGTCTCCAAGGGCCACGTGCCCAAGGACAAGGTCGGGGCGGCCGGGCTGGGCCTGAAGCTGGCCCGGCAGCTGCTGCCCGGCGGGAAGAGGAGGCCGGCCGGCGAAGCCCTGCCGTCCGGCGAGACCTTGCCGGCCGACTCGGTCGCGCTGCCGTTCTACGCCGGCTGCGCGATCCCGCAGGACCACGAGCTGCACGCGGTGGTGCACGCGGTGGCCGCCGGGTTCGGCGTCCGTCTCGACGAGGCGGCGGACGCCGGCTGCTGCGGCCACCCGAGCCGCGGCGCGGTGCCCAGCCTCTTCGAGACCGGCGAGCGCGTCTTCACCGCCTGCCCCGCCTGCGACGCGAGCCTCGCCGAGAGCGGCATCGAGGCGGTCCCGCTCTGGGACGCGCTCACCGAGCGCGCCGGCCGCAGCTCGGCGATCTCGCTCACGGCGGCCGGCGAGCGGTTCGTCCCGTACGTCGGGTGCCTGGCCGACCGCGACGCGGCGCTGGCCGCGCTCGGCGACGCCGCCGAGCAGTCCGGCGCCGCCATGGTGGTCGACTACCCGACCCTGCACAACGGGTGCTGTGGCGCCCTGGGCGGCATGTACCGGGGCGCCACCAAGAGCAGCGCGCGGCTCCTGGAGTTCGCCGCGGCACAGGGGGCGCCCGTCGTGACGACGTGCGTGCTCTGCCGCGACAACCTCCGCTCGGCCGCGCGCGAGCTCAAGCACGACGTCCCCGTCCACTTCTGGCCCGAGTTCTTCCGCGCCGTGCCGACCGCCGGCACAGCCGCCGTCCCCGCGGGCGAGCCCGCCACCGTCCACACCGCCCCCGAGGAGCGCGAGAATGACTGACCGCAAGGACAACCCGTACGCGCACATCGCGGACGACGCGTTCGCGGCCGCACCGCGGCGCGACCCCGAGCTCGTCCGGCGGATCCTCGAGGACCCGCGCATGCACGACCACAAGGACGGGTTCGAGAGCTGCATCCAGTGCGGCGTCTGCACCTCCGGCTGCCCGGCGGCACGGTTCACCGAGTACTCCCCGCGCGAGACGGCCCGCCGCGCGCTCGACGGCGACCCGACCCTGCTCGAGGACGACGCGATCTGGTACTGCTACTACTGCTACACCTGCCAGAGCCGCTGCCCGCGCCACAACAGCGTCGCGGTGATCAACCAGGTGGTGCGTGGCATGCAGGTCGAGAGCGGCCGTGGGCGGCCGCACGTCGAGATGTTCGCCGAGTGGTGCAACAACTTCTACGAGAAGGGCATGGGCGGCGACCCGCACCTCATGTTCCCCGCCATCGGCGAGGCCTGGGGCGAGAAGTGGACCGACTACATGGACCACCTGCTCGAGATCCGCGAGGAGCTCGGCCTGGGCGATCTGTTCCCGCCGGAGGACGTGGTGAGGGAGGTCCAGACGATCTTCGAGGCGACCGGGTTCAAGGAGAGGCTCGCCGCGGTGCGCGGCGGGGCTTCGACCGGCGGCGCCGGCGAGAGCGAGGCCTGACCCCTCCCCGGCACGGATCCTGGTCAATCGTCGATGACGACGTCCGTCAATTGGATCATCGGAGCTTCGGGATCCAGACGGACGTTCCACGACCCGCACTGCGAGCACACGGGCTGCGGCGCCTGCACGCTGGACTCGTCGCTGCAGTCCAGGCACACGGCGGAGACCGGCCTGTGCTCAACGCGCAGCGTCGCACCGCGGAAGAGGTCGTCGTCCTCCGTCAGCATCTCGAAGTACATGCGGATCGAGTCCTCGGTGAAGTCCGCGGCAGGCGTCATGACGACGTGCACCTCGGTGACTCGCGTTGCGCTGTTCTCCACGGCCGCCTCGCGGGCGCGGTCGAGCATTCCTTGCGTGATGCCAAGTTCGTGCACGGCGCCCCCCTTCGGTCGCCTCAGCAGATGCGCGGCAGGAGCTCGCCGACCGGCATGTCCAGCACCCGCCGCGTACCCAGACTCGTGCGCAAGGCCACGCGACCTCCGTGCAGGGCCGTCACGGAGCCGATGCGCGTCGCCTCCGCCCCGTAGGGCGCGCCACGGCACGCCGCGACCACGGCGTCGGCGGTCTCCGCCGCGGTGACGAGCACCATCTTGCCCTCGTTGGCGAGCGTCAGCGGATCGAGACCCAGCAGCTCGCAGACCGAGTGCACGCCGGGCGTGATCGGAATGGCTTCCTCGTCCACCTCGATGCCCAGACCCGACCCCTCGGCCAGCTCGGCGAGGACGGTGGTGAGACCGCCGCGTGTAGGGTCGCGCAGAAAGCGCAACCCGGGCCGGCGGCCTCCGCGGCCGCCTCGACCAGACTCCACAGCGGCGCGCAATCGCTCTCGACGGGCGTGCGGAAGTGAAACTCGCCGCGAGCCGCGAGCACCGCGACGGCATGGTCCCCGACGCCGCCGCTGAGGATGACGGCGTCGCCCTCACGCACGGCTGCCGCACCGAGTTCGTGCTCCACCACGACCTCACCCACGCCCGTCGTGGTGATGAAGAGGCCGTCGCAGGCGCCACGCTCCACCACCTTGGTGTCGCCGGTGACGATGTCCACGTCCGCCTCGGCCGCCGTGTCGGCCATCGACGCGCACAGCGCGCGCAGTTCGGCGAGCGAGAAGCCCTCCTCGATGATGAAGGCGGCGGCCAGGGCCAGCGGCCGTGCCGCCGCCGTCGCCAGATCGTTGACCGTGCCGGCCACCGCCAGGCGGCCGATGTCGCCGCCGGCAAAGCGCAGCGGCCGCACCACGTGACTGTCGGTGGTGACGGCGATGCGGCCGGACGGCGAGAGCACGGCCGCGTCGTCCAGCCTCGCGAGCACCGGGTTGGCGAAGGCGGCGACGAAGACGTCGCCGACCAGGTCGCGGTAGAGTCTCCCACCGCTGCCGTGGCCGAGCAGGATCCGGTCGCCGTCGTCAGTCATCGAGACCTCGGTATCTGTAGCGTGCGGCACAGGCGCCCTCGCCGCTCACCATGCAGGCGCCCACGGGCGCCGCCGGAGTGCAGCGCCCTCCGAAGAGAGGGCAATCAGCCGGATCGATGACGCCCCGGAGAACCTCGCCGCAGCGGCACCCGGACGGCTCGAGAGACTCCCCGGCGTCCACCGGGAAGCGCAGAGCCGCGTCGTGGTCGGCGAACTCGGCGCGCAGACCCAACCCCGAGCCGGGGATCACGCCCAGACCGCGCCAGTCCGCGTCGCGCGGCTCGTACACCTGGCGCATGAGCTCCTGCGCGACCGTGTTGCCCAGCGGCTGCACGGCCCTCGTGTACTGGTTCTCCACGGCCGGCGCGCTCTGCCGCGCGAGCATGAGGAGCGCCTCCAGGACGTCCTCCGGCTCGAACCCGGCGACCACGCCGGCGATGCCGTGCTCCGCGGCCAGGAACTCGAAGCAGGCCGAACCGGTGATGACGCTCACGTGCCCGGGCAGCAGGAACCCGGTGATCGGCGTCTCGCCCAGGGTGAGCAAAGCCTCGAGCGCCGGCGGCATGGTCTTGTGCAGAGCGAAGACGGAGAAGTTGCGCACCCCGCGTCGGCGCGCCTCCAGGACCGAGGCGGCCGTCGTGGGGGCGGTGGTCTCGAAGCCGATGCCGACGAAGACCACCTCTCGCGACGGCTCGTCGGCGGCAAGGTCCACGGCGTCGCGCGAGGAGTAGACCACGCGGATGTCGGACCCTGCGGCGCGCGCGGTCGCCAGAGAGCCGCGCGAGGCCGGCACCCGGATGAGGTCGCCGAACGTCGCCACCGTGACCCCGGGCAGACCGCCGAGCGCGACCACCGTGTCGAGGTCGCGCGTCGCCGTCACGCACACGGGGCAACCGGGCCCGGAGACGAGGCGTACACCGGGCGGCAGGAGATCGCGCAGACCGTGGCGCGCGACGGCCATGGTGTGGGTCCCACAGACCTCCATGAACGTGCTGCCGGGGCTGGCCTCGGCGGCCAGCTCGGCGGCCAGACGATGCAGCGCCTCAGCCTTCATCCTCGACGGCGCGCTCGGGAGGATCGGCCTCGGCAAGTTCGGCCAGGAGAGAGAGCGTCTCGCGGGCCTCCTGCTCGGCGAGGACGTTGAGGGCGTAGCCCGCGTGCACGAGCACCCAGTCACCGACGCGGGCATCCGGCACCAGAGCCAGACTGGCTCGCTGCTCCAGGCCTTCGGCGGCGATCGTGGCCGTATCGCCATCGATAGAGAGGACGCGCATGGGAAGAGCAAGGCACATGCCTGGTCCGATCCGCCGGGGTCGCCGTCTAGAGCTCGCCGCGTCGTCTGAGCAGAGTATAGCCCGCGACCGCGGCCTGGCCGAGGGAGATGCCGCCGTCGTTGACCGGGACGAGTCCGCCACCGATGACGCGGAAGCCATCCCTCCGCAGGGCGTCTTCGCAGAGTCCGGTGAGCAGCCGGTTCTGGAAGACGCCGCCGCTCAGCGCCACGACCTCCAGACCGGTCGCGGCGCGCACCCGGCGACACGCGTCCGCCACCAGGGCCGCCAGCGTCGCGTGCAGGCGGCCGCCCACGAAGCCCGCGGACCGCCCGGCCTCCAGATCGGTCAGGACGGCGGCGAGCAGCGGAGCCAGTCGGACGGAGGCCGGCCGGCAGGGCTCCGCGATGCACCCGGCGGTGGGCGCCGAGGCCGCGGCGGCGACTCCGGGGTCTCCGTCCAGCCCGTACTCGTACGGGGGCGCCCCCGGTCGCGAGCGCATCTCAAGCTCGATCGCGGCCTGCCCCTCGTAGGTGATCACGTGACGCACTCCGGCCAGCGCGGCGACCGCGTCGAAGAGCCGCCCGCAGCTCGTCGTGAGCGGGGCGTTGGTGCCCGTCTCCACCTGACGCGCCAGCGCCGCGACGGCCTCGTCGTCGGGCGGCTGCTCGCCGGCCGGAGCGCGCGCGCCGAGCAGCGACCGCGCGCGTTCCAGGCCGGCGGGCCCGAGCGCGGCAAGCGACCAGCCCAGCGCGACGCGCCACGGTCTGTGGACGGCCAGCGCGCCGCCGGGCAGCGGCATCTCCTCGAGGTGGGCGACGCGCCGGTATCCCGTCAGGTCGCACACCAGCACTTCGCCGCCCCACAGAACGCCGTCGTCGCCGTACCCGAGGCCGTCCATGCTGACGCCGATCACGGAGTGCTCGACACCCGCCTCCACCATGGCCGCCGCCACATGGGCGTGGTGGTGTTGCACCCCCACCTTCTCGCCGGGTAGCGCCAGCGCGTACTTGGTCCCCAGGTACTCGGGATGCAGGTCGTGAGCCACGACCTCGGGCTCGATGTGGAAGAGCCGGCGGTACGCCCGGATGCCGTCCTCGAAGCTCTCCAGCGTCTCCAGGTTCTCGAGATCGCCGATGTGCGGGCTGAGGAACGCATCGGCGTCACGGGTGAGACAGAACGTGTTCTTGAGCTCCGCGCCGCAGGCCAGCACCTGGGGCAGGGGCCGTGGCAGACGCAGGGGGAACGGGGCGTAGCCCCGCGCCCGGCGCACCAGGCGCGGCCGCCCGCGGCTCACCTGGACGACCGAGTCGTCGCAGCGCTCGGCGATGGGCCGGTCGTGCACCAGGTACGCATCGGCGATCCCGTCCAGGCGGCCGATCTCCTCCCTGTCCTTGACCATCGGCTCTTCGGCGAGGTTGCCGCTGGTCATGACAAGCGGCCGCGCCGCCTCGCGCAGCAGCAGGATGTGGAGCGGCGTGTACGGCAACATGACGCCGAGGTAGCGCTGGCCGACGGCGACCTCGGGGTCGATGGCCTGCGGCACGCCGACTCCGGCGGCGCTCCCGACCTCCGGTCCCGGCCGGCCGCCGGAGCTCATCCCGCGCCACTCGAGCAGCACGATCGGATGCTCCGGCGAGACCAGCGCCGCCTCCTCGGCCGCCGTCACGCGGCAGTGTCGGCGCAGCTCCTCGACCTCGCCCACCATCACCGCCAGCGGCTTGTGCGGACGCCGCTTGCGCGCCTTCAGGCGCCGCACGGCGTCGCCGTCGGTGGCGTCGCAGGCGAGATGGAAGCCGCCGAGGCCCTCGACGGCGACGATCCCGCCGGCGCGCAGCAGGGCGGCGGCGGCGCGAATCGGCGCCGCAGGGTCCTCCCGCGTACCGACGGCTCTCGCCGCGAGCGCGCCGTCCTCGGCGCGACCCAGCAACTCCACCCGGGGGCCGCACACCGGGCATGCGGTCGGCTCGGCGTGGAAGCGGCGGTCGAGCGGGTCCTCGTACTCCCGGCGGCACGCCGGGCACATCGGGAACCGCCGCATCGTGGTGCGTTCCCGGTCGTAGGGCAGGTCCTCGATGATGGTGAAGCGTGGACCGCAGTTCGTGCAGTTGACGAACGGATACGCGAAGCGCCGATCGCTCGGGTCGAGCAGCTCGCGCCGGCAATCGTCGCAGGTGGCGATCTCCGGCGACACGAGCTGGTACTCGCCGGGCGACACGGTGCTCCGGAGGATCGCGAAGCCGGCGGCGCCCTCCGGCTCGGCCGGCTCGCGGTCGAGCTCCGCGATGTGGGCTCGCGGCGGGGCCTCTCGCGGCAGCGCGGCCACGAAGGCCTCGACCTCCTCTTCGTGGCCTTCCACGTGGATCCGCACGCCGCCGGACGTGTTGAGCACCCATCCGGCGAGGCCGTGCCGCAGCGCCAGCGAGTAGACGTAAGGGGCGGAAGCCGACGCCCTGCACCACGCCGCGCACGCGCAGACGCGCCGCCGCGGTCCGCCACGCGAGAGCCGCGAGCGGGGGCGAAGGAGCGGTGAGGCTGCACGGCATGTTGCTGGTGGCCGTCATGGGGCAGGGATCGTCGCCTCCGGCGGCTCCCGCTCAGGGGCCCGCTCGTCCACAGTCGGCGCGCGCGACCGCTGCGCGCCCGACGGCGGCGTGCCAAGAAGAGCGACCATCTCCACGTGCATCTCATCGACGAGCTCCGGCAGCGCGGTCTGCAGCTCCGGACTGAGCTGGTCGCTGAACGTCAGGTTCTCGCTGATCTCCACGGCGAGCACGTGGATGTCCGCGTCGTCCGGTACGTGGACCCCCATCTGCCGGCCGAGCTCCATGGCGGTCGCGAAGTTCGCGTCGTGCACGTTGTTCAGGTGCATGGTCTCTCGCAGCGCCGTGCCGTCGAAGCGATACCAGTCGCCGGGACGCCCTCCCTCGGTCTTGATCGAATCCAGGACGATGAGGCGGTCGAACCCCTCGACCACATCGAGGAGCTCGAGCCCCCCGTGCAGCACTCCTCGCGGACGGCCAGCCCGGGGACCGGCCCCAGCCTCCGGCTGAGGCGCTGGGCGACGCGGATGCCGACGGCGTCGTCGCTCAGGATCGGGTTGCCCATGCCCAGGAGCAGGGTCTTGACGGCCGGCGCCCCTTCGGGCGGAGCGCCGGCCGGTCCGCGGTCGCGACTAGCAGCCGCGCCGGAAGTCATGCGTCACCTGCCCGCCCCGGTGCACCGTGGCGCGCAGCGGCATCTGCCCGGGCAGGCTGTGCGTGGCGCAGCTGTAGCAGGGGTCGAAGGCGCGGAAGGCCATCTCGACCATGTTCAGGATGCCCTGGTCGGGGTCGATGCCGGGCTGGATCAGGGTCTCCGCCACCTTCCGCGTCACCATCTGGATCGGGGCGTTGTTGTTGGTGGTCCCCACGATCAGGTTGGCGCTGGTGCAGATGGCGTTCTCGTCGCAGGTGTAGTGGTGCGTGAGCGTGCCGCGCATGGCCTCGACGATGCCGAACCCCTCGCCGGTGACACGCTCGGGGATGACGCGGTAGGCGTCGCCGGTGATCTCGGGGTCGTCGCAGTACAGCTGCAGCGTCTCGGCGTTCTGCACCATCTCCACGAGGCGGGCCCAGTGCTGGGCGAGGAGCATGCGGCTGGGGTGCCCGCCGAGCGTCGCGAACATCTCCTCGAAGCCCTCCTGGGCCTTGGGCGTCGCCATGCGGTCGGCCACGTTGAGACGGGCGAGCGGCGTGGCGCAGTAGATGGAGGTGTCGATGCCCTCCACGAACCCCTTCCAGCCACGCTGCTTGAGGTACGGGAACTTGAGGTACGACCACGGCTCCACGTGCTCCGCCACGTAGTCGGCGTACTGGTGCGGCTCGTACCGGCAGATCTCCGTGCCCTCGAAGTCCACCACGCGCACCTGACCGTCGTAGAAGTCCACGGCGTTGTGCTCGTCGACGAGGCCCATGTTGTGCACATCCAGCGTGTACGGGCCGTTGGCGATGATGTCCAGGTAGGTGGGGTTGGCGAGCACGACGTCACGGAAGAGCTGCAGCGAGAACTGCGTGAAGTCGTAGAGCTCGGCCACCATGGGCCTGATCTGCTCGAGCTCGTCGGGGCGCAGGCCCTTGGCGACGCCGCCGGGGATGCACCAGATGTCCTGCGTGGAGCGCCCCCCGATGATGCGCTGGATCTCCTGCGCCTTGCCGCGGGAGGCGATGACGGCCCCGCCGATCTCGAGGCCCACCTTGCCGACGACCCCGAGTACGTTGCGGATGGCGGGGTCGGCGTCCGGGCCGAGCACGAAGTCGGGTGCGGCAAGCGCGTAGAAGTGGGCGATGTGGCTGTGGATGTAGTGGGCGTTGTAGTACATGCGCCGCAGCTTGATGGCCAGCGGCGCGACCTCGCCGCCGAAGCAGCCGTCCACGGCCTTGGCGCTGGCCATGTGGTGGCTCGCCGGGCACACGCCGCAGATGCGCGTGACGAGGCGCGGCAGCTCCTCGATCGGCCGGCCTACGACGAAGCGCTCGAAGCCGCGGAGCTCCGGGATCTGGAAGTAGCAGTCCTCCACGGCCCCGGTGTCGTCGAGGAAGATCTCGATCTTGCCGTGGCCCTCGAGGCGGGTGATGGGATCGATGCTGATCTTCCTGCTCATGGGCGGACGCTCCTTTGCAGCAGCGAGGCCGGCGCGCTGAAGCGGTAGGCGAAGCCGGCGAAGTCGGGCAGGCCGTCGAGGATGTGATCGATCTCCTCAGGGTCGTTGGAGTCGATCACCGAGACGACGGCCGAGAGCAGCTTGGCGCCCTGGTCCACCACCCCCGGCAGGGGACCGTAGCAGCCGCGGCACGGGATGCGCTCGAAGGGCAGCGGGCGCCGCAGCCGCCACGCGTGGCGACGCCCGCGCAGAGCACGCCCTGCTCCAGCAGGCAGACCTCCGGGTCGGCCATGATCTGCCAGGGCCGGTGGAAGCTCTTCACCTTCTTCTCGTTCTTGGTGCGCGGGCACTCGTCGCAGAGCGCCGTCTCCGCGGCCCCGACCACCGATCCGCGCGCCGGCAGCTGGCCGGTCACGACGGCCAGCAGCACCGCCTTCACCTGGTCGGCGGCCGGCGGGCAGCCGGGCACGTAGTAGTCCACGGGCACGATGTCGTCCAGCTTGTAGACGCGCTTGTAGAACTCCGGGATGCTGAGGGTGGTGCCGTTCATGCCCGGTCTCGGGACGAGGCAGCGTCGCGTTGCCCTTCTCGATACTCGGGTTCTGGAGGTAGGCGACGCTCATGATCTCGTCCCGCGGCACGAAGTTGGCCAGCCCGGGATGCCTCCCAGGTGGGCGCAGGACCCGAAGGCCACCAGCACCTTGCTCTTCTGCCGCAGAAGCTTGGCGATGTGCTCGTTCTCCGAGTTGCGCACAGCGCCGTTGAAGATGGCGAGGTCGAGCTCGCCGTCCTCCATGGCCTCGACGTCGGCGTACTTGCCGTCGACGGCGATCGGCCAGAGACGGATGTCGGCGGCGGCGTGCACGTCGAGGATGAACTCGTTGGTGTCGAGCACGGCGACGTCGCAGCCGCCGCACGCGGCGCCCCAGTAGAGCGCGATCTGCAGTTTCTCGCCGGCCACGGGGCGTCACCTCTCCACGGCGTCGTACGCCAGCGCCAGCTTGACGCGGCTGGGACCCAGCGCCCGCAGGCGCTCCGTCATGTCGTCGACGATGTCGGCGAACCGCATGCCCTCGCTGGCGCTCACCCACTCGAGGCGGACGCGCTCCTCCTCGATACCGAAGTCGGCGAGCATGCGCTTGAGGAGGGGCATGCGGCGCATGGTCTTGTAGTTGCCCTCGGAGTAGTGGCAGTCGCCGGGGTGGCAGCCGCACACGAGCACGCCGTCCGCCCCTTCCGCGAGCGCCTTGATGACGAACGTGGGGTCGATCCGCGCCGAACACATCACGCGGATCACGCGCACGTTGGCCCCGTAGTGGATGCGGCTCGTCCCGGCCAGGTCCGCCCCCGAGTAGGAGCACCAGTTGCAGAGGAAGCCGACGATCCTGGGTTCGAAGCTCATGCGAGCACCCCCGCTATCTCGGCGAATATCTGTTGGTCGGTGAAGTGCTTGGCCTCGATCGCCGCCGACGGGCAGGTGGCCACGCAGGCGCCGCACGCCTTGCAGAGCGCGCTGATCACGTGGCTCCGCCTCTTGTCCTCGTCGAACTCGATGGCCGAGTACGGACAGATCTCGTTGCACACCCGGCACCCGGAGCAGAGGTCCTCGTTCACGGCCGCGAACATGGCGTCGATCTCGAGCTTGCCGCGGCTGATCTTGCCCAGGATCCGGGCCGCCGCCGCCCTCGCCTGGGCCACCGTGTCGGGGATGTCCTTGGGAGCCTGGCAGGCGCCGGCGATGTACACGCCGTCGGTGGTCGTCGCCACGGGGTCCAGCTTGGGGTGGCTCTCGATGAACCACCCGTCCTTGTCCTGGCTGATGTTGACGAGGCGCGTGACGTGCTCGGAGTCCTCGCGAGCCTCCATGCCGACCATGAGGATGATGAGGTCCGCGGGCAGCTCGATCTGCTCTCCCGACAGCTGCTCGTCCACGGTGATGAGCATCTCGCAGTCGTCGCCCGAGTCCGCCCTCCGCACCACGGGGTGGTCGCCCTTGCCGAACATGAGGAAGAGCGTCTTGACCTCGGCGCTGCGGCGGTAGAAGTCCTCGCAGCCCTTGCCGAACGCGTGCATGTCCACGTACACGTCGGACACGTACGCCCGGGCAGGGCCGACTTCACCTCGTGCGCGTACTTGAGCGCCGTCATGCAGCACACGCGGGAGCAGTAGCTGTGGAACTCCTGGCTGCGGCTGCCGACGCAGTGGACGATGGCCACGTACTGGGGCAGCCGCCCATCCTTCATCTCGATGCGGCCCTGCTTGAGCATCGACTCGAACTCGAAGGAGGTGATCACATTGGGCAGCTTGCCGTACCCGAAGTGTGTGACGCGCGAAGCGTCGAACTCCTTGTAGCCGGTGCAGACGATCACGCTGCCGACATCGACCACCTCGATGGGCGGCCCCTCGCCGGAGGAGTGGTGAGAGATCGTGGCCTTGAAGTTGCCCACGAAGCCCTCGAGATCCTCGAGCTCGCTCTCGAGCATCACGCTCACCTCCGGGTGCTCGATGACGCGTGTCACCCGGTCGGTCATCATGTCGCGCGCCGAGTCGAGGTACGGCGCCGTGAGGTCGACGCGGGCAACGTTGCCGCCGAGGACCTTGGTGCGCTCGACCAGGTACACCCGTTTGCCGGCGTCGGCCAGCTCGAGGGCCGCCGACATCCCGGCGATACCGCCCCCGAGCACGAGTGTGTTGGGGCACATGTCCACCGACAGGCGTTCCAGCGGCTCGTGCTGCGCCACCCGGTACACAGCCGCTCGCACGAGGTCCTTGGCCTTGTCCGTGGCCATCTCTCCGGCGTCGTGGACCCAGCTGCACTGCTCGCGGATGTTGGCCATCTGCACGAGGTACGGGTTCAGGCCGGCCGTCTCCGCTGCGCGCCTGAACGTCGGCTCGTGCATCCGCGGGCTGCAGGCGGCGACCACGACTCGCTCGAGCTGCTCCTCATGGATGTCCTGGGCGATCATCTCCTGCCCCGGGTTGGAGCACATGTACTTGTAGGAGCGGCTCACGACGACGCCCGGCAGGTCGGCCGCGGCCGCCGCGACCGCGTCGCAGTCCACCACATTGGCGATGTTGGTGCCGCAGTTGCAGACGTAGACGCCGATGCGACTCTCCGTCATCTTCTCACCCCCTCAGATCGGGTGGACCTGTGTGTGCCGCTCGGCGCCCGGCCGCGCCGGCGCCGTTCCCTCGGCGCGAGCGCGGAACAGCGCCGTGGCCCGCACCTGGGCGAGGTACATGGCCAGCGGCCGGTAGGCCAGGTGCGACCACTTGCTGAACGGGACCTCGAGCGCCAGCATCGGGACGACCAGGGACAGGTGCACGATGTAGGTGACGTTGGCGGCGGCGTCCAGGCCGCTGCGGTGCAGGATGTGCTGCAGGATCCCCGTGAGCGCCACCACGAGGATGAGGACGAGGAAGATCCAATCCGACTCGTGCGAGTGGCGGTACTGCGCGGACGACTTCTTCGTGCGGTTGCGCAGGAACAGGATCGTGGCCAGCACCAGACCCGCGGTAGCCAGGTAGCCGGCCACGTGGACAGACCAGTCGATGGCAGGTCCCGACGCCATGTCCGACAGGAAGAACATGATGAGCACCAGCATGGTGACGTAGCTCAGCATGAGCGCCAGGTGCGTCACCCACGGCCCCTTGTGCTCGCACTTGCTGTACCTGATCTGGGTGAAGAAGTGCGCCGGCAGCATCCACACGCTGGCGACGTAGCTGCCCAGCGTGGTCGGTAAGTCCTTGTTGCGGCCCATGGTGAACCACCACATCCGGGCCGCGTTGCTGAGCAGGAACACGATGAGCACACCGGCGAGGATCCAGTCGAAGATGTGGATGCTCTCGCTGGGCAGGAACGCGTTGGGTCCGTCGTAGACCGAGAGGCTGCCCTGCGACAGGCCGAACAGGGTGAAGCCGATCGCCGTCAGGATCGCCACCAGCACGATGGCGCCGAGCTCCCAGCGCCACGACTGATAGAACAGACGCGAGATCCCCGTCCAGTCGTACTTGGACGTGAGCCAGCGCCGCAGGCTCATCATCGTCTCTCCCGGCTCCGCGTCGCGCGGACACTGGTCGGAGCACTCACCGCAGTAGTAGCAGAGCCAGGGGTCGAGCTGCCCCTTGAGCTTGTCCTCCAGGCCCATCTGCAGGTACCGCATGGGCTTGCGCGGGAACACGTAGGGGTCGGCCGAGAACGGGCACACCGCCGAGCAGTTGCCGCAGTGATAGCACTTCATCACGTCCTCGGCCCCGTAGGGCTCCAGCTCCTCGATCAGCTTGGGATTGGCCCGTGTTGCCATGTCATCCTCCTAGGAGACCGGGACCAGGCTCTTCGCGCGTTCCTCGATGTCGGTGAGCGTGAGGCTGCCCACGCTCTGGAGGCCGCGTCCCGTGATGGCGCCCCCCAGCGCTTTCGCGGCCACCGCCGAGGCCTGCGCGACCGTGTCAGGGATGTCTTTGGGGCCCTGGCACACGCCGGCCACGTACACGCCGCCGCGCTCCGTCCCGGTCGGGTCGCCGTTGTAGTCGGCCTCGGTGAACCACCCGTAGTCGTCCCGCGGGATGCCGAGCATGGCGGCGAGCTCGTCCGAGCGCGCCGCCGGCACGAGGCCCACGGCCAGCAGGACCATGTCGACTGGGAACTCCATGAGCGTGTCGCTGAGGATGTCCTCGCCCTTGACGTACATCTGACCGTCGTGCTCGGCGACCGAAGCCGAGCGCCCGCGGACGATGAACGTCCCCTCCTCCGCGATGCGGTCGAAGAAGGCCTCATAGCCTTTGCCGAAGGCGCGCATGTCGATGTAGAACTCGTAGCAGTCCGCCTCCGGCAGTTTCTCCCTGACGAGGTGTGCGAACTTCAGGGAGTACATGCAGCAGACACGGGAGCAGTAGGCGTTGTGGTTGGTGTCCCTCGACCCGACGCAGTGGATGATCGCGACGCTCCTCGGCGACGGACCCTCGGGGTCGAACACCCACTCGTCCGCCTTCTTGCGCTTGTTGTACTGCTGCGTCCTGGTCACGATGCGCCCGCCCGTGGGGCCCGACGCGTTGGTCAGGCGCTCGAACTCGAGGGCGGTCAGTACGTTGGGGTGCACGCCGTATCCGTAGCGGTCCAGGCGCCCCGCATCCAGGGTCTCGTACCCGGTGGCCACGATCACGCTGCCGACCTCGACCTGCAGGACGTCGCCGTGAGCGTCGAGGTCGATGCAGTCCTTCGGGCACTTCTTCCTGCACGCCCCGCACTTCTGGCCGTTGGTCTGGACGTACGTGCAGGAGGCCTCGTCGATCAGGTAGGCGTTCGGTACCGCCTGGGGGAACGGGATGTAGACGGCCTTGCGCTCGGCGATGCCGGCGTCGAACTCACTCGGTACGCGCACCGGGCAGACGTCGCTGCACAGACCGCAGGCCACGCATGCCGATTCGTCCACACGGCGCGCGTGCCGCAGGATCGTCGCCTTGAACGCCCCCGGCATACCCGTCACCGACTCGACCTCGGAGTAGGTGAGGAGGTCGATCATCTCGTGCTGCCCCACGGCCACCATCTTGGGCGTCAGGATGCAGGCGGCGCAGTCCAGCGTGGGGAACGTCTTGTCGAACATCGCCATGTGGCCGCCGATGGTGCCCGAGCGCTCAACGAGGTACACACGCTTGCCCCCGTCCGCGATCTCCAGCGCCGCCTGGATGCCGGCGATGCCGCCGCCGATGACCAGGGCGGCGGAGTTCCACTTGGTGTCCTTGGGCTGAGCGGCGAGCGTGAAGGGCACCCCGTACACGGCGCAGGCGACGATGGCCTTCGCCCTGTCTGTGGCCGGGTCGCCGCCCAGAGCGTGCTCGCGGAAGGAGGCGAGCCTGACTTCGTCGGGCTCGCCTCCGGCGAGTGTCATGGCTCTGGTGAACGCCGGCTTGAAGAACCCGGGCGAGTCGCCGGCGATCACGATCCGCTCAACGCCCTCGGCGGTTATCTCGTCGGCGATCGTCTCCGGATCGAGCTTGGGCAGGATGCCCATGGACCGCACCAGCTCCACCTGGGGGAGGTTGGCTGCGTAGTGGACCACGGACTCGTAGTTGACGCCGTCGCCGGCAGCGTCGCCGGCCCGGCACACGTAGACACCGATCCTCATCAGGCCCTCCGTGACCGCATCTCCGCGCGACATCGTCGTCGCGCATCTTCCGGCACCCGGGGTTTGTGAAATACCCCACATGACATACTAGACCTACCCTAGACTGAGTCAAGTACTCATTGTAGATATCCGGTCATTACCCTAGCTCTGATGCTTCAACAGCCTCGGTCGGTCGCTCCGTTTCGAGGCCGAACCGAGCCCCTCGCCGGACAGCACCGTTGCCACCTACCAGAGGAGTGCTATCGTGGCGGTGTGGAGTGGCTGACCCGGGGTCAGGTGTTGCTCGTAGGAGCCTGGGGCGGCGTCCCGGGCTCAGGCGGGAGCTGGAGGGCTGAAGTGAGTCTGCAGTCGACGTTGCGCTATCTCGATCCGTTCCACGACCGGGGCATGCGCCAGAGGATCAGTGCCGACGAGCGCGCCACGCTGCGGATGGTGAACCAGAAGGTCGCCGCCAAGCAGTCGCTCAACGACGTCGCCGACTTCCTCTTCGAGCACACCCGCGACATCATCCCGTGCGACCGGATCGGCCTCGGCTTCGTGGATGAGAGCGGCGAGCGCGTCATCTCCCAGTACGCGCGCGCCACGTACCAGCCGCTCCTGCTGACCAAGGGATACACCGCCGACCTGCGCGGCACCTCGCTCGAGCGGGTCATCAAGAGCGCCGAGCCGCGCATCATCGACGACCTCGCGGCCCACGCCGACCAGCATCCGGCGAGCCACTCGTCGCACCTGCTCGCGCGGGAGGGAGTCCGCTCCACGCTCACCTGCCCCCTCATCGTCGAAGGCCGCGTCCTGGGGTTCCTCTTCCGGGACTCGCGCACGCCCAAAGCGTTCACGCCTCACCACGTCCGGCTCGAGGTCTCGATCTCGGAGCGGCTGAGCCAGGCGGTGGAGAAGGCGTGGCGGATCGAGCAGCTCACCGCGGCCAACCGCGCGTACATGGAGATGCTGGCCTTCGTGAGCCACGAGATCAAGAACCCGGTGGCGTCGCTCGTGACGGACGCCCGCCTGCTGAGACAGGGCTATCTCGGCACGCTGGAACCGGGGCAGGAGGACAAGATCGACCGCATGATCGGCAAGGGCGAGTATCTGCTGAGCCTCGTCCAGGACTACCTGGACCTGGCGCGCATCGACGGTGGCGACCTCTCGCTGAACCGACGCCGGGACGTTGACGTGCTGGCGGACGTCATCGCCCCCTCACTGGACCTCGTGCGCTCGGACATGGAGGCGCACGGCATGGGACTCGAGCTCGACCTGCCTCCGGAGACGGCGACGGCCGAGTGCGACCCGGGCCTGCTGCGCATCGTCGTGACCAACCTGCTCAGCAACGCGGTGAAGTACGGTGACGAGGGCGGCCTGATCCGCGTGCGGCTGGTCAGGGAGCCGTCGCGCCTGGAGGTCGCGGTCTGGAACGAGGGCCCCGGGTTCGAATCCGAAGAGCGAGGACGGCTGTTCCAGCGCTTCTCACGTCTGCGCACGCGGGGCGAGACGAAGCGCGGCACCGGCGTAGGCCTGTACAGCGCCTGGCGCATCGTGCGCCTGCACAACGGCCGCATCCGGGCGCGGTCGGAGCAGGGCTCATGGGCGGAGTTCGCTTTCGAGCTGCCGCAGCCGCTCGACCTGCCCGGCTCATGAGTGGCGGCTCCCGGGGCGATCGAGTGGCCTTAGGAAGGGCAGACGAGACCGTCATCACCGGTGTCCGCGCCAACCGGCGCGAAGAGACGTCCCGCTTCCGGCGCCCCATGGTGCTGCGGGTCGTGGGCGCCAACGTGCTGCTCGCGGCCGCGGTGGCGGCGGGCACGGCGCTCATCGTGTCGTCGACGGACAACGACCACGCGCTGCTGCTGTTCGCGCTGCTGGCCGCCGCGGCGCTCGCGGCCGTACTGGTGAACCTCGCGCTCGTCGGACCGGCCGGGGGCCTCCTCGAGGACCTCGCGCGCGCCATGAGCGGCATGCACCGCGGCGAGATGGGCTGTCGCGTCAAGGACGACTGGAAGGACCAGGACCTGCGGCGGCTCTCGCTGTCGTTCAACGAGATGTGCCGGCGCCTCGGCGACGAGTCGCTGCGCTACGCGAGCCGGCAGCTCGGCGGAGTCGAGGAGGAGCGGCGGCGCATCGGCCGGGAGCTGCACGACCAGACGAGCCAGACGCTGACGGCGACTCTTGTGCGGCTGGACCTGTGTGACAAGGCGCTGCAGGATCACGACCCTGCGGAGGCCCACCGCCAGGTGCTCACGTGCAAGGAGCTGCTCGGGCACACCATCGAGGAGATCAAGCTCCTCGTGTACGATCTGCGGCCGGTCATGCTCGACGACTTCGGCCTGGTGCCCACGCTGCGCTGGTACATCCAGTCGCACGCGCAGGGCCTGGGGCCGGAGGTGGTGACCGACTTCGACGAAGCAGGCGGACGGCTGCCCGGGGAGGTCGAGACGGCGCTCTACCGCATCGCCCAGGAGGCGCTGTCCAACGCAGTCCGGCACTCGTCGGCCACCAAGATCCTCGTGCGCCTCACCATCAGGCCCGGGTACGTGAGCCTCGCCGTCATCGACAACGGGATAGGATTCGATCTCGACGACGCGCTCCGCGGGGACCTGCAGGCCGGCGTGGGCCTGGCGTCGGTCAGAGAGCGCGTGGACCTGGTAGGAGGCACCGTGAACGTGGAATCTGCGGTCGGGCGCGGCACACGGATGTACGTGGTCGTCCCTCTCGCGGACGGCGAGGCAGGAGGCGACGCGACATGAGCGCCCCGAAGGCGGCTCCGATCCGCGTGCTGCTCGTGGACGACCACGCCATCCTGAGAGAAGGCGTCCACGCGCTGCTCGCGCGCGAGCCGGAGCTCCTGGTGGTGGGCGAGGCTGAGGACGGACGCCAGGCGCTCGACCTGGTGGAGGAACTCCATCCGGACGTCGTGATCATGGACATCGTGATGCCGGTCATGAACGGCCTCGAGGCGACCCGGCGGCTCAAGGAGCTCCACCCGGAGGTCCGGACGCTCATCCTGAGTATGTACGACGACCAGGAGTACGTGGTCCAGATCATCCAGGCGGGCGCCTGCGGCTACGTGCTCAAGCGCGTGGTGACGGAGGACCTCGTGCGCGCCATCCACGAGGTCCACGCAGGAGGCTCGTTCCTCTACCCTCCCATCGCCGCCACACTCATCGGCGACTACCTCCGCGTCACCGGCAACGAACGCCCCGGCGACGGGGGGGAGCCACTGAGCGCGCGCGAGCGCCAGGTGTTGAAGCTGATCGCCGAGGGCAACAGCAACAACCGCATCGCCGAGGTGCTCGGCCTGAGCCGCAAGACGGTGGACACGCACCGCGCCAACGCGATGCGCAAGCTCGACCTCCACGACGTGACGGAGGTCGTCAAGTACGCGCTCCGCACCGGGCTGATCACGCTGGACTGACGCGCTCGAGGCGATGGACGACGAGGCCGGCCGGGAGGAACTCCCGGCCGGCCCTCGCGTGTACGGTGCGGCTCAGGCCGCCGTCGTCGGACGCGGCGGAGTGATGAACCCGGCGACGATGCGGAACACGCCGAGCACCACCAGGTAGATGCCGACCACCCAGAGGAGCGTGAGGACGCCGCTCACCGGGTGCACGAAGAAGTAGATACCGACGGCGATACCGATCAGGCCGAGGATGACCAGCCACACACGCCGGCCGCCGCTGATGCCGCCGGCGAAGGCGCCGATGATGTCGGCGACGCCGCTGATGATCGCCCACGCCGCGATGATGTACAGGACGGCCAGACTCGTCGCGGCCGGCCACGCGAGCACGACGATGCCCATGATGACCGCCAGCACGCCGCCGGCGATGGCCCAGCCGCCGCCCTCGTGACGGCCGGCGATGCCGGCGATGACGAGGAAGACGCCGTAGATGATGGCGAAGATCCCGATCAGCCAGATGATGCTGGCGAGGCTGAGGCCCGGCTGGGCCAGGAACAGGCCGCCGAGGACGATCATCAGCAGGCCGGTGATGACTGACAGGGCGATGTAGGCCCCTCTGCTCTGCATGAGTACTCCCTTGTAAGTGGCTATGACCGGCGGGGACTCTACCATCTGGAGCGCCGGACGGACCACGGGCCGGCGTCCGTCAGAACGTGAAGAAGACCGTCGCCCCCTGCCCGGGCGCCCCCTCGGCCCAGCAGCGGCCACCATGCCGGGAGAGCACGCGGCGCACCGTGGCCAGACCGATCCCGGTGCCCGGGAAGTCCTCCCGCGCGTGCAACCGCTCGAAGGGACGGAAGAGCTTGTCGCCGTACCTGGGGTCGAACCCGACGCCGTCATCACGGACGAAGAAGACGCGGCCCTCCTCCGTCTCCGTCGCACCGACCTCGATGTGTGCCGGTGACCTGACCGCACTGAACTTCCAGGCGTTGGAGAGAAGGTTGTCGACGACCACTTCCGCCAGGGCCTGGTCCGCGGACGCGATGAGGTCCGGGGCGATGCTCCACTCCACGTCTCGCCCCGGGTCGGTCGCGGAGAGCTCGGCGGCGGCGCGCTCGGCCAGGTCCGTCAGCGAGACGGGCGTGAGCTCGAGATCGGCGCGCCCGGCGCGGGAGAGCTTGAGCAGCGCGTCGATGAGCTCTGCCATGTGCTGGCTGGCCTTGCGGATGCGGTTGAGGTACCCGAGGGACGCCTCGTCCAGCTGGGCGCCGGCATCCTCGAGCAGAGCGTAGCTGAACCCGTCGAGCGCGCGCAGCGGCGCGCGCAGGTCGTGCGAGACGGAGTAGCTGAACGACTCGAGCTGCTCGTTGGCGGCCTCGAGCGCAGCCGTGCGCTGGCCGACGAGCTCCTCGAGTTGTTCGCGGTAGCGCTCCAGCTCGTCCAGGGCCCGCTCGCGCGCGGTCACGTCCTCGATCGCAGTCAGCGCACCGGTAAGCTCACCGCCCTCCGCGTAGACCGGGGCGGCATTCACCGACAGGCGCACAGGATCTCCGTCGGCACGCGCCACGGTCAGCTGCACGCCGCTCACCGGCGAGCGGGTCTCCATCACCACGGCGGCGTGGGCCACAAGGGGAGAGAACGCCTGCTCGGCCGTCGGCCCCGCGTGAGGGTCCTGTGAGAACGCCTCCTCGACCGAGGGAACCCGACCGTCGGCGGCGTCCGTCCGCGGCATCCCGAACAGCTCCTCCGCTCTCGCGTTGGCAAGCCTGACATGGCCGTCGGTACCCACGAGGGCGATGCCGACCGGGCTCGTCTCCATGAGGCTGGTCACCATGTCGCGCTCGGCGCGCAGGGCATGCGTGCGCCGGTCCACCTGATGCCGCAGCAGAAGGCTCCACACGACGAACAGCGCCGCCAGGACACCCGTTCCGACGAGGGCGACGACCACTCCGGTCGGGATGCTGGTCGTCGCATCCTGCGGTGTGCCCAGCCACTTCTCCATGATCTGGTCGTACTCCGACCCCGGCACGTCCTTGCCCTCGGCGATGAAGGCATCCAGCGCCGCGATCAAGTCGGCGTCATCGCCCTTCCGCGTGGCGAAACCGAAGGTGATCGGACTGAAGATGACCGGGCTGGCGACCAGCCCGTGCTTCTGGGCGGCCGCACGTCCCGGGACGCGCAGCTCCACCACGGCGTCGGCGCGACCGTCGGCGACCATGGCGAAGTTCTCGTCCATGGAGTTGGTAGCCACGTAGCGGGCGTCCACGCCGAAGGTGCGCGCGAGATGACGCAGCGAGCGGAACGTGCGGTCGTCCTTCCAGCCTGTGACGATCCTGCCCTCGAGGTCGAGGACCGTCTCGACACGCCCGTCCTCCCGCGTGAAGATCTGCCCCCAGTCCGAGACCACGGGCTCCCGGTTGAGGGTGAACTGGGCTCGGCGCATGGCCACCTGGCCCACGCCGAGGCCGAGATCGATCTCTCCGCTCTCGAGCCGGGCGAGGGTGTCCTCCCAGGTCCCGAACACGTACTTGATGCGCCAGCCGTGACGGGCGCCGACCGCCTCGACGATGTCGACGAAGATGCCCTCGGGGCGACCCTCGGCATCCTGTGACACCTGGGGCGGGTACGACCACGTCCCGACGCGCACTTCGCGGTCGGCGCGAGCCGGCGACGTCAGCGCGAGCGAGCCCAGCGCACCGGCCACTGCGACCGCCAGGACGACCAGGAGGCAGCGGACGACCCGACGCAGGCCTGCGGCGAGATCGTCGATGCAGGACACGCCCGGACACCCGGTCTGATGCCCCTGCATGGTCCGCCCTCAGGCAGGCGCGGCCGGCGCTTCGGCGGCCGGCGGCTCGGTTGGAGACACCTCATCGGGCGACGGACCGCGGTCCTCGACGCCGGCGGTCTCCGCCGGCTCCGCGCGGGACTCGCGGATGATGTCCCGCGCGTCGATGATCAGCCGGGCCAGCGGCGCCGTGGCGGCGGCGCCGAACAGCCCGGCCACCGCGGCGCCGGCCATGGTCAGCACGAACACCGCCGTCACCGGCAGGCGCAGCGCGCCGCCGATGAAGAACGCGCCGATGTGGGAGCCGCCGAAGAACGCGACGAGGATCGCGATGAGCACGATCACCGCCGGCCCGACGCCGAGGTCTCCCAGCGTGAGCAGCACGGCGAACGCGCCGGCCACGATGCCGCCGATGTACGGGATGTAGTTGCCGATGAAGATGACCAGCGCGATGAGCGGCCATGCGCTCTCCCCGACGATCGCGGCGGTCGCGCCCACCACCACGGCCTCCGTGGCTCCGATGCCGGAGAGACCGGCCACGTAGCGCCGCGTGGTGTGCACGAGGCTCGAGGTGATGCGCAGACCCACCTCCTCGGGCTGCAGCAGGTGACGCGAGACCCAGCGCCGCACCAGCGGTCCCTCCCAGAGGAAGAAGAAGGTGAACCCGCCGGCCAGGAACACCGCTACGGCCAGCTCGTACAACTCGCGCACGCCCTCCAGAGCGATGGGGAGCACGTTGCCCAGTCCACTGCGGAGCCCGCCGATCGCCTTCTCGACGCGAGACACGGTGTCGCTCGCCTCGCCCGTCCCGCCGAGCCAGCTGTCGATGCGCCCGCCCGCCTCGGTCAGGGTGTCCCAGATCTGCGGGCTCTGGTCGACCACGATGACCACGGCGGCCCAGGCGAGCGCCATGAGCAGCAGGACGATGACGATGCTGACGATCACGGCGCCGAGCAGACGCGGCACGCGGCGCCGCTCCATCCAGCCGACCACCGGGCTCAGAGTGGTGGCGAGCACGATGCCGACGAGCGAGGGGAAGAGGAAGCTCCCGTAGCGGCGCAGCAGGTACAGCCCCACGCCGGCCAGCACGATGAGGCCGATCACCCACCAGGCGCCCCTGCCGGCGCGCTCGAGGTGTGCGGTACGGCGCGGCCCGTCCCGCGGGCAGGCCGCCGCTCTCGTGTGGGCTCCCCGGGCTCCCTGTCGGCATGATCCCCCCTCGTCGGCGTGCAGCGAGTCGCGATGCAGGTAGTACCCGCCGGGGACGCCATGCAGTCCCGTGGCCCGTGGCGCCGGCGGCCGCCCGCCTCCACGCCCCGGGAGAAGGCGCTTGGGGTAAGCTCCCCGCGAGACCGGCGACGGGAGGACGATGGCGCACGACGCGGGCAAGGCTGGGGTGCGGCGCGAGCTGGTCGCGCTGCTGCAGAAGGTGCTCGCGCACGACCTCGCGCAGCTCTCCGCCGCGCTCACCTACTACACCGTGCTCTCGCTGCTCCCGGCCCTGCTGGTGATGGTCTCCCTGCTCGGCATGGTCGGGCTCTCCTCGGACGCCGTGCACACGCTGCTCGACACCCTGGGCGAGCTGGGAGCGACGTGGGCCGCCGACGCCATATCGGCGGCGCTCGACTCCGTGACCTCGTCGGAGAACTCCGGCACCGTGTTCACCGTCAGCCTCGTCTTCTCACTCTGGGCGGCGTCGGCGTACGTCGGGTCGTTCATGGCCGCCTCGGACAGGATCTACGAGATCACCGACCGCCGGCCCTTCTGGACCGGACTCCCGCTGCGCGTCGGTCTCGCCCTGCTCCTCCTGGTGCTGCTCTCGGTCAGCGCCGCTGTGGTGACGCTGGTCGGCCCCATCGGCGCCTGGATCGCCGACGCCACGGGCATCGGGACGGGGCCGCTGCGCCTGTGGACCTGGGTCAAGTGGCCGCTGCTCGTGGTGCTGGGGCTGCTGCTGTTCGCGGTGCTGTACACGTTCACGCCGAGCAGGCGCCCGCCGCCGCTGTGGTGGCAACTGCCGGGAGCAGCGGTCGGGGTCGCCCTGTGGCTGGCCGGCTCGGCGGGGTTCAGCTTCTACCTCGACAACTTCGCGCGCTACAACCGGGTCTACGGCACGCTGGCGACGGCGGTGGTGTTCCTCGTCTGGGTCTGGCTGATGAACATCGCGCTGCTCGTCGGCGCCGAGGTGAACCGCGAGGTGGAGCTGCGCCGGGCCGGGGGGTCCGACCTGCCCGACGCAGCCGCGAGCCGCCCTGGCCCTGCACCGAGCCGCCCGGACCCGCCGGCGAGCGTATAATCGGGGTTCACGCCAACCGACGGGCCCCGCCCGCCTACCCGCCGCCGGTGACCCCATGCCCCAGCTGAACGATCTCCAGAAGGAACTCCGCCGCCTCGCCGCCGAGCGCGACGTCGTCATCCTGGCCCACAACTACCAGCGCCCCGAGGTGCAGGACGCCGCCGACCACACCGGCGACTCCCTCGAGCTCTCGCGCATCGCCGCCAAGGACCCGCACAGCGTCATCCTGTTCTGCGGCGTGCACTTCATGGCCGAGACGGCGTACATCCTCTCGCCCCAGAAGACGGTGCTCATGCCCGACAAGCGCGCCGGCTGCCCCATGGCCGACATGGTCACCGTGGCAGGGCTGCGCAAGCTCAAGGCGGAGCATCCGGACGCCGTGGTGGTCGCCTACGTCAACACCTCGGCGGACATCAAGGCCGAGACCGACGTGTGCTGCACCAGCGCCAACGCCGTGCAGATCGTGGAGCGGTTCCCCAAGGACCAGAAGATCATCTTCGTGCCCGACAGGAACCTCGGCGACTACGTGGCCCGGCAGACCGGCCGCGAGGAGACCATGATCCTGTGGCAGGGCTGGTGCCACGTGCACGACGACTTCCGCGCGGCGGAGATCGAGCAGATCCGCGCCGCCAACCCGGGCAGCGTGCTCATGGCCCACCCGGAGAGCCGGCGGGAGGTGCTCGACATCGCCGACGTCGTCACCAGCACCTCGGGCATGCTGCGCTACCCGGAGACCAGCGAGGCGAAGACCTTCGTCGTCGCCACCGAGACGGGGCTGCTGTACCGCCTGGGGCAGCTCTACCCGGACCGGACGTTCATCCCCGCGTCGGTCCAGGCCGTCTGCCCCAACATGAAGCGCACCACGCTGGAGAAGGCCGTGGCGACGCTGGGCGAGGAGTGGGACGACGTGCTCGACCACGAGGTCGTCGTCCCCGAGCCCATCCGCGTCAAGGCGCTCGCAGCCGTCGAGCGCATGCTGGCCTGACGGGCGAGAGCACGCGACGACCCGACCATCCCGCACGAAGGCGACCCTCACATGAGCACCCCGGCCGAGACCCGCACTGACTGGAGCCCGGACTCCTGGCGCGACCTGACGGCCGACCAGCAGCCGAGCTGGCCGGACCCCGCCGCCGTCGAGGTGGTCACGGCGGAGCTCAAGGCCATGCCGCCGCTCGTGTTCGCAGGCGAGGCGCGGCAGCTGCGCCGCGCGCTCGGCGAGGTCGCCGCGGGGCGCGGGTTCCTGCTGCACTCGGGCGACTGCGCCGAGAGCTTCCGCGACCTCTCGGCGCCGCGCATCCGCGACAACCTCAAGATCATGCTGCAGATGGCGACGGTGCTCACGTTCGGCGCCGCCCTGCCGGTGGTCAAGCTGGCGCGCGCGGCCGGGCAGTTCGCCAAGCCGCGCTCCAGCGACACCGAGGTGGTGGACGGCGTCGAGCTGCCGTCGTTCCGCGGGCACATGGTCAACGACGACGTCCCCGACGCCGCCGCCCGCGTGCCGGACCCGGCGCGCATGCTGCAGGCGTACCACCAGTCGGCCGCGCGCCTCAACCTGCTGCGCGCCTTCACCAAGGGCGGGTTCGCCGACCTGCGGCAGGTCCACCTGTGGAACCAGGAGTTCGTCGCCCGCTCGCCGGAGGGCCGCCGTTACGAGCGCATCGCCCGTGGCATCGACGACGCCCTGAACTTCATGTCCGCCTGCGGCATCGACCTCGAGCGCGAGCACCAGTTGCACGAGGTGGACCTCTACACCAGTCACGAGGGCCTGGTGCTGCCGTATGAGGAGGCGCTGAGCCGCCGCGACAGCATCACCGGCGAGTGGTACGACTGCTCCGCCCACCTCCTCTGGATCGGCGAGCGCACCCGCGACCCGGCGCGGGCTCACGTCGAGTTCTTCGCCGGCGTGCACAACCCCATAGCCTGCAAGTTCGGGCCGAGGACGCGGCCGGAGGAGCTCGTCGAGCTCTGCGGCCGCCTCGACCCCGGCCGCGAACCCGGGCGCCTGACGCTCATCGCGCGGCTCGGCGCGGACAAGGTGGAGGCCGCGCTCCCGCCGCTCATCCGCGCGGTCGGCAAGGCGGGTCACCCCGTGGTCTGGGCCTGCGACCCAATGCACGGCAACGGCCTGGTCACAGGTGGCGGCGTCAAGACGCGCCGCTTCGACGACATCATGACCGAGCTCACCGCCTTCTTCGCCGTGTGCCGCGCCGAGGGCGCGTGGCCCGGCGGCGTGCACCTCGAGTTCACCGGCGACAACGTGACGGAGTGCGTCGGCGGCGTCGAGCCCGTCGCCGAGGACGACCTCGGCATCCACTACTCGTCGCTGGTCGACCCGCGCCTCAACGCCCGCCAGTCGCTCGACGTCGCCTTCCAGGTGGCCGAGCTGCTGCGTCCGCGCAGCACGCGCGGGTAGGCCGGGGGGCGCACCCGGCGACCGCGTGGACCTCGACCCCTCCTACACCCTGCGTCCGGCCGGGCCCGGCGACGCGGCCGCCGTCACCGCGTGCGTGCAGGCCGCATACCGCCACTACGTCGACCGCAACGGCAAGGTCCCCGCGCCGATGCGCGACGACTACGGGCAGGTCATCGCCGAGTGCGACGTCACGGTCGCCGTGAGCGGCAGCGAGATCGCCGGCGTGCTCGTCGTCCGGGAGGCCGAGGAGGGGTTCCTGCTGGACAACATCGCCGTGAGCCCCTCGCAGCAGGGCGCCGGCCTGGGCCGCCGGCTGCTCGAGTTCGCGGAGGAGAAGGCGCGAGCAGCCGGGTACGACTCGATCTACCTGTACACGCAGGAGATCATGACCGAGAACCAGGCGCTGTACACGCGCATCGGCTACGTGGAGTACGCGCGCCGGCACGAGGTCGGCCTGGACCGCGTCTACATGCGCAAGCGGCTGGACCACCCGGACCCGCCACAGGCCGAGTGACCTGAGCCTGCCGGGGCGCGGTCCGCCGGGGCTTGCCCGCCGGACCGCGCCCTCAGCCGGCTCAGCCCGATGGAGGGCTGTTGAACTCGCTCGGCGGGATCACGTGCCTGAGCAGCCGCCGGTTCAGCTGTGCCAGAGCTCCGTCGTACTTCGGGTCCTTGAGTGTCGACGGGTCCCACATCTTGGGCGGCGGGTACCAGGCGTACTGGTCGAGGTCCGCATAGGCCGAGGTCATCTCGTCCTTGGACACCGTGACCACCAGGCCGTCGACCGCGATGGCGAACGGACCCTTGTACCACCGGCGCACCTGCTCCGTCGCCGGGCCCACGGTGTCGTCGTTGGCCTGGAAGTGCGTGCCGATGCCCAGCCTCGGCTGCGTCTGCTCGAGGATGTAGCCCAGCGCCAGCTCGGGCGTGTGCGAGGAGCGCTGGATCTGCTTGGCGGTCTTGACCGCAAGGAGGTACCCCTCGTCGCCGGGCTCGAGGCCGGAGTTCTTGGTCGCCCACACCGTCGCCGGCACGACCATCTCGTGCACGAGCACGTCCACGCCCTTGCCGTGCCGCAGCATGTAGTCGTTCGGCTTGGTGTCGCCGCTGAAGACCATCGAGAGGCCGTTCCACTCCAGCTTGAAGCTGATGCTGCCGTCGCGCGCGTGGATCGCCGGGAAGTGCCTGATGACCACGCCGTGCCCCTCGTAGGCGATGCCGGAGCGCATGTACGGGAGCTCGTGCGGCACGATGTCGTAGCCGTCGCCGCCACCCTTGACCCCGGTGGAGAGGAAGCTGAACGACTCGCGGTGCCACTTGGTGAGCTGGTAGAGGCGCTTGCAGAAGGTGTCGGTGCCCTCGTCCGGGGAGTCGCCGCTGGGCCCGTAGATGTGCAGCGGCGTCTTGCGGTCGCTGGCCGGCCCGAAGCAGTACAGGGTGACCAGGTCGCTCATGTGGTCGCCGTGCAGGTGGGTGAGGAAGACCCGGGTCTGCTTCGAGTACGGGACGCCCATGGCGACGTACTTGGACGAGACCCCGGAGCCGTAGTCGAAGACGAAGCTGTCGCCGTTGCCCAGCTCCACGTACACGCTGTTGCACTGCTGCGCGATGCGCGGCAGGAACGACGTGCCCATGAAGGAGATGCGCATCTGGTCCGGCTCCAGCGGGGTGCCGGGGACGAACGGCGGCAGGCCGCCGGCAGCCTCCGCCGCCTTCGCCGGCGGCGCGCCGAGGATGCCGCCGGCGCCGAAGGCCCCGGCGGCCGCGGCGGCGGCCAGCAGCGCGCCGCCGCGAACGAAGGTCCGGCGGGTCAGCCCGCCGTCCGCTGCCCCGACGTCACGCGAAGAATCCGCCTCGTGTCCCATGGCCGTACCTCCGTTCGTGCCGGTGCCTCCGCTCACTGCGGCAGCCGGTCCCTCAATGGCGACGATGCTCGAGCAACGCCCCCGATCAACGCCCCCACTCTAGGGCATGTATCCGTTCGGTGACAAATGCGGAGTCGGGCCCTGAGGATGCCAAGGCGTGAGATCCGCTGAAGCTCTCTCGCTGATCGACCGCCTGCCGGCGTCAGATGGTCGCCGCCTCCGCCTCCGGCTCCGTGAAGAGCACTGTGGAGAGGTAACGCTCGCCGGTGTCGCACATCACGGTGACGACGAGCTTGCCCTTGTTCTCCGGACGGCTCGCGACGATCTCGGCGGCCTTGGCGTTGGCGCCGGCCGAGATGCCCACCAGGATGCCCTCGGTGGCCAGCTCACGAGCCGCCGCGAACGCCTCCTCGTTGGTCACCTGGACGACCTCGTCGTAGACCTCGGTGTTGAGCACCTTGGGGACGAACCCCGCGCCCATGCCCTGGATCTTGTGCGGCCCCGGCTGCCCGCCGCTGAGCACCGGGGAGTCCGTGGGCTCCGCGGCGACGATGCGCACGCCGGGCTTGCGCTCCTTGAGCACCTCGCCGACGCCCGTCACCGTACCGCCGGTGCCGACGCCTGCGACGAAGACGTCGACCTGGCCGTCGGTGTCGGCCCAGACCTCCTCGGCGGTGGTGCGGCGGTGCACCTCCGGGTTCGCCGGGTTCTCGAACTGCTGCGGCACGAACGCGCCGGGCGTCTCCTTCGCGAGCTCCTCGGCCTTGGCGATGGCGCCCTTCATACCTTGTGCGCCGGGGGTGAGGACGAGCTCGGCGCCGTATGCGCGCAGCAGGTTACGGCGCTCGACGCTCATGGTCTCCGGCATGGTGAGCAGCACGCGGTAGCCGCGGCCGGCGGCCACCATGGCGAGCGCGATGCCCGTGTTGCCGCTGGTCGGCTCGATGATCACGGTCTTGTCGGGAGAGATGAGCCCGGCCTCCTCTGCGGCGTCGATCATCGAGAGTCCGATGCGGTCCTTGACGCTGCCGCCCGGGTTGAACGCCTCGAGCTTGCCGACGACGGTGGCGCCGGTCCTCTCCGAGATGCCACGCAGCCTGACGAGCGGCGTGCCCCCGATCAAAGCGGTGATGTCGTCTGCGATCTTCACGTGCCTGCTCCTCTGTCGTGTGCGTCTGCGGGGTGGTCAGATCTGGTACATGGGTGCGCCCGCGCGCTGCTCCAGCTCGCGGTCGGCCAGGTCGGCGACGGACGTGCGGGCGAGCACGCCCTCGTAGGCGGCGCCGGCGGCTCGCCAGACCGCGCCGGCGCCCTCTTGCTCCTCGAGCCCGCAGGCGCCCGGGGTGCACGCCTCGACGTCGAGCGCCCCGTCCAGGGAGCGGACGACGTCGAGAACGGTGACCTGGTCCGGACGGCGGGCGAAGGTGAAGCCCCCGCCGACCCCGCGGTGCCCGGTCACCAGCCCGTAGCGGCGCAGGCCGGCGAAGAGTTGCTCGAGGAACTGCTCGGGGATCTCGCGCCCTCGCGCGAGGTCGAAGAGCCGCACCGGCCGCTCGACCACGCGGGTGCGCAGGTCGAGCTCCACCAATGCCATCAGGGCATAGCGGCTCTTGGACGACACCTTCACCGGGCTCCTCGCACTCCTTCCTGCCTCTCGGCCTGAATTCCTGATTCCCTACCGGTTATATCGACAATCATTGTCGTTGGCGAAGCCGGGCCCGTCAAGCCCTTCCGGCCGGAGGCGACGACGCCTGAGCCTGCGAGCCGGCGCCGAGTGCATGAGATAATCCGCCGAGGCACACGACCAGGGAGGTACCGTGCCAGCGATCACCGTCGGGCTGCCCGCCGCGCTCACCGCGCCCCAGCCGCCGCGAGACTACGCCTGCGAGGCGGCGACCGTGGGCCAGGCGCTCGAGGAGGTCGTGCGCCAAGCGCCGCAGTACGGTCCGCGCATCTTCTACGGCGAGCGGCTTCTGGTCGTCGTCACGCTCAACGGCAAGCACGTCCCTCCCGGCGGCGCCAAGGATGCGGAGCTCTCCGAGGGCGACCGGCGTGGACGTCCTGCTGCCGGTCGCCGGCGGCTGAGGGTTCGTCCGCGGGCCGCGACGCTCGCGAGTCGCCCGGGCCCAGCGTGGGTACGGTGCGGGTGACGACCAAGGAGGCAGCCGTGAAGCTGTGGGCGACACGCGAGACGCGCACCGGACTGATGATGGCGTGCCTGCGCGTGCTGATGGGCGCCATCTTCCTTGCCGTGTGGGCGGACAACCTGATCAAGGGGTACTACTCCCCGGACGGCTGGGCGGACTTCGTACAGCAGTACGCGGACACCACCAAGGTGGGCCTCTACGCCGACCTTCTGAACTCCGTGATGATCCCCAACGCGGCGCTGTTCGCGTACGGGCAGTTCGGCATCGAGCTCGTCGTGTTCGGCCTGTTCCTGGTGCTGGGGCTGTTCACGCCGGTCTCCGCCCTGCTGGGCGCCCTGTTCCAGCTCAACCTGCTGGTCGCCACATCCGGCAATGGCGAGTGGCCCGGCACCTACATCCTGATGGTGGCGCTGCTGCTGGCCGTGAGCTTCTCGCAGGCGGGCCGTACGCTGGGTCTGGACGCGCTGCTCGCGCGGCGTGACCCGCACCCACGGCTGCCGGTCTACTGACCTGAGCGCGGTGGCCCGGGGCGAAAGCCCAGCACCGCGAGCCGCAGCAGGCACCACGAGATGTCTCGCACCGCGAGCGCCGAGCCGCGCCACGTGCCGGCGATCTTGGAGCGGCCGGCGCGGGCGCGGTAGCGCGTGTCGCGCACGGCGATGCGCGCGCCGGCGAGACGTGCCTTCACCGCCATCTCGGTCGGGAAGGCGTAGGCGCGCTCCTCCAGGCGCAGCGCCTCGAGCAGGTCCAGGCGCACGGCGCGGAAGGGGCCGTCGTCGCTGAGCCGCAGACCGAAGAACAGCCGCAGGTTGAGCGCCAGCCAGTCGTTGCCCAGCCGCTGGTGCAGCGGCATGCGGCCGGGCGAGGCGCCGCGCACCGCGCGGCGCCTCGAGCCGATGACGAGGTCGGCGACGCCGGCCAGCACCGGCTCCACCAGGGGCCGGCACTGCGAGGGGTCGTCGGTGCCGTCGGCCTCGAGGAAGACGACGGCGCGGGCGCCCGCGGCCGCAGCCGCGCGGGCGCCCGTCAGGCACGGGTAGCCGTAGCCGCGCCGCGGCTCGCGCAGCAGCGTGGCGCCGGCCGCATGGATCAGCTCCGGGCTGCCGTCGCGGGAGCCGTTGTCCACGAACAGCGTGCGCTCGAGCAGGCCGAGGCCCTGGAGCTCCGCCAGGAGCGCCGGCAGGGCCTCGGCCTCGTCGAGCACCGGCACGACGATGCAGTAGTCTGGCGCAGATGCGACTGCTGAAGACTCCACGGTTGCGTGCGTACCTCGGGCTCGTCGTCCTCGCCGCGGGGCTCGCGGGCTCGCCGTCTCCGGCGACCTGCTCGCTCACGCGACCCGCTTCACCGCATTCTACGCACTCGCCGGCGCCGGATTCGCCCTGCTGGCGACGGCGGCGACGAGCCTGCCGCTGCGCGGCGCCCTCGTCGCCGCCGTCGTCCTGCGCCTCATCTTCCTGCCCGGCCTACCGTCGCTCAGCGACGACTACCACCGGTATGTGTGGGACGGTCGCGTACAACTGGCCGGAGGCAATCCCTATCGTTACCGGCCCTCCGACCCCGCGCTCGACGGCGTCCGCTACGCCGGCCGTGAGCGCATCAACCACCCGGAGCTCCGGACGATCTACCCGCCGCTGACGCAGGTGGTCTTCGCTGGGGTGGCCGGCGTCTCCCGGACCCTGGGGCTCGACGGCACGATCACCCCGCGGGCCGAGGTCGTGCTGTTCAAGCTCGTCTTCGGCGCCTTCGACCTGGCCACCGCCGGCGCCGTCTGGCTGCTGGCCGCCACCCGCCTGCGCCGGCGCGCGACCGTGCTGTACCTGCTCTGCCCGGCGGTGATCGTGCCCACCTGGGGGTCGGCGCACGCGGAGGCGGCGGCAGTGTTCTTCTGCGTGCTCGCCGCCGCCCTGCTCGTGCGCCGGCGCGACGGCTGGGCCGGGGTCGCGCTCGGCCTCGCGGCAGCGTTCAAGGTCACACCGCTGGCGCTGCTCGTGCCGGCGCTGCTGGGCGGGCGGGCCTCGCCCGCCCGCCTCCTCGCCGGCTTCGCCCCGGCCTTCGTCATCCCGTACCTGCCGTACCTGCTCACCGGCGGCGCCTTCGGCTCGCTGTTCGAGAGCGGCTCGGCGTGGACCGGCGGCTCGCTGCTCTTCCGCGTGCTCGCCGCGGCGACCACACCCCAAGTGGCGCGCTGGCTGGCGCTCGCCGTCTTCGCGGGGGGCGCACTGTGGATCGCCCGCAGGTTCCGCGGACGAGAGAGCACCGCGGAGGCCTTCGCCTGGACGCTCACCCTGCTCGTGTTGTGCCTGCCCGTGGTGCACTCCTGGTACTGGCTGACGCCGCTCGCGCTCGGAGTGGCCGCCGGGCTCTGGCTGCCACTGGTCATCGCCACGGTGGCGCCGCCGGTCGAGTTCCTGCCGTACGCCGCCACCCTCGAACGTGCCCGGACCCTGGGCGATGCCGGCGGCGTCCGGCCTTGGGGGCGGCCGGCGGCGTCCATCTCGCGGCTGCGCGAGCCGGGATCCGTGTTGTCGCCGGCGCGAGGCGTCGGCATACTGAGACGATGAGCCGGCCGGGTACATGACGCGCGCTACCCTCGCGGTGATGGCGCGGCCGCTCGTGCCCGGCGCCGTCAAGACCCGCCTCGCGCAAGCTCTCGGCGACGAGGGCGCCCTCGCCGTCTACGAGAGACTCCTGCGCGGCACGCTCGACGCCGCGGAGCGCGTACCGGGCGCCGCGCTCGTCCTGGCGGAGGCGCCGGAGGCTGAGACAGGCGCCCGCAGCCGGGCCGGCGGTGCGGTCGCCGATCCCCTGGTCGGCCGCGACGGACGCTGGTCGCGGCTGCGTCAGCGCGGGGATGGGCTCGGCGAACGCCTCGGCAGCGTCTTCGCCGACCTCTTCGCCGCGCACGCCGACGCCGTGGTCATCGCCGGCAGCGACAGCCCGGCGCTTCCCGCCGAGTACCTGGAGCGGGCGTTCGTGGAGCTGAGGGCCGGCGGCGTGGTGCTGGGGCCGGCCGCGGACGGCGGCTACTACCTCATCGGGACCACGCGAGAGACCTGGGCCGCGCACGGCGCCGCGCTCACGGCGCTGCTCGCCGCCTCGCCCATGAGCAGCGCCGGCCTGCTGGAGCACACGCTGCGCGCACTGGAGGCCGCCGGCCTCCCGGTCACGCAGCTCCCGCTCTGGGTGGACGTGGACGAGCCGGCCGACCTCGGCGTGCTCGACCGGCTGGACGGCGACGCTCCACCGCGTGGCGCACCGCCCGCCGGCCTGCGAGAGGTCTACCTGCACGTGACCCACCACTGTGACCGGGCCTGCCGGCACTGCTACGACGCGGCGGCGGGCGCGGCCGACGAGCTCACCACCGAAGAGTGGCTCGACGCGATCGACCAGTGCGTGGCGCTGGGCGCCGGCAGCTTCGTCTTCATCGGCGGCGACCCGCTGGCGCGCACCGACTTCGTCGACCTCGTGGACCACGTGACCGGGCAGCACGGGGCGCGGGCCCGCTTCTTCTTCAACTGCCGCATCGATCGGGCGACGGCCGGCGAGCTCGAGCGAGCCGGGCGCGAGCGGCTCACACCGCTGGTCAGCGTCGACGGGCCGCGCGACGTCAACGACGCGCTGCGCGGCCGCGGCAGTTACGACGACGTCATGGCGTCGGTCGCGGAGTTGCTCGCCGTGGGCATGCAGCCGGTGGCGAACACCGTGCTGGTGCGGCCGGCACTACCGGGTCTGCCGCAGCTCGCTCGCGAGCTGCGCGCCGCCGGGCTCGCCCGGCTGCACCTCATCCTGCCGCATCAGCGAGGGATGAGCCCGGATCAGGCCGACGACCTGGTGCCCGCCGGCCACGAGCTGCTGGCGGCCGTCCGCGAGCTGCTCGTGGTGGCCGGCGAGATCGGGCTCACCGTGGACAACCTGACCGGCTGGCGGCGCAGGATCGGCCGGCGCAACGACCTGTGCGCGGCCGGCTGCCGCGACGTCTCCATCGACCCTTCAGGCCTGGTGCACGCGTGCGTCATCACGGCCGGCGACCCGGCCTTCGTGGCCGGTTCGCTGCGCGAGCAGCCGCTCGCCGAGATCTGGCGCACGTCCGGCAGCCTGAGGCTGCTGCGCGCGGCGCGCGCCCGCGACCGGGCCGAGTGCCTCGCCTGCCCGGTCGCCGACGCCTGCGGCGGCGAGTGCTGGGTGCAGGCGCACTACGCGGCGCGCACCCACGGCGAGCCCGCCGGCTACGCCGCGCCGTTCCCGTACTGCGACCTGGTGCGCCCGCTGCTCGAGGAGCTGGCGGCAGAGGCTGGCGGCCGCCCGCGAGTACCTCGAGGCCGCCGCTCCGGCCGGCGACGACTGCGTCGCCGCCGGCGCCTGCGGCGGCCAGTCCGCGGCCGGCGCCGAGGATTTCGCCCTGTTCGACTGCATCTGAGGATACTGACGGCGCGGGCGTGCCCCGCGCGAGACCCAAGCGAGTCGGCCGGGGTGAGGCCGCGGAGAAACGATGCTGCAGTACCCCGGCATCCATCCGGCCGGGCCGCGGCCGTCAGAACCAGTCGTCGAAGGACCGCACCTGCAGCGGCACGAGTGCGTCTCCGCGCGGGAACCAGGCGAGCTCCTCTCCGCCTGGTGGCGCTGCACGCGCGGCGCTGCGACAGGCGATGCCGCGCAGGTCCGCATCCCACGCCGCGCGGCCTACGGGCCGGCAGCGATCGTGCGGCACCGGCTCGCCGTCCTCGTCGAGCGGATAGGTCGGCGGCAGCCCGGCCGCAAGGCAGCCGGCGTCGCTGACGACGTCGGCGGCGTCTCCGTCGGGCACCACGGTGCTCACCAGCACCGGCGCCGCGGCCGGTTCGAGGTCTTCCGGTCCGTACGGCAGCCCGGCGAACCGCTGCAGCAGGTTGGCTCGTGCCACCCGCTCGTCGGCGTTGAGGTAGACGACGGGGAACGCGCGCGGAGCGTTCCAGCGCCCGCCGCGCACCTTGGCGTACTCGCCGCTGAGCGGCTCCTCCCAGCCCGGATCGGCGACGCGCAGGTAGATGCCGCCACGAGTGACGGAGAGGAGACTCACACCGTGGTCGCGTAGTCGAAGGAGCGGCGCACCGACTCCAGCAGCCGCTCGTGCCGGTCGGCGGCGATGAGCTCCAGCATGGTCTGCCCGTCGTACTCCGCCGCGGAGCGCCGCACGATGCCGGGCACGCGCGCCGGCTTGAGCCGGCGCGCGAGGATGTCGGCGATCGCGGCCACGGTGGCCGCCTTGGCCCTGCGGGCCCCGGGCGGCCCCTCGGCCAGCCACAGCCCGGCAGCCTGGCGGGTGACGCCGAAGAGGCCGCCGAGCTCGGTGATGCTGAGGCCGAACACTTCGCGAACGCGCTCCAGGTCGGAGCGCTCGGCGCTCTGCGCCTCGCGGACCAGCCGCGTGAACCGCAGCAGTGCATCGGGATCCTCGAGTCGCGGCAGGGCGGCGGCGCGCGGCAGGGTGAGCGGCCGCGCGCCGGGCAGCAGCGCGCGAAGACGGGCGACGAGGTCGAGCGCCACCCCGGCGCCCAGGCTCCTGACGGTCACCCACGGCGAGAACGGCGCCGTGGCCGCGAACGAGCGCAACAGCTCCACCGGCGCCTGCGTGGCGCCGGCCGGGTACGCGATGCGATACTCGCCGGCCTCGTCGCGCAGCACGACGTCCGGTCGCTCCTCGTGCAGCGCGGCGAGCAGGCGGGAGAGCAGCTCGCCGTAAGCGGCGACGTACCTGCGGACAGCGGCGGGCCGGCCCTGCAGCGCGTCGCGCAGCGACGCGCTGAGCCGCCGGCGCACCCCGGGCGCCACCGCGTCCACGGCGGCAAGAGCCGCCTTGGCATCGGTGGCGTCGAGCAGACTGAGCGCAAGCGTTGTCATGCCTTGAGGCTAGCGCAAGTGAAACGCAATCGCAAGTGAAACGCAAGCGATGTCAGTCCGCGGCGACGCGGAGGACGGCCGAGCCGCGCACTCTGTCCTCCTTGAGGTCGAGCAGCGCCTCGTTGGCCCGCTCGAGCTCGTACTCCTGCACGCGGCTCACGATGGGGATCGCGGCCGCGTCGCGCAGCAGCTCGCGGGCGTCCTGCCGCGTCGAGTTGGCGACGCTGCGCACGACGCGCTCGTGGTAGATCCACGGGTACTCCACCTGCGGGATGGGCGAGGAGTAGATGCCGCCCAGCGCGACGATGCCGCCCTTGTCCAGACGGCGCAGGGCGTCGACGGCGAGCTCGCCGGCCGGCGCGAAGACGATCGCGGCGTCGTAGAGCACGCCGGGGTCGTCGCCGGTCTCGCCGGCCCACACCGCGCCCAGCTCCAGCGCCATGGCGCGGTGCTCGGCATCGCGTGCGATGCCGTAGACCTCCCAGCCGCGCCAGATGGCGACCTGGGTGCAGAGCGAGGCGGCCGAGCCGAAGCCGTAGATGGCCAGGCGTTTCGGCTCGGCGGGGGCAACGGCCGGGGCGGCAGCGGCGGCCCCCGGCAGCCCGGCGTCGTCGCCGACGATGCCGACCAGGCGCAGGCAGCGGTAGCCGATGATGCCGGCGCACAGCAGCGGTGCTGCCGCCATCGCCGTCATGCCGGCCGGGAGACGATAGACGAACCCGGCCGGCGCCACGCAGTACTCGGCGAAGCCGCCGTCCACGTCCCAGCCGGTGAAGAGCGCGTGCTCGCAGAGGTTCTCCTGCCCGCGCCGGCAGAACCGGCAGGTCTCGTCGGTCTGGTGCAGCCAGGGCACGCCGACGCGGTCGCCGACGGCCACCGGCGGCGCACCGGCCTCACCGCCCGGCGCGACGGACTCGGCGCCCGGCCCGAGCGCCACGACCTCGCCGACGATCTGGTGCCCGGGCACGACGGGCGAGCGGTGCGGCGGCAGCTCGCCCTCCAGGATGTGCAGATCGGTGCGGCAGACGCCGCAGGCCAGCACCCGCAGGAGCACCTGGCCCGGACCCGGCTCGGGCACCGGCAGTTCGACGAGCCGGAGCGGCGCCTCCGCCGCGGGAGCGGGCGCCGCCAGCCGCATCGCGCGCATGTTCGTGGGGATGCCTCTCGGAGCGGACCCGCCCGCCGACGCGGCGACGCCCTCGATGCCCGTCACCCCGTCACCGGCCCGCGTGCATCGGCGCCCCACCGTGAGGCGTCCCGTGGTGCGGCGAGGTGCGGTGGTGCTCCGCCACGGCCGCCGCCAGCAGCGCCACGGCGGCCGGCAGGAAGAAGAGCCCGAGCTCGACGGCGAACAGCACGCACCCCGCGACGAGCGCCGCCGCGAGCGCGACGCGGGCGGCCGCGTGATTCCGCACCAGATAGGCCACGCCGACGACGCCGGCGGCGACCACCGCCCAGGCCGCCACGAGCCACAAGCCGTCCTCGCCCACGGCGACGACGATGGCCACCTCCGCCGCCAGGAAGAGCGCCACGCCGGCTCTCACAAGGACAGACATACCTGCCTTGTACCCTACGACAGCACGTCCTTGCGCCGAAAGACCAGATACGCGGCCACCGTCGGCACGGCGCACCACAGCGCGAACACTCCGAGCCCCTTGAGGATCGGCCGCCAGTAGATCGGGTCGCGGAAGAAGTTGAGGAACTCCGTGAGGTACTGCGGGAACACCCACGGCCGCAGCCAGGCGAAGTACTCGAACTGGATGAGCACTGTGATCACGATGTAGATGACGATCGTCGCGATCAGCGCCGTGAGGCTCGAGTCGGTGAGCGTGCTGAAGAGGAGCGCCAAAGAGACGATGCACGCCATCGCGGCGAGCGCGTACAGGCAGCTCAGGATGATGAGCCCGAGACCGTGCCACACGCCCACCGTGCTGCCCGAGAGCGTCACCATCGGGTGCAGGCCGAAGAAGATGCCGCCGAACAGCAGGCCGCCGGCGAGCATCCAGCCGAACCCCACGGCGAGGTACACGACCGCCATGGTCCACTTGGCCAGCAGGAACGCGCCGCGCCGGGTGGGCCGCAGCAGCACGATGCGCAGCGTGCCCAGCTCGGCCTCTCCGGCGATCATGTAGCCGGCCACCATGGCCGCCGCCATCGGCAGCAGGAACGGGATGAGCACCGTCAGCGAGCCGAGCGTGACGAACATCCCGTTGGACGTGATGCGCTCCATGAAGACCGGGCCACCGCCGCCGCCCTCGTCCCCGGAGAGGTAGAAGGCGAGCGAGATGAGGAACGGGATGACGAACGCGCCGCCCCAGATGAGGTAGCTGCGGCGCTGGAAGAGCAGCTTGATCCACTCGCGGCGGAGCGCGCCCCAGCGGCGGCCGCGCATGCCGGCGCCGGTGCTGCCGTGCGCGTGCTCCGGCGGAGCCGGCGCGGCCGCCGGCGCACCCTGCGGCTCGGGCACGGCGCTCATCGCCGGCCTCCGGGCAGCAGCCGGGCGAGGCCGCGGCGCTTCTTGCCGCGCGGCTCGCCGGCGTCGTAGGTGAGCTCGAGGAAGAAGTCCTCGAGCCCCTGCTCCGACGCCGGCACCACGGCGCGCACGTCCACGCCGTCCTCCACGAGCCGGCGGACCATCTCGGGCACGGCGTCCTGGCCGGCGGCGACGACGAGGTACTCCTCGTCCATCTTGACGCCGCCGGCGCCGAACTGGCCGCGCAGCACTTCGCCGGCGCGGCCCTGGTCGCCGGTGAGCACCTTGATGGCGTCGTTCTGGGGCCGGAGCTCGCTCACCGGACCCTGCACCACGACCCGCCCCTTGTTGATGATCACCGCGCGCGTGCACACCTGCTCCACCTCGTGCAGCAGGTGCGAGCTGAGGAACACGGTCGTGCCGGCCGCCCCGAGGTCGCGGATGAGC
Organism: uncultured Thermoleophilia bacterium; assembly: GCA_963793605.1. Classification (GTDB taxonomy): domain Bacteria; phylum Actinomycetota; class Thermoleophilia; order UBA2241; family UBA2241; genus CAIXSE01. The sequence goes on from CAWCAH010000003.1 coordinate 43,126, forward strand.
TCGCGCACGTCCTTCATGCCGCGCGGGTCGAGGCCGCTCGTCGGCTCGTCGAGCACGATGAGCTCCGGGCTGTGCAGCAGCGCCTGGGCGATGCCGAGGCGCTGCTTCATGCCGTGGCTGAACCCGCCGACCCTGTCCTCGGCCCGGTCGCTGAGCGCGACGATCTCCAGTACCTCGTCGATGCGCTCCTCGCTCACCGGGCCGGTCATGCTGCCCAGCAGACGGAGGTTCCGGCGCGCGCTCATGAGCGGGTAGAACGTCGGGTCGTCGACGAACCCGCCGACGTGCCGGAGCGCGCCCTGCAGCTCGCCGGGCACGCGGTGCCCACACACCTCCGCGTGCCCGCTCGTCGGGTGGATCAGGCCCAGGACCAGCCGGATGACCGTCGTCTTGCCGGCGCCGTTGGGCCCCAAGAAGCCGAACACGTCGCCTTTGCAGACCTCGATCTCGAGGCCGTCGACCGCCCTCAGGCCGCCGAACTGCTTGGTGAGGGCGTGGGTGGTAAGGATGGGGGCGCGGCCGTCGCAGCTCTGCTGCCCGGGCCGCGCCCCCTCCGGTTCACTCTGCTCTTGCGCTTCCGCGACGTCTGGCGTCTCTCTGGATTCCACGTCAACGAACGGAGCTTGCGAACGCCTGCAGGTCGCTCATCGGCACCATGCCGCCGGCGATCAGCGTGGTGTCACCCTGCTCCCAGACGATGATGCCGCCGAGCGGCGTCCCGACCTCGAGCGCCTTGGCGCCGTTCACCGTGGCGGAACCCAGGATCTCGGAGGCTTGGCGCGCCTGCTTGAGCTGCTCCTGCAGCTCGGGCGTCGTCTTGGTCTGCGCCAGCACGATGGTGCCGAGGCTCTCGCCGTAGAGCAGCACGCTGGTCGGGCCCGCCGGCTCAGCCCCCTGACGCAGGGAGTGCGGCCCCGTGGTGAGCCCGTCGAGGTCCATGCCGGTCGCGGCGCTCAGGTCCATGCCCATGACGCCGTCGAGCGCTTTGAGGAGCGGCGTTCCGGAGCCCGTGAGCGGACCGGCCGGGCCGAGCACGTAGCCCCACTGGTACGGCCGCGCTGTGTAGTCCCGGGCGTAGGCGAGCTCGAAGGGGACCAGGTTGGCGACCTCTTCGCGCGTGAGCAGCGCGCCGCGCACGGTCTGCATCGCCTGCGCCTGCTCCTTGGCCGTCGGCTCCTTGCCGTCGTGCGCCGGCTCGGCATTCTCCATCTTCGCGCGCATCTGGTCGCCGTCGATCGTCTTGCTCGTGACCGTGGCGCCCTCGGGCGGCGAGAACGCGAACGTCGCGTCGTCGATGGCGTCGTAGCTCACGCTGGTGAACCCGAACTTGAGCACGGGGGCGGTGCCGCCCTTGGCGTACACCTCGAGCTGGAGCGGCAGCATGGTCTGGCCGTCGACGGCCGCCTGCACGTAGCCCAGGGCGGTGTCTTCGGCGGTCGGCGTGAAGCGCAGCTGGTAGGTGTCGCGGCCGGCGACCTTGGTCTGGCCGGCGACCTCGACGGTCGCGAACGCCGAGAGCCGCTGCAGGTAGAGCGAGATGGCCTCGGGGGTGAGCATGGCGGCGGACTGCGCCGGAGACGGAGTCTCCGCCGGCGCCGACCCGGTCATCACGACCTTCTTGGCCGTGTTGGCGGCGTAGTCGTAGACCCACGCCGTGCGCGAGGCCTTGTCGACGACGACCAGCTGGTCGCCGCCCCCGCCCTGCGACTCGACCCGGGCGCCCGCCTCGGCGACCCAGATGCGCCCGGACCCGCCGCTCGTGAGCGGCGACTGCGCCGGCAGGTGCGCCATGCTGCCCACCTGCGAGAGGTCGCCGAACAGCAGGTTCTGCCAGGCGATCTCGCCGCTGACGGCGGTGACGTCGCCGGCCTGGCCCATCTTGGCCATGAGCTCCGGGGCGGTGACGGCCGGGAGCGGGTCCGACTGGTCCGCGCCCGCGACCGCGACGCCGACGACGAGCGCGACGGCGGCGAGGACGACGAGCGAGATGAGAATGAGGAGTCTGGAGCGCATTCAGGTCTCCTTGTGGTCGTTCGGCAGTGCTTCTGAGTAGGGTGTACCCCGGCCCGGCCGCGGCCGCAACCTTACGCGGGTTCACGGCGCTCGTCGCCACTCCTGACGACGCCCCGGGGATCTGAGGGTTCCCCGCCTCCAATCAGTAGGGCATACTGTCGCAATCGCAGGGAACGGGCCCCTGCGGATGAGAGAGGGGCATGACCACGGACGACTCACGGCCAGACACCGTGCGCTCCGCCGACGCGTTCACGCGACCCCTACACCGCCGGCCACGAGCGTCGTCGGCGCGGCCCTGGACGAGATCGGCTGGGGCTCCGGGCGGCTCTACGACGAGCAGGTCGTCGCCGCGTGCCAGCGCGTTGTCCGCCGCGGCCTCGTCGACCTGACCGAGACGTCGGTCTGACGGCGCGCCGGGCGCGTAGCGGCCTCCCAAGGTCGGACCGGGAGCCGGCCGGAGCGCGTCCTCCCCGTCACGGCAGCGTGCCGACGTACTCCTCCCAGCCGGAGCGCAGCTCGTCCCAGCTCACACCGAGGCTCTCGCGCGCGGCTGCGTCGAGCCCGCCCGCGCGCAGGTCGGAGTCGCTCACGGCGCGCACGAACGCCTTGAGCCCGGCCACCTCCCACCGCTCCAGCACGTAGAGCACGAGCGAGGCTCCCTCGAGGTAGGCCAGCCGGACCTTGGGCAACGGATTGCCCTCCCACAGGCTCTTCGCGCGCAGCGCCTGCTCGAGCGGGAACGTCTCCTCCCCCGAGCTGAGGTCGTCGCGCAGCGGCTGGAAGCTCCGGCCCCCCTCCACCGCCGTCGCCAGGCCCTCGGCGAGCAGGGTCGGCGCGTGCCTCGTGCCGCGGAACCAGGAGGAGGTGTAGGCGTGCGTCAGCTCGTGCGCCAGCATCTGCGGCGCCCAGGCCTCCTTGCCCGCCAGGGCAGGACCGAGCACGCCCACGTCGCGCGTCCAGGTCCGCGTCTCGTCCAGGTGGAGAGGCGCGTGCGAGAAGAAGCGGATGCGCGCCTCGCCGGGGTCCTCGCCGAGAGAGCGCAGCAACTGCCCGCGCGAGGCGTAGTAGTACACCACGACCGGCTTGCGAGACGTGATCCCGAGCAGTTCCAGGCGTTCGCGCGCCGGGTCGCCGGCGCGCGCGAGCTCCTCCGCGGCGGCCTGCTCGGCCTTGTCGGCGATCACGATGAGCCCGTTGCGGCGCACGGCGACGGGCTTCTCGAACGCCATCACCTGCTGTCCGCGGATCTTGGCCGGCGTGACGTCGTCGCGCAGCGTGAGCCGGCCGTCGCGCACGACGGCCTCGTAGACCCGCCGCGCCATGATCCGGTCCGCCGGTTCGGCGCCGCCGAGCTCCCCGACGGCGCCCACGTAGAACCGGCCCGGCAACCCCTCGACCGGCTCGGCGATGATGCGCACCCCGGTCCACGGCAGCCGCACAAGGCGCCGGTACAGGCCGTCGACCGACCGGCGCGCGTCACCGCGCGCCGGGAGCGCCGCGCGCCAGGCGGCGGCGTCGCGCGCCCGCAGCGCCTCCGTAGCGCGCGCGGCCGCCGCCTCCATGTCCGCGGCGACGGCCGGGCGCGGCGTCGCGGCCAGCGCCGCGGGCGACTCCTCGGTCGCCGCGAGCGGCAGGATGGTCCCGGCGACGACCAGAGCGACGACGGCGACGACCAGCGCCACTCCGGCGAGGAGCAGGAGGGAGCGCGCTCTGCGGGATCCGGGGGCCATCATCACATTGTACGGCCCCGTTGCGGACCGCCCGACCGGCGTGCATCCGAGCCGCACCGCGTCCGAGGTCGGCGGCGCGGCCCTCAGCCGCCGCGCATCTCGTCAGCCGCCGCGCAGCACGAACCGGCGCCAGCCGGCGTAGAACTCGTCCCAGCCCACGCCGAGCGCCTCCTCGAGCGCGGCGCCCAAGCCGGTCTCCGTAGGCTTCGCCCCGGCCACGGCGCGCACGAACGCCTCCAGACGCGAGGCGCCCCACTGCACGTCCACGTAGTCGACGAGCGAGCGGCCGATCTCGTACCCGAGCCCGATCGCCTCCATGTCCCCGCCGTCCCACACGTCGCTCACCGCGAACGACTCGGGCAGCGGCCAGAGCTGGTTGCCCGAGGCGACCTCGTCGCGCAGCCCCGGGGAGACCGGCACGCCCTCGGCCGCCGCCGCGATGCCCTCCACGAGCAGCGCCGGGGGTTCGGCCGCATCCTCGAACCAGCGCATCGTGTAGGCGTGCGCCAGCTCGTGCAGGAGCACGCCGTCGATCGACTGGCCGGGGTCGCGGAGCCAGGGACCCATGACGCCCACGTCGTCGACGTCCCACTCCTCCTCGGCCACGCGCAGAGGTCGATGGGCGAAGAACCTGAGCCGCACGGTCGGGAGGCTGACGGCGAGAGCGTCGCGCACGTCCTCGGCGGAGCCGTAGATGGTGACGAGGACGGTGGGGCTGGTGTCCAGGCCGAGCGCCTTCAGTTGCGGCCGCGCCCGCTCGGCGGCCGCGGCGACGGTGCGCGCCCTGCCCCGCGCCCAGCGGTCGGCGAGCACCACGAAGCCGGGGCGCTGCAGCACGAGGGGGTCGTGCAGCGCCATGAGGTACCGGCGGCGGAGGTCCTCCGGGGTCTCGTCGGCGGAGACGGCGACGCCGTCCGCCTCCGGGGAGAGCCGGAGGTAGCGGACGACGGCCAGCCTGTCGGCCGGTCCGGTCGTGCCGAGACGGCCGCTGCCCACCACGCGGTACACGCCGTCCTCGTCCGGGAGCGGGGCGACCGAGAAGCCGAACGTGGACCACGGCAGCGGTGAGAGCGCGGCGAAGACCTCGTCGAGGCGCTCGCGTAGCCGCCCACCGGACGCGGTGGAGCTCACGGGGAGGGCCTGCGCGAATGCGGCGGAATCGCCGGCGCGCAGCCCCGCGGCCGCCTGCCCGAGCTGTGCGCGGGCGAGCGCCAGGACCCGCGCCTGCTGCGCACTCGCCTCGGAACTGCCGTCCCCGGCGCCCAACGAGCAGGCCGAGCCGAAGAGGACCAGGGCGGCGGCGGCGCAGATGAGGGCGCCGCGGGCGAGCGTTGAGCTGAGGGCTGCGCGGGCGAGCGCCGCGCTGAGCGCGACGCGACACCTCGTGCGTGTGCGGCGGCGCGAGCGCGCGCCGGGTCCGCACGCGACGCTGCTCCTGTGGACCCCTGGGCGCATCTCCCCCTGCCTCGCGACGACCCGGCCAGCCTATCATCGGGCCCTGCGACGGGGCAGGAGTCGCGCGGGCCGGCGAGAACGCGGAGGGAAGGTCGCGCGTGTACTATGAGACGCCAATGACGAACCGCTGGGACAAGCCGTACACCACCTACCGCGCCGGGGACCACGAGGCCCCCGGCTCGTCCGCATCCTGGGGCGGCCCGTGGTCCGACGGAGTGGTCCCCGGAGACGGCGGCTCCTCGTCCGGCGGCCGCCCGCCCTACGACCGGCCGCCGCGCGGCCGCGACCGCCGCCGCAAGCGCCGGGGCGGCGGGCTCGTCCTGCTCATCGTGCTCCTCATCATCATCGCCGCAGCCGTGGGCGTCGCGGCAGCGACTGGCCTGGGTCCCTTCGGCGGCGGCAACACCGCGGCCGCCGGCGAGCCCACGGCCGGCGCGTCCGCAGCGAGCACGCCGGTGGCCTCCGTCTCGCCGCCGGCCGCTGCCGAGGCCTCACCGGCGCCCTCGCCCAGTCCCACGCCGAGCGCGGCGCCCGAGTTCTCGGTCACCGCCGGCGGCGACGTCATCGGCGGCTTCGGCGTGAGCGGCGTGGTCGCCTCCATGGGCAGCGGCCTCTTCAAGAGCATCGCGCCCACCTTCGAGAAGAGCGACTTCGGCTTCGTCAACCTGGAGAGCCCCCTCACGACGGGCGGCGACGCGCAAGGCTGGAAGGACGTCGTCATCAAGGGCAATCCGGACCTCGCGCCGGCGATGGCCGCCAGCGGCATCAACGTCGTCACCCACGCCAACAACCACGCCGGCGACATGGGAGACAGCGGGTTGCTCGACAGCATCAAGTACTGCGAAAAGAACGACATCGCCGTGGTGGGCGCCGGCAAGGACCTGGACGAGGCGATGTCCGGCACGATCCTCAAGACGGAGGACGGCGTCAAGGTCGCCTTCCTCGGGTTCACCGACGTGCTGCCCGTCGGGTACCCGGCCACGTCGTCGAGCCCCGGCGTCGCACCGGGCAGGGCCGACATCAGCGCCGTCAAGCGGGCGGTCAAGGCCGCCGCCAAGAAGGCGGACTTCGTCATCGTCGGCTGGCACTGGAACTTCGAGTACAAGCGCGCGCCGACCTACCTCGAGGAGAGCCAGGGCCACGCCATCATCGACGCCGGCGCCGACATCATCTTCGCCCACCACCCGCACCTGCTCGACGGCGTGGAGGAGTACAACGACGGGCTCATCTTCTACAGCCTCGGCAACCTGGTGTTCAGCGGCTTCAGCGGCGAGACGGCGGAGACGATCCTCGTGCGCGCGAAGGTCTCGGAGGACGGCATCGACGCACAGCTCGTGCCGGTGGTCGGCGGCGGGTCCGGCGTCCCCTCGGTGGTCAAGGGCTCGCAGGCGGACAGCATCCTGCAGCGCTTCCAGGGCTTCTCGGCGGCGCTCGACACCAACGTCAAGATCGCCGACGGCAAGGGGTACGTGCACGTCAAGCGCTGAGGCGGCGCGCGCGCTCAAGACCGGCCCCCGCGGGCCACTCCCGGACGTGAGGTCCCCGATACCGTGACGCTCGTCATCTGCCCCAACCTCGCCATAGACCGCGTGCTGCGGACCGACAGCGTGCGGCCCGGCGGCATCAGCCGCTGCCGCGAGCTGCGCACCCAGGCCGGAGGCAAGGGCTCGAACGTGGCGCGGGCGACCCGGGCGCTCGGCGGCGAAGCGGTGCTGGTGGGCTTCGCCGCGGGACGAAGCGGACGGCTGATCGAGGAGCTCGCGCTCGAGGAGGGTCTCGAGCTGGAGACGGTCGCGACCGGCGGGGAGTCGCGCGTCTCGACCGTCGTCCTGGGGGACGACGGATCCGTCACGCGCCTGTACGAGGCCGGTCCGGAGGTCGACGGCCGCGGGCGAGGCGGCGCTGGCGGAGCTGGTCGCCGCCCGCACCGCGACGCCGGGCGAGTGGGCCGTGGTGACGGGCGCCGCGCCGCCGGGCGTCTCGCCGGGCTTCTACGCGGCGCTGCTACCGCCGCGCGGTCCGGCGGCTTCAAGGTGCTTGTGGACGCGACCGGGGAACAGCTCGCGGGCGCGCTCGCGGCGCGGCCGGACCTCGTCAAGGTCAACCTCGCCGAGGCCTGCACCGCCGTCGGCGCGCCCGAGGCGCACTGCGACGACGAGAAGCACGCCGAGCCGCGAGCAGCTCGTCGAGGAGGGCGTCGAGCTGGCGCGGCGGCTCCTCGACGCCGGAGCGGCCGGCGCGGTGCTCACGCTGGGCGCCGCCGGCGCCGCCGGCATCCTGGACGGCGACGCCTGGCAGGTGGCGACGCCGCCGGTCCGTGCCGTCAACCCCGTCGGCTCGGGCGACTGCTTCTCGGCCGGGCTGACGCTGGCGCTGCAGCGCGGAGACGGCACGGCCGCCGCGCTGCGTCTGGCTGCGGCCGCCGGAGCCGCCAACGCGGTGTCGCCGTACAACGGCGACCTCGACCCCGCGCTGGCGGCCGAGCTGGCGGGCGGCGCTGCCGCCGGCCCGCCCTCCGCCGACCCGCCCGATTCCGCCTCGCCCCCCGTCGCCCCGCCCGCGTGACGACTCGCGCGCGGCCGCGCCACCCCCTACACTTGGCCACACGATGAGACCCATCCTCTTCCAGTTCGGCGACTTCCGCTTCTACAGCTTCGGCCTGATGGCCGCCCTGGCGCTCATCGTGCCGGGCATGACCATCGTGCGCGCGCTGGTGCGCCGCCGCGGCGTGCCGGCGGAGTTCGCCTACGAGCTCATCATCGCCGCCGGCGTCGGCGGGTTCGTCTTCGCGCGCATCTACTACCTCATCGAGAACTACGCCGCCGTCAAGGCGGACTTCTGGGGCGCCGCCTTCGGCGGAGCGGGCTTCGTCTGGTACGGCGGCCTCATCGGCGGGTTCCTCGGCGTCGTGGGCTGGACGCTCGTGCGCCGAGTACTCCCTGGACATCATCGCCAACGCCATGGCGCCCGCCACAGCCCTCGGCTACCTCATCGGGCGCATCGGCTGCCAGCTGGCCGGCGACGGTGACTACGGCCGGCCCAGCGACCTCCCCTGGGCGATGGGCTATCCCAACGGCACCGTGCCCACCCCGCCCGGCGTCACCGTCCACCCCACGCCCATCTACGAGATCATCGCCATGGCGTTCGTGGTCTGGATCCTCTGGCGCCTCGCGACCCGCTACGACAAGTCCGGCTGGTGGACGTTCGGCTGGTTCCTCGTCCTCTCCGGCGTCGAGCGCTTCCTGGTCGAGTTCGTGCGCATCAACCCCGTCTGGTTCGCCGGGCTCACGCAGCCGCAGTGGGTGAGCATCATCAGCGTCGTGATCGGGGTGGCGCTCATCTTCGCCTTCGGCAGGAAGCCCGCCGTGGTGACGGCGGGCGCGCCGCGCCCCGCGCCGTCCGCTTAGTCGTCGGGGAAGGCGAAGCCGGCGGCGAACACGCGGTCGCAGGCGGCGACGACGTCAGCGTCGTACCGCCCGCCGGCGCCGGCTCGCATCTCGGCGAGCGCCGCGTCGATGCCGAGGCCCGGACGATACGGCCGGTGCGACGCCATGGCCTCCACCACGTCCGCCACGGCCAGCACCCTTGCCTCGAGCATGATCTGATCCGCCACCAGCGCGTCCGGATACCCCGAGCCGTCCAGTCGCTCGTGGTGCTGGGCGACGATGTCGGCGACCGGACGGCGGAAGTCGATGCCACTGAGGATGTCGCGGCCCGCCTCCGGATGCTGGCGGATCAGCGAGAACTCCGCATCGCTCAAGCGCCGACGGCTTGGTGAGGATCTCGGCCGGCACACCCACCTTGCCGATGTCGTGCACCTCGCCGGCGAAGACGATGGCCTCGCGGCGCTCTGCGTCCAGGCCGAGCTCGTCGGCGATGGCCGCGGCCAGCGCCGTCACCCGCCGCTCATGCGACGAAGTGTAGGGGTCGCGCATGCCGACGATGGCGCCCATGGCCTTGATGGTGTCCGAGAGCTGCCGGTGAAGCTCGTCGGCGCTCCGCAGCAGGTCCTCCTCGGCCTCACGGCGCCGTCAGAGCCAGGCCGATACTCGCGCCGAGCCCTTCGAAGAACGTGATGGACTCGTCGCTGAACCGGTCGTAGCCGTTGTCGGCGAGGTGCAGCAGGCCCAGGGTCTGGTCGCCGGCGCGCACCGGGACCAGCGCGATGGAGCGGTACCCGATGTGGGTGCAGCGGTCGCGAGATGCGTGCCGGGGATCGTCCTTCGTCGAGCACCTCCAGGATGGCCGGGCTGTCGTTGGTCCAGACGCTGCCGCCGGCGGTGAACAGGGGGTCGCCCGGGAACCGGGGACCGCGGATCACGAGGCCGCAGGTGCAGTCCAGGGCCACGGATCCGTCCTCGGCGCGACACAGGCGCCCGTCGTCGGACGCCGACGTGAGCTTGTTCTCGGCGTCGATGAAGTGCGCCTCGTAGCCGGAGGCGGCGAGGAAGGGATAGTCGTCTTCGCCGTCTTTGAGGCGGATGCCGACGGCCGAGAAACCGGAGGCGCGCCTGACGGCGTCGACGATGCGGTGCGCCGTCTCCGTCACCGGCCGCGACTCCGCAAGGATCGCGAGGATCTCCGACGGGACACTCAGCAGCAGCTCCGCGCGCCGGCTCGCCGTGACATCCAGGGGCTGGACCATGTATCCGCCGGGGGGCTCCGGCAGCGGCGCGATGTGGCGCTCGAGTGCGACTACGGCCTTCCCGGCTCGTCTGCGTGAGGATCGACGGGATCTCGCGAGCGTCGAAGTCGAACCAGTGCTCGCAATGGACCGCCTGGCCGCTCCGCAGGAGATCCTTCTGCTCGTCCGTGAGGTCGAGGTCCGCGAACAGGTCGAGAGCCCGGGAGCTCCGCCGCGTCCTCTACGCCGAACAGCCGGAGGCAGGCGGGGTTGACCATCACGAGCTTCCCGTGCGGCGTCGAAGACCTCGATGGCGATGGGCGACTCCTCGTAGAGAGCGCGGTAGTGAGCCTCGTCGATGCGCGGCGCAGCGTCTGCGTCGCCAGGCGGCGACGCGGGACTGTCAGCCGGTCGAGGCCTCCTGCGGCAGGGTCGCTGGGCACGAGGAGGAGCGGGCACGGCGCCGTCTCGATCAAGGACTTGATCACGGCGCCGTGCCCGCTCTCGAAGCTCCCGTTCCAGGAGAGGACGATGAGCTCGGCGCCGTTCTTCTCCGCCTCCTCGGCGATGATGACCGCGGGGTCGCCGACGCGGACAGCGACCCGGTGGCGGCCGCCCTCGGGGCAGGTGGAGAAGCGCATGGTGAACTCGTCCTGCCAGGCGCTCCACTCGTAGTGCTCCTGGTCCGTCATGCGCGGAGCCGGCAGGCTGCCGGTCTCGGCCGGCGTCTCGCCGCCGGTGACCACGTGCAGCATCACGATCTCCCGGCCGCGGGCGCAGAGCGCGTCGTCGGCGGCGCGCATCGCGGCGGACGCCGACGGGCTGCCCTCCAGGGGCACGTACAAGCGCTTGAGGCCGGCGACGCGGCGCATGCCCGGCCGCACCAGCAGCACCGGGGCGACGTGGCTGTTGAGCAGAGCCTCCGCCACGTGGCCCAGGCCCGAGGTCTGCCCGGGCGTGCAGGAGCAGCGCAGGCCGAAGGCGACGGCGTCGACGGAGGCCTCGCGGACGAGCGCCGTCAGGGCCTCGACGGGGTCGCCGTCCACGGCGACGACCTCGAGGCCCTCGAGCTCGGCGCTGCCGGGCTCGGGCACGCCGGGCTCGCGCACGTGCACGCCGCGCGCCTCCCAGCGCGCGGCGTCCGCCAATGCGCGAGCCGAGTTCACCAGCTCGCGGTCGGCCTCCGCGTCCGCGACTGCGACGAGCAGTGTCATGGTGCGTCCACCTGCCAGGCCTCTCCGTTCCGGCGCCGGAGCATGTGCTCGCCGAGGTCGAGCTCGCGCTCCACCCCGTCCAACTGGAGCATCACCGGCGCCTCATCGACGGTTATACCCACCTCGACGCCGTCCCTCCTGGCGCGGAAGTCGAGGTGCAGCCGCGCGCCGCGGAACCGCAGGGGCAGGCGCACCCGCCTCCAGGCCTTCGGCAGTTGCGGGTCGAGGCGCAGCGCCTCGCCGCGGCGCATGACGCCGCAGAACCCCATCACGGCCGCCTGCCACAGGCCGCCCATGGTGGCCATGTGCAGGCCGGCGGCCGCGTTGCCCATGTTGTCGGCGAGGTCGATCGCGGCAGCCATCTTGAAGTACTCGGTGGCCTCCGCGACGTCGTGCAGGCGCGCCGCCACGGCGGCGTGGATGCCCGGGCTGAGCGAGCTGCCGTGGCAGGTGATGGGCTCGTAGTAGTCGTAGTTGGCCCGCGTCGCCTCCTCGTCGATCTCGTCGGCGAGCACGTGGCAGAGCATCACCACGTCGGCCTGCTTGACCACCTTGCTCACCAGCGTCACCTCGCGGCCGAGCATCAGGTCGGCGGCCATGGGCCGCGGGCGGATCTTCTCGAGCGGCACGTCGGCCATGTCGTAGAACCCGGCGAACTGCTCGTAGAGCAGCGTCTCCGGGTCGAATCCGGTCACGTACCCGTCGATCACCTTGCGCCAGCCGAACAGCTCCGTGACGGAGAGCTCCAGCCGCGCGGTGAGCGCGTCGGCGAGGTCGGGGTCGAGCTCGCGCAGCCACGCAAGCGCCTCGAGCGCGCGCTTGATGTTCCAGCGCGCGAGAACGTTGGTGTAGGCGTTGTCGTTGACGCCCTCGTGGTATTCGTCGGGGCCGACGACGACGTTGACGTGATACCTGCCCTCGTCGTCGCTGGCGGCGCGCGACACCCAGAACCGCGCCGTCTCGAGCAGCATCTCGACACCCATGGACGCCATGAAGCCGTCGTCTCCGGTCGCCTTCCAGTACTCCCACACCGCCCACGCCACGTCCGCGGAGATGTGGTGCTCCATCAGGCCGGAGAGGATCGGCACCTGCTCGCCGCTCGGTCCGTACCCGTAGGGCGGCGTCGTCTCGATGCCCTTGTCCGCGGACTCCCACGGGTACAGCGCGCCCTTGAACCCCATGTGCCCCGCCTTCTCGCGCGCCCCGGGGAGGTTGCGGTAGCGGTACTTGAGCATCGTGAGCGCGGTCTCGGGCTGGGTGTAGATGAAGAACGGCAGCACGAAGATCTCGGTGTCCCAGAAGACGTGGAGGAAGTACGACATGCCGCCCAGGCCGCGCGCGCCGATGGAGACCGTGTCCTTGCCCGGATGCGCCGTGCTGATCATGTGGTAGATGGCGAAGCGCAGGGCGTGCTGGTCGGCGGCGTCGCCGTCCACGCGCAGGTCGGCGGCGCTCCAGGCGGCGTCCCACGCCGCCCGGTGCCGCCGCAGCAGCTCGTCGAAGCCGGTCTCGCGCGCCCGCTGGAGCGCGCGGCGCGCGACCTCCGGCGAGGGCACCTTGGTGCGCGCCGAGACGATCGCGGCCAGCCGGTCCACGGTGGCCGGGTCGCCGGGCTCGAGGCGCCCGCCGATCACGTCGCGCGCCTGCTGTGGGGTGCGCGCGACGGGCGAGCCGGGCGCCGGGTTGGTGGTCACGGCGAGCACGTGCCCGCCGCCGCCGCGCCCGCGCGTGCTCGCCACCATGCCGGGCGGGTCCTCGAGCACGTCGAACTCGACCTCCCTGGTCGCCCCGCCGGCGTGCGTCACACCGATGGCGCTCTGCCAGACGAGCGAGCCGGAGAAGTCCTCGGGGACGGCCTCGGCGCGGGCGGCCATGAGCTGGCGGTCCGCCAGCGAGGCGAACCGCGCCGTGCGCATGCGGACCGTCCGGCCGCTGCGCAGACGCTGCCGCCAGGTACGGAACACCACGCCGTGCCTCAGGTCCAGCACCCGCTCGTGCTCGAGTATCTCGCCGTTGGAGAGCGTGAGCGCGCTGCCGGCCACCATCAGGCGCAGGCCGGTCCAGTCGGGCGCCGGGACGGGCTGGCGAAAGGCCGGGTCGCCGGTCCCGTCGCCGAACACGCCGGCGACGAAGGTGGCCGGCGTGCTGATCGCCGAGCCCTCCTCGAGCGCGCCGCGCGTGCCCGTCTCGCCGTTGGCCACCGTGAGCCAGGTCTCGACCTCGCGCTCGCGGAACGGGTCGAACCCCTTGACCTCGAACCGCCAGGCGGGGTCGCTCGTCGGCTCCGGGAAGCTGCGCTCCGCGACGATCTCGCGCATCGCGAGCTGGTCGTGGAGGATATCGAGGAACCTGACGGGGCCGCCGCCGGCGTGCAGCACCTGCGGCGGCACCCCGGCCGGCTCGCGCCCGACACTGATGAACGTCGCTCGGCGAAGCTCGGGGATGAGCATGGCCGAGTCGGTCCCCCGGCCGTCGGCCACGGCGCCGAAGGTGTCGCCGAGCACCAGCAGGTCGCGCGGCTGCCGGCCGCGCCCCAGCACCAGCGAGCGCGTCACGGCGCGCAGGGCGTCGCTCTTGCCGGTGAGGCCGATGTCGACGTGGCGCACGTCGCTGTCCACGGCCGGGTGCGCGAGGCCGGTCTCTCTCGCCAGCTCGCGCGCCAGCTCGATCACGCCGTGGAGACCGTCGAAGCCGGCGGCGCGCAGCCGCTCGTCCACCACGCGCTGCAGCTCCGCCACCTCCGCGCCCGGCGGCTCGGCCCAGCCCGGCACGAGGTCCACCGAGCGCCGGTTCAGGTGGCCGGGCACCAGCCGGGCCGCGACACCCGCCGCCGTGAGCCGCTCGAGCAGCGCCTCCGCGGCGGCGGCCAGATGCTCCTCCTCGAGCGGCGTCGCGTTGCGGCGCTCGAGCAGACGCGGGCCGGACGGTCCGACCACGTACACCTCGGAGCCGCGGGAGAGGTAGAGGAAGAGACGGCCCTCCACGCCCGGACGCGCGCGCAGCTGCTCGTCCACCTCGCGAACGTGCGCGCTGCTGATGACGGCGACGTCCACGCCGAGCGCCGTGAGCCGCTCGACGCGGCTGCGCACGGCCGCGGCGTCGTCGCCCCGGCGCGCCACCGCGGTGCCGTCCCAGGCGAAGCAGATGACCGGGAACTCGCGCTCCAGCACGCGCGCAAGCGAACGCGCGCGGGTGCTCGCCCCGCGCGCGCTCGCCTCGCCCGTGATCTTGTCGCCGCCGCTCGCCATCGTCCTACCATCCTGCCCCATGTGCGCCCTTCCTGCACGGGACGGTACACTGGTGTACCTGCCACCCCCGGCCCGAGGTGAGCCATGCCCGCGTTCGACGTCGCCTACGTGCGCAGTCAGTTCCCAGCACTCAAGCGGGTGGTGGACGGCCGCCCGGCCGCCTACCTGGACGGGCCGGGCGGCACGCAGACGCCTCAGCGCGTCATCGACGCCGTCGCCGACTACCTCGCCAACCACAACTGCAACATCCACGGCGCGTTCGTCACCTCCGAGGAGACCGACGCGGTGATCCAGGCGGCGCACGAGGCCGCCGCCGACCTGCTCGGCTGTCACTGGACCGAGGTGAGCTACGGCGCCAACATGACCACGCTCGCCTTCCTGCTGAGCGACGCGATCGCGCGGGACATCAAGCCCGGCGACGAGGTCCTGATCACGCAGCTCGACCACGAGGCCAACCGCGGCCCGTGGCTGCGGCTGGCCGAGCGCGGCGCAGTCGTCCGCGAGGTGCCCGTGGACCTCGAGACCTGCACGCTGGACTGGGACGCGTTCGAGCGACTGGTGGAGCCGGGCAAGACCCGGCTGGTCGCCGTCGGCTACGCGTCCAACGCTGTGGGCACCGTCAACGACGTCGCGCGCGCGTCGGCGCTGGCGCGCGAAGCCGGCGCGCTCAGCGTGGTGGACGCCGTGCACTACGCGCTGCACGGGCCGATCGACGTCCGCGAGATCGGCTGCGACTTCCTCCTCTGCTCGGCCTACAAGTTCTTCGGCCCGCACGTGGGCCTCATGTACGCGCGCAAGGAGACGACGCAGCTGCTCGAGCCCGTGCGCCTGAGCACGCAGGAGCCGGACCCGCCGTACGTGTGGGAGACGGGGACCTTGAACCACGAGGGCATGGCGGGCACGACCGCGGCCATCGACTTCATCGCCGACCTCGGCGAGCGGCACCTCGGCATGGTGGAGGACCGCCTGCCCGCCGGCCTGCAAGGCCGGCGCCGGGCGGTCGTCGCCGGCATGCTGGCCGGCGAGGCCTACGAGCAGCCGCTCGCGAAGCGGCTGCGCGAGCAGCTCGCCGGCATCTCCGGCGTCACGCTCTACGGGCCGCCGGAGGGGAGCCCGCGCACGTCCACCGTCTCGTTCACGCTCGACGGCTTCCAGGCCGGCGAGGTCTGCCGCGCGCTCGGCGCGCGCGGCCTCTTCACCTGGGACGGCGACTTCTACGCGCAGCGGCTGGTCGAGCTGCTCGGCCTGCAGCCACGCGGCGGTCTCGTGCGCGTCGGGCTCGCCCCGTACACCACGGAGGGCGAGCTCGAGCGTGCTGGTCGCCGCCGTCGGCGACCTCTCCCGGTCGGTGCGATGAGCGGCGGCCCGGCCGCTCCGCGGCGCTCGGCGCCGGCGGCCGGCGCCGTGCGTGACGTCCGCCTGCCGCTGGCCGGGTTCGGCGACGAGCCGGCGCCGGACGAGCCTGAAGACCGTCCGGCTCTGCCTGCTCGGCTTCGGCAGCGTCGCGAGGGCGCTCTGCGAGCTGCTCGCGGCGCAGGAGCGCGTCCTCGCCGAGCGCCACGGCCTGCGTGTGCTGATCACCGCGGCCGGCACGCGCCGCGGCAGCCTGCTCGAGCCGGCCGGGCTCACGCCGGCGCGAGGTGCTCGCCGCCGTCGGGGAGGCGCCGGCCCCGCCGCAGGCGCCGATGCCGGCCTCCGAGCTGCTCGCCGCCTCCGGCGCCGACGTGCTCGTCGAGCTCACGGTGATGGGCGACCTCACCGGCGTGGCGGCGGGCGTCGCGGCCGGCGAGACGACCTACCGGCCGGCCGCCACCGCCCACGTCCTCGAGGCGTTCCGCCTCGGCATGGACGTGGTGACCGCCAACAAGGGCCCGATCGCCTGGGACTGGCCCGAGGTCGCGGCGGCGGCTGCCGCCGCGGGCCGCCGCATCCGCTTCGAGAGCACGGTGATGGACGGGCTCCCCGTCTTCAGCCTCCTCGAGTACACGCTGCCGGACTGCGCGCTGCTGGGGTTCGAGGCGGTGTTCAACGGCACGACCAACTTCATCATCGACGCCATGGCCACCGGCAGGACGTTCGAGGACGCGCTGGCCCAGACCCAGGCCGAGGGCTACGCGGAGGCGGACCCGAGCAACGACGTGGACGGCTGGGACGCGGCGAGCAAGGCGGCGGCGCTGGCCAACGTCGCCGATGGACGCCGGCATCACCCCGGCCGACGTCGAGCGCGAGAGCCTGCGCGACGTGCCGCTCGCGCGGATCCTGCGGGCGCGCGAGGAGGGCAAGCGGCTGCGGCTGGTCACGAGCGTGTGGCGTGAGGGCGGGGAGGCCGGCGGCGATGCGCGGCCGGCCCGGACGCCACTCCGGCCGGCCCTGCGGCTCCGCCGGCCGTCCCCGGCGCGCGCACCGGCCGCGTCCGCGCGCGCCTGCGCGCCGAAGAGCTCGACATCGAGCATCCGCTCGCGGCGGTGACCGGCGAGTCGCTCGGCGCGCTCCTGCACACCGACCTGATGGCGGACGTGTTCGTCAGCGAGCGCCACGCCCTCGTCCCGCAGACGGCGTACGGCGTGTACGCGGACTTGCTGCACCTGTGCAGGACTCGTTGACCGAGAGCGCCGGGCCGGCCGCACCGTCACCGGCGTCCGCCGGCGCGGCCCCCGGCGGCCCCGCCGCCCGTGGGCGCACCGCCCGGCGCCGCTGCCGACGGCCGGCCGGCGCGCCGCCCCTCGTGGCTGCGGGCGGCGCTCTACTCGCTCATCGTCCTCCTCGCCGGCGCGGCCCTCGGGGGCGCCGGCTACAGCTACGAGCGCGGCCGGTTCGTCCAGACCCCGACGGTGGAGAAGCAGGCTGACGGCTGGACGCTCACCCCGCGCAGCCACCGCGAGCTGAGCGGCCTCGGGCTCTACGGCGAGCACCTGATCTGGCAGGACGGCGCGTCCGTCGAGTACATGGATCTGGGCCGCGGCAAGGTCCTGCTGCTCGGCCCCGGACCCGGCATGCGGACCACGTGGGACCCCGCCGTCGGCGAGCGCTACGCCGTCTGGTTCGAGGCCGAGCGCTCGGAGAGCATCGCTGCGCAGGCCATCGCCTACGACACGCAGACCGGCCGGCGCTGGACTCTCGGCGACATCGGGTCGGTGAACTCGTACCCGGCCATCTCCGGCGACCTGGTCGTCTGGAGCTCCTCCATGGACATCGGCGAGCCCGCCGTCTGGGGCGCCCGGATCCACGGCGAGTGGGGCTTTCAGATCGCGCCGGGCTACGGGGCGCCGGTCGTCTCCGGCGGTCTGGTCGTCTGGGCGAAGGGCTGGACCGGCCCCTTCGTCGCGGAGGAGGTCGCCAGCGGAGCGAGCTGGCCGGTCGCAGCCTCCATCGGAGACGGCCGGCTCACCGGTCTGGCGCTCGCCGGCCGCGAGCTCGTCTGGGGGCAGTCCGCCGACGCGGAGCGCTCCGGCGTGGTCGCCCTTGCCGACGTGGACAGCGGCGAGACGACGACCCTGGCGGCGGACGTCACCGGCCTGGCGGGGCCGTCCTACGACGGCCGGACGGCGGTCTGGGGAGAGGAAACGACGGCCGGCGGTCGCGTCATAGCCCGCCGCCCCGGCGCCGGCGACGCGTTCGTCGTCGCCGAGACGGACGGCGCCGTCGAGGAGGTCGCCGTCAGTGGCGAGAGGGTCGCCTGGATCGAGCACGCCGGCGGAGGCGCCTGGCGCATCGTCGTCGCGAGGCTGCCGCAGTGAACGGCGCCTTCCGCGTCCGCCATACCCGGGCTCGCCCGAGCGAGTCGCGAGACCGGCTGCTCCTCCTGCTGCTGATCGAGCTGTCGGCCCTCAACGTCGCCGACCTCGCGCTGACGCGATACTCGCTCTGGCTCGGGTTCGCCACCGAGTCCAACAACATCATGGACTACTTCCTGAGCGCGGGAACGCTGCCCGCCCTGCTCTTCAAGGTCGGCATCGTCAGCCTCGGCGCGATCCTGCTGTGGCGCCTGCGCGTGTACGTGGTGGCGACAGTGGCGGCGGCGCTCGTGACCGGCGTGTTCGCCGCCGTCGTCGTCTACCAGGTGCTCTGGGTCCTCAGCCTGCGCTGACCTGTTGCGCCCCAGCGGCGATGCCATCATACTGAGTCCGATGCCATCATACGGTCAGAGGAGTCCCCATGGTCCGGATGCAGATCCAGTTCACGCAGTCTGAGTCCGATGCGCTCCGCAGCGAGGCAGCGCGCCGCAAGGTCTCGATCTCCGCACTCGTCAGAGAGGCCGTGGACGAGCGACTGGCCGCCGGAAGCACCGCGCCGACGCGCGACGAGCTGGTGCACCGAGCCAAGGCCGCATGCGGGCGCTTCCGCTCCGGTCTGGGCGACGTTTCCGCACGTCACGACGACTACTTCGTCGACTCCATCGAGTGGTGAGCGTCTTCGTCGACACCAGCGCGCTCTTCGCCCTCCTCGATGCTGAGGACGCAGGCTACCCGGTCGTCAAGCCAGCCTGGGATCGCGGCCTGGATGACGCAGAGGGGTTCGTGACCACCAACTACGTGCTGCTGGAGGCGATCACGCTCGTGCAGGCCCGCCTTGGTCTCGACGCCGTGCGCGTGCTCACGAGTGAGCTGCTGCCGATGATCCAGCCACTCTGGGTCGACGAGACGGAGCACGACGCGGGCTTCCAGGCGCTACTCACCGCAGGACGGCGGAGACTGAGTCTGGTCGACTGCGTCAGTTTCGCCGTCATGCGCTCCCGCCGGATCGGTGAGTACCTCGGCCTGGACCCGCACTTCGCCGAGCAGGGCTTCCGCCGGTACGCGCCGGCGGACTGACCCCCGCGCGCCCTGGGGCTCAGCGCGCGGAGCAAGACGGCGCACGCGAACAGGGCGGGCGCGGCCCGCGGCCGCGCCCGCCCCGTCCGGGACCGCCTGGATCAGAGACCGGCGGGAATGCTGCTCAGCCGGTCCTTGACGATCTTCGTCGCCTCGGCGATCACCTCGAGGCTGCGGTCGACCTCGGTCTTGGTGTGCGCGGTGCTCGCGAAGAAGCGCTCGAAGTTGAAGTTGTGGAAGTACACGCCGCGCATCTGGCACTCGGTCTGCAGCTGCTCGAAGAACCGCGTGTCGCTGGCGCGCGCCTGGCGGTACTTCGTCACCGGCTCCTCGTGACCGAAGAACACCTGCCACATCGGCCCCACCTGGCTGATGTACGCCGGCACGCCGTTCTCGGCGAAGATGCCGCGCATGCCCTGCACCATGGCGTTGGCGATGGTGTTGAGGTGACCGTACACGCGCTCGCGGTCGTTGATGAGGATGTCGAGCGCGGCATTCATGCCGGCCAAGGTCATCGGATTGCCCGAGTAGGTGCCGCCGTGCAGCACGGTGCCGTCGGCCTCGAGCGCCATGAGCTCCTTCTTGCCGCCGAACGCGGCGGCGCCCGGCGTGCCGCCGCCGACCGCCTTGGCCACGCAGGTGAGGTCCGGCGTGACGCCGTACAGCTCCTGCGCGCCGCCGAGCGAGACGCGGAACCCGGTGATGATCTCATCGAAGATGAGCACGACGTCGTTCTCGTCGCAGATGCGGCGCAGACCCTCGAGGAACCCCGGGACCGGCGGGATGATGCCGGCGTCACCGAGGATCGGCTCGGCGAGGACGCAGGCGAGCTGGTCGCGGTGGCGCTTGATCAGTACCTCCACCGCGTCGATGTCGTTGAACGGCGCCACGACGATGGTCTCTTCCATCGCCTTGGGGATGCCGGCGCCCGAGGGCAGCGTGCGCGGGAACTTCTCCGTGCCGGCCGCTCCCAGGGCCGGCACGTGCGAGTAGGCGTGGCAGTCGAGGAAGCCGTTGTAGCTCCCCTCCCACTTCATCACCTTGTCCTTGCCGGTGTAGGCGCGAGCGAGGCGGATGGCCGCCTGCGTGGCCTCGGAGCCGGAGTTGGCGAAGCGCAGCTCCTCGATGCCGGGCACGGCCTGCACGATCTTGCGGCCCACCTCGTAGTCGAGCTCGTGCGGGAACGTGTAGAGCATGCCGCCCTGCGTGATCTGGGCGACGATCGAGTCGAGGATGGGCTTGGGCCGGTGGCCGAAGATCATGGGGCCGTAGCCGATGCACCAGTCGATGTACGAGTTGCCGTCCACGTCGAAGAAGTAGGCGCCCTCGCCGCGCTCCATCACGATCGGGCGCGTGCCGATGAGCCGGGCGTAGCTGGACTCGCCGCCGGAGATGACCTCCTGGCACTTGGCGAACATCTCCTGGGTCTTCTTCAGGTGGCTGTCGTCGATGAGATTCGCTGCCATCGCGGGTGTGCTCCTTGAACGGCCGGGCTCGGCACGGCATCCGCGGGTGCGGGGCCGGGTCCCCGGAAGTGTGCGGGCAGTCTACCGGATGGACGCGCGCCGGTGAACGTAACGAGGGAAGGAACCAGAGGACCAGATGGAAGAGGCCCACCGGCCGTGGCGCACACCGAGCCTCGTCACCATCACCCGCTCGGATCCGCAGGAGCAGGTGCTGGAAGTCTGCAAGACGGCGGGAGTCCCGGCCGGCTGGGAGAACGTCAACAACGGCTGCTACTCGACCGGGGGCTTCGACTGCAACACCCCCATCGCCTCCTGACCTCCGCCCCATCGCGTCCTGACCTCCGCCTGCCCTCCGGGACGGTCGCTCGAGACGTGAAGCCCTGAGCCCGCGGAGGCCACGCGGCTTCAGGTGACTGCGGCCAGCAGGCTCACGCCGATGATGGTGCAGGCGATGCCGGCCCACTGGTTGGGTTTCGGACGCTCATGGAGGAGCACGAAGCCCAGGACGACGGCGAAGGTGCCGAATTGGGTGGTGGTCACACCCGCCACCGTTGCCGGGCCGAGCGCGAAGGTGATGGTGAGCAGCGAGAGGCCGGCCAGCTCGAGCACCCCGGCGCCGGCCGCGCGCACGCGGAGGACCTTGGGCACGACCACGCTGCCGGTCAGCAACGCGACGGGCAGCGCGATCGCCAGCGACACGGTGCGCGAGATCGCCGTCTGCGAGAGCCAGTCGATCTCGCCGTAGTTGTAGCAGAGCATCACGCCGGTGAAGAGGAGACCGGCGGCGAAGGCCCAGGGCGCGCCCCGCGTCGAACCGGCGCGCCCCTCGAACGATGTGAGCACCGCGCCGGTGACGCAGAGCGCCAGCGCGACCCCAAGCAGCGGCGTGACGGGCTCGCCGAGCAGGATCACGGTGACGGCGAGGTACGCGCCCTGGAGAGAGACCAGCGCGGAGATCAGACCGAGGTCGCCCACGTTGAGCCCGCGGAGCAGGCAGAAGAGGGCGCCGAAGTAGAGGACGCCCGCGAGCGCGGCGAGCCCGGCGCCCTGCCACTCGCCCTCGTCCGGCAGGCCGCGCAGCACCAGCGCCACCGGCAGGATGATGACGGCGCCGGTGGCCAGCACCCACACCATCTGCGTGAGCGCACGCGTCTCGCGCGTCACGCGCTGCGAGAACATGTCGCTGGTCGCGTAGGACAGGGCGGAGAGCAGGCCTGAGAGGATGGTCAGCACGCGGTCAGTCTACTGGAGCGCGAGCGCCTGCGGGTTGCCACCACGAGGAGGAGCCGGGGAGGATGAGCGCATGGACGCGAGCCACCTCGACGCACCCCACGGCGGACTGCCGGCCCTGCCCGTGGCGGCGGACTGGTTCAGCCTCACCTGGGTCACGGCGCGCACGGCGGTGATCAGCGAGCCGCACATGGACGACCTGTTGCGCGCCGGCCTGTGGTACCTGCGCGGCCGCGACCGGGACCTGCTGGTGGACACCGGGAACGGCGTCGGCGCGCTGACCCCCTATCTGGCGCGCCTCGCCCGTGGCGGACGCCGGCGCGAGATCGTCTGCGTGTGCACGCACGCGCACATCGACCACATCGGGGGATTCCACGAGTTCGAGCGGCGCCTGCTGCACCCGGCCGAGCAGGAACTGGCGGGCCGGGTGCGCGACGGCGCGCCGCTCGCGCCGGCGCTGTGGTCTGAGCCCTTGCTCGCCCAGTTGGCCGAGAGCGGGTTCGTGCCGCCGCCGGTGCTGGTCGACGCCGTGCCGTACGCGGGCTTCGACCCGTACACGTTCCGGCCCGAGCGCGCCGCCCCGACGCACCTCGTGCAGGGCGGCGACGAGGTCGACCTCGGCGACCGCCGGCTCAGCATCGTCGACCTCCCGGGGCACACGCCGGGCAGCATCGGGCTCATCGACCACGAGGAGCGCGCCCTCATCTCCGGCGACGCCGTGTACGACGGCGGGCTGATCGACACACTGCCGGAGTCGGACGTGGAGCAGTACCTCCGGACGATGGAGCTGCTCCGCCGGCTCGAGGTGGACGTCGTCTACCCGGGGCACGGCCGACCGTTCGACCGTATGCGGCTGCGCGAGATCGCCGAGGCGTACTTGCGCGAGCGGGGGAGCTGACGGCAGGACGCCGAGAGCAAGGCGCTCGGCGGTCCACCGGTCCGGCGGCCCGGCCGGTCAACCGAGCGCGAACAAGGTGACCGCGACGCACGTGCAGGCCACGCCGACGTACTGCAGGCGCGACAGGCGCTCGTGGAGCAGCAGGTAGCCGAGCAGCACCGCCATGGTGCCGCCCTGGGAGATGACCACGGATGCCACCGCGAGCGGACCGATGGTGACGGCCGCGGCGAACGCGATGAACGCTCCGGCGTCGAACACCCCGGCCACGGCGCAGCGACCGGCGATCGGGCGTGGCAGCCGCAGGCCGGCCAGCAGCAGGGCGACCGGCACGAGCACGACGATGGTCCCAAGGCGTCCGTATGCCGCGATCGCCACCGGATGCAGCACCGTGGCCTCGGCCATCAGGAAGACGACGACCGCGAACAGGACGGACGAGAGCAGGGCCCAGCCGGCGCCCGCCGTGGGCCTGCCACGGCGAGTGCGCGGCGCGGCTGAGGAGGTCTCGCCGTCAGCGCCGAAGACCTCCGCCGGCGGCGCCTTCTCGACGGACGCCAGCAGTCCGCCGGCTACGGCCAGGGGAAGACCCACGAGAGCCGCCGTCGAGAGGGACTCCCCGCCGATGACGGCGATCACCGCGACGAACCCGCCGGCCAGTGAGGCCAGCGGCGTGACGATGGAGAGGTTGCCGGTGACGAGGCCGCGGAGGAGACAGGCCAGCGCCGCGGCCTCACACAGACCACTCGCCGCGGCGTAGGCGGCGGCCCGCCACTCGGCCGAGCCGCTGGGCAGGCCGGTCAGCACGAGGGCGAGCGGCAGCAGGATCGCGAGCCCGACGCCCATGGACCAGACGAGCGCGGTCCACACGGCCGCCGCGCGCACGACCTTGACCATCAGGAAGTCGTGGACCGCGTAGCCGAGCGCCGAGCCCAGGCCGAGGACGACGGTGAGCATGCCGGTACTCTACTCGACGGCGCGAGAAGGACCTGCCCCCGCCGTCAGGCTCTGTCGCCGCTCAGAAGTCGGTGCGGCAGACGGTGAGGTCGGCGAAGTTCCGCGGCGCGAGGTCCTTGTGCTTCTCGGCGATGGTGTCGGCCAGAGCGTCGAGCCGCGCGTAGTCCGCCTCGCGCGGCATGCCCTTGGCGAGCACCGGCTCGAGGAACTCGAGCTTGAGCTTGTTCATCTGGCCGGCCAGCGTCTCGACGGTCTTGCCGGCCCAGCCGTAGGACCCGATCACGGTGGCGTACTTGGCGCGCGGCCGCAGGGCGTTGGCCAGCACGGCCGCGTACATCGCCAGCGGGTGCGGGCCGGTGAGCACCGTCGGGGTCCCGAGCACGACGGTGCCGGCGTGCACCAGCGAGCTGGCGAGCTCGCCGGCGTCCAGCGTCGTGAGGTCGAAGCGCTCGACCGCGACGCCCCTGTCGGTCAGCGCCTCCGTGAGATGGTCGACCATCAGCCGCGTGCTGTCGTGCATGGTCACATACGGCAGACAGACGATGTTCTGCGGCTCGCCGCCGGCCCAGTCGCGGTACGCCTCGATGATGAACCCCGGGTCGTCGTAGACCGGTCCGTGGCTCGGCGCGATGATCTCGATCGGGTACTGCGTCACCTTGTCGACGTTCTTCAGCACCTGACCGCCGAACGGCATCATGATCTCGGCGTAGTAGCGCTTGGCGCCGTCGTACACCTCGTGCTTGTCGGCGAACACGTCGCTGGTGGCGTAGTGCGAGCCGAAGAAGTCGCAGCTGAAGAGGACCCTGTCCTCCTCGAGCCAGGTGCTCATCGTCTCCGGCCAGTGCACCCACGGGGTGAAGAGGAAGGTGAGCGTCTTGTCGCCGAGGCTGAGCGTCTCTCCGTCGGCGACCACCTGGAAGCGCGCGTCGTCCACGTGCAGGTGGTCGATCAGCATCGCCCTGGCCTTCTCGTTGCAGACCACGGTCAGCCCGGGGAACCGCTCGAGCAACAGCGGCGTGCAGCCGGAGTGGTCCTGCTCCACGTGGTGGATCACCAGGTAGTCCGGCGCCGGGAGCTGGTCGAGCTGGCGCATCAGGGTGGCGCTCCTGGCGGGGTCGACGGTGTCGATGAGGACGTTCTTCTCGCTGCCCTCTACGAAGTAGCAGTTGTAGCTGGTGCCGTCGGGCAGCGGGATGAGTGCGTCGAACAGGCGGCGGTCCCAGTCGACGGCGCCGAGCAGATAGACGTTCTCGCGGATGGTGCGTGGCTTCATGATCACCTCAGCTGAGGTCGCGGACGAGAAGGTGACGACCCGGTGATTATACCGGCGGGGCGACGACGACATCGCGTAGCGCCGGCCGCCACAGTAGACTGACACTGCTCGGGGACCAGTCGGGCTGCCGCGAGAGGTGATCGTGGGCGAGCTGTGTCAGTCCTGCGCGGAACCGCTGCCTGACGGCGCGCGCTTCTGCCCGTCGTGCGGCACGCGTCTCGGCGCGCGCAGCGGCGCTCCCGCCCCGGTCGCCGAGCGCCGCCTCATCACGACTCTGTTCTGCGACCTCGTCGGATTCACGGCGATGGCGGAGCGTCGCGACCCCGAGGATGTCGACGCCCTGCTGCGCGCCTTCTACGCGCTCGCCCGCGACATCATCGAGCAGCACGGCGGCGTCGTCGAGAAGTTCATCGGCGATGCGGTCGTAGGTGTGTTCGGCGTGCCCCGGGCGCACGAGGACGACCCAGAGCGTGCGGTGCGCGCGGCCTTGCGCCTGCAGCAGCGCCTCGGTGAGCTGACCCACCAGGAGGAGCCCGTGCTCGCCAGCATCGGCGTGAACACCGGGCGTGCTCTGGTCCGGCTCGACGTGAACCCCTTGGCCGGCGAGAGCTTCCAGGCCGGAGACGCGGTGAACACGGCCGCCCGCCTGCAGGCGCTGGCGCCGCCCGGCGGCATCGTCGTCGGCGAGTCGACCCACTCCCTGGCGTCACACGTCACCGAGTTCCGGGAGCTCCCCGGGGTCAGGCTCAGGGGCCGTCAGGCGCTTGAACGGCCGTGGCTGGTGACGGGTGTCGCCGCCCAGCTCGGCGTGGAACTGCGGCGGCCGGAGGCCGCACCCCTCGTCGGACGCGAGGTCGAGCTCGGCATCCTCACCGGCGTGTTCGAGAGATCCATGCGCTCGACGGTGCCGCAGATGGTGCTCGTCGTCGGCGAGGCCGGCATCGGCAAGTCCCGGCTCCTCGTCGAGCTGGCGCGGCGCCTCGACGCTCGCCCTGACTTCCTCGCGCAGTGGCGGCAGGTGCGGTGCAGCCCGTTCGAAGAAGGAGCAGGGCTCTGGCCGCTCGCACAGATCGTGCGGGAGCACGTGGGCATCGTCAGCGGTGACGACGACACGGTGATCGCCGCCAAGCTCGAGCGCAGCCTTCCGGAAGTGCAGGACGAACCCTGGGTCCTCGAGCGTCTCCGCGCGCTCATGGGCTCGGGCGGCGCCCACGCCTCCCGGGCGGAGAACTTCACCGCCTGGTCGCGCTTCGTCGAAGCGATGTCCCGGGCGCACCCCACCGTGCTGGTGATCGAGGACGTCCAGTGGGCGAGCCCGACCTTGGCGGAGCTCGTGCGGCACCTCCGCTCCACGATCGCCGACGTGCCGCTCGTGATGATCCTCACCGCACGGCCGGAGCTGCTCGAAGGCGCCGAGGACTGGCGTCTTGCCCTCGACGGCGAGGCGTTGTGCCCGACGACGCTCGACCTGCACCCGCTGTCGCTGCGTGAGACGGAACGCCTCGTGTCTCTGCTGCTGCGGGACGCCGGGACGGAGGTCCTGGAGGCCGTGACCAGCAGCTGTGGCGGCAACCCGCTTTATGCCGAGGAGATCGTGCGCTTCCTGGGCGACCGGTCGGCAGACCCGCAGCTGCGGAGCGCCAGGCCGGAACTCCTGCCGCCCTCGCTTCAGGCGCTGATCGCCGCGCGTCTGGACACGCTGGGCGCTGTCGAGCGCGCCGTCCTCCTGGACGCCGCCGTGATCGGTCAGACGTTCTGGCGCGAGGCGCTGCACGAGGTGAGCGCCTACGACGACGCGGCGGTCGACGAGGCCCTGACCCGGCTCGCCGGGCGCGAGCTCGTGCGGCCCGTGGCACACCCCACCGCGACGGCATCCGAATTCGCCTTCTGGCACGCTGTGGTCCGCGACGTAGCCTACGCGACGCTGCCGCGCCGCGTCCGTGCCACGAGACACAGGGACGTCGCCGACTGGCTGGAGCATGAGGAAGCGCAGTGGGTGCGGGCCGCCCTGATCGCCCACCACCTCACCACGGCGTTCGAGGCGGCGCGTGACGCGGACGCGTCACTCGCCGGCGAGCTGCTCGAGCCCGCCATCGAGGCGCACCTGCGTGCTGCCCTGCAGGCGCAGCCGGTCGACCTGCGCAGCGCGGCGGGTCACCTCGAGGCCGCGTCGACGCTCATGCCCGAGGGTCACCCTCGCCGCCCCTGGGCGATCATCGAGCGCGGCGACGCACTCAGTCACATCGGCCGGCTCGACGAGGCGCGCGCCTGCATCGAGCAGGGCCTCCGTGAAGCCGAGACGACGGGCGAAACGGCGGTCGCGGCTCACGGTCGAACGAGGCTCATCAGACTCATGAACCTGATGGGGGACGCCGACGCGCCTGAGGTCTCCGCGGCAACGCTCGAGATGCTCCGGCAAGGCGGGCCGTCCGAGACACTCGTCGCGGCCCTCGAGGAGCACGCCATGACCTGCGTCTTCGCGTTCCGCCCCGACGGGGCCATCACCGCCGCCGACGCCGCGCTGGCAATGGCCGCGTCACTCGCTGCGCCCACGCCAGCGCGAGCCCTGCTCTGGCGCGGGGCCGCTCGCTGTGGTCAGGGGGATGCCGGCGGCCTGGCCGATCTCGCCACCGCACTCGAGCAGGCGGTCAGTCAAGGGAGAAGCCGGGATCTGACCTCTCTCTACTACAATTACGCTGGGGCGCTCATGACGTACGAAGGCACCGGGCGCTCCATCGCCATGTGCCAGGCCGGTGTGGACGACATGCTCCTTCGTGGCGACTCCAATGGCGCCAACGCGATCCAGGCGGGCATGTGCTACGACCTCGTCTGCGCGGGCAGATGGGACGAGGCCCAAGCCGGCGGGCCGTCGCTGGAGACCGCACTGGAGCAGGCGGGGGACCTGCAGATGCTCGGTGAGCTTCAAGCGACCCTGGCACTGCTCGCACTTCTGCAGGGGGACATCGAGACGGCTCGCAACAAGGCATACCAAGCGGAGGAGGTGATCGCGTCCGTCGCCGTGGGGAATCACACTTGGTCGTGCTCCTGCTACCTCTCCGCGGTCCATCATGGCACCGGCGGCGACGAGCGGGGACTGGCCGATCTGGTGGCCCTCGAACGGGCGACGAGGGGCAAGCGTGCAGCCATCGCGACCGGCCTACCCTTCGCCCTGCGCACCCTGGCGGCGCTCGATGCGCATGCTCTCGCCGAGCGGCTGGTCGACGGCCTGTCGAGCCGGCCCTTCGACGTGGCCGTCCTGACCTTGTGGCGCGCCTTGGCCGCCGAGCAGGGAGGGCGCTGGCAGGAGTCCGCGGAGGCCTATCGCGAGGCCGTCGCCCGGTGGGGGTCGCTCGGCTTCGTCATCGAGAAAGTCCTGGCCCAGCTCGGGCTCGGGCGCTGCCTCTGGCGGCTCGAGCGGCATTCTGAGGCCTTGGGGCCCCTGACGGCGGCGCACGCGGCGTTGTCCGCACTGCCCATACCGGCCGCCAGCGCGGAGGCTGCCAGCCTGTTGACTCAGATCAGCAAGCGAGCCTGACGGGCGCGGCCGCTGAGGCAATCCATTCGTCTGTCTGACGCAGGAACGCGGAGAGCTCGCCTCTGGGATGCTCCTCCGGACGAAGTGACGGCGCCATTTGGTGGTCGAAGAGGTAGGCGATGTCCCGGAGCTTCGTCCCTTTGAACGGGTAGACGTACCGGTAGGCGAAGGCCGGCCGGACGTTGACGATTCCGAACGCGGCCGGCCAGTCGAAGTAGGGGCTGAAGCGCTGCACTTCCACGGGACCTCGGCCCTCAGGGGGCGGCAGCCGCCGAAGGGCCGGCAGCAGGCGGCGCAGCTCGCGGTAGTCATCCGCCGTCTCCCCCGGGACGCCGTGCAGCAGGTTCCACGTCACGGGGACGCCCTCGTCGCGACACCACCGCAGCTGTCGCAGGTTCCCGGCCACCTCCGTCCCCTTGCGCATGAGGTCCAGCACGTGCTGGCTCAGGCTCTCGATGCCGAGCTGCACGTGCGCGCCGGCACGCGCGGCGAGCCGCAACTCGGCCCGCGTCAGCTCGGGGCGCGCCTCGAAGAACAGGCGCGCGTTCAGGGGCTGCGCGGCGAGACGCGGCAGCGCCGCGTTCAGGAACGCGGGCGGCACCACGTTGTCCACCAGGTCGATGAGCCACGGCTGCCAGCGCCGGTCCAGCTCCTGCAATTCGGAGAAGATGCGGTCGGCCGACTTCGTCCGATAGCGCCGGCTGGACCCGTTCAGCCCGCAGAACGCGCACGGGCGACGGGCCGCCCACCAGCAGCCGCGCGAGGTCTCCGCGGCCAGCTGGACCACGCGGGTGTCGCCGCCCCACAGCCCGAGGGCGCGGTAGAAGTCCGTGTAGTCCGGAGTCGGCAAGGCGTCAAGGCCGGCCATCGACGGAGGAGCCGGCGGCCGGCCTCCTGCCCCGGCCGGAGCTGGGAACAAGAGGCCCTTGGGCCTCGGCCCGCGACAGCCCGTCGCCAGCCACAGGCAGTAGGCCGGGAACGTGCTGTCGCCGTCGCCCTCGCAGGCGGCGTCGACGAAGTGGAACTCGCTCAGCTGACGACGGCCCATCAAGCCGTGCCACGCCGGCCCGCCGAACACGACGTGAGCGCCGGGGTGGGCCTCCTTCACCACCTTGGCCACGGCGAGCGAAGCCACCGTTTGCCCGACCGAAGCGGAGAATCCGAGCACCGTGTATCGCGACCAGTCGATGTCCGCGAGCGCGCTCCGGAGGAAGCCCGCCACCAGTCCGCGAGCCCGCAGGACGAGCTCGACAAGCTCGTCCGGGAGCCGCCAGTCGCCGGCCAGCACGTCCGCGACGTAGGCGCGGGGAGGCGGGATGGAGTCCCCGAACACGGCCTCGGCGAAGACCCAGTCCAAGGCGAGCGAGCCCGGGGGGAGCTCGCTGAGCAGGCGCAGGTACTCACTGCGGCCGAGCAGGGCGGCGAACGACTGGCCCAGATGCTCGACGTCGCAAGGCATCCCGCGCTGCTGCACCTCCGCTTTGAGCAGCGCGGGCGCCAGCCGCGCGCGCTGCAGCGGCTCGAAGGGCGCCTCGACGAGCAGCGCCCGAGGCGCCGCGGCAGGACGTCCCATACGATCGGCCGGTGCGGGCGGCACTCAGCCCTCGCGAGGCTCCGGTGGCTCGGGCGGCTCAGGAGGCCGATGCGGGTTGGGCCGCCCGGGTTCCGGGGGCTCGGGCGGCTCGGGCGGCCGGTGCGGACTGGGCCGCAGCGTGTTGTCGTGAGCCATGCGTGGCCTCCTCGCCTCGCCCCCGAAGGGGACGGTCGATGGTCGATCGTGCGTCACTCTTACCGTGGCGCAAGCTCGTCACATCACCCTCTTCGGGTGATTCGGCGAACACTACGCTCCGCATGCCCCCATGCAGACGGGTCAGGCTCCCGAACGCCCAATGCTGGACATCGGGAGGCGAAGATGTAGGGTCGCGTCGATGCCCCCATGGTGAGGGTACGAGGGCGCCGCAACGTCAAAGGAGCCCGGTGGCGAGGTTCCTGATCATCATCGCCGGTGCAGCACTGCTGCTCGTCATGGCGGGCGGCCCCATCGTCCGCGCGTCCTCGGCGCCGTCCCCCGCGGCGGCGACGAGCGTCCTCCGGCTCGGGACGACCCAGGACCTGGACAGCCTCAACCCGTTCGCCGGGTACACGTCCACCGCCTATGAGGTCTACCACCTCAACTACGACATGCTCACCGGCACGGCGCCCGACGGCGCCGTCCGGCCGGAGATCGCCGACAGCTGGGCGATGAGCGACGACGGGCTCACGTGGACCTTCCGCATCCGCCCCGGCATCCGCTGGCAGGACGGCGAGCCGCTCACGGCACGCGACGTGGCCTTCACGTTCAACTACATCATCGTCAACGAGCTCTCCGCCTTCACCGGGAGCACGACTCACATCAAGAAGGCCGTGGCCGTCGACGACACCACCGTCGAGTTCCGCCTGGAGCAGCCGAAGTCGAACATGCTGCGGCTGCCCATCCCGATCTTGCCGGAACACATCTGGTCGAAGGTGCCGGGGAACAAGGCGGCGACCTTTGCCGCCGAACCGCCGCTGATCGGCTCCGGACCCTTCCAGGTCGTGGAGGTCGAGAAGGACTCCTACATCCGCCTGGTCGCCAACACCGACTACTGGAAGGGCGCGCCGAGGGTCGATGAGGCCATCATCGAGATCTACCAGAACCAGGACACGATGGCGATGGACCTGAAGAGCGGGGCCATCGACGTCGCCGAGGACCTGCCGGCGGCGCAGTTCTCAGCGCTGCAGAAGGCGCCCGGCATCACCGCCAAGGCGGCCGACATCCGGTACTTCGTCGAGCTCGCGATGAATGTGTACCAGGACGGTGACTCGCTGGGGAACCCGGTGTTGCGGGACGTCGCCTTTCGCCGGGCGATCAGCTGGGCCGTGGACAAGCGCGCGATCGTCGCCACCTGCCTGGGCGGGTACGGGACGGTGGGACAGTCGATCATCGTGCCGGGCACCGACGGCGCGTGGGCGCCCTCGGCCGAGGAGGCCTTCGGCTTCGATCTCACGAAGGCCGGGGCCCTGCTCGACGCGGCCGGCTACCGGGACGGCGACGCTGACGGCGTCCGCGAGGACAAGCAGGGCAAGCCCATCGAGTTGCGCCTGTGGACACGCAGCGAGTCGCCCGAGCAGCAACGCGCCGGCAAGCTGATCGCCGGCTGGCTCGGGCAGCTCGGGCTGAAGATCCGTCTCAGCGTCGAGAACGACGGCGCGCTCGTCGACGGCGTCTACCACTACGTGGGGGACGAGTACGCGCCGGACTACGACCTCTTCATCTGGGGCTGGGGCAGTATCGCCGACCCGGGCTACCAGCTGAGCTTCTTCACCTCGTCGCAGATCGAGGGCTGGAACGACTGCTGCTGGTCCAACGCCGAGTACGACAGGCTCTTCGAGCAGCAGGATGCCGAGATGGACTGGTCCGTCCGCGAGCAGCAGGTGCAGCGCATGCAGCAGATCTTCTACGAGGACGCTCCCTACATGGTCCTCTACTACCCGAAGGTGCTGATCGCCTACAACACCGCCGGGTGGGAGGGCTGGGTCCCCTACCCCGGCGACAACGGCATGGTCGTCTTCTCGAACGACAACATCGACTCCTACGTGCAGGTCCACCCGAAGACCGCGAGCGAGCCGGCGGTCGGGTCGGCGGGGCCTGGCACCGCTCTGATCGTCGCGATCGTCGCGGTCGCGCTCGCGGTCGGTCGCCGCGATCGTGCTGCTGCTCCGCCGCAGGAGGCGCGCCGAAGAGCAGTGAGCCTGCGCCGCCCCCTGCGCGGCTGCGCGGCGCCTACCGCGTCAGTTCGTCCGCGAGCTGCTCCACGAACAGGCCGACGTCGGTCACGATGCCGATGGCCTGGAACGAACCGCGGTCGGCCAGCTTGGTGACGACCGCGGGGTTGATGTCGGCGCACACCGTGCGCACGCTCGCCGGCAGCATGTTGCCGACGGCGATGCTGTGCAGCATGGTGCTGAGCATGAGGCAGGCGCCGGCCTGCTGCGCGTACTTGCGCATCTCACGCTGCGCGACCATCACGTCGGTGATCACCTCGGGCATCGGGCCGTCGTCGCGGATGCTGCCGGCGAGCACGTAGGGCGTGCCGGTCTTCGTCAGCGTGTGCATGAGGCCGCCGGTCAGGATGCCCTGGTCGACGGCGGCCTGGATGCTCCCGGCGCGGCGGATGGTGTTGATCGCGCGCAGGTGGTGCTCGTGTCCGCCGGCGACGGGCGTGCCGCGCTCCAGGTGGATGCCGAGCGAGGTGCCGTAGAGGTTGCTCTCGATGTCGTGCGTGGCGATCGCGTTGCCGCCGAACACGCAGCCCACGAAGCCGGCCTCGATGAGGCGGGCCAGCTGAGGCGCCGCTCCCGTGTGCACCACGGCGGGGCCGACCACCGCGATGGTCAGTCGGCCCTCCTCCTTGACCTGCCGGAGGATGTGGGCGACCTCGTGGACGATCTGCGCCTTGGGCTTCTCCGAGCTGACGGCACTGGCCATGAACTCGAACGGCTGGCTCTCGCGCGAGCGCTCGAGCGGCAGAACGCGGATGCCGCGATGGCCGGTGACGAAGCGGTCGCCGGTCTTCACGTCGCTCATCGCCACGGTCTCGGCGGCGCCGGCCGCGAGGTCCACGCGGATGCCGCAGTCCATCTCCGGATGCCCCACTCGGATCCACTCGCCGGCTACGCGCACGAAGGTCGCAAGGTTGGTCGTGGAGTAGAAGGCGTCGGGGAACACGCCGTCCATGTCGGCCTCGGCCAGGGCGGCGTCCTGCGGCTTGACGGCGACGACGCCGAACTCGGTGATCGCCGTCATGATCTCGTCCAGGTGCGTCGCGTCGCGGCCGAAGATGCGCATCACGGCGTGCGACGGGTCCTCCTTCATGCGCCCGACCTCAAAGGTGAGCATCTCGAACTCACCGTCCAGGTCCATCACCGCGTCCATGATGTGCGGCATCATGAGCGAGTCGATCAGATGGCCCTGGATCTCGACGTCTTCGTACGGCATGTCGGGCATGGGATCCTCCCGTGGACTGCGACCTCAAGCGGCGGGGACCACCCTCCGGGGCGCCCGCCGGGACAGTGTACTCCCCGCACCGGTCCCTTGACCTCCACGCGCCGCCTCCCTATGGTCGGCCAAGAGGGAAGCACCCGGCTCCGCCGGTCCATCGCACCAGGGGGACATCGCATGGCAGCTCGCACCCGGCCGACAGGCCTGTTCGTGCAAGGCATCGCTCGTACTGGTCCTGCTGCTCGTCGTGGCGGCGGCGGGCAGCGTCGCCCGCGCCGCCGCCTCCTCGAGCCCGGCGCCGGCCGGCGACGAGAAGCTCACCCTGCAGATCGGCATGGTGCAGGAGCCGGACAACCTCAACCCGTTCATCGGCATCCAGGGCATCGACTACATGCTCTGGCACATGAACTACGACTTCCTCGTCGGGTTCGACTCCAAGACCCTGGAGCCGCGGCCCGAGCTCGCCACCGAGTGGGAGGTCTCGGAGGACGGCAAGGAGTGGACCTTCACCATCCGCGGTGACTCCACCTGGCAGGACGGCGTGCCGGTCACCGCCCGCGACGTCGCCTTCACCTTCAACTACATCGTCGACAACGAGCTCCTCAACCTCTCCACCTACACCAACGGCATCACCGGCGCCGAGGTGATCGACGACACGCACGTCAAGGTCATGACCGACGCGCCCAAGGCGAACATGCTCCGGATGGTCGTCCCCATCCTGCCGGAGCACATCTGGAGCAAGGTCAGCCGCAAGGCGGCCACCACGAGCTACCAGAACAAGCCGCCCATCGTCGGCAACGGCCCCTTCCAGGTCGCGGAGTGGGTCAAGGGCAAGTACGTGCGCCTCGAGGCCAACCCGGACTACTGGGCCGGCAAGCCCAAGGTCGACGAGGTCATCTTCCGCCTCTACTCCAACCCGGACACGATGGCGCAGGACCTCAAGCTGGGCACCATCGACGGCGCCGTGGACATCCCGCCGGCGCAGTTCAAGCCGCTGGACGGCGAGGACGGCATCACCACCAGCCAGTCCACGTCCTGGAACTTCATCGAGCTGGCCATGAACTGCTACGACAGCCCGAACTCCAAGGGCAACCCGGTGCTCAAGGACCAGCAGTTCCGCACCGCCGTCAACTGGGCGATGGACCGCCAGAAGGTGGTCGACGTCGCCTACCAGAAGTACGCGACGCTCGGCTCGACGCTCATCGTGCCGTACTCCAAGTACCACTGGGAGCCCGCCGCGGAGGAGGCCTTCACCTACGACCCGGCCAAGGCCAAGGAGATCCTCGAGGCGGCCGGCTACAAGGACGTCGACGGCGACGGCTTCCGCGAGACCAAGGACGGCAAGAAGCTCGCGCTGCGCTTCTACGCCACCACCGACTCCGTGCAGAACCAGACGGCCGCCAAGCTCATCGTCGGCTGGCTCGAGGACGTGGGCATCGAGGTGAACCTGCAGGTCATCGACGCGGGCACGCTCATCAACTACCAGTACGAGTACACCGGCGACACGTACACGCCCAACTGGGACATGTTCATCTGGTACTGGGTGCAGGACGTCGACCCCAACTTCATCGTCGACATCTACACGCCGCAGCAGATCGAGGGCTGGAACGACTGTCTCTGGACCGACCCCACGTACACCGAGCTGAACGCGCAGCAGATCCAGACGATCGACGAGGCGAAGCGCGTCCCGATCGTGCAGCAGATGCAGCAGCTCTTCTACAAGGGCGCGGGTTACGCCATCCTCGCCTACCCGTACCAGCTCGAGGCCTTCAACACCGAGAAGTGGCAGGGCTGGGTCCACGTGCCGAGCGTCGCGGAGGGCGGGCAGGAGGGCGCCGTCATCTACAGCTACAACAACATCGACACGTACCGGTTCGTCGAACCGAAGGTGGCGGCGGAGGCGGCGGCTGAGGACGAGCCGACGGTCAACTGGACGTGGCTGGCCGTCGGTCTCGGCGGCGCCGCGGTGCTGCTCGTGATCATGTACCTGTTCACGCGGTTGTTCGGGAATCGGCGCCACGAGGAGGAGTGAGCCGGAGGGTGTCCCGCCAAGGCTTGATCGTGCTGGTGGTCGTGGCCGCGGCCGTCTGCGTGGCCGCGGCCCTGCTCCTCTGGCGCCCGTGGGACACCGCCCCCGCCATCCAGACCCGGGCGCCGGGCACCTGGCAGGAGCAGACGGCGGCGGACCCCGTGCGGATGACGGTGAGCGTCGCCGAGCCGGGCGCCGACGGCACGCCGCGGTACTGGGTCGACCTGCCCGCCTCGCCCAGACCCTCCGCACCCCGCACGACTCGATGGAGATGCCATCCTCGTCGCGGACGATGCTGCGCAGGACGTGGTGTGGGTGATCACCTACGACGAGGGCGCGGACGTTCTGCTGCTCACGCGCCCGGACGGCTCGCAGCGGCACATCCTGCGGCGAGTCTCGCGCTGACGGCGGGCGGCGCGTGCGCGCCGGACCCCGCCCGCGTCACTCCTCGCCGTCGAGCGTGAGCAGCGTGCCGTAGAGCTCCGGCCGCCGGTCGCGGAAGAAGCTCCAGTCCCGGCGCCGGCACAGCACGGCGTCCAGGTCGACCGTCGCGGTGACGACCTCCTCAAGGTCGCGCGAGGCCTCCGCCAGCAGGGCGCCGGTGTGCGCGGCGATGAACGACGAGCCGTAGAACCGGATGCTCGGCTCGCCGCCGGGCGCCGACTCGACGCCGATGCGGTTCGCGGCCACCACGGGCATGGCGTTGGCGACGGCGTGGCCGCGCTGCGCCATCTGCCACGCGTCCTTGGAGTCGGCGTCCGGGGCGGGTGGGTCGCTGCCGATGGCGGTGGGGTACAGCAGCACTTCCGCGCCCTGCAGGGCCATGCAGCGGGCGGCCTCCGGGAACCACTGGTCCCAGCAGATGCCGACGCCGATACGCGCGTACGCCGTCTCCCAGACCTTGAAGCCGGTGTCGCCCGGTGAGAAGTAGTACTTCTCCTGGTAGCCGGTCGCGTCGGGGACGTGGCTCTTGCGATAGACGCCCATGAACTCCCCGTCGGCATCGATGATCGCGACTGAATTGAAGAACGTCTGGCCGGCGCGCTCGAAGAGGCTCACGGGGAGGACGACCTCGAGCTCGGCGGCCAGACGGCTGAAGCGCGCTGATGACCGGGTGGCCCTCCGCCGGCCCGGCCAGGTCGAAGTGCCGTGAGTCCTGCGTGATGGGGAAGTACGGCGTCGCGAACAGCTCCTGCAGCAGGACGATCTGCGCGCCTCGTCCGGCCGCTTCGCGGACCAGCCGCTCGGCCTGTCCAGATTGGCCGGGACGTCCCAGGTGCAGGAGAACTGCGTCGCCGCCAGTGTCACCTCACGCGTCATCCGCGACCTCCTCGTCGTCGGGGGGAGTCTACCCGGCGCTGCATGCGCGCGCAGAAGCAGCAGGCAGGCGCACGCGTGGCCGGGGTGCTGGTCTCCTCGCGGGCAGGCGCGCCGGGCTCGTCAGAGGACGGCGCGCACCTCGTCCGTCTCCCACGGCTCGCCGGCCTTGCGCGCCTCGATGGCGGCGAGCACCGCCTGATGCCGCCGCCGTGAGAGCGGCATCAGCCAGCAGAACACGGCGCCGGGCACGAGCCACACGGCGGCGCCGACCGACATCAGCAGCCGGATGCCCCACATGGCGGTCGCCGTCTGCTCCACGTCGGCCTGGTAGCCCACGAGCTCGAGCACCAGGCCCGCAAGCCACACCACCAGCGCCGCGGTAGCCGTCTGCGCGAAGGCGATGACGCCGTAGTAGATGCCTTCGCGCCTCTGCCCGGAGAGCAGCTCGTCGACGTCGGTGACGTCCGCGAGCATCGACCAGCCGGTGACCGCCACGGCCATGCTGCCGGCGCTGCTCAGGACGATGGCGATCCAGAAGAGGACGGCGTCCTCGCGCCCCGGGATGAGGAACAGGCACTGGATCGCCGCCCACGTGAGTGTGAAGACGATGTAGGTCGCGCGCTTGCCGTACCGCTTGCTCATCCATGCCACCAGCGGTAGCCACGCCACCCCGACGAGGAACCAGGTGAGCATGACGAGGCTCGCGTAGTCCTCCGAGTAACCCATCCGGTACACGGCGAAGTAGATCGAGACGGCGCCGATCACGTTGAGCGGCGCCCAGCCCAGCACGTAGGCGACGAGGAGGTAGCGGAACGACCGGTTGCGGAGGGTGCTGAAGACGTCGCGCAGGCGCACGGCGGCCGCCTGCGTGTGCTGCTCGCGGCCGCTCGTCGCGCGCCACGTCCACAGGATGCCGAGCGTGGAGAGCACGCCCATGATCGCCGCGGCGGCGGACCAGCCCGCGCGCTCGCTGCCGAGCAGGTCGCCCGAGCACGTCGTTCAGGGCCAGCGGCGCCGCGGCGCCGACGAGCGCGCCGACCTGGGCGAACAGCGTGCGGTACGTGTTGAGGCTCGTGCGCTCGTCGTAGCTGGAGGTCAGCTCCGCGGCGAGCGCGCCGTAGGGCACGTAGAACAGCGCCAGGCAGGTGAAGTAGAAGAGGACGGCCGCGATCATGTAGGCGACCGTCCCGGCCGTCCCCAGACCCCAGTCGGTGAAGAGCAGCCAGGCGGCGACGCCGTAGGGCAGCGCCGCGGCGACGAGGAACGGCCGGCGGCGGCCCCTGGAAGAGCGCACCCTGTCCGACCACACGCCCACGAGCGGCTGGGAGACGGCGCTCCAGAGCGTGCCGACCATCATGATGACGCCGGCCGTGGCGGCGCCGATGCCCACCACGTCCGTGAGGAAGTACAGGAAGAGCGCGTAGAAGAGCGTCCAGACGACGGAGTTGGCCCACTCGCCGCCGCCGTAGCCGAGCTTGACGCGCAGCGGCAGGCGCGCGGGCGTCGCGTCCACGTCGAGCTGCGCCGGCGCCGTCGGACGTCACCCCGCGAGACGGCAGGACGACGTGCGAAGGCCGGTCGCGGTCGTGGTACACGGTCTGCACCGCAATGCCCGTGGCGGCGTCGGCGGCGAAGTCGTGACCGGTGTTGGGGTTGCGGTCCCAGCGGTCGAACTCGGCGCTCGCGACCTCGACGCGCAGCCGGTGGCCGGCGGCGAAGAGGTAGCCGGTAGCGGCGAGCGACACCTCGATGCGGTAGACCTCGCCTGGCTCGGCGAGCGCCGGCTCCGCGTCCGAGTCGCGGTAGCGGAGCCGGCGGATGCCCTGCTGCACGAGCTGGACGTAGCCGTCCGGCCACACGTCGACGAGGCTGACGACGAAGTCGGTGTCGGGCGCCGTGGTCGAGACCCACAGCACGGCGCCGAGCGGCCCGACCACCTCGAGCGGGGCCGCGAGCACGGGGCCGGTGTACGTCAGCACGTCCGGCCTCTCCTCGAGCGGCCGCCGGTCGCCGAGGTGCTTAGCGGCCGCCCACAGGTCGTTGCCCTCCCA
Organism: uncultured Thermoleophilia bacterium; assembly: GCA_963793605.1. GTDB lineage: Bacteria > Actinomycetota > Thermoleophilia > UBA2241 > UBA2241 > CAIXSE01. Next base: position 81,994 of record CAWCAH010000003.1, read on the forward strand.
CCAGCTCGGCGCGTCGAGAGGGTCGTAGGCGTAGCGGTCGGGCTCCTGCGCGGCGGGGGGCGACGAGTCGAGCGCCCCGGACTCGAGGTCCGCGGCGCCGTCGCCGGAGAGGTAGAACGGCGTGGGCTCGGCGATCGGGCAGCGGCCACTCGTCCGCCTCGCGCCAGCGGTCCGGCGCCGGTGACGTACACGCGCACCCGCGGCGTCGCCGCGAGGCCGGCGGCCCGCCGCGACCTTCACTCCCGCCGGCACCGTCGTACTCGGCGTGGCCGAGGTCGCCGTCGCCGCCGTCCCGCAGCACCGCGTCCATGAACTCGAGCACGCGGTCCCAGGACCGTCGGCTCCTCCGGCAGCCGGATGCGCCCCACGGTGCCGGTGAAGTCCGGGGACGTCTCGTGGTCGGTGGGTCCCAGCGTGAGCCGGCGCGGCCGGCGCGCCGTGCCTTCGGCGCCGGCCTCCGCATCCGCCTCCTCCATCCCGCGCCAGCAGCCGAGCGTCGCGGTGAGCATGGTGTCGTACCAGCCGCTCCACAGGAGCACCGGCACGTCGACCTCGGCCAGCACGTAGCGGAAGTCGTACTCGCGCCAGTAGTCGTCGCGGCTCGGGCGCGCGATCAGCTCGCTGAACAGGCGGCTGGGCAGGCCCGCCGCGTCGGCCATCTCGCGCCAGCGGCAGGTGCCGCGTGTCGAAGCGCAGCCAGTTGATGTAGGCGTGGCGCGCCTGGTCGCAGGACCAGAGCGCGGTCGTCCCGAGCGCCAGGGCGCCGCCCTCGTAGAGCAGCGCGTGGACGTCGCAGCCCATGTCGCCCGGCGAGATGCAGCGCAGCGCCGGGTGGTGCGAGGCCGCGGCCGCCCACTGCGTGTGGCCGAAGTAGGACTCGCCGGTCATGCCGACGCGGCCGTCGCACCACGGCTGGCGGGCGGTCCACTCGATGGCGTCGTAGCCGTCGTCGACCTCGTGGCGGAAGGGGTCCCACTCGCCCTCGGAGCCGTACTTGCCGCGCACGTCCTGGATGACGCACGCGTAGCCGCGCCGCGCCCAGTAGCGGCCGACCGCCGGCATGTACGCGTAAGGCTCGCGGATGCCGTAGGGCATGCGGATGAGCACGGCCGGGCACGCGGCGCCCGCCGGCCGTCCATCATGCCCCGCCGGCAGGTACACGTCGGTCGCCAAGCGTGACTCCGTCGCGCATCGGCGCCCGCGCGGTCACCGAGCACGTGCGCGCGCGGGTACCGCTCCGGCGTCGCGGACGGCAGTTCCTTGCGCGGCAACGTGAACCGCTTCTGCGCCGCCAGCAGCAGCCTCACGCCGGCCCAGGCTATGTCCGCCTTCACATGGCTCATGCACGGACTGTACGCTTGCGGCGCGGAACGGCAATGGGAAGAATTCCAGCCCTCACGCACGGACGGAGCGGATGGTGACCGGACCGAGTCAGGAGAAGAGGGGTCGCGGGCGGCCGCGCGAGGTCGTCCGCCGCGAGCCCGGCACGTCGGCGCCGCTCGGCACCACGCTGGCCGACTACCAGCCGACGACGCGGGCGATCCTCGAGGCCGCTCGCGACATCGTCCTGAGACTCGGCATGCACGCGCTCACGCTCCGCCGGGTGGCCGAAGAGGCGCACGTGGACGTCACCACGGTCAGCTACCACTTCGGCACGCGCAGCGGCCTGATCGAGGCGCTCGTCTTCGCCGTGTACGCCGAGCCGGTGGCCGCGTTCGCCGCGGAGATCGAGACCTGCGCGACCCCGGACGAGCGCGCGCAGGCGTTCTTCCGCACCCTGCGCCGCGAGTTCGCCGACGCGCAGGGCGGCGCGGTGTACGCGGCCATCCAGGCGGAGGCCCTGCGGGACGAGGGCCTCCGCACCCGGCTGGCCGCGCTCAACGCCTGGACCATCCGCGCCTTCGCCGAGGCCGTGTACGGCGACGAGGCGGAGGCGCTGCTCGCCGATCCTCGCACGCGCGCCGCCATGCAGCTGCTCGCGGCCGCCGTGGACGGCATCGAGGCCCACCACCACATCGACCCCGACGGCTTCGACCTCGAGGCCGTCCTCGGCCTGCTCGAGGAGCTGCTGCCGCTGCCCGCAAAGGCGGCGGGCGGCCGGGCTGACGACCAGCCGGCGCGGCCGCGCCTCGGAGCCCGGCCCAGCAGATCAGCGCAGCAGCGCCCGGGCGATCGGCTGCAGGTCCGGATCGGCCGGCAGATCGTCGATGCCGATCAGCGCCAGCAGCAGCGCCTTCTGGAGGTGCTTGCGGTTCTCGGCCTCGTCCAGGACGATCGAGAACGGCGCGTCGAGGATGCCGTCGGTCATCTCCTCGCCGCGCATGGCCGGCAGGCAGTGCATGAACTTCGCGCCGGGCTTGGCGTGCGCCCACAGCGCCTCGTTCACCTGGTACGGCCCGAGGATGCGGCGCAGCTCGTTCTTCTCGTCCTCCGGCTGCATCCACCACCAGCCGACGGTGAAGACGACGTCGGCCTGCGAGACGGCCTCGACGGCGTCGTCGGTCAGGGTCAGCGTCGCGCCGGACTCTGCGCAGTTCGCGCGCGCGAGCGCCTCCACCTCGGGCGTCATCTGCTCCTCGGGCGGCGCGGCCATGATCATGCTGCTGCCGAGCCGCGTCATGGTGAGCGCCACCGACGTGCCCATCGCGTCGGCGCACTTGCCGACGAACGCGCACGTGAGCCCCTCGACGGTCCCGAAGTGCTCGAGGATGGTCAGCGCGTCGGTCATCGTCTGCACGGGGTGGTCGTAGTCGTCGGTGAGTCCGTTGATGACGGGGACGGTGGCGTACTCGCAGAGCTCGGCCAGCGTGGTGTGGTACGCGGTGCGCGCCATGATCGCGTCGACGAGGCGGCTGATGACGCGGGCGGTGTCGGCCACCGTCTCGTGCCCGCCGAGGTGGATCTCGCCGGGGCGCAGGTACTGGGCGTGGCCGCCGAGCTCCGTCATCCCGGCCTCGAAGCTGATGCGCGTGCGCGTGGACGGGTGCTCGAAGATCATCGCCAGCGTGCGACCCTCGAGGTAGGGCGTGAGCGGCCGTCGCCGGTAGAGCGCCTTGAGGGCGACGGCCAGGTCCAGCAGCCCCAGGAGTTCCTCGCGCGTGTACTCCTGGTCGGTGAAGAAGTGGCGGCCGCGCAGGGCGGCGAAGCCGGGCAGCGCGGTCGGGTCCACGGCGTAGCCGGCCGGTCCGGTCGGGGTGCTCATGATCTCGTCTCCTCCTGGGGTCACGGCCGCCGGCGGCGGTCCGGTATTCTGCGGATGCAGGACTAAATGACCGTTTAACTCCACCATGTCAAGGCCGTCGGCAGTAGGATGCTGGTACGCCGGACCGGGAGAGCGCATGAGTGGCGGGAAGCAGCCGCGGGTGCCTGGGGTGCGTCACGGTGGTGGTCGTGGTCGCCGTGGTCGTGGCGCTCGTCTTCGCCGTCTGGCTGCCGTCCCGCCAGAAGTCGTACAGCATCGACGACGTGCGGATCCGGGCGACCGTCCTCTCCGACGGCACGCTCCGCGTGGACGAGACCTTCTCCTACACCTTCCAAGGCGACTTCACGCGCGTGTACCGCGACATCCCCTTCACGCCCGGGACGCCGGTCGTCGTGACGGGGGTGACGGGCCCGAGCGGGCCTCTCAAGAGGCTCCCGACCGGGTGGACGCCGGCCTCCGGCGCACCCCGGGAGACGACCGCGGCGGCGGACGCGACGCCGTCACCGTGGTCGTCCATCCCTCCCGAGCAGCGCCCCGCCGGCTACTACCGGGTCACCACGGACTGGACCACCGCGGGCGGGCCATCCGTGCGCATCGAGGCGTTCGCTCCGCTGAGCGACAGGTCGGCACGCTTCGCGTTCCACTGGTACGCGGAACGCGCCGCCGAGCGCTACGCGGACACCGCCGAGCTCAGCTGGCAGCTGATCGGCAGGGGCTGGGACGTACCGATGAAGCGGGTGCGCGCCGAGGTCGCTGCTGCCCGACGACGCCACGGCAGGCGAGGTCCGCGCCTGGGGGCACGGACCACTGAACGGCGTCGTACGCGGTAGCGCCGGACGGCGCTGTCGGCTTCGCGATCGACGACCTGCCTCCGGCGACCTTCGTCGAGGCCCACGTGCTGTTCCCGCCGGAGGCGCTGCGCGGACGCCGAGCCCATCGACTTCAACGTGCTCCCGGGGCGACTGGCCGCGGAGGCGCAGCTGGCCCGCGCCGCCAACGAGGAGCGTGCGCGGGCGCGGGCCCAGGTCGAGGCTGAGCATCGCCGCGACCGTCATCGCCTGGGCGGTCTCCGGAGCGGCGACCGGCGCCGCCCTCGTGGTCTGGGCCGTGCTCTTCTTCTCGGGCGGGCGGGAGTACCGGCCACGTGAGCGGCGTCGAGTACCTGCGCGAGGTGCCGGAGGGGCGCCCGCCGGCGCTGGCCGGCGCCCTGTGGCGCATGGGCGCCGTGACCGACGACGACCTCTCGGCCACGCTGCTCGACCTCGCCGTGCGCGGCATCCTGCGCATCGAGCCGGCCGGCGGCCTGCCCGCGACGCCGGAGTCGTCGTCACCGTCGCCGGCCGGCTTTGCCGCCTTCGCCTTCAGGGTGGACCGCATCAGGCTGGACGAGGTAGACGAGCTCGAGCGGCCGCTCGTCCGCCTGCTTCGACACGATCGCCGAGGACGACGTCGTGACCATGGAGCAGCTGGAGAAGTGGGCCAGGGCGCACCCGGCCCGGTTCCGTGGCGGGATCGACAGCTGGCGCGACGGCGTGGAGCGCCGCGCCCGCGAGCTCGGCTTCGTGGAGAAGGGCGGCGGGCGGCGGATGCTGTGGGCGGCGGTCGCGGCAGGCCTCGCCGCCGCCGTCGTCTGGGTCATGTTCGTCCTCTCGCAGGAGTGGTGGCTGCTCGCCCTCGTCGCCGTCTGCGTCGTGGCCGCGTTCGCCAGCCCGGTGATGAAGCGGCGCTCGCGAGAAGCGGCCGAGCTCTACGAGCGGTACCGGGCGCTGTACCGGTACCTGCGCGACTTCGGGCGCCTCGACGAGAAGCCGCCGGCCGCTGCCGTGCTCTGGGAGCGGTACCTGGTCATGGCGGTCGTCTTCGGCATCGCCACACAGGTGATCGAGCAGATGCACGTCACCGTGCCGGAGGTCGCCGACGACCCGGCGTTCACCTCGGTGTTCTGGTTCACGACGCCGGCGTTCGCGTCCACAGCCGGCGGCGTCGGCCCGGCGCTCTCGTCGTTCACGGGCGGGGTGAGCGCCGCCGTCGCCGCGTCCAGCCCGCCCTCCTCCGCAAGCGGCGGAGGCGGGTCCTCCTCGTCCGGCGGCAGCGGCTTCTCCGGCGGAGGCGGGGGAGGAGGCGGCGGAGGTGGAGGCGGCGCCGACTAGCTCCGGGGCAGCCCGAGATAGCTGTCCACCACGTCGCGCCAGGCCCGCCACGCCGCCTCGTGGTCGAAGCCGTCCGGGTCGAGGGCCCGCTGGATGCCGAGGCCCTCGACCACCGCGATGCTCACCGCCGCGAGCGACTCGAGCTCCTGCTCGCTCAGCTCTCGCGGCGCGGCGCCCAAGAGACCGGCGTCCACGGCGCGGTACACGCGGTACTCCTCGGCGAACCGCGCCCGCACCTCCGGGTCGCGCAGCGCGTGCGGCAGGAGCTCGTAGAGCATGCGGTTGGTCCGCTCGGCACGGGAGACCCGGCGCTGCCAATCCAGGAGGCGATCGGCCCGCTCAGCTCGGAGTAGCCGCGCTCCGCGAGGATCTCCTGCGCCGCCGCCAGCAGGCGCCGGGCGGTCGGCGGGAGATCGGCCGGCGGGACCGCACCTCCCTTCACGTCGCCTGCCCTTCCTCCGCCTCGATCTCCTCCACGATCGCCTTGCTCCCCGGCAGCAGTTCGACGATGAGCACGCCGGCGAGCATCATCGACCCGCCGACCAGCAGACGCCAGGTCACGCTGTCCATACCGGCGATGATGCCGGCGATGGCGGCGAACACGCTCTCGAACCCGAGCAGGATCGCCGCGTGCGTGGACGTGGTGTAGCGCTGCGCCCAGCTCTGGATGAAGAAGGCGTAGATGGTGCCGCTCAGGGCCGTCCACACCACGACCGCCCACACCTGCCACGGGAGGTCGAACGTGATCTGCACGAAGAACGGCGTGACGACGACCAGCGCCAGCGTGGACACCGCCATCTGCGTGAACGCCAGGGTCGTGGGCTTCACCTTCGGGGCGAAGAACCCGGTGGTCATGATGTGCAGCGCGTAGAACAGCGTGCCGAGCAGGGTGATGGCGTCACCCCAGCGGATCGAGAAGTCGCCCTGCAGGCTGAGCGCGCCGAGGCCGACGGTGGCGATCACGGCGCCGATGATCTGCCAGTGGCCGGGCGAGCGCCGGGCGACGAACCAGTACAGGAAGGGGACCATGGCGACGCTCATGCCGGTGATGAAGCCGCTGACCCCGGGCGAGGTGCGTTGCAGGCCGACGGTCTGGAGGACGAGGGCGGTCAGGTAGAAGGCGCCGAGGAGACCGCCGCGCGCCCAGTCGCCGCGCGACGAGCCGAGCCAGCTGCGCGGCTGAGCGACGGCGAAGATACCCGTGGCGACCACGTAGCGCAGCACCAGATAAAGCAGCGTGCCGGCGAGGATGCTGCCGGCGGCGAGCTCCGTGGTGCGCTCGACGACGTCCTTGATGAAGACGAAGTTGCTGCCCCAGAAGATCGCGACACTGAAGAGCAGCACGTCGGCCACGAGCGCCTTGCGGCGCGAAGCGTGCATGCTGCCGTCGGGCGTAGCCATCGCGGCCATCCTATCGGACGCGCCGCCGGTCGCGAGGGTCCGCGAGGCGCGAGGCGGCTGGACGGCACGAAGGAGGGTCCGGCCGGACCGGTGGCCGGCCTCCACCCGCAAGCACACCGGGCGGCAGGTGATGCCGTGTGGGGGCACTCCGAATCCGGATAGCCGACGTGTAGCCATCCTGGCGCGAAGCGCGCATCACGTCTCGAACTGCCAAGCGCCGGCTATCCGCGAAGTGAGTGCCCCCGCAGGACGCTCCCCGCGGCGCGCGCCGGAACCTGCGAAGCCGGCGTCGGCGCTGCCGGGCGGCGGGCCGTGGCCCGCTCGACAGCCGGTGGGCGGTGGGCTACTCGGCAGCCGGCGCGGAGACGGCGGCGATGGAGACGAGCGGCTGCTTGAGGAAGCCGTCGCTGCCGAACGCGCGCCAGGTGGCGCCTCCGTCGGACGTCGCGAGCACCGGCTGGGCGTCGGTGGTCGCCAGCAGGTGCTGCCCGTCGGCGGCGGCGACCGCCACCGGCCGGCCGGCCGGCACCTGCTGAAGCTCCCAGGTCTTGCCGGCGTCCCGACTGGCGAGCACGCCGGCGGCGCAGGTGAGCCACAGGCTGGTCTGGCCGGCGGACCCGGCCTCCGAGGCCGTGCCCTCGCCGGCGGCGACGATCTGCCCGGCCTGCAGCGCGCCGGGCGACGGCGCCGGCACGTCGACGCTCAGCCGGCGCCAGGAAGAGCCGCCGTTCTCCGTGGCCAGGACGAGCGGCAGCCCGTCCTGGGTGTCCCAGCCGGCGACCCACGCGTGCCGGGCGTCGCCGGCGAAGACGCTCGTCAGGACCGTCATGCCGAGACGGCGGCGCAGCCTCCACGAGCTGCCGCCGTCGCTCGTGGACCAGACGCGGTCGAGCGCGACCAGCACGCCGTGGCGGGAGTCGGAGAAGGCGACATCCGCCAGCATGGCGTCGCCGAAGGATGTGCGCTGCCAGGTCGCGCCGCCGTCGGATGTGCGGAGCAGCACGCCGTTGCCCGGGTCGCCCAGGGAGCCGGCGGTGGCGACGATCCAGGCGGTGGAGGCATCGACGGCGGCCACCGCCTTCATCTGCAGCTTGGACTTGTCCACCACCTCCCAGCTGCCGCCGCCGTCCACGGTGAGCGAGCACGCCGCCGGCGTCGGTGACGAGCCAGCCGGTGCGCGCGTCGGGGAACGCCACGTCCACGCCGCGCTCCGAGAGGTAGAAGCGCTGCCGCTCCCAGCTCGCGCCGCCGTCCGCGGTGACGAGCAGCGTGCCGACCTCGCCGGCGGCCCAGGCGTGCACGCCGGGCGCCGCGGCGGGCGGCGTGCCGAAGGGCTCGGCCGCCGGAGCTTCGGCGCCGGAGCCCCCGCAGCCTCCGAGCGCCAGCGGCGCCGCGACCGCGGCGCACACGGCGCCGAGCAGCGCCAGGCCCGCGAGCAGCGCGCCGGGCGCGCGGGCCGCCCTCGTCGCGCCGCGGGCCGCTCCCGCCGCGCCGCGGGCCGCCCTCACTGCGCCGCCTTGAACGGCGGCAGGTGCCGGTCCTCTGCGACGGCGGCAATGGCGGCCATGGCCGTCTTCAAGCCGCCGCCCACGGACTCGCCGCAGGCAGCCACGCGCAGCGGATCGGCGGCCGTCGGGGTGCGCAGCACGGCCGTCCTGGGCGAGGAGTCGACCCCGGCGGCCTGCCCCTCGGAGGGGCCGCCGCAACCGCGGACGACGAGCACCACGATCAGGACGACGATGACGGCGAGCACGACGAGAGCGATGAGCCGCCGCCGCTTGACCTGCTTACGGCGGCGGGCGCGCGCGGCCGCGCGGTCCGCCGGCGGCCGCGGCCGCGGGTCGCCGTCAGACGCCACTCCGAAGCTCGAGAAGTCGTCGTCGCGCGGGCCGGTGTCCCGCGGCGCCTGAGCCGGTCGCTCGAACCGGTCCACGGCGTCGGCGAACGAGGGAGCCTCGGAGGCAGGATGCGGCGAAGCCTCCTCCGGACGCCGCTGCGGCGCGTCTCGCGGCGGCCCGTCTTCCCAGTCCCAGTCCACGGAGTCTCCGGCGCTCGAGTGGTCCAGCCTCTGCGCCGCAAGCGTACTCGGCGCGCCGCCTCAGGGGAAGGGCGCGGCCACGGACCTCGCTCGCGCACCTGACCCGGACGACGTCGGCCGACGCGGCCGCCTGAGGAGCGGCGTCAGTCCGCGCGCGGCAGTACGTCCGCCGGATTGAGTACGTCGCGCCGCCCCGGCAGCGTCTCGATGACGATCACGCCGGCGAGGATCAGCGCCGCGCCGGCCACGAACCGCCAGCTCAGCACGTCCATGCCGAACAGCAGCCCGAACACGGCGGCGAACAGGCCCTCGAGCCCCAGGATGACCGCGGCTCGCGTCGAGGTGGTCGACTTCTGCGCCCACGCCTGGATGAGGAAGCCGAAGACGGTGCCGGAGAGCGCCGTCCACAGGATCGCCGCCCAGCCCTGCCACCCGAAGTCCCAGGTGATGTGCTCCGTGAACGGCGTGACGACGACGAAGAACGCGGCCGCCGCGACGATCTGCGTCAGCGCCAGCGCCGCGGCCGTGGTCCGCGGCGCGAAGAACCCGGTCGCGACGATCTGCGCGGCGAAGAGCACGGTGCTCGCCAGCGTGAGCAGGTCGCCGGTCGACATCCCCAGCCCGCCCTGGAAGCTCAGCAGACCGAGGCCGACGGTGGCCAGCACCGCCCCGCCGATCTGCACCCAGCCCGGCGAGCGCCGCGCGACGATCCAGTACAGGAACGGCACCACCACGATGTAGAGGCTGGTGATGAACCCGCTCTTGCCGGGGGTCGTCCACTGCAGGCCGATGGTCTGGGTGACGAAGGCGCCGAAGAGGAAGAAGCCGAGCACGGCGCCGTAGAGCCAGTCGCGGCGCGTGGTCTGGCGGACGGTGCGCGGCATCACCACCGCCAGCAGGATGGCCGCGACGACGTGCCGCCACAGCAGGTAGGTCATGGGGCCGGTGTCGGCGATCGCGTCCTTGATGACGACGAAGTTGAGGCCCCAGACGACGGCCACGCTGAGGAGCGCCGCGTCCGCGACGAGGGCGCGGCGCCGGTCGCGGGCCGGCGGCGGCGCGGCCGCCCCGCCGGCCTCCGCCGGCGCCCGCCCTCCCCGCGCCTCAGCGGCCGGATCGCTCACGCGTCGACGTCGCGCGGCGGGAGCTGCTCACGGATGCGCAGAGCGGCCGCCTCGGCGTTCTCGGCGCACGTCTCCACGTAACGCGTGCCCAGGTAGTCGCCGACGAGGTGGAGCCGGCCGAGCGGCCGGGTGAGCGGAGCCTGCAGCCGGCCGCGCCCGACGTGCGCGAACGGGATGCCGCGCGGCCAGCGCTGGATCACGACGTCCTCGATGCGGCGCGCGACCTCCGGGAACACGACGCACAGGTCGTCGCGGAAGCGCCGTGCGATCGTCTCGTCGTCCTCGAGCAGGAGCCGCGCGCCGAGGTCGGCGGCCGCGTAGACCATCACGCTGCCGTGCGCCGGCCGAGGCGCTCCCGGCTGCAGCTGCACGTTGCCGATGTTGTAGGCCATCCCGAACGCACGGCCGGGCGTGGCGACCGCGTAGAGCCCGTCCCAAGGCAGCGGCGCCTTGCCGTCGACGAGGAAGGCGCCGACGGCGTACTGCCCGTAGCGCACCTCGCGGAGGGCAGCCGCGGTCTCGCCGGGCAGGCCCGGCGCCAGCGCGGCCGCCACCGGCGCCGGCACGGCGAGCACGGCCGCGGCGGCGGTGACGACGCGCTCGCCGCCGCCGTCCTCGTAGCGCACGCGCACCCCGTCGCCCGACTCCTCGACGAGCGTCGCGCGGGCGCCGCACCGGATCTGCGGCGTCATGCTCGCCAGCCGCTCGATCATGCTCGACGGGCCGCCGACGATGCCCGCGCGAGAGCCCGGACGACCGGTCCCACACCAGGTGGAAGTAGCCGACGCCGTAGCCGGCGGCAAGCTCTTCCGGCTCGCCGCTCGAGCGCGTGAGCGTGCAGCGGAACATCGCGTCCACGTCCGGCGGCAGCGGGCCGATCCGGTCGCTGAACGACTCGTCGTCCATGAAGTTGACGACCCGGTCCTGCCGCTCCGCCGGGGACTCGCCCGGCCGCGGCCTGATCATCCGGTCGTACCGGGCGACGTCGTACCGCAGCTTGAGGCCGGCGCGGACCAGCGCCGCGCGGGAGCGCGCCGAGAGCGGCAGCCGGAGCGGGTAGGTCTCGACCGGGCTGGTGACGATGCGTCCGGCATACGCGAGCGCGGCGAGCTGCCCGGGCAGCGGCAGGGCGGTCACGCCCAGGCCGCGCAGCAGGCGGTCGGTGGCCGTGCCGTCGCCGCCGTACACGTGGGCGCCGAAGTTGAGCCACGTGTCGCCGCGGCGCTCGGAGCGGATGCGGCCGCCGACCCGCTCGGCCTCCTCGAGCACGAGCACGTCCCGGTCGCGCAGGTGCCAGGCGGTCGCGAGGCCGGAGACGCCGGCGCCGACCACGACGACGTCGTGGTGTTCGCCGGCGCCGCCGGCCGGGCTCGCCGCGCCGGCCCCCATCCTCACACCTCCTCGAGGAGGAAGCCCTCGACCTCGGCCGCCTCCCACTCGTCGAACGGGTCGTCCGCGACGGCGGCGCGCATGGCCCCGACGCCCGCCGCCCACGACGCCTCGTCCTCCCAGCGCGCCATGCCGATGAGGCGGCCGCTGTGGCGGTCGCGCAGCGTCTTCGCGTCGATCAGCCCGGGCTGCCCGAGGCCGGCGGCGCCGTAGCGGTGCATGGAGGCGATGAGGTCCTGCTCCTTGCCGGGCTTCGGCGTGTGGATCGACATGTGGACGATCAAGATGACCTCCCGGGCGGCGGGGACACATTCTGCCTTCGCGGCGATTCTACGTCGGCGAGTGCGGCCTCGATGCACCCGGCATCCCTTCGGTCACCTGACTTGCTCGATGATCTGCTCCGGCGGCACGAACCCTCGTCGCAGCGTGTTCTCCGTGACGACGCGAGGCTCCAGGAACTGCACCAGATAGGCGGCGTCCGGTCGACGCGCGGCGACGCGATCGACATCGGCGACGACCCGTTTGACGCGGTCGCTCCCGGCGTCCCGGCGTCCCGCTACTTCGGCCACCTGGAGCGCCGCGTCACGAGAGCCACTGAATGCGACCAGGTCTACGTCCCGGTGACCCACCAGATACTCACCGAGCTCACCGCCAGAGGCCGGGAGGAAGCCGACGGCGTCGGCCGGGAACCCGGCCCGGGTCAGGAGTCGCACGAGAAGGGCGCTGCTCTCCACCATCCGGCTGCCGGGCTTCAGGACGACCGGGTCGCCGGCGGCGAGGGCCGCCCCCGCCATCGTGCACGCACTGGTGAGTGGCCGTCGCGACGATGCGAGCGCCAGCACGAGTCCGCGCGGCTGGTAGAAGTAGTGGTTCAGCTCGCCCGGCTGGTGCCCCATGCGCCGTACGCCGTCGGTCTCGCGGACCAGCGAGGCGATGCGGTCGAGGCCGTCGGCGGCCTGGGCGACCTCGAGGGCGGCCCATCGGACCGCGTCGGCCTCGGCCGGCGCAGCCTCGCCGAGCAGGCGAGCCTGGAGCTCGCGTCCGTTCCGGCGCACAAGCAGCGCCGCGCGCGCGAGGGCGTCGGCGCGCTGCACGGCGGACATGCGCTTCATGAGGCCCGCCGCTGCCGCGGCCCGGCCGATGACGGCGCCGGCCGCTCGACGATCAGCCTCCCGAGCATCGGTCCGCTGCCGGACCTCACCCTCGGCCGGCGCAGCGGCCCCGCCGGTCACCGGCGAGCCGCTGCCCATGAACTGCGCCAGGTAGTCCGGCCCCCCGGCCTTGCTGCCGATGCCGCTCATCTTGAAGCCGCCGAAGGCCTGTCGCTCGACGAGCGCCCCGGTCGTGCCACGGTTGATGTAGAGGTTGCCGACCAGGAACTCCCGACGGACCCGCGCGATCGTCGCGGGGCTGCGGCTGATGAGGCCGCCGGTGAGCGCGTACTGCGTGCCGTTGGCGATCGCCAGCGCCTCGTCCATGTCGCGCGCCTTCATGACCGCGACGACCGGCCCGAAGATCTCCTCCTGGGCGATCACCGCGTCCGGCGCGACGTCGGCGAAGATGTGCGGGCCGACGTAGAAGCCGCCGTCGGGCCAGCCGCCGGCCGGCGGTTGGGTGACGAGCGCCGCCCGGCCCTCCCGCTTGCCCTGCTCGATGTAGGCCTCGATCGTCTTCCTGGCCTCGGCCGTGATGACGGGACCCATGCGACTGGCGGGGTCGTCGGGCGGGCCGATCACGACCGAGCGCGCGGCGTCGACGAAGCGCGTGAGGAACTCGTCGTAGGCGTCCTCGAGCACGATGACGCGCGAGGCGGCCGAGCACTTCTGCCCCTGGAAGTGGAAGGCGCTCACGACCGCCTCGAGCACGGCCACGTCAAGATCGGCGTCGGAGTCGACGATGAGCGCGTTCTTGCCGCCCATCTCGGCGATCACGCGCTTGATGCCGCGGCGCGACGGGTGTGCGGCCGCCGTCTCGATGATGTGCAGGCCGACGTCCTTGGAGCCGGTGAAGGCGATGAGCTCGACGTCCGGGTGCCGCACCAGCAGCTCGCCGACGCTGCCGCCCGGCGAGGGCAGGTAGTTGACCGTGCCGGGCGGCGCCCCGGCGGCGTGCAGGATGCGCGCCAGCTGAGCGCCGATGACCGGCGTCGGACCGGCGGGCTTCAAGACGACGGCGTTGCCGGCCACGAGCGCCGCGCTCGTCATGCCGGTGAGGATCGCGAGCGGGAAGTTCCACGGCGCGACGACCAGGGCGACACCCAGCGGGCGCAGAGCGTCCTCATCGTCGTCGCCCGGCGCAGCGAGCTCGCCCGCCGCCTCCATGCGCAGGATCTCGCGGCCGTAGTACTCGAGAAAGTCGATCGCCTCGCCGACGTCGGCGTCGGCCTCGCGCCAGGTCTTGCCGGCCTCCAGGACCTCGAGGGCGGCGAGCTCGAAGAGCTCAACGCGCATCAGCTCGGCGGCGCGGAAGAGCACGGCGGCGCGCTCGCTGGGGGACGCCGCGCCCCAGGCCGCGAACGCCGCGCGCGCGGCGGCCACCGCGAGCTCGGCCTCCTCCGGCCCGGCGTAGCAGGCGGTGCCCACCACCTGCGCCGGACGCGCCGGATCCACCGAGCTGATGGAGTCGGCGGTCTCCACCGCCTGGCCGCCGATCCACAGCGGCCAGTGCTTGCCGAGACCGGCCGCCGCCTCACCCGAGCGCACACGCTCGAGCGCGGCCGCGAAGGCTTCGCGGTTCTCCGGCCGCGCGAAGTCGGCATGCGGCTGGTTGACGAACGGGCCCGGAGAGGCGACATCCGTCGGCGCCGTGCGCGGCAGCCGCTGCGGCGCCGCGTCGACGTCGGGTGAGGGCCGCGGCGCGCGGATGAGCCGGTCCCTGTCCTCGCCCTCGGCGAACGTCAGCCGCAGGAACGACTCGTTGGCCGTGTTCTCGAGGAGCCGCCGGACGAAGTACGCCATGCCGGGGATCAGCTCGCCGACGGGCGCGTACTCGCGCAGCCGCAGACCCATCTTCCTGATCGCCGCCTTGATCGGCTCGCCCATGCCGTGCAGGAGCTGCAGTTCGTAGGCGTCCTTGGGCAGGCCGAGCGCCTCCGCCGTGGCGATGGCGTTGGCGAGCGAGCGCACGTTGTGGCTGGCGAAGGCCGGGCGGATCTGCCCCGGGTGCTCCAGCATGATGCGCGTGATGCGCTCGTACATCACGTCCGAGTCGGGCTTGTGCGTGAACACCGGCGGCGGCCAGCCCTCCTGCGCCGCCTGCACGGTCTCGTAGTCCCAGTAGGCGCCCTTGACGAGGCGCACGGTGACCACGCGCTCGCGCTCGCGTGCCCAGTCGATCAGGCCGCGGATGTCGTCCTCGGCGTCGCGCAGATACGCCTGCACCACCACGCCGGCCTCGTCGTAGCCGGCGAACTCGTCCTCCTCCAGGAGCTCCTTGAACACGGCGAAGGTGAGTTCGCGGTAGCGGAACTGCTCGAGGTCCAGATTGACGAAGGCGCCGGTGTCGCGAGCCTTGCGGAACACAGGCCGCAGACGGTCCTTGACGGCGGCTACCGAGCCGCGGAAGTCGAGCGGGTCGATCTGCGAGTGCAGTGAGGTGATCTTGATGGAGATGTTGACGCGCGGTACCGGACCCCAGGCGGCGCGGTCGAGGACCGGGTCGGGTGCCCAGCCGGCCGCCTCGCGCCGCAGCCCGTCGAGCAGCTCGAGGTACCGCTGCAGGTAGGCCTCCGCCTCGGCTTCGCCCACGGAGGCCTCGCCGAGCACGTCCAGCGTGAAGCCAAGCCCGCGCGCGCGCAGCGCCTTGAGCTTGGGCAGAGCCGCCGCCGCGTCGCGGCCGAAGATGAAGCGGCCGGCGAAGGACAGCATCGCGCGCCGCACCACCTCGGCGGCGAGCGGCGCGGCCAGCCGGCGCCGGGACGCCGCGAGACCGAGCTGCATGAGGCGCGGCGTCGTCAGGCCTGGCTGCTCGAAGTACTCGCGCAGGTGGCGGTCGATCTCGCCCGCCGTGCGCAGCGTGGGGAACACGTCGACGAAGCGGAAGAGCTCGACCTTGAGGCGCTCGTCGGCCATCGCCCAGTCCATGAGCTCGCCCTGCCAGCGCTCGCTCGAGAGGGGCGACGACTTCTGCTCCGCGATCAGCGCGAAGAGCTCCCGGGCCTTCGCTTGCACGGCCTGCTCGGTCTCCATCACGGCTGCCTCCTGAAGGTCATCCGGCGACGCGTCGCCGAGGACCCGGTCACGACGGCTTCCTTTCCCCAGCCCTCACACGGCGCCACACCAGCGCAGCACGGTGAGCGCGATCGCGGCGCTGAAGTCGACGAGCCCGGCGACGGGGACGCGCTCATCGACGGCGTGCGCCGTCTCGATGCCGGGCGGGCCGAAGCTGAAGGTCGGCGTGCCGGCGCGCGTGAACGTCGCCGCATCGTGCCAGCTGTCCAGACCGGCCGGCTTGCCCAGGTGGCCGAGCGCGCCGGCGCAGTCCAGCGCGCACTTCACCAGCGGGTGGTCGGCCGGCATCTCCGCCGGCACCACGTCGTCCGACCACGTGAACTCGAGCGGGTGCTCGGCGAACCAGGGGTCGTCCGCGACCGCCGCCGTGAGACGCGAGATGATCTCGGCCTCGACGGCCCGGCCCGAGCCGTCGCCGTCCACGTGTTGCGGCAGGTAGGTGACGTCGGCGGTGACGGCGCAGGAGGCCGGGATGGTGACCATCCAGGTCCCGCCCTTGACGATGGTCGGGACGATGTCGCCCGGCGCGAGCAGCGGGTGCCGGTGGTCGGGGCGCGCCCTCCACTCCTCCCGAAGCGCGCCCATGCCGTTCAGCACGGCGACCATCTTCTCGATGGCGTTGACCGCGCCGCCGTCGCGCCAGTCAGGCTGCGGCATCTCTGCGTGGCCGGCGCGGCCGGCGACGGTGATGGTGGGCGTCACCGTGCCCCGGCAGCTCACCCAGGCGTCGAACGCCGTGGCCTCGGCGGCGATGCCGGCGTCGGCCTTGACGCCGTGCTGTACGCAGCGGTAGCCGCCGGCGCCCGACGACTCCTCGTCGGTGTTGGTGCAGAAGACGACGTCGCCGGCCAGGCGGACGCCCTGGCGGTGCAACGCCTCCAGGGCGATCACCAGGCCGGCGATCCCGCCCTTCATGTCGTTCGAGCCGCGTCCGAACAGGTAGCCGTCACGCTCGGCGAGCACGAACGGGTCGCTCGTCCACTTCTCGCGCGGCTCGACGTCCACGGCGTCGATGTGGCCGTTGAGCAGGATGCTGCGGCCCCCGCCGGAGCCGCGAAGGACGGCGGCGAGCTGGGGCCGGCCGACGAAGTCCAGGCCGGCCGGCAGGAACCTGCTGCCCTCGCCGGTCGCCTCCGGCTCCCAGAGGTCGGCCTCCGCGCCCAGCGCCTCGAGGCGCGCGGCGAGCAGGCGCTGCAGCTTCTCCTCGTCGCGCGCGGGGTCGCCGGGGAGTCGCGCCGTGGTGTCGCAGGCGACGAGCTCGGCCGTGAGGCCCACGAGATCGTCCTTCGCGTCGCGCACGGACTGGACGATGCGCTCCTCGAGCGCGGACTGCAGTTGCACCACCGGCCTCCTTCGTTGACGGTCTGCCGCGGCGCCGAGGTATACGATGACGGCGCCGGAGCGACGCCGCGATTCTACGCCGTCACCGTGGCCGCACGGCCACCCGCGTCACGGCGCCGCAAACGATCAGGAGGGGGCATGGGCGACCTGAGCGACAGCAAGATCCGCGTGATCAAGGCCGACGAGATGATCTGGGAAGAGGCGATGACCAACCCGGAGGAGACCGACCCTCCCGGCCAGGAGTGCAACGCCGCCGTCTCGGTGGACGACAGGTTCAGCTTCGGGCTCTGGAGGCGCGACGTGCAGCGGCGCCACTTCGAGCGGCCGTACCACGAGATCGCGTTCATCGTGGAGGGCGAGGTCGAAGTCACCGACGATGACGGCGACGTGCACGTGGCGGGTCCGGGGGACATCCTCATCACCCCCAAGGGCAGCAAGGGCTACTGGAAGAACCTCTCGCCGGTCAAGAAGGTGTGGGGCATCTACGAGGAGCCCGGCTCGGGCCTCAACGCGTACATCGGCCCCGGGGGGTTCTGAACCGGGGCGGCTGCGCGCAGCGTCCGTTAGCGCCCCCGATCAGCGGACGGTGACGACGAAGCGGTCGAGACCGCGGCCGCCGTCGCCGTCCGTCACGCACAGCGTGACGGTGCAGCGGCGGCCGCGCGGCCCCGCGAAGCGGTGGGACAGCCGGAAGGTCTTGTCGGCGCGGAGCCGCAGCGCCCGCCGCGCCGTCCCGTCGCCGTAGCTCACCCAGCCCTTCCACACGTCGGCGCCGGGGTCGCGGAACGAGCAGGTCCGCGAGAACCTCGTTCCCGCGCGGACGCGGGCGTCCGCGCCGCCGGCGATCCTGGGCGCCACGTTGCGCACGGTCACCCTGACACCGGCGGACGCAGCCCTGGCGACCTCGTTGGTCACCGTGACCCGCACGTCGCGCCGCCCGTCGTCGGGCCACGTGTGAGACAGCGCGAAGGCCCCGCTCTCACCCTCGCCGCCACCGGTCAGAGCCACCGGCTCGTCCCCTCCCTCTGCGTCGTAGTCCACGGTCGCCGTCCAGCTCGCGCCGGAGCCGTCGAAGAAGCTGCCGGAGCGCGTCCACGCCACTCCCTCACGAGCCGACGCCGTCGCCGGCAGGCTCACGTAGAACGCGCCGGGCAGCAAGGCGCGAGAGTCGACGACCTCGAAGTCGCCGCCGGTCACTCCCTCGAGCGAGTGCAGCGCCTCATCGTCCCAGCGCGCGTCCGGCGCGCCGCTCACGTACCAGTCGGCGCCGTTGTCGGCGACCATCATCCCGTACTTCTTGAGCCCCCGGAGGATGGTCTGCACCACCGGCGGGTACCCGCCGACGCCGAAGTCGGCGCGCAGCCGCACGCGCAGCCCCATCGGCGGCAGATCGGCGTCGGTGGCGTCGCTCGCGAAGTGCGTGGCCGGATAGACGCAGGCGCGCTGCGACTCCCGAGACGGTGAAGCGCAGCGCGTGATCGAGCACACCCTCGCCCACGATCTCGTCGTACCGTGCGAGTCCCGGCAGGATCGGCAGACCGGCGGCGTCGGCCGACGTCCAACCGTCCGGCCGCAGTGCATTGGACGTGAGGTCGAACACGGCTCCCGAGTGCGCGTTCCAGGAGCCGTCCGCCTGCTTGTAGGCGTGGTAGAGCTCGTACAGGACCCTGTTGTCCGCGTCGAGCACCAGCACGTGGCGATCGCCGTCCTCGTAGGACCCGCCGACGCCCTCCACCGGCGCGTCAGGCGGAACCGGGTAGGGCCCGGGGTCGCTCTCACCCCCGTAGGCGGTGAAGTGGATGGGGACCTTGGGCTGCGTGCCGGGGACCACCACGTACGGGATGCCGATACGCGCCCCCTCCCAGACGGTCCCGAAGTCGGGGTGCAGCCCGGTCTCGGGGCTCATGTGGGCGATGTAGTCGGCGGAGTGCGGATCGAGGGGCAGGGCGTCGACCGGCGTGTTCCAGGGATTGTCCGCCGGGAGCAGCAGGAACGGGATGGCGGCGCCGTCGCCGTAGCTCGCCGCCCGCGCCGGCGCCGCTCCGGCCAGGAGCAGGACGGCCGCCGCGAGCACGCAGGCGAGCGCGGCGGCCCGCACCGCATACGGGAGGCCGCGCGGTGGCTGTCGGCGGACGGACTCCATGACGACAGTATCGGCGGAGGGCCGGGCCGGGTGAGCGACAGGCGTCGCCCGGCCCGGCCACGCCGCCGCTCCCCTTCCACCCGCCCGGCCCCGCCTGACCGGCTCGCCGCCCTTCGTCTCCCCGTCAGCGCTGTCGTCATCCTTGCGGAGAGGTATGCCTGCGAGCACGCTGTCTGTGTGGTCGCGCCGGGTGGGCGGAGTGTGGTCGCGATACCCCGCGGCATCGAGCGATCAGGCTTCCGGCACGCCCCTCGGTCGCGCCGGAGGCGACTTGCGGTCACATCTCCCCAGAAAGTGAGGTCGCAATGACGAGCATAGGTGTGCGGGACCTGAAGGCCCATCTGAGCGAGTACCTCCAGGCCGCGAGCCGAGGTGAGACGGTGGTGGTCACCAGGCACGGCGTCGACTTCGTGGTCATCCGAGCCGCGAACGGCGAGAACGAGGGCCTGCGCGCGCTGCTGGAGAGCCCCAGGGTCAAGTGGTCGGGACGGCGCCCGCCCGTCCCTACGGAGCCCTGGGTGACGAAGAGGGGCCGCGCCCTGTCGAGCTCGCTGTCGCGGCTCGGTGAACGACAGCCGTGATCCTCTACCTCGACGCCTCCAGCCTGCTCAAGCGGTACATCCGGGAAGAGGCATCGCGCGACGTTGACGACTGGATGGCTTGCGCCGACGCCGTTGCCACGGCGAGCGTGACGCTCCCCGAGTCCGCCGCCGTGCTCTCGCGTCTCCCACCGTGGGGAGGGTTGTCGCAGAGCGACCGTCGGTCTGCCCTGGAGGCCATCGAGCGGGACTGGCTCGACTACGCCGTGGTCGAGCCGGATGAGCGCGTCGCCACCCACCTGGGATGGCGGCTTCGCCTGCGCACCTGCGCCGCACTGCAACTCGCGGCTGCCCTCACGGTCGCCGGGCTCGCCGCCTCCGAGCCGCTGGTCTTCTCGTCGTTCGACCGTGATCTGAACAGTGCGGCGCGGGCGGAGGGCCTCAGCGTGATCGAGCCGGTGGCGTGAGGAATGGAGCGGGCTGGGCGGGTGACGGGCTGGGCGAGCGGCGGCGCAGCCGGATGGGGCGGGAGGGCGCGGCGGCGCGGGCGGCGCGGCCCCGGCAACTCGCCCGTCGCGGCCACGGCCCGGGTAGTATCCGAGGCATGGCCGCCGAGTACACCTCACCGCCGCCCCAGACCGGTCCAACGCTCCGGCACCCGTTCCGCTGGCTGAGCAGTCTGCGCACGCTGGACCCCGACGTGCGGAGGCTCGGCCTCGTCAGCATGCTCACCGACCTGAGCTCCGAGATCGCCTACCCCCTCTTCCCGCTCTTCGTGACCACCGTGCTCGGAGCTCCGGTCGCGCTGCTCGGGCTCATCGAAGGTATCGCGGAGGCGACGGCCAGCATCACCAAGTACCCCTTCGGCCAGGCCACGGACGCCACCGGCCGCCGCAAGCCCTTCGTGCTCGGCGGCTACTCCCTCGGAGCCGTCAGCAAGCTGATCATCGCCGTCGCGCCGGGCTGGGGCACGGCGCTCGCGGGGCGGTTCACCGACCGGCTGGGCAAGGGCATGCGCACGGCGCCGCGCGACGACCTCATCGCGGCGACGACACGCCCCGGTCAGCAGGGACTGGCGTTCGGCTTGCACCGCGCCATGGACACGCTGGGCGCGGTGCTCGGTCCGCTCGTCGCGCTCGCGCTGGTGCAGGCCGACGTCCCGCTGCGCTGGATCTTCGCCATCGCCGTGATCCCCGGGCTGCTGAGCGTTGTCGCCATCGTCTTCCTGGTGAGAGAGCACCGCGAGCCGCCCCGCGCCGGCGCCTTCAAGCTCTCGCTGCCCGCCTCGCCGGCGTTCCGCTGGCTGCTCGCCGGTTCGCTCGTGTTCGCGGTAGGCAACTCGAGCGACGCGTTCATCCTGCTCAAGGCGCAGGACGCGGGCATGGGCACGGCGGCGGTCATCCTCCTGTACGTGCTCTACAACGTCGTCTACGCCGCCGGCTCCCTGCCGCTTGGAGGGCTGAGTGACCGCGTGGGGCAGTACCCGCTGGTGATCGGCGGCTACGTGGTGTTCGCGGCGGTGTACGCAGGCTTCGCCGCCGCCGGCTCCGGCTTGGCGCTCGCGGTGCTCTTCGCGGCCTACGGCCTCTACATCGCCGCGACCGAGGGCACCAGCAAGGCTCTCATCGGGCGTGCGATCCCCACGGGCGAGCGCGCCTCCGCCCTCGGCCTCTACTACACGGCCACCGGCCTGGCGACCTTCGCCGCAAGCACCTTCGGCGGCCTCCTCTGGAGCGCGTACGGCGCCTGGGCGACGTTCGTCTTCGGCGCCGCAGCCGCTCTCGTGGCCGCCGCCCTGATGCTGGCAGGCAGGGGCCGCGTCCGCAGGGCGCTCGCGGCCCACGCATCCGCAGGCGCGGATCCGGCCGCCACCGGCGCCTGATCCACGCGGCCGACGGCAAGACCCCTGTCCGGCAGACCGCCGACCCGGTACCATGCCCGTTGACGATCAGGCCGACCATCCCGGAGGGGGGCATGGCGCAGACGTGCGCGGCCTGCGGGCGCGCCAACGACGAGGACGCGAGCTTCTGCCAGCGATGTGGCGCGCAGCTGGCCGCTCCGGTGACGCCGCCCGCTCCCATGACGCCGCCTCCGGTGACGCCGGCCTCAGCGCCGCCCGCGCCCCAGCCAGGGCCGCCGCCCGGAGCCCCGCCCGGACCTCCTCCCGGCTCGCCGCCCACGGCCGCGGGCGGGCCGCCGCGCGAAGGCAAGCCTGCACCGCGCTGGCTGGTCGCGATCGTCGCCGTCGCGGTGCTCGCTCTCGTCGCAGTGATGGCGTTCGCCTTCTTCCCGCGCGGCGATGGCGACGGCGACGAGCCCCCCAGGCCGACGACGGGCGCGACCGTGGCGGCTTCGCCGTCGCCGGCGCTCGACCAGTACCTCGCCGGCGCCACCGGCCCCAAGGCCGACCGGCTGGCCGCCATCATGAGCGACGGCGCCGTCAAGCCCATCACCCGGTTCAGCGGGCAGCAGATCTGGCAGATCGCGTACTCGCCGGACGGCACGTGGCTGGCCTGCGTCGCCGGCACCTGGCGGCGCAGCGAGCTGTGGCTCTTCGACGCAGCCACCGGCGACGCGCGGCAGGCGACGGCGAACACGCCCAACATCGTCGCCGTCGACAGCATCGCCTGGCTCTCGTCACGCGACCTGCTCATGGCCGGCTACACGGAGACGCCCAAGGCCACCGGCCAGAACGCCGACTTCCTCGTCTACGACACCGTCTCCGGGGAGTTCACGCCGCTCACCGGCAACGGCGGCGTCGCGCTCCGCGGAGTCTCCGTGAGCGCCTCGCGAGAGGGCGCCGAGGTCGCGTTCGTCACCTACACCGACCACAAGACCAACAGCTACGGCATGGCCACCGCGATCGAGCGGCTCCAGGTGCTCGACAGGGCGTCCGGCCAGGTCGCCGAGCTCGGCCGCAACAGGGCCGACTTCGAGGTCAACGCGCGCGCGTTCGACGAGCCGCTCATCTCCCCGGAGGGGCAGGCGATCATCTACCGCCGCGCGGGCAGCGACGTCGGCACAAGCTACACGGTGGTCGGCGTCGACGGCACCGTCCTCATGCCGGAGAAGGAGACGACCATGCCGGCCGGCTACGCGTGGGACCCCGGCGGCACCAAGGTCGTGTTCACGGGCCAGCCCATCACCTCCGCGAGCGGAGACATGCCGGTCACGTTCTGGGAGTTCGACACCGAGGCGGGCGGAGCGCCGCGAGTGCTCGTGAAGTACGAGGACGCCGCCGTACAGGACCTCTCGTGGTCGCCCGACGGCTCGACGATCGCGTGGGCGGAGTACGACCGCAAGCTGGAGTGGCGTACGGGGATCGTCTACCTCATGCCGGCGAGCGGCGGCGACTCGACGCTGCTGGTCAAGCAGGCGCTCTCGCCGGTGTGGGCGCCCGGGGAGGCAGCGCCGCTGCAGACCTCGCCGAGTCCGTAGACACAGCCGCGACCATTCCTTGTGCCGCGACACACAACAGGCTGTCCGTTTCGGCCTGATACAAGTAGTACAACTTGCCGCCGCGTCGAGTTGCCGCCCCCCGGGCGGCCCCCTACACTGAAGCTCGGGTCACTGTAGCCCCAAGAAGGCTGAAGGCAACTGGCGGAAAGGCGCACCCCTCCCGCCCGGTACGAAGGACACCCGCGCCTATGACCACCACCACCACACGCACCCTGGCGGCCGAGATCGAAGCGGCCACCGGGGTCAATCCCGCCACGTGTTACCAGTGTGGCAAGTGCTCGGCCGGATGCCCCATGGCCTCCGAGTCCGACCTGCGCCCCCACCAGGTGATGCGCAACGTGATGTACTCCTCGCGCGCCAAGACGCTGCGGGACGAGTCCATCTGGCTGTGCCTCACCTGCGAGACGTGCACCGCCCGCTGCCCCAACGCCTGCGATCCCGCACGCGTCATCGACGCCGTCCGCGAGATCGCCAACAACGAGGGCGTGGCCGTCAAGCCGCGCGCCATCGACGCCTTCCACAAGACGTTCCTCGAGCAGGTGCGCGCCAACGGGCGCCTGTACGAGATGGGCCTGGTCATGGGCTTCAAGCTCCGCAGCCGCGCCTTCATGAGCGACGTCGAGAACGCGCCCGGCATGTTGTCGCGCGGCAAGCTGGCGCTGCTGCCCCACCGCATCCAGGGCGTCGACGAGGTCAAGCGCATCTTCGACAAGTGCGGGGTGACGCCATGACCGCCGTCGCCGAGGCGCCCGCCGCCACGCAGAGCGCGCGCCAGACGTCCGCCATCGCCTACTACCCGGGTTGCTCCCTGCACGGCACCTCCCCGGAGTACGACGAGAGCCTGCGCGCCATCGCCCCCGCCATCGGCATCGCCCTGGCCGAGATCGCCGACTGGAGCTGCTGCGGAGCGAGCAGCGGCCACATCGTCAATCACGACCTGGCAGTGGCCCTGCCGGCGCGCAACCTCGCGCTCGCCGAGGCGCAGGGCTTCGACAAGGTCCTGGCGCCCTGCGCCGCCTGCTACAACCGGCTGCTGGTCGCACACCAGACGCTGCAGGAGGACGCCGAGCTGGCCGGGCGCATGCCCGACATCCTCGGCCGCGACTTCGCCAACTCCGTCGACGTGCTCAGCGCGACGCAGTTGCTGCACGACGCGCGAGACGAGATCGCCGCGCGCGTCGCCGAGGGGCCCGTCGAGCGCAACCTGATGGGCGAGGTCAAGCTCGCCTCCTACTACGGCTGCCTGCTCGTGCGCCCGGCGTCGGTGGCCGGCGGCGACGACGTCGAGCAGCCGATGTTCATGGACGACGTGGTCGCCGCGTGCGGCGCCGATCCCGTCGACTGGAACATGAAGGTCGAGTGCTGCGGAGGCGCCTACGGCGTGAGCCGCACCTCCTCCGTCGTGCGGCTCGGCCGCGCGATCGTCGAGGACGCGCGCAGCAACGGCGCCGAGGCCATCGTCGTCGCCTGCCCGCTGTGCCAGACCAACCTGGACCTGCGGCAGAAGGCGATGGAGTCTCGCGGCGCCGCGCCGCTGCCCGTGCTCTTCATCACCGAGATCATCGGGCTGGCGCTGGGCGTCTCGCCCGACGAGCTCGGCATCAAGCGGCACTGGGTGGACGCGCAGCCGTGGCTGCGCGAGCTGCAGACGCGCGCGGACGAGCGTGCCGCCGCCGCGCGCAAGGCCGCCGAGGAGAAGGCCGCCAAGGCCGCCGCGCGGGCGGCCAAGGAGGCCGAGGCGGCCAAGAAGGCGGCCGCGCAAGGCCGAGCCCGAGGCAGCCGCCGCGGACGCAGGCTGCGACGCAAAAGCCGCGCCGGACGCCGGAGGTGACGCATGAGCCGCATCGGCGTCTTCGTCTGCCACTGCGGCGAGAACATCGCCCGCACCGTCGACTGCGCGGCCGTCGCCGAGGCCCTCAAGGACCACCCCGGCGTCGCGCACTCCGAGGACTACAAGTACATGTGCTCGGACCCGGGTCAGGCCCTGGTCAAGAAGGCGATCGAGGAGAACAACCTCACCGGCGTCGTCATCGCCGCCTGCTCGCCGCACATGCACGAGAAGACCTTCCGCCGCGCGGTCGACCAGGCCGGCATGAACAAGTTCATGTGCGAGATGGCCAACATCCGCGAGCACTGCTCCTGGATCCACGAGGACAAGGAAGAGGCCACGGCCAAGGCCATCGACATCGGCCGCACGATCATCGAGAAGGTCAAGCACAACAAGCCGCTCGAGGTCATCAAGATCCCAGTGACCAAGCGCGCCATGGTCATCGGCGGCGGCATCGCCGGCATCCAGGCGGCGCTCGACATCGCCGACGGCGGTCACGAGGTCGTGCTCATCGAGAAAGAGGCGTCCATCGGCGGCCACATGAGCCAGTTGAGCGAGACGTTCCCCACCCTCGACTGCTCGCAGTGCATCCTCACGCCGCGCATGGTCGAGGCGTACCAGCACCCCAACATCAAGCTCCACACCTGGAGCGAGGTCGAGAAGGTCGACGGCTACATCGGCAACTTCGAGGTCACCGTGCGCAAGAAGGCGCGCTCGGTGAACCAGGACCTCTGCAACGGCTGCGGCGACTGCATGGCCGTCTGCCCGTCCAAGAAGATCCCCAGCGAGTTCGACGCGGGGCTCAGCAACCGCACGGCGATCTACGTGCCGTTCCCGCAGGCGGTGCCCAACCAGCCGGTGCTCGACCGGCCCAACTGCAGCCTCTTCAAGGGCCGCGCCAAGGGCATCAAGAAGGACGCCTGCGGCAAGTGCAAAGAGGCCTGCCTCAAGGGCGCCATCGACTACGACACCGAGGACGAGTTCGTGAAGGAAGAGGTCGGGGCGATCGTCGTCGCCACCGGCTACAAGCTGTACGACATCGGCAAGGACCAGCCGGCCGGCCTCAAGGGCTACGGAGAGTACGGCTACGGCGAAGACCCGGACATCATCGACGGCATGCAGTTCGAGCGCCTGGCATCGGCCAGCGGGCCGACGGCAGGCGCCATCCAGAGGCCGTCGGACGGCAAGGAGCCCAAGACGGTGGTCTTCGTCCACTGCGTCGGCTCCCGCGACCCCGAGAAGGGCATGGCGTACTGCAGCAAGATCTGCTGCATGTACAACGCCAAGCACTCGATGCTGTACAAGCACAAGGTGCACGACGGGCGCGCGGTGGCCTTCTACATGGACATCCGCGCCAACGGCAAGGGCTACGACGAGTTCAGCCGCCGGGCGATCGAGGAGGACCGCGCCGAGTACATCCGCGGCCGCGTGAGCCGCATCTTCCGGGACGGCGACGTGCTCAAGGTGTGGGGCTTCGACACGCTGAGCGGCGAGCAGGTCGTCATCGACGCCGACATGGTGGTGCTGGCCACGGCCATCCGCCCCAACGACGGCGTCAAGGAGCTGGCACAGAAGCTCAGCTGCAGCGTCGACACCGACGGGTTCATCAACGAGGCGCACCCCAAGCTGCGCCCCGTCGAGACCAACACCGCCGGCGTGTTCCTCGCCGGCGCCTGCCAGGCGCCGCGTGACATCCCGGACGCGGTGGCCATGGCCAGCGCCACCGGCGCCAAGGTCATGGCCCTGTTCAGCGCGGACGAGCTCGAGCGCGAGCCCGCCGTGGCCGTCGTCAACGAGCAGACCTGCATCGGTTGCATGCGCTGCGAGCTGGTGTGCCCCTACGGGGCCATCGAGCAGCGCGAGGTCTGCACCGTCGACGGCCAGGTCTGCGGCCACCTCGCCTACGTCAACCCGGGCGTGTGTCAGGGCTGCGGCACCTGCCAGGCCGTGTGTCTCAGCAAGAGCGTGGAGCTGCAGACGTTCACGGACGAGCAGATCTTCAGTGAAATCCAAGCCCTCTGCGCGTGGGAGTGACGATGACCGACTTCGAACCGCGCATCACCGCCTTCGTCTGCAACTGGTGCACCTACACCGGCGCCGACCTCGCCGGCACCAGCCGCCTGCACATGGCGAGCAACGTGCGCATCATCCGGCTGCCCTGCACGGGCCGCATCGACCCGCTGTTCATCGTCAAGGCGTTCGAGCGCGGCGCCGACGGCGTCATCGTCAGCGGCTGCCACCCGGCCGACTGCCACTACACGTCGGGCAACTACCACGCCCGGCGGCGGTTCGCCGTGTTCCACGACATCATGGAGTTCCTCGGCGTCGACCCGCGGCGCATGACCTTCAGCTGGGTCTCCGCCAGCGAGGGCGCCAAGTGGAAGGACGTCGTCAACGAGGCCGTGGCCAACGTCCGCGAGCTCGGGCCGTTCGAGGCGTACCGGGCGCTGGCGCCCGACGCCGTGGAGCCGTGGCCGGCCGCCACCGACGGCCTGGCGGCAGCCGGCGTCCCGGCTCCCGCCACCGAGGAGGTGGCGTCATGACGGAAGTCGCCATCGCCCCGGCCTACGCCGGCGTCGAAGACCTCCGGCGCGTCGCCGCCGAGCTGCTCGAGAAGGGCGAGGTCCGCGTCATCGTCGGCTGGGAGGACGCCCGCAGGGGCGCCCGGCCGGTCTTCGTGACCGACCCGGCCCAGACCGACAAGCTCATCTTCGACACGCGCTGTGTGCACAACCTCGTGACGTACCTGAACCCGCGCCGCGACCACGTCTCCGAGTTGGGCAAGATCGGGCTGGTCGTCAAGGGCTGTGACGTCAAGGCCGTCGCGGGGCTGCTGCGCGAGGCGCAGCTCGGCCGCGACCACGTGGTGCTCATCGGCGTGCGCTGCGGCGGCGTGCTCGAGGAGAACGAGCTCCCCGAGCCGCTGGCGCTCACGCCCGAGAACGTCGCGCCGCGCTGCTACGGCTGCGACAACCGCGAGCCGGCCCTGACGGACCACCTCGTCGGCGAGTCGCAGCCGGAGCCCCCGCGGCCGGTCATGACCATCGACGAACGGGTCGCCGCCCTCGACGGTCAGTCGCTGGAGGAGCGCTGGGCGTTCTGGACCGACCAGTTCAGCAAGTGCGTGCGCTGCTACGCCTGCCGCCAGGTCTGCCCGCTGTGTATCTGCGAGCGCTGCATCGTCGAGAAGACGCAGCCGCAGTGGATCGACGCGTCCGCCCACCCGCGCGGCAACTTCAGCTGGAACCTCACGCGGGCCATCCACCTCGCCGGGCGCTGTGTGGACTGCGGCGAGTGCGAGCGCTTCTGCCCCGTCGGCATCCCGCTGAGCCTCCTCAACAAGAAGCTCCAGCACATCGTCAAGGAGCGCTACGACTACACCGTCTCCGATGACCCCGAGGTCCCGGCGCCGATCGGCGACTACCGCCTCGACGACCAGCAGGAGTTCATCAAGTGAGTACCTCCGCTCCTTCATCTCAGAGAGCGACCTGCGCGGGCTCGCCGCCGACCTGCTCGGCGCGGGCACCGGCGTCGTCGCGCCCGTCGCCACCGACATCTGCCAGTCGCCGGCGGCCGTCGCCGCCACGGCCTGCAGCCTCGACCACTCGCTGGTCACCATCGACTACAGCGCCATCACCTCGGCCGACGAGATGGACCTCTCGCGCGCTCTGCCGCAGCTCTCGCTCAAGCAGTTCTTCCTGCCCGAGCACGAGGCGCTGTGCCGCTGGAAGCAGAGGGGCACCACGTTCGAGGTCGAGGAAGTGCCGACCGAGTTCGCCCCGCGCGTCGTCCTGGGCGCCAAGCCCTGCGACGCGGCCGCGCTCGCGGTCGTCGACAAGGTCATGAACTGGGACTACGAGGACGAGCTGTGGAACGGCCGCCGCGCCGCCACGACGGTCATCAACCTCACCTGCCCCATGATCGACGACAGCTGCTTCTGCACGGCCGTCGGGGCGGCGCCGGACGACGTCAAGGGCGCCGACGGCCTGCTCACGCCGGTCGACGGCGGCTACGTGTACGAGCCGGCGACCGACAAGGGCAAGGCCCTGGTCGAAGGCCACAAGGCGCGCTTCACCGCCGACGTGCCGGCCGACACCCTCGGCCGCCAGGCCGACGACGAGCGGGCGGCGGCGCGCGAGCGCGTCGCCGGCAACCTGGAGATCGACGCGGCCAGCGTGCGCGACTGGATCGACACGCACTTCGAGGACCCGCTCCTGACGCAGCTCGCCATGCGCTGCAACGGCTGCGGCGCCTGCACGGGCGTCTGCCCCACCTGCCACTGCTTCGACATCGTGGACGAGGAGGAGGGCGTCGGCCGCGGCACCCGCCGGCGCTGCTGGGACACCTGCCAGTCGCCGGTGTTCACGCTGCACGCCAGCGGTCACAACCCGCGCGACAACCAGCACGTGCGCTACCGCCAGCGCATCAACCACAAGTTCGCCGTGTACCCGCTCAAGTTCGGCGAAGTGCTCTGCACCGGCTGCGGCCGCTGCACCCGGGTGTGTCACGCGGGTCAGGACCTCGTCGAGATCCTGCAGGCCATCGACATCGCCGCCCGCCGACCCCGAGACGCCGAGCCCGCGGAGGCCGCCTCGTGAACATCTACCAGCCACTGCTCACCACCGTCGCCGAGATGGTGGACGAGACCTCCGACACGCGCACGCTGAAGCTCGAGTTCCAGGACGACGCCGTGCGCGAGAGCTTCAACTTCAAGGCCGGCCAGTTCGGCGAGTACGGCGTGTTCGGCGCCGGCGAGAGCACGTTCTGCATCGCCAGCTCGCCGACGCGCGAGGGCTACATCGAGTGCAGCTTCAAGAGCATCGGCAAGGTGACGAGCGCCCTGCGCGAGGTCAACGTCGGCGACACCGTCGGCTTCCGCGGCCCCTACGGCAACTGGTTCCCCGTGGACGACTGGAAGGGCAAGGACGTCGTGTTCGTCGCCGGCGGCATCGGCCTGGCGCCGGTCCGCTGCGTGATCTGGAACGTCCTGGACCGGCGCGACGAGTTCGGCGACGTCACTATCGTCTACGGCGCCCGCTCCGTCGACGACCTGGTGTACAAGCGCGAGCTGGAGGAGTGGGGCTCGCGCCCGGACGTCAAGATGGTCAGCACGGTCGACCCCGGCGGCGAGACCAAGGACTGGAAGGGCGAGGTCGGCTACGTCACGCCCATCGTGGAGAAGACGGCGCCGAAGGCCGACAACGCCGTCGCCGTGCTCTGCGGGCCGCCGATCGTCGATCAAGCTCACGATGCCGGTGCTGGAGAAGCTCGGGTTCGCCGACGACGCGATCTTCACCACCCTCGAGAACCGCATGAAGTGCGGGCTCGGCAAGTGCGGCCGCTGCAACATCGGCCCCGTGTACGTCTGCAAGGACGGGCCCGTCTTCACCGCCGCCCAGATGAAGGAACTGCCGCCGGAGTTCTGAGCCGGACGCTCCGGCGCCTCGGCGCTGACCTCAAAACGGCGATGCGGCCGGCAGCCTCTCGGCGCCGGCCGCATCGCGTTAGGTGAAGGCTATCGCCCGGCGCCTTCTCTGACGACCGCAAGGGCGTCCGTCACTGCAGCTCCTCCGGAGTCGCGTCAGGGAAGCGCCGACTGATGCCGGCCCGGAGCAGCTCTCGGGGCTGCTCGGTGAGCTCGAACGCCTTGAGCAGTCGCTGCTCGGGGGTCATGCCGTGCAGCGCCGCCAGGTAGCGCTCGTGGTTCGGATGAGGCTTTGGGTCCATGCAGGCAGGATAGCACCCAGGTCGGACACCCGGGACGAGAGGCCGGCTTCTTCGCGCGCAGCATCGAGAAGCCGGCCTCCTCCTCGCCAGGGTGCCGGGAACCGCCACCGTCAGTGCGACTTGTGCACCCCGATGCGGTTGCCCTCCGTATCCTTGAAGAACCCGATCCAGCCGACCATCTCGCCCATGTCCTGCAACGGGCTGAGGACCTCGCCGCCGGCGTCGGCCGCCCGCTGGAGCATGCCCTCCGGGTCTTGGTCGGCGTTCAGGTAGATCTGGCAGCCGTCCATGCTCGGCCTCATGCTCTCGGTCTTCACGAGGTCGAACGCGACCGGCATGGGGCCATCGGGCGCCCCGCCCTCGGGCGCGCCCTCACCCGGCGGCTCGTCGGGGCCCGGCAGGGCGACTCCATCCATGCCGGGGATCGTGATGAACTCACGCTGCAGCACCGCGCCGTAGAACTTCATCGCGCGGTCGAGATCGGTCACCGGGATGTCGGCCCAGACGATCAGGTTGTCCATCGTCGTCTCCTCACGTCGTCGGCGCCGCTGTGGGCGCGGCGCATGTGAGGGAGGTACCCGGAGAGGCCCGCTCCACACCCGTGAGGCGCCGACCGGGAGTTGACGCCCGTCAATGGTGTCTCGGCGTGGCGCTCCCATACTGTGCAGGTGACCCGCATCAAGCCGAGACTCCTCCTGGCCTGCGGCTGGGCCTCGCTCGGGCTCGGAGCCGCGGGCCTCGTGCTGCCGGTGCTGCCGACGGTGCCGTTCGTGCTGCTGGCGGCGGCGTGCTTCCTGCGTGGCTCGGAGAGGCACTACCGCTGGCTGGTCTCTCACCCCGTCTTCGGACCGCACATCAGCGACTACCTTGCCGGCAAGGGGCTCCGCCCGCGGGCGAAGGTCACCGCGCTCGTCACGCTCTGGGCGAGCGTGCTGCTGAGCGTCATCGTCTTCATCCCGCTCCTGGCGGCGGACGTAGTGGTGCTCGCCGTCGCGGCGGCGGTCAGCATCTACATCCTCCGGCTCCCGACCAACCGAAGCGGGCGCGGGGAGGCGACGGAAGACGACCGGCGCCGAGGCTGACCGGACGGCGATCCGGCACGGACGCGAAGGCGCGGCCGCGCGAGCGCCGCACGTGGCGCTGCGATAGAGTCCGGCTCATGAGAGGCTCGCCTCCCGATCGGACACGGACGCTCGTCCGCCTCGTCCTCGCGTCGCTCACGGCGGTGCTGGTGGCTGCCGCGATGCTCGGCATCGCGGCCTGCGGCTCGTCGGACGGCGACGCCGGGCAAGCCTCGCCGGCGCCGGTCAAGAGCGAGATCACCAGGTGGATGCCCAAGGACGCCTCGGCCGAGCCGCCCTGGAACGGCCGCTTCGTCCAGGTCAACGTGCGCGTTGCCAAGCCCGGCGCGATGGACCCCGCCGACTGGCGCGTGTTCGTCAACGGCAAGGAGCCGGAGCTGGAGAAGCCGCCGAGCATCCTGCCGTTCTCGCCCAGCGAGGCGACCGTCGCGTTCGTGTTCAGCGCTCCCTACGGCGACCTCGGCACCTACGAGTTCCGCGTGGTGTACGCGCCCAAGGGCGGGCCGAAGGTCCAGCGGTCCTGGGAGTACAAGTGGTGAAGGCCGGCGCGCGGTCGTACCGCCGGCCCCAGCGGCTCTAGCTGCTCCGGCGGAGCGCCCGCCCGATGAACCTCGCCTCGGCGGGCGCCACCGTGTGGAAGAAGTCGTAGTCGTGGCCGCCGCCGCCGTAGTGGACGGACGCCGGCTCGGGCAGGGCGGCCTTCAGATAGGTCACGTAGCCGTAGAACGGGTCCTGCTTGCCGCAGTCGATGCGCACGGCACGCCGGCCAGTCGGTCGGCGTGCGCGATGACGTCGTGCTCGGCGAAGTCGGCCGCGTCGTCGAAGGCGTCGCGCGGCCCCAGCATCATCGCGTCGTAGCTGGTCCACACCGCGGGCCCGCGGCGACCACGGCGTCGAACAGCTTCGGCTGCGTCTCCGCCGCCAGCAGTGCGCCGTACCCGCCCATGGACCAGCCGATGATCGCGCGCCCGCGCCCGCCGCCGCCGAGCTTGTAAGCGGCGGGCGCACAGCGGGACCAGCTCCTCCAGCAGCATGCTGAGCCGGTCCTCGCCGGTCTTGCGCCGGTGCCAGTACGAGATGCCGCCGTCCACGCCGACCACGGCGTACGGCGGCGACTCGCCCTTCGCACCGCCGCCGCCACGAAGTCGGCGAAGCCCATCGGCGGGTCGCCGCCTCGGCCGGGCAGCGCGAAGCAGACGGGGAGCGGGTCGCCCGGCGCCGATCCCGGCGGCCAGGCGATGCTGTAGTCCACCGGCTCGTCGACGTACCGGGAGTCCAGCCGGAAGTCACGCCGGGTGACGCGCGTCGCGCCGGGGACGTCCACGCCGACCGCGTCCCCGGCGGCGCCGAGCCAGTCCCTCCACGGCGCCGCCCGCCACGCGATGCCGCCGACCGACCAGCACCGCGGCGCGCGAGGCCGCCGCCGACAAGGAAGCCGCGGCGCGTCATGCCGGCTTGGCCGGCTCCGGCCGGCCAGCAGCCGGCCCGCCGGCCACACCTCGAGGTCGTGCCGCATGAGCTCGCGCGTGCCGTCCACGGGCCCCATCGTAGTCGCCGCCGCCGCGCGGCGGCGACCGTCGCGCGCCGGCTCGGGGCAGACTCCGGCGCCCGGCTGTCGTACCATCAGGCCACCGGCGCGCGAGCGAGAGGAGCCGAGAGTGAGCCGAGGCGGACGACGAACGCACGAAGGACCGGCCGCCGAGGTGACCCCGGCTCTGCGTGACCTCGGCGCGGCCATCGGCGCGCCCGACTTCATCCTCCCCTGGCTCGACAGGCTCTATGACGAGGACGACGTCGACCTGGTCCTCGCCGCCGCGGCCGGCGGCGCTCTCCGGCCGAGGCGGCCGGGCCGCCGGCGAACGCGCGCGCCTGGACCGCGCCTACCGCCGCGCCATCCTCGACCGGGACGAGGCCGGCGAGTACACGCCGGCCGACCTGCACACGCGGCTCGAGTACTGGGCCATGTTCGAGGGCTGGAAGGACGTGCCGCTGGCCGTCCACCGGCGGCTCGCCGACTGGGACGTCGACCACTACGCCGGCACGATCCGCGCCGACGTCGAGAGCGCTGCGCGACGGGCGCCCGAACGACTCCTACGCGGCCACCTACACCTACGTGCTGCTCCACGAGGCCGAGGCGATCCTCGGCGCCCAGGCCGCACATCTACCTGTGGCCGTGCAACTGCCGCGCCATCGTCGGCAAGTGCCGCAAGCCCAGGGACGTGTGCCTGCGCTTCGAGAACGACCGCGGCGTTGGCTGGGAGATCTCCGCGGAGCGAGCGTTAAGGTCCTCCGCACGACCGACAAGGCGGGCCTGATGCACACGGCCGACTACGCCGGACGATCCCGCGGCCGCGACCTCCATCTGCAACTGCTGCACCGACTGCTGCTACCCCCACCTCGCCGGTGAGCGACTGGGGGTGAGCGACGTGTGGCCGGTGCGCCGGTACGTCGCCCGCATCGACATGGACCTCTGCAAGAGCTGCGGACGCTGCGGCCTGCGCTGCCCGTTCGAGGCCATCGTCGCCGCGCCGACGGACGGCCGGCGCTCGACGCCCGCGCCTGTGCCGCGGCTGCGGGCTGTGCCAGACCGGCTGCAGCACCGACGCCATCGAGCTTCTCTCCATCGGTGAGGACTGAGCACCCATGGATCACGATCCGCTGCACGACTTCCAGCTGCTCATCCGCTCGCGGTACGGGGCGCTGCTCGTCGAGACCGCCGAGGACGACCGCGCCGAGGATCTCGCCACGCGGGCGGCCTGGCAGCTCCAGCTGCCGCTGTTCGTGTGGAGGCGCGCCACCGGGCTGTCCAGGGTGGGCGCGCCCAACAGCGTCTACGGCACGGCGGACCCGCGCAGCGCGCTGAGCCACGTCATCAACTCGGAGAGCCCGGCCCTGTACGTGTTCCACGGCCTGGGGCCGGACCTCGAGAAGCCTGACGTGGCCGACCTGCTGCGCGAGGCGGCGCGCCGACTCGCCGGCCGCTCGGGCGCCCTCGTCCTCACCGGCGAGAGCGTCAAGCTGCCGGAGTCGCTGCGCGCGGAGGTCGGGCCGCTCCGTCTGCCGCTGCCGGCGACGGAGGAGTACCGCGCGCTGCTCCGCCGCGTCGTCAAGGAGCTCTCCGGGCGGGCGGGCGTGCGGGTGTCGCTGACGCCGTCCGACGAGGACCGCCTGCTGGCCAACCTGCAGGGGCTCACTCTGGCCGAGGCGGAGAAGCTCCTCACCCGTGTGATGGTCGAGGACGGCAGACTCGACGCCGGAGACATCGGCCACGTCATCGAGGCGAAGCGGGAGCTCGTCGAGCGCGACGGCCTGCTGGAGTACCAGCCTGCGACCCAGTCCCTGGACGAGATCGCCGACCTCGTGCGCCTCAAGGAGTGGCTCGACAAGCGCAAGCTCTTCATGGAGGACCCGCAGCGCGCAGTGGACTTCGGGCTCGAGTTCCCCCGAGGCATCCTCCTGGTGGGAGTCCCAGGCTGCGGCAAGAGCCTCTGCGCCAAGGCGGTCGCGGCGGCGTGGGGACTCCCCCTCGTCAGGCTCGACCCCGGGGCGCTCTACGACAAGTACATCGGCGAGACGGAGCAGAACTTCCGCAAGGCGGTGGCCGCCGCGGACCGCCTCGCACCGCTGGTGCTCTGGATCGACGAGCTCGAGAAGGCGTTCGCCGCCGGCGGCGGGGACGAGGACGGCGGGACGTCCCTGCGTGTCCTGGGCGCGTTCCTCTCCTGGCTGCAGGAGCGGAAGGGGGACGTCTTCGTGGTCGCCACCGCCAACGACGTCCAGCGGCTGCCGGCCGAGCTGCTGCGCAAGGGCCGGTTCGACGAGACGTTCTTCGTCGACCTGCCGGACGAGGCGGCGCGGGCGTCCATCCTGAGCATCCACCTGCGCCGCCGCAAGCAGGCGCCGGAGCAGTTCGACCTGCTCGCTCTCGCGCGCGAGAGCGAGGGGTACAGCGGGGCCGAGCTGGAGCAGGTGGTGATCTCGGCCCTCTACACGGCGTTCTCCGCCAAGACTCCGCTCACCACTGCCTTGTTGCGCGACGAGCTCAAAGCCACGCCACCCATCGTCTCCACGGCGCGCGAGAGGATCGCCTTCGTGCGCCAGTGGGCCGACGGCCGGACGGTGCCCGCGAACTGACCGGCGTCAGGGCGCCGGCACCACCGCGTCGAGCTGCTCGACGATGCCCTCGGGCAGCGACGCGACCTCGTGCGTCGCCAGGAGCTCGAGCGCCCGCCGGCGCGCCTTCTCGGTCGCGTCCAGCGCGCCGCCCTCGGCCCAGCGGTCGTAGCTGGCGCGGTTCAGGATCTTGCCGCGCCACTGCTCCTCGCGCAGGTGCTTGCGCGTGTGCCGCTGGCCGAGATAGTCGCCGCCGGGGCCGACGGCCTTGAGCACGTCGACGGCCAGCGTCTCGTCGTCGACCTCTATCGGCCTGAGCAGGTGCCGGTTGCGGCTGATGAACTCGGCCACCAGGACGACCTCGGCGAGGGAGCCGGAGAGGCCGAAGTCCATGTAGCCCACGTCATGGTTGAGGTTGGCGCCCAGCTGCATGGAGAGCTTGGTGATCTCGTCGGCCTCCATGCCCGCCTGGGCGTCCACCACCTGCGCGTCGGTGTGGCCGCTGAACCCCCAGTTGGGGATGTCCAGCCACTTGGCCATCTCGCACTCCAGCGCGTACGCGCGGATGAACTCCGGCGAGTTGTACGACGACTGCGACGTCGCCATGTCGAGCGTGTTGGGGCCCTGGCCGATGACGAACGGGGCCCCCGGCGCACGCAGCTGGTGCATCACCAGGCCGAACAGCGCCTCGGCGATACCGAGGGTGATCTGGCCGGGCGTTGTGATCGGCGCGGTGCCGCCGGCGACCGGCGACGGGCAGTACGTGGACGGCACGCCCTTGTCGGCGCAGAAGAGCAGCTTGTCGACCGTCTCGTAGGGGTGCTTGAGCGGCGTGACCGGCTGGTTGTACATGATGAAGTACGGCTTGTCGCGAAGCGCCTGCTCGCCGCCGCGGACGGCGCAGGCCATGCGCCACATGGGCTCTACGGTCTCGACGCCGCCGGCGGTCATCACGAGCGGCTTGGTGGTGGCCGGGATCATCGCGCGGAACTGCTTGGGGTAGGCCTCCTGCGCGTCCATGCCGTCCGGGTACGCGCCCGACATGACGAAGTCGAGCTCGGGCAGCGAGTCGCAGAGGCGGGCCGCCTCGGCCACGTCCGCCATCTTGCCGAGGCGGCGCTCCCCGGTCTCGAGGTCGTGCAGGTGCATGACGTCCGAGCCGTTGCCGAAGTAGCTGCGGCGACCACCGAGGTCCATGGCGGGCTCGCCGGCGCGGTCGTAGACCACGAAGCTCGCCGGCACGGACTCACGCGCCTGCTCGACGAGCGCGGCCGGCACGTGCACGAGGCCGTCCGCGTCCCTGGTACAGCCGCCGTCCAGCATCACCTGCTCGCCCTCTTCGTGGAGGACGATCATGCCCATCTCCGAGAGGATGCCGAGGGCCGCGTCGTAGATGCGCCGCTTCTGGTCCTCGTTGAGGAAGCTGACGCGCCCGGCGCCGATCTCCTTGCTGCTGTCTGCCATGGTCACTCCCGGAGCGAGATTGCCGACGAGGCGGCCCCGGACTGCTGCGCCGGGGGCCGCCTCGCCGAACACTACACTGTTTGCGGAGCTACTTCACTCCGAGTTCGTTCTCCGCGGCAGCGATAATCGACTTAAGTTCTGCCGAGACGCCCTCCGGCAGCGGCTCCGGCTGGTGCGTCTCCAGGATCCGCCGGGCCTCGGCGAGCGAACGGTCGTACAGCGTGGTCGACCCGGCGGCGGTCCACTCCTCGCGGACCCGCCGGTCGATGAGCTTCGAGCTCGACTGCCCGCGCATACCGGCGTACGTGTCGTCGTGCGAGAGGAAGTCCTTGAAGGGACCGATCTCGGCGATGACGTCGACCGACAGCGTCGCGTCCGTGACCGGGATGCCCGGCACGGTGAACTTGACCATGCGCGCGAACTCCGCGTCCATGACCAGCTGCGCGTAATCGATGGTGACGCCCGACTCCAGCATCCCCAGCCCGTAGATCAGGTTGGCCCCTGCCAACGCCGGCAGCAGGCTGGTGATCGTCTTCTCGTGACCGGATTGGGCGTCCGCCACTTTGGAGTCGCCCTACGCACCGGCCACCCAGCTGGGCAGCAGGTAGAAGCGCGCGAGGCAGGCGACCCCGGCCCCGATCATGCCGCACTCGGGGCTGCCGACCGAGGCGCTGGCGAAGCGCAGGTCCAGCGCGGTCGTCGATGAGCCGTAGATGACCGGCGCGCCCCTCTTCGTGAGCTGCGCCAGCGTGATGCCGCTGAGCACCTCGGCGTTGTGCGTGACGAGCGTGCCGGCGAGCGAGACGGGAGAGGAGCCGCCGGCCATCGCCATGCTGAGCACGTTGACGGGGATGCCGGCGCGAGCGCCCTCGATGATGATCTCGCAGGCGTCCTTGACCAGCTTGAGCGGGCTCACCGGGCAGGTGAGGAAGCTGAGGATCGGGCGGCGGCGCAGCTGCTCCCGCCCCCCGACGATGGCCGCGGCCATGTCGATCATCTTGCGCGCGCAGAAGCCGCTGAGCGGGCCGATGGTCGCGTGCTTGGTGGTGTTGCTGAAGATCGCCTCGGCGTTGTGCAGCGCGGCCGTCTCCGGCGGCGCGTCGTGGGCGCCGAGCGGCCGCTCGACCACGTCGATCTCCGGCAGTGCGTCGATGATCTTCGTACAGTCGGCGACGTCCTGCTTGCGGCTCTCGTGCAGCTCGCCGGTGTACGGGTCGACGACCTGGATGCCCTCGCCGAAGTTGGTGAAGCCGACCCGGCCGTCCTCGAGCACGACGTCCCTGGCCGGGTCGCGACCGCACAGGACGACGGTGGAGGGCGCCGAGCGGAGGGCGTCCTCGACGAGGTGCGCCGGCAGGCGCACCACGTTCTGCTCGCCGTCGACCTCGGCGCCGGCCGCCGCGAAGATCTCACGGGCCTCGTCGTCCTCGACGAAGACGCCCGTGCGCGACAGCACTTCGAGCGTCGCGCCGTGGATCTCCCGCAGCTCGTCCTCCGTGAACACCTCGAGCCTGAAACCGCCGCTCTTGCGCGCTCCCGCGCGCGGGTTCCTTCTCATCTCGACCTCCTCACCAGTTTGCCGCCGGGCCGTCGGCCCGGCGGCCCATCCGACCGCGGTGAGCGGTCAATGCCACCATCATGGGGCAGAAAGCCGCCGGCCGGCTCAGCAAAGGGCGCAGTCTCGCCGGCCGGCGGCCTCCTCATGGCGAGTGCGGCAGCGCCGCTCGCCGCCCGCCCGCGCTGGCCGGCGCGGACGGGATCTTCTGACGACTTCGGCCGCCTACCCCACCAGCTCCTTCGCCCGCTCCACCGCCATGCCGGCGTTGGCGCCGTAGCCGTCGGCGCCGATCTCCTCGGCCCAGGCGGCCGTGACCGGGGCGCCGCCGACCATCACCTTGACGCTCTCGCGCAGGCCGGACTCCTTGAGACGCGCGATCGTCTCGGCCATGTGCGGCAGGGTGGTCGTGAGCAGGGCGCTCATGCCGACGATCTGCGGCTGGTGCTCCCGCACGGCGGCGACGAAGGCCTCGGCCGTGACCCCGGTGCCGAGGTTGACGACCGTGAAGCCGGCGCCCGAGAGCAGCATGCCGACGAGGTTCTTGCCGATGTCGTGCAGGTCGCCCTCGACGGTGCCGATGACGACGGTTCCGAAGCCCGAGCCCTCGCCCTCGGCCATCAGCGGGCGCAGCAGGTCGAGGCAGGCCTGCATCACCCGCGCGCTGAGCAGCACCTCGGGGATGAAGCACTCGCCCTCGCGCATGCGCGCTCCGACGACGTCCATGCCCGGCAGGAGCGCCTCGTCGAGGATCTCGCGCGGCGCCGCGCCGCTCGCGACGAGCGCCTGCGTCATCGCCAGGGCGACGGCCTCGTTGCCGTCGATGATGGACTGCTTGAGCTGGTCTTTCATGCCGATCAGCCTCCCGCCGTGCGTTCCTTGAACTTCTCGACACTGTTGATCGGCACGTCCAGCACACGGGCGATGTTGAACTTCGCCTCGATCTGGTTGGCCTGCCACGGCTGGCTGATCGCGTAGCTGTGCACGCGACCGAACCCGTGCTCGTTGCGCACGTCGGTCATCACGACCGGGTCGGAGAGATCGAACGGTGTCACGCCGAGCTTGTCGGCGACGTACTGCTTGGCTTCCTTGAGGCGCATGCCCCGAGTCATCTGCATACGGGCAACCAGGTCTCCGGCTGCGCGAATACCGCCGATGCTCGCGGCTTGTGCGTGGGCGTTGTGCATCCCGTGGGGATCGCCCGAGCCCACCTACAACCCGTCGACGTGCAGCAGTTCGACGAAGGACTTCGCCGCGCGGCAGACAGCGTCGGAAGGCAGATGGACGAACATCGGCACGCCGCCGACGCCCATACCGGCGTTGGGGTGCACGGGGATCGTCGCCACCTCCATGCACGGCTTGATGAGAGCGATCGTGCGCGCCATGTTCCAGGCGAGCGACTTGCCCGTGTTGATGTTGACCACAGGGCCGAACATGGTGGCGCCGGCCTCCTGGGCCAGCAGCAGCTGGTCCTTGGGCCACAGGCCGGCGAGGCGCTTGCCGCCCCACTCGAGCTCACCGTGCATGCCGAGCACGAACTCGCCGGCCATGCCCAGCTCGACGCCCATGTCCGGGTACTTCTCGCGGATGATCTTGGTGGCGCGCAGGGCGGCGAGGAACTCCGGGTCGCCCGAGGCGCCGGTGGTGTCCCAGTCGAGCGCGTCGGCTCCGGCTTCCCACTGCGAGTCGGCGAGCTTGACCATGTCGACCACGGCCATCTCGATCGCTTCTTCCTCAGCCTCCCGGGCCTCGGCGATCTTGCCGAGCGGGAGCAGCTCGTTCCAGTTGTCGCAGGGGCCGTCGGGCTTGGAGTAGAGGCCGAGGTTGGTCATGACGCCGTACTGCAGCGGCGCGATGGTCGCGAGCTGGGCGTCGTGCATGTACTGCGCCTCATAGGCGAGGATCGTGCGTACGACCTTGAGTGAGTAGTCGCCGACGCAGAGCTCGAGCAGGTCGGCGCCCATCCACTGCTCGTAGCTCTGCAGGTCCTGGATGCGGGTCGCGTGCGTCTTCATGCCGGTGCCGTCGCAGCTGAGGACGATCTCCTCGCCGACGTCGACGCCGATGAAGCGCAGCGGCGACGCGTAGATCTCGAGCAGGTGGTCGATCTCGTCGTCGGTCAGCAGCGGCACCTTGGCGCGCTTGGCCGCCACCTCCGAGCCGGCGACGAGATCCGCCCGGATCTCACTGCGCGTCAGCTGCGTGAAGGTACCGTCGCCCATGCGGGTCGGTATCCTGGGCTCGTTCGTCATGCGCTCCCTCCCAAAGCGTGCGCCGGCGCGCCGCAGGGCGCGCCGGTCACTAATCAACCGGTCAATTAGCTGCCACTACACCGCAGCGACGTGGCGAAGTCAAGCGCGGTCAGCAACTGCTCGTCTCGCCCGTCGCGCGCGGCATGGACTCGAGGTACTCCTCGAGAGTCTCGGGGAATCCCGGGGCTCGCAGGTCGGTGCCGCAAGCCTCCTCGAGGAGCTTCGCGACCATGGCGTACTCGGCCGCGCCGCCGTAGCGGGCGCGGCCGCGGATGAACAGCTGCTCGGCGGTGCCGGCGATGTCCAGCGGCACGTCGAGGTCGCGGCCGAGCATCATGGCCACGCCGAGGTCCTTGAGGCACAGGTCGAACGAGAAGCCGACATCGTAGCTGCCGCCGAGGATGGTCGTGCTCTCCGTCTCGAGGATGAAGCTGTCGCCGGAGCTCGCGCGCAGGATCTCCCACGCCAGTCGCAGGTCGATGCCGCTCCGCTTGCACAGCATGAGCGCCTCCGCCGACGCCGCGATGTGGATGAAGGCCAGCATGTTGGACACGACCTTGATGCTCGACGCCTTGCCCAGTGCGCCCACGTAGAAGACGCTGCCGCCGACGGCGCGGAACACGCCCTCGTAGGTCCGGAAGACGGCCTCGTCGCCGCCGACGAGCACGGTGATCGTCCCGGAGGCGGCATTGTGCACACCGCCCGTGACCGGCGCCTCGAGCGTGTGGACGCCGCGCTCGTCCAGCAAGCCGCTGAGACGCTGCAGCTCACGCGGGTCGTTGGTGCTCATCTCGATCCACGCGGCGCCCGGCGCGAACCCCTCGAGCAGGCCGTTCGCGCCGGTGACGACGTCGGCGACCGCGGCGACGGACGGCAGACAGGTGATGACGGCGTCCGAGGCGCGGGCGGTCGCGGCCGGCGACGAGGCCCACTCCGCGCCCGACTCCAGGAGCCCCCCGGCCGCCTCACGGTCGAGGTCGTGGACGGTGACGTCGAACCCGGCGGACAGCAGATTCGCGGCAAGGTGGTGCCCGATGTGCCCAAGGCCGATGCAGCCGATCCTCATGGCGTCACGTCCTGAAGCGGCTCCACACCGACGTCCTCGCCCGCCCACTCGAAGTTGGTCGTGTCCGTGCGCAGGATGTGCCAGGTGTCTGTGTACGCGATGCCCTCGATCTGGTCGAGGTCCTCGTTGAGGAACCTGTAGAGAGCCTCGTTGTCGGGCAGGTGCACCTCGATGAGGATGTCGAAGGAGCCCGTGGTGTAGCCGATGTAGGCTATGTTCTTCATGGCCGCAAGGCGCTCGCCCACGCCCCTGCCGTACCCGCGGTTCACGCGGATGCCGACCATCGCGTCCACGGGCAGACCGATCGCCGCCGGGTTCACGCCGGTCCAGGGCAGCACGGCTCCCCGCTTGATGAGACGGTCCACACGATTGCGGACCGTCGGCTCCGTGACGCCGATGGAGCGCGCGATGCTGGCGTAGGACCGGCGCGCATTGGGCCGCAGCAGCTTGAGGATGCGGCGGTCCAGGTCGTCCAGCCGGCTCGTTCCGAAGGGCGCCTGCCCCCATCTGATCATCGGCCCTCCTGGTCTCGCGACGATCGTCGTTGCGGTGATCGCGACGCGGTGAAGCGCCGTGCGACACTGTAGCATTTCAACGCATTATCCGGATTCTGCGTTGAGAAGCAACGGTGTCTTGGCGATTCCGCCTTGCGAAACACTGCTTCACAGTCTACAGTGCCCCGGAAACGTGCGGCCGGGCGTCGGACTCCCCGCACGATACGCGCCCCACGAGGGCCCACACGAACGGCGAGGGATCCATGAGAGCGAAGACGGTGTGGCTGAGCGAGTCGGAGAAGAGTGCGATCGTCGACGAGGCTCTGGAGTTGCTCGCCGGCGTCGGCATCCGGCTCGCGGGGTCGTCGGTGCTGCCGCTGCTGTCGGAGCGCGGCGCCACGGTCGACACGGAGACCGGTATCGCGCGCCTGCCGCGCGAGCTCGTCGAGTGGGCGCTCTCACAATGCCCGCGCGCGGTCCGGCTGGCCGGCGCGACGCCCGACGACGACGTGCTGCTGGCGGAGGGCGAGCCCTTCCACTTCGCGAACAGCGGCTGCGTCGCCAAGACGCTCGACTTCCGCACCGGCGTCAGACGCGCCAGCACCCTGCAGGACCTGCGCGAGGGCACAGGCCTCCTCGACGAGCTGTCCGAGCTCGACGTGGTGTGGACCATCGTGAGCGCGTCCGACGTGCCCGTCGAGCAGCGCGAGCTCGTCGAGTACTTCGCGCTGCTCACCGAGACGACCAAGCACGTCACCTTCGTGGACCCGCCGGACGACCCGGTCGCGGTCGGCCGCATCTGCGAGGTGCTCGGCGGCGACCTCGTCCGGTTCCGGGAGCGGCCGAGGATCTCGACCGTGCTCACGGCGGCGTCTCCCCTGCAGATCGACGGCCCCGCACTGGACATCCACATCGCCCTGGCCCGTCACGGTGTGCCCGTCCACGCGTACTCCATGTCCATCGCCGGCGCCACCTCGCCGGTGACCCTGGCAGGGTCGGTCGTGCAGGGCGTGGCCGAGTTCCTGGGAGCCGCGACGGCGCTGCAGGTCGCGGCGCCCGGCGCCCGCCTCATCTTCTGTTTCGGCTCGGGTGTGCTGGACATGCTGCGCACGACGTTCTCCATG
The DNA here is from genome assembly GCA_963793605.1 of uncultured Thermoleophilia bacterium. Taxonomy (GTDB): domain Bacteria; phylum Actinomycetota; class Thermoleophilia; order UBA2241; family UBA2241; genus CAIXSE01. The sequence continues at coordinate 125,714 of CAWCAH010000003.1, forward strand.
GGCAACATCGAGAGCGCGCAGATGGGCGCCATGGCCACCGAGGTCGGTCACTACCTCGGCGTGCCGACGCTCAACCCGGGGATGTCGACGGACGCAAAGCACGCCGGCCTGCAGGCGGGCTACGAGAAGGCCCTGAAGCTCGGCGCGGTCTGCACGGCGAGTCCGGACATCGTCACCGGGTGGGGGCTGATGGACTCGCACAACACCATGTTCCTGCCGCAGTCGGTGGTGGACAACGAGATGGCGGCCATGGTCCGGCGGCTCAACGCCGAGGTCGAGGTGTCTCACACCACGCTGGCGGCCGACTCTATCGGCAGGGTGGGTCCGGGCGGAGGGTTCCTCGGCGAGCGCGAGACCGCCAAGCGGATCCGGGCCGGGGAGCACTACCTGCCGACGGTGTCGAACCGCCTGTCCTTCGAGAAGTGGGCGGAGGAGGGCGCGACCGAGAACGACACCGCAGAGGCCCAGGTCGAGAGCCTTCTCGCCCGGCACCTGGAGCAGCCCTGTCTGGCTGCGGACCAGATCGACGACCTCGCCGCGGTCTGCGGCGTCGACGAGGCCAGCGTGCGCCGCGCCCGGCGCGACTGACGCGGCGCTCCGGCACACGCATCACAGCAGCACATCCCTGGGAACGGAGGACACATGACGCTCAAGATCGGCTACATCGGGCTCGGCGCCCTCGGCAGGCACCTCGCGGGAAGCCTGCTCAAGGCCGGCTTCCCTGTGACCGTCTACGACATCGACAGGACATGCGCCATCGACCTGGAGAAGAACGGCGCCGTGTGCGCCGACTCCATCCTGGACGTGGCCCGGGCATCCGACACCGTCATCACGTGCCTGCCGTCGCCCGAGGCGGTCGACGCCGTCGTGGGCGGCGCCGGCGGCGTGCTGGACGGCCTGGCCGCAGGCAGCACCTGGATCGAGATGAGCACCAACGACGCGAGCAACATCCAGCGACTCGCGGCGCAGGGCGCCGAGAAGGGCATCGACACGCTCGAGTCGCCGGTCACGGGCGGCGTGCATCGCGCTGCCGCCGGCATGATCACCGTCCTCGTCGGCGGCAAGCCGGAGGTGTTCGAGAAGCACAAGCCGGCCTTCGACGCCATGGGCGGCAAGGTCTTCTACGTCGGCGAGCTTGGCAAGGCCTCGGTGATCAAGGTCATCACCAACATGCTCGCCTTCATCCACCTGGTGGCCGACGGCGAGGCGCTCATGCTGGCCAAGAAGGGCGGCGTCGACCTCGGGCTGGCCTGGGAGATCATCAAGGCCAGCTCCGGCAACAGCTTCGTGCACGAGACCGAGGGTCAGCTGATCCTCAACGGCAGCTACAACATCAACTTCACCATGGACCTGGCCCGCAAGGACCTGCACTTCGCGCACATGATGGGTCGCGAGTGGGGCGTTCCTCTGGACCTCGCCGGCCTCACCGAGCAGACCTTCGTGCGCGGCCGTGCCACCTACGGCGGCGACGCGCAGTCGACGATGATCGTCAAGCTCCTCGAGGACGCCGTCGGTACCGACCTCCGCGCCCCCGGGTTCCCCGACGAGCTCGAGCCCGAGTGAGATAGCGTCGGCGCCCAGCGCGCCAGAAATACAGCGAGCGAGCCGCCCGGCGGTACAATGTTCGCCGGGCGGCTTGACTTGACGAACAACCGGCCGAATACTGCGGGCCCGAAGGCCCGCGGACAGCACCAAAGGAGACACCCGTGACCGAGATCGGCGACTTCGCGCTGGACTACTTCTCCCTCAAGGGGACGCACTGCCATCGTCACCGGCGGCAACACGGGTCTCGGCCAGGCGTTCGCGGTGGCGCTCGCGGCCGCCGGGGCCAACCTCTTCGTGCCCAGCATCATGGACGACGACGGCACCACCGGCCCCCTGGTAGAGGAGCGCGGCGGCCGCTACGAGTTCGTCAAGGCCGACGTGACCGCGCCGGGCGCCCCGGCCGAGATCGTCGCCGCGTGCGTCGAGCGGCTCGGCTCGCTCGACATCCTCGTCAACAGCGCCGGCATCTGCCCGCTGGCGAGCGTGCTCGAGTTCGGCCGCGCGCAGTGGGACGCCACCGTGGCCGTGAACCTCACGGCCGCCTTCGAGATGGCCTACGAGTCCGCCAAGGTCATGGTCCCGCAGGGCTCCGGCAAGATCATCAACATCTGCTCGCTGTTCTCGTTCCTGGGCGGCCGCTGGTCGTCCGCGTACGCGGCCACCAAGCATGGTCTGGCCGGCTTCACCAAGGCCTACGCCGACGAGCTGGCCGAGTCCGGCATCCAGGTCAACGGCATCGCGCCCGGCTACTACGCCACGGAGATCACGACGGCCACACGCAGCGACCCGGTGACCAACCAGCGCGTGCTGGACCACATCCCGGCCGCGCGCTGGGGCGACCCCGCCGACCTCATGGGCGCCACCGTGTTCCTGGCGAGCAAGGCCTCCGACTACGTCAACGGCCACGTCCTGACCGTCGACGGCGGCTACCTCGTCCGCTAGGGCGGGGAGGATACGGACATGGCCGGCAAGTACCTCATCGGCATCGACAACGGCACGCAGAGCACCAAGGTGGTCATCTACGACCTCGACGGCAACGTGGTCTGCGAGGCACGGCGCACGCTGCTCCCCATGGAGCACCCCCAGCCGGGGTACGCGGTCCACCCCGACGACGACCTCTGGGAGTCCATCGTCGCGGCCAGCCGCGAGGCGATGACGCAGTTCCCCGGCGACCCCGAGGACATCCTCGGCGTCGGACTGTGCACCATCCGCTGCTGCAAGACGTTCCTCAAGGCCGACGGCAGCCTGCTCGAGCCCGTCATGAGCTGGATGGACACGCGCGCCTACCAGCCCTGGCTCCCGGACGACCCCGAGCTCGCCTGGGCCACCACCTCGTCCGGCTACATCACCCACCGGTTCACCGGGGAGTTCCGCGACAGCGCCGCCAACAACATCATCCTGCAGTGGCCCATCGACACCGACACGTGGCAGTGGGACCCGGCGCTGTTCCCGGAGTTCAACATGCGCCCGGAGCTGCTCGTGGAACTGCAGATGCCGGGCGACGTCGCCGGGTACGTCACGGCGGAGGCGGCGGCCGCGACCGGCATCCCGGAGGGCCTGCCGGTCGTCACCACCGCCAACGACAAGGCCGTCGAGGCGCTCGGCTCCGGCTCGCTCGACGAGCGCACGGCGCTCATCTCCCTGGGCACCTACATCGCCTCCATGGTGCACGGCCACAAGAACCGTCAGGACGCGGTCGACTTCTGGACCAACTTCGCCTGCGTCCCGAGCCGCTACCTCTACGAGAGCGGCGGCGTGCGCCGCGGCATGTGGACGCTCAGCTGGTTCCTCGACCTGCTCGGGCCGGAGCTCGCCGCGGCCGCGGCGAGCCAGGAGACCTCGCGCGAGGTGTACCTGGAGCGCGAGGCCGAGCTGGTCCCCGCAGGGAGTTGCGGCCTCATGACGGTGCTGGACTGGCTCGCCCCGACGGACAAGCCCTTCCGCAAGGGCGAGATCATCGGCTTCGACGCGCGCCACACCCGGGGCCATGTCTACCGGTCCATCCTCGAGGCGATCGCCCTGACGATGAAGCAGAACGTGGACGCCATGTGCGCCGAGCTGGGCATCGACCTGCGCGAGATCGTCGTCTCCGGCGGCGGCGCCAACAGCCCGCTCTTCATGCACATCTTCGCCGACGTGTTCGGCGTGCCGGCCTCGCGCAACATCGGCAGCAGCGGCGCCAGCCTGGGCGCCGCCATCTGCGCCGCCGTCGCCACCGGCGTGTACCCGGACTTCGAGACCGCCTCGGCCGCCATGCGCAGCAGCCGCGAGTCGTTCGCCCCGGGGCTCGAGAACCACGACGTGTACCGGCGCATGAACGAGAGCGTGTACCGCGCCATCCACGACGCCACCGACCCCATTCTCGAGCAGTCCTTCACCATCTTCCACTGACTTCCAGACCCCCACGGACACGCAAAGGAAGCCCGCCATGTCATTGAGCAGAGAAGCCATCGTCGAGGGCCTTGAGCGGCATCGTGGGTCCGGACGCAGTGGTCACCGACGAGCGCGTGCTCGTCGAGAGCAGCGTGGACAACTTCCGCAAGCTGCAGAACATCTTCGACGTGCACACCCTGCCGGTACCTGCGGCGGTGGCGATGCCCGAGAACGCCGAGCAGGTCGCCGCGGTCCTCACCTGGGCGAGCGGGAACGGCGTCAACGTCATCCCGAGGACGGGAGGCACGGCGACCGAGGGCGGGCTCGAGAGCGCCGTGCCCGACAGCGTCATCATCGACGGGTCGGCGATGAACAAGATCGTCAGCGTCGACGCGTACAACATGCAGGCGACCGCCCAGTGCGGCGTGCCGCTGCAGGCGCTCGAGGACGCGGCTCGCGAGCACGGGCTCACGACCGGCCACTCGCCGCAGTCCAAGCCGGTCGCCCATATGGGCGGCCTCGTGGCCACGCGCAGCATCGGCCAGTTCTCGACGCTGTACGGCGGCATCGAGGACATGGTCGTCGGCCTCGAGGCCGTCTTCCCCAACGGCGAGATCTGCCGCATCAAGAACGTGCCGCGGCGCGCCGCCGGCCCCGACATCCGCCACATCGCCATCGGCAACGAGGGCGCGCTCTGCTTCATCACCGAGGTGACGGTCAAGCTCTTCCCGTACTTCCCCGAGAGCAACAGGTTCCTGGGCTGGACCTTGAAGGACATGGGTCTCGGCTTCGAGGTGCTCCGCGAGGTCATGGTGGGCGGCTACAAGCCGTCGGTGGCGCGGGTCTACGACCCGGGCGACGCCGGCCTCCACTTCTCGCACTTCGCCGCGCCGGACGACTGCGTGCTGCTGTTCATGGCCGAGGGCGCCGAAGGCATCGCCAAGGCCACGGCCGAGGGCATCCAGGCGATCGTCGACAAGCACCCCGAGTGCACGCAGGTGCCGAGCGAGTACATCGAGACCTGGTTCAACGACCTCTGCTGGGACGCGAGCAAGATCATCGCCGAGGACGAGCGCATCCGCCAGACGCACAACGTCAACCGCACTACGGAGATCAGCGCCGACTGGAGCTCCATCAACGACATCTACCAGACGGCGAAGCAGCGCATCATCGACGAGATCCCCGACATCACGATGATGGGCGGCCACTCCTCCCACAGCTACATCAACGGCACCAACATGTACTTCAACTACTTCTTCAACGTGGTCGGCGTGGGGCCCGAGGAGGAGACCGAGAAGTACTACCTGCCGATCATCAGCATCATCTGCGAGGAGACGCTCCGGCGCGGCGGCAGCATCGTCCACCACCATGGCATGGGCAAGGCGCGGGCGCCGTGGGTCAAGGACGAGTACGGCTCGAGCTACTACATGCTCGAGACGCTGAAGACCGCGTTCGACCCCGAGGGCGTCATGAACGTGGGGACGATCTTCCCGGTCTGACGCCGACGTAGGATGGAGCCGGGCCGGCCGACGGCCGGCCCGTGAGCACCGCCGGCGCGCTCATCGTCCACCGGCGGCCCATGCCCGCAAGCGAGGAGCGCGGATGCGGATCGCCGTCGGCTTCAAGGTCACGCCCGACTTCGAGGCGCTGCGCGCCGCGGACTGGGCGCGCGTGGCCGCGGCCGAGGGCCCGGAGGGCCGCGCCGCGGCCACCCGCTACGTGCGCCGCGTTCTCGGCGTGTTCGACGAGGCCGCGCTGGAGCTCGCGCTGCGCCTGCGCGACGCGCGCGCGGAGCGCGGCGTGGAGACCAGCCTCGCGGCGTTCACCGTCGGCGGCCGCGAGGCCGACCCGTTCCTGACCACGCTGCAGGCGCTGGGGTTCGAGTGCGCGCGGGTGGATCCCGGCGAGCCGGAGCCGCTTGCGGGTCAACCTGCCGGCGCACCTGGCGGCAGCCTCGACTTCGCGCCCGCGGCGACGGCCGCGCTGGTCGCCGCCTGCGCGGCGCGTCTGGGCGCGGACGTCCTGCTTCTGGGCGCCCGCGGGGGCCCCGGCGGCGGCGGGACGGTCCCGTTCAGGGCCGCGGAGGCGCTCGGCCACCCCTGCGTGGCCGAGGTCACTTCGCTGGAGCCGGCCGGCGACCGGCTGCGCGTGACGTTCACGGACGACGACGGCCCGGTCCGCGCCGTCGCGGTCCCGCCGTGCGTGCTGGCCGTCGGCAACGCCGTCGTCTCCATGCTCCGCGTGCCGACGCTCAAGGACCGGCTGGCGGCGCGCGGCAGGCCGGTCGCCGAGCTCACTGCCGGCGACCTCGGCGTGGATCTCGAGGCTCTGCTGCGCGGTGCGTCGTCCGCAATGACGCGCCTCGAGACGGTCGACCGCGGGCGCGCCGGCGTCGTCGTGCCCGGCGCGACGCCGGCGGACAAGGCGCGCGCGCTGTACGACCAGCACCTGCGCGCGCGTCTGGAGCAGCTGTGACGGCCGCCGCCACTCTCCGCGTCGCGGTCGTCCTCGACGCCACCGGAGCCACCGCCGAGCGGCACGCGCGGGCGCTCGGCGGCTTCCTCCGCGACGGGCTGACGGTCGCCGACGGCGTCACACCCGCGGCCGTCACCCACCTCTTCTGCATCCACGGCGCGGGCACGGGGCACGTGCCGGCAGCGCCCTCCCGGGACGTGCGGCTCGTCCACGTGCCGCCGCACCGCCCGGACATCGTCACCGCCGCCCTCTCCGCCTTCCAGATCGGCGGCGGCGCCGACCTCTTCCTCTTCCCGCCGGGTCCGGGCGGCAGAGAGCTCGCCGCGCGCGTCGCCGCGCGCACCGGCGGGTCGATGCTCACGGACGTCCTCTCGGCCGCCGCCGTGGGTGGTGGCCTGCGCTGCCGCCGGACCGCGTATGCCGGGCACCTCGCCGGCGAGTGGGAGCTGGGCCCGCGCCCCTGGTGCATCACGCTCGACGCGGGCTGGGCCGACAGTCGCCCGGAGCCGCCGGAAGAGCACGCCGTGCAGACGGAGGCGGAGCTCCTCGAGGACGACGTCTCCGTGCCGCCGCCGCTGCTCGAGGTCGAACGGCTGGAGCCGCCGCCGACCGGCGACCTGGAGGCGGCGGAGTTCCTCGTCGTCGCCGGCCGCGGCGCAGGCAGCCGCGACGGCGTGGGGCGCATCGCCGTCGCCGCCGCGCGCATGGGCGCCGCCTTCGGCGTCACCCGGCCGGTGGTGATGAACGGCTGGGCCGGCGCCGACCGCCAGATCGGCGTCTCCGGCACGCGCGCCGCCCCGGCCGTCTGCATCGTCGCCGGGGCCTCCGGTGCGCCCGCGTTCGTGTGGGGCGTCGAGCGCGCCGGCTTCATCGCCGCCGTCGACACCGACGACCACGCGCCCGTCGCCGGCGAGTCCGACGCCTTCTCGTCGGCGACGCCGTCGCCGTCATCGAGGCGCTCGCCGACCTCCTGGACTAGGTCTCCGATCAAGCCTATCTCCGTACGGACGGGCTCCCGTGCGCACAATCCGAATCGTTTCGTGCCACTATGCGGCAGATTGTTCACTTCTGCGCTTGACTGAGCGAACATCAGACTGAATACTCCGGAGTCGATCGCCGCGACCAGCCGGCGGCGCACCACGGCTCCCGGAGGGGGAAGCGTGGACCAGCTCGACCGAGAAGTCCTCCTTGCGCTGCAGGAGGACGGACGCATGTCCAACCTCGCGCTCGCGCGCAAGCTCGGGCTCTCCCCGTCCGCCATGCTCGGCCGCGTCCGCCGCCTCGAGAAGAGCGGCGCCATCCGCGGCTACCGCGCCGTCATCGACCCGGCCGCCCTGGACATCACCGTGCGCGCGCTGGTCGTCGCCCGTCTGCGCGAGCACAGCGAGGAGTCCATCCAGAGGTTCGAGAAGGGCATCAAGGATGTGCCCGGCGTGCGCGCCTGCTACCACGTCACCGGGCAGTTCGACATGGTCGTGGAGCTCGCCCTGCGCGACCTCGACCACCTCGGGCAGCTCATCCGCGTGGACATCGCCCGCATCCCGGGCGTCATGAATCTCGAGACCATGCTCATCATGGCCGAGTCCGTCGAAGACGACGGCTGGCCCGTCGTCACCAAAGAGTAGCCCGCGGCGCAGTCGCCGCGACGTGATCCGTCCCCACAGGAGGTCCCCCATGCCGAAGAAAGGTCTCTTCGACCTGCACGAGATGAAGCGCGCCGGTGAGCAGATCGCCTGGCTCACCGCCTACGACTACCCCACCGCCAGCTTCGAGGAGGCGGCCGGGATCGACATGATCCTCGTCGGCGACTCGCTCGGCATGTGCGTCTACGGCTACCCCGGCACCGTGCCGGTGACCATGGACCAGTGCATCGTCCACTCGCGAGGCCGTGCGCCGCGGCGCCCCCAACACGTTCATCGTCGGCGACATGCCGCTGGGCAGCTACCAGGCCTCCGACGAGGACGCCGTGACCAACGCCATCCGCTTCCTCAAGCAGGCCAACGTCGACGCCATCAAGCTCGAGGGCGGCGTGCGCACCGTGAGCCGCGTGCGCGCGATCCTCGACGCCGGCGTCGCCGTCTGCGGCCACATCGGCCTCACGCCGCAGAGCTCCGGCCAGCTCGGCGGCCACAAGGCCCAGGGCCGCACGCTCGAGAGCGCCAAGCTCGTGGTGGAGGACGCCCGCGCCCTCTACGAGGCGGGCGTCCAGCTCCTGCTCGTCGAGGCCGTGCCGCCGGAGGTCGCCGGCTTCATCCGCCGCGAGCTGCCGATCCCGGTGCTCGGCATCGGCGCCGGCGCCGACGTCGACGGCCAGCTGCTCATCGTGTCACGACGTGCTGGGCACCTTCGCCGCCTTCACGCCCAAGTTCGTGAAGAAGTACGCCGACCTCGCCGCGGTCTCGACCGCCGCGCTCACCGAGTACGTCGGTGACGTGCGCGGCGGCGCGTTCCCCGAGGAGGAGCACTGCTACCGCATGCTCGAGGGCGAGCAGGAGAGGTTCGCCGACTGGGCCAAGAGCTGAGGGCTCGGCGCCGGAAGGACGTGTGATGCACTCGCTCTGCTGAAGACCTCACGCCGCCGCAGGGCGGCTTCGTGCCCGCCGACCGTGTCGCGCGGCTCGGCACCGAGACCGTGTTCGCGGTCTCGGCCGAGGCGGCCGCGCTCGCCGCGCAGGGACGGACGATCTACCCGTTCCACCTCGGCGACCTCAACATCCCGACGGCGGAGCCCATCGTCGAGGCGATGAACAGGGCCATCCGCGACGGCAAGACCACCTACTGCGCCAACGCCGGCGTCGCCCCGCTGCGCGAGGCGCTCGCCGCCGACGTCGGCGCCGCCCGCGGCGTCACGTACACCGCCGACAACGTCTCGGTGCAGCCGGGCGGCAAGCCGGTGATCGGCAAGTGGCTCATGGCCGCCATGAACATGGGCGACGAGGTCCTCTACCCCAACCCCGGCTTCCCCATCTACAGCTCGTTCATCGAGTTCGTGGGCGGCGTCGCCGTGCCCTACGGGTTCGTGGACGAGGGCGACCGCTACACGATCGACATCGACGCGATCGAGCGCAGCATCACGCCGCGCACGCGCCTGCTCATCCTCAACGACCTGCACAACCCCACGGCCGCGGAGTGCACCTCCGAGGAGCTCGACCGCATCGCCGAGATCGCTGTCCGGCACGACCTGCAGGTGCTCAGCGACGAGGCGTACTTCGACGTGCGCTTCCAGGGCGCGAGCGAGTCGATCGTCTCGCGCCCGGGCATGGCCGAGCGCACCGTCATCCTGTACACGTTCAGCAAGAAGTACGCGATGACGGGCTGGCGCCTCGGCGCCGCGGTCGGACCCAAGCCGATCATCGACATCATCACGCAGGATGAACGTCAACGTGGAGTCGTGCCCCAACCACTTCGCCCAGTACGGCGCCCTCGAGGCGCTCACCGGCGACCAGGCCGGGCCCCGCGAGATGATGGCCCGGCTCAAGGGCCGCCGCGACGCGGCGCTCCGCATCCTGAACGAGACGCCGGGCGTCCGCTGCCACACGCCGGAGAGCACGTTCTACCTGTACCCGGACGTCACGGACGCCGTCCGCCTGACCGGCTGCGCCGGCCACGAGGACTTCCGGCGCCTCCTCCTCGACAACACCGGCGTGTCGTTCTGCACCCGCCAGCACTTCGGGAAGGCGCTGCCGGACGAGACGCGGTACCATCTCCGCCTGGCCTATTCAGGCGTCACCACAGCACAGATCGAGGAGGGCCTCGGCGCGTTCAAGGCATTCCTCGAGACAACCGAGCCCGCAGGTTCCTGAGTCCCCCCTGAAGGAGTCGTCACCATGAAAGACCTGCCCGTCGTCGGCATCGAGAGCCGCCTGCGCATGCTCTCAGACGAGAAGTGCCAGAAGATCTACGACGCCGCCCTCACGATCATCGCCGAGATCGGCATGACCGTCCCGCACGCCGAGGCGCGCGAGATGCTGGTCAGCGGCGCCGGCGCCACTGTCGAGGCCAACGACGTCGTCAAGATCCCGCGCGACGCCGTCGCCGCCGCGCGCGACACGATCCCCGAGATGATCCACGTGTACGACCGCAACGGCGAGCTCGCCATGCAGCTCGGCGGCACCAACTCGTTCTTCGGCACCGGCTCGGACCTGATGAGCATCTACGACTTCGAGACCGGCGTGCGCCGTCCCAGCGTGCTCGCCGACACGGCTCGCATGGCGCACCTCTGCGACGGCCTCCCGAACATCGACTTCATCATGTCGGCCGCCCACCCGCACGACATCGAGGCCTACGCCTCGTACCTCGAGTGCTTCCGCGTGATGGTCAGCAACACGACCAAGCCGATGGTGATGACCGCGGCCGGCGTCGAGGACCTCGAGGTCATGCAGAAGATCGCCGCCGCCTTCCGCGGCGGCGAGGACGAGCTTCGCGCGAAGCCGTACTTCATCCAGTACGGCGAGCCCGTGAGCCCGCTGCAGCACGCGCCCGAGGTGCTCGACAAGATGCTGCTCTGCGCCGACAAGGGCATCCCGCTCATCTACTCGCCGGCGCCGATCGCCGGCGCCACGGCGCCGATCACCATCGCCGGGCACATCGTGCAGGCGGTGGCCGAGTCGCTCTTCGGCGCCGTGATCCACCAGCTGCGCGTCCCCGGCGCCCCGCTGCTCACCGGCATGGGCCCGGTCAAGCTCGACATGAACACGGTCCAGGCGCTCTACAACTCGGCCGAGTACTACCCCACCATCATGGGCATCACCGAGATGGCCAAGTGGATGGACATCCCCAACTGGGGCTACGCGGGCACCAGCGACTCCCAGTGCGTGGACATCAACGCCGGCATCGACATCACCGAGCTCACCCTCATCTCCATGCAGGCCGGCTCCAACCTCAACCACGACATCGGCTACCTCGACTTCGGCCTCACCGGCGCCGGCGAGCTGGTCGTCATCGAGGATGAGGTCATCTCCATGAACCGGCGCGTGCTCGAGGGCATCGAGGTCACCGACGAGACGCTCGGCCTCGACGTCATCGAGGAGGCCGGCCACGGCGGCGACTTCCTGCGCGCCCGCCACACCAAGAAGTTCGTCCGCGGCCTGCAGTGGAAGCCCACCCTGCTCAACCGCGACACGCAGAAGAACTGGGAGGCCGCCGGCTCCAAGACGGCCACCGAGAAGGCGCACGAGAAGCTGCTCGACATCATGGCCAACCACACGCCCGAGCCGCTCACGGCCGAGCAGAAGCAGGTCATGGACGAGCTGGTCGACGCGTACGTCGCGGCCGGCAAGTAAGGACGCGCGGCAAGAGGGGATCACGACAGGGACGGCGGCCGGCAGGCCGCCGTCCCTTTCTCCACAGCACTCCAAGGAGACGACTTGACCGGACCAGCCCGCAGCGTGCTCGACGACCGCAGTTGTCGCAAGATCCACGAGGCGGCCCTCCAGCTCCTCGAGCGGGTCGGCTGCGCCGTGCTCGACCCCGAGGCGCTCGCGCTGTTCAAGCAGCACGGCGCGAGCGTGGACGACGACCGCGTCCGCTTCGGCGATGCCCTCGTCGAGCAGGCGCGGGCCACCGCGCCGGCTCGCTACGTGGTCGCCGGCCGGCGCCCGGAGCTCGACCTGCACGTCGGGCTCGGCGAGCCGGCCGTGCTGGCCAGCGCCTCCGGCCCGCCCTTCGTCCTCGCGGACGGCGCGCAGCGGCCGGGCACCCTGGCCGACCTCACCACCGCGGTGCGCCTCGCGCACCTCTCCCCCAACATCGACGTGCTGGGCTACAGCGTGGAGCCGAACGACGTGCCCGAGGACGGTCGCGCCCCAAGGTCGTCGCCCACCTCCACGCGACCTCGAGCGACAAGAACGCGCGCTTCACCGTCACCTCGCTCGAAGAGCTCAAGGTGGCCACGGACGTGCTCGAGATCCTGTACGGCGCCGACTGGCACACGCGGCGCGCGCCTCTGGTCGGTGATCAACACCACCTCGCCGCTGCAGTTCTCGGCGGAGGGAGCGCAGGTCGCGCTGCGCCTCGCGCGCCTGGGCCAGCCCGTCCTGGTCGCGGTCTGCGCCATGGGCGGGACCACCGCGCCCATCACGCTGGCCGGCCTCCTCGCCGTGCAGCACGCCGAGCTGCTGGTCGGCCTGGTGCTCACGCAGCTCGCCAATCCAGGGACGCCGTTCCTGTACGGCGGCACCTCGTCGCTCTCGTCCATGCAGAGCGGCGCGCTCATGATCGGCGCGCCCGCGTACTGGGCGCTCATGGAGGCCACCGTGCTGCTCGGCCACTGGCTGGGCGTCCCGGTGCGCGCCGGCGGCTCCGTGACCGACGCGCACGTGCCCGACGCCCAGGCCGGCATCGAGTCGGCGCTCGCCGTGGACACCGTCCTGCGCACCGGCGCCCAGTACGTGCTGCACTCCGCCGGCATCCTCTCGTCGTTCAACTGCTACTCGCCGGAGAAGTTCGTGATCGACGACGAGGTGCTGAGCGGCATCCGCGTCGCCCGACGGCCCATCGAGGTCGACGACGAGACGCTCGCGCTCGACGTCGTCGAGGCGGCGGGACCGGGCGGCACGGTGCTCGGTCACGCGCATACGCGCAAGCACGCGCGGGACGGCGTGCGGCGGACGATCATGAACCGCGCGCCCTACGAGACCTGGCGGGCCCAGGGCGGCAGAGACCTGGCTGCCGCGGCGGCGGCGCGCGTGACGGAACTTCTGGGTTCGTACGAGCCGCCGGACGACCTGGACCCGGTGGTCCGGCGGCAGCTCGACGCCTACTGCCTCGGCTGACGCCCGAGGCGGCGCGCCGACGCACGCCCGGGGGTCAGGTGTTCGCGCCTGCCCGGGTGACCTCGAAGCACTCCAGCATCTGCGCCAGCACGCGGTACGGGTTGGCCAGGTCGGTCTCCGGGTCGATGGCCGTCTGGATGGCGAGCCCGTCGATCACGGCGCTGAGCAGTTGGGCCAGCCCGAGCAGGTCGGGGTCGGCAAGCCCCGCGGCGCCGTCCGGCACGCCCAGCCACTCGAGCTTCATCTTCCAGTACCAGCGGTAGAGCATGGCCATCCGGCGACGAAGGGCCTCGTCCCGCAGCACGTGGGGCAGGAGCTCATAGAAGACCTGGAAGTCGTCGGCCCAGGCAGCCATGCGCTGCATCTCCTCGACCAGGCGTGGAATGCGCTCTCCGGGAGCCACATCCTTCATCCGGTCGAGTGAGTCGAGATACTCGTCGTGGATGACGGAGTCGAGCGCGGCGGCGATGAGGCCAGCCTTGTTGTCGAAGTAGTAGGAGACCATGGCCTTGTTCTCGCCGGCGCGCTCGCTCACGAGCTTGAGCGTCAGCGCCTCGAACCCCTCGTCGGCGACGATCTCCTTGGCGGCGATGAGGAGATTGCGCGCGGTCTCGGGAAGCGAGGACAGAGGGTCTTCGAACGCAAAGGAGAGATGATCGGTGAGGCGTACGTGACCATCGACGTCGACACTCCAGCCCCCCGGCGGTGGCGCCATGTCCCCTCACCTCCCCTGATGCCGGCGCAGCGCATGCGACCGGCTTGACATGCCGCTCCGGTCGCGATGCAATCACTGATTGACCGGTCGATTAGCGACGCGACAGTCTAGCATGAGGCCCGGGCGAGCACCACGGTCCGGGCTCTGTCGTCTGAAGGAGGACCGTGGACTTCTACACAGGACGCGTGCTGCGACTCGACCTGACCGCCCTGGCGGCGACGGTCGAGCCGCTGCCCGACGACTGGGCCCGCCTGTACGTCGGCGGCAAGGGCCTCCTGCTCCGCTATCTCTTCGAGGAGCTCGCGCCGGGCGCCGATGCGCTCGCGCCGGGCAATCCGCTCATCCTCGCCACCGGCCCGTTCGCCGGGACCGCGGTGGCGACGTGCTCGCGCCTCGCCGTCGGTTGCAAGAGCCCGGCCACCGGGACGCTGCTCGACTCCTACGTCGGCGGGTCGTTCGCCCCGGAGCTCAAGTTCGCCGGGTACGACCTGGTGATCGTCACCGGCAAGGCTCCGCACCCGGTGCTCGTGCTCGTCGAGGACGACCGGGTGGAGTTCCTGCCGGCGGAGGGCCGCTTCTGGGGTCTGGAGACGGCGGCCCTCGAGCAGAAGATCCGCGAGGAGATGGGCCCGTGGCACAAGGTCCTCTCCACGGGCCCCGCCGGCGAGCAGCTCATCCCCTTCGCCTGCCTCTCTACCGACCAGTACCACAAGGCCGGGCGCGGCGGCGCCGGAGCGGTGATGGGCAGCAAGAACCTCAAGGCGGTCGTCGTGCGCGGCACGGGCGCCGTCAGCGTCGGCGACCACAAGGCCTTCTCGCGCGACGTCCTGACCCTGCAGAACGAGCGCGTCCTCACCCCGGACAACGCCTGGACGTGGGAGGAGGGCACGCCGTACCTCGTCGAGCTCGTCAACACGGCCGGCGCCCTGCCCACGCACAACTGGCGCTCAGGGCAGTTCGACCAGGCCCCTGGGCTCCAGTCCGCGGAACTGCAGCGTGTGCGTACCAAGATCCGCGCCTGCACGCAATGTCCGCTCGCCTGCCGGCAGGTGCATCAGTTCGGCGACCGCGTCTGCGAGGGCCCCGAGTTCGAGACCCTCGGTCTCTGCGGCGCCAACTGCGGCATCGGCGACCTCGCGACCGTCGCCTCCTTCAACGAGGCGTGCGACGAGCTGGGGCTGGACACGATCTCCACCGGCGCCGTGGTCGGCCTCGCGATGGACCTGTGCGAGCGGGGCATGGCCGACTACGGCCTCGCCTTCGGCGACGCCGAGGGCTACCTCGCCGCGCCGGGGATGATCGCGCGGCGAGAGGGCTGGGGCGCCGAGTTGGCGCTCGGCACCCGCGACCTCGCCGCGCTCAAGGGCCGGCCGGACCTCGCCCCCCACATCAAGGGGCTCGAACTGCCGGCCTACGACCCCCGCGGCACCTACGGCATGGGGCTCGGCTACGCCACCTCAGACCGCGGCGCCTGCCACATGCGCGCCTTCACCGCCGGCGACGACATCCTCGGCGGCGAGGCGCCGGCCGACTCTCTGGAGGGCAAGCCGGCGCTCACCGTCGAGCAGCAGGACTTCAGCGCGCTCGCGTGGACCGGCGTGATGTGCGCGAACATGTGCGATCGACACCGACTTCCTGAGCGTGCTGTTCGGGCACCTCTGGGGGCGGCAGACGGACCATGACGAGCTCATGACCGTGGGCGCCAGGATCTGGAACCTGGGCCGCCTCCTCAACCTCCGCGAGGGCCTCTCGCGCGCGGACGACCGGCTGCCGGACATCCTGGACGTCCCACATCCGGACGGCGCGGCGGCCGGCAAGGCGATCACGCGCGAGGAGTTCCGCGCCGCGCTCGACGAGTACTACCGTCTGCGCGGCTGGGACGCGGCCGGCGTCCCCGAGGAGAGCACGCTCGCGCGCCTCTCGGTCGACGTGCGGATCTAGGCCCGGCGCGCCCGGCTCTGCGCGGCGCACCGGACGGAGGAGGGGGAGCCATGACGTCCGCCGACGAGGTCGTCCGGAGGCAGCCAGGGCGGGGCGCCGAGCGCTTCGAGATCGCGCCCGGTGCGGCGACGATGCTCGCCGTCGTGACCACCGGCAACGGCGGGCTGGACCGGCTCGACTGGCGAGAGGTCCCGCGGCCCCGGCCGGACGAGGGCGAGGCCCTCGTCCGGGTGCTGGCCGCGGGCGTCAACACCACCGAGATCAACACCCGCCTTGGCTGGTACTCGGCCGCCGTGGAGAACGGCACCGCACAGACTGCTGAGCTGCAGGAGGCCCGCGCGACCGAACGGCCGGACGGCGGCTGGGATGCCCCGACGCCGTTCCCGTTCATCCAGGGCACCGACTGCTGCGGCCTGGTCGCCGAGGTCGGCGCCGGCTGCGACCCCGGCCTCGTGGGGCGCCGCGTCCTCGTCCGCCCCTGCATGCGGCCCCTGGGCTTCGCGTCGCCGGACACTGTGTGGATGGGCTCCGACTTCGACGGCGCCTTCGCCCAATTCGTGCGCGTCCCCGCATCCGAGGTCTTTCCGGTGATCAGCTCCCTGACCGACGCCGAGCTGGGCGCCGTCCCCTGCGCCTACGGGACCGCCGAGAACATGGTGGCCCGGGCCGGCGTCCGGCCCGGGCAGCACGTGGTGGTCACCGGCGCCTCCGGCGGCGTCGGGTCCGCCGCCGTGCAGCTCGCGCGGCTGCGCGGCGCGGAGGTCACGGCGGTGGCGGGCGCGGGCAAGGCCGAGCGTGTGCTGGCGCTCGGCGCGACCCGGGTCGTCGACCGGGACGAGCGTCTGTCCGACGCCCTCGGGGAGGGAACGGTCGACGCGGTCGTCGACAACGTCTCCGGGCCCGGCCTCGACGACCTCCTCTCGACCCTGCGCCGGGGCGGCTGCTACGTCTCGTCCGGCGCGATCGCCGGCCCTGTGGTCAGCTTCGACAAGCGGGTGTTCTACCTCCACGACCTCAAGCTCATCGGCTGCACGGCGTGGGACGAGCCGGTGTTCCCCGCCCTGATAGCCCGCATCGAGGCGGGCGAGCTGCGCCCCGTGGTCGCGGCGACGTTCCCGCTGGAGCGGATCGCGGAGGCGCAGACGGAGTTCCTCGAGAAGCGGCACGTGGGCAAGTACGTGCTCGTCCCGCCCGCCGGCTGAGCCCGACCGCGAGCCGGGCGGCGGCCACCCGGCCGTGAGCTACCGGCCGCCGGCGCCGGGCAGGCGCTCGTGCTCGAGGCGCACGTCACGCACCGGGGCGCGCGCCGCGTCGGCCGCGGCGTCGTCCGCCGTCGCCTGCGCCGCAGACTCCGCGTCGAGCCGCGAGAGGTAATGCTCGACCTCGTGCGTCACCGTGGCCTCGTCCCAGTCGAGCGGCGCCGCCATGATCCGCGCCACATCCTCCACGGCGCGGCGCCCGCGGTCCGGGGCCTCGAAGGCGATGTGCGTGCGGCGCGTGAGGACGTCGTCCACGTGGAGCGCCGCCTCGTTCAGCACGGCGAAACGGACCTCGGCGCCGAGATACGTCTCCGACCCGGCCAGCGGCGCGCCGAGGGCCGGATCCTCGGCCACGAGGTCGAGCACGCGCAGGGCCAGTGTGCCGTACCGCCGCGCGAGGTGTTCCACCTGGCGCGGCGCCAGACCGGCCGCGCCCGGATGCAGCTGCGCGCGCTGCGCCGCCTGAGCCGAGCCGACCGCTCCGAGCAGCGGGAGGTCCTCAGTACGGCTCGGAGGCACGGGGAACGGCAGGTCGCGCGCGGCGACATCCACGGCGTCGCGCGCCATGATGCGATAGGTCGTGTACTTGCCGCCGGCGATGCTGACGAGCCCCGGCTTGCCGCGATGCACGACGTGCTCGCGTGAGACGGCGGCGGTGTCCCTGGACTCCTCCGCCACCAGTGGCCGCAGCCCGACGAACACGGCGGTGATGTCGTCCTCCCCGAGCGGTTCGCGCAGCACCGCATTGGCGTGCCCCAGCAGGTAGTCGATATCGGTGCGACTGGCGGCCGGGTGGTCCAACCCGAACTCCCACGGCGTGTCCGTGGTCCCGATGATCCAGTGGGAGCCCCACGGAAGCACGAACAGCACGCTCTTCTCGGTGGGCAGGATCAGCGCCAGGCGCGAGTCGATGCGGTCGCGCGGGACGACGATGTGAACGCCTTTGGAGGGACGAACGGGCAGGGGCGTCTCCACGCCGGCGAGCCGCTCCATCTCGGTGGTCCACACCCCGGTGGCGTTGACGGTGACGCGCGCCCTGATGTCGAAGTCCAGCTCGCCCTCGAGGTCGCGCGCGCTGACTCCGGTGATCGAGGAGCCGTCCTGAAGGAAGTCCGTGACCTCGACGGCCGGCACGCAGCAGGCCCCTTGAGCCGAGGCCGTCCCCGCCAGGGTGACCGCGAAGCGCGCGTCGTCGACCTGCGCGTCGTAGTAGCTGATGCCCCCGGTGACGACCTCCGGCCTCAGTGAAGGCACGTCGCGCATGCAGGCCGCGTGTGAGAGGTGCTTGTGCCGCGGCACGTGGGGGTGCAGGCCGGCCAGGGCGTCGTACAGCGTGAGGCCGGCGCCGAAGTACGCGTGGTCCCTGAGCCCGTGCTGCAGGGGCAGCAGGAAGGGGGTGGGGTGGACGAGGTGGGGCGCCAGTCGCTGCGCCAGCAGAGCGCGCTCGTGCAGCGCTTCGCGGACGAGACCGAGGTCGAAGCGCTCCAGGTAGCGCAGGCCGCCGTGGATCAGCTTGCTGGAGCGGCTGGAGGTGCCGGCGGCGAAGTCGCGCTTCTCGATGAGCGCCACGGAGAGGCCGCGACTGGCGGCGTCGAGCGCGATGCCGCAGCCTGTGACGCCGCCGCCGACCACGAGTACGTCGAACACCTCGGCGGCGAGCCGCTCGATCTGGCGGCCGCGGGCGTCCCACGGCGACCTGCAGGTCGTCCCGGTCCGCTCGGACCTCGTCGTCGTCATACGCCCGCGCTCCTCGTCCAAAGTGGTATGTACCAGTCGTCTGGTATGTACCATGAACCCTGTGCCATACTCTGTCAAGGCAGCGTCGGGCGCGCGCCGCAGCGCGCCCGTCAGGAACACGGCACGGCGCCCCGCGCGCCACAGGAGAGCTTGATGAGGCACATCGCGGAGCCGGCCAGGACGACTCCGGTCTTCCACGAGACCGAGGTGCTGGTCGTGGGCGGCGGGCCGGGTGGCCTCGCCGCCGCCGTCGCCGCCGCCCGCGCGGGCGCGAGGACCACTCTCGTCGACAGGTACGGCTGCTACGGAGGCGTCATCACCCAGGTGGGCGTGGACACCATCGCCTGGTACCGGCACGCGGAGACGGTGGACCTGGAGGGCATCGGTCGCGAGTTCGAGCGGCGCGCCGGCGAGTTCGGCGCCGCCACACCAGACGTGCAGTCGGACAGCCTGGCGCTCGACTCCGAGCTGTTCAAGGTCGTTGCCGACCGGCTCGTCCTCGAGGCCGGCGTGGAGCCCCTCCTGCACTGCCTCGTCACGGAGCCCATCGTCGCGGACGGCCTGGTCAAGGGCGTCGTCACCGAGAGCAAGTCGGGGCGGCAGGCGATCGTCGCACAGCGCGTGATCGACGCGACCGGCGACGCCGACGTCGCGTTCCGCGCCGGGGCCCCCTGCCACATCCGCCCCCGAGGCTCGGCCATGGGCGTCACCGTGATGTTCTCCTGCTCCGGGGTCGACAAGGAGCGCTTCCTCGACCATGTCGCGGAGAGCGCGCCCACCTTCGGCGACTGGGGCAAGTGCTGGCACGTCAAGACGGACGGCAAGGAGGACGACCTCTTCAGCCCGTACCTGCAGGAGCCGTTCGACCGTGCCCGCGCCGACGGCCTGATCCCCGAGGGGATCCGCAGCATCGGCGGCACCTGGGGCCGCCTCACCGACGCCGGTGAGGCGACGGCGCTGAACCTGGTCGTCATGGCCGGCTACGACTGCACGGACGTGCGCCAGCTCACGGCCGCCGAGATCGAGGGTCGCCGTCAGGCCCTGATGGCGATCGAGGCGCTCCGCCGGTACACGCCCGGGTTCGAGCGGGCGATGCTCCGCGACTTCGGCTCCACGCTCGGCACCCGCGACTCGCGGAAGATCGTGGGCCGGTACGACCTCACCGGCGACGACGTGCGCGGCGAGGCCCGGTTCCCCGACTCGGTCGGCATCTTCCCCGAGTTCATCGACGGCTTCGGGGTCCTGGTGCTGCCCACGACCGGCCGGTACTTCCAGGTGCCCTACGGGATCCTCGTCCCGCAGGACGTCGACAACCTGCTGGTCGCCGGCCGCTGCGTCGCGGGAGACAAGATCTCGCACGCCGCGACGCGCAACCAGATGTGCTGCGCGGTGACGGGGCAGGCGGCCGGCGCTGCGGCGGCCGTTTCACTGCGAGACGGCCGCACCACGGGCGCGCTCGACGTCGCAAGCCTGCAGGATGAGTTGCGCCGCCAGGGGGTCCGGCTGGACTGACGAGACGGAGCGCGAGCGACGGATTCCCTCCCGCGAGGGCGCCGGCTGCGCTCCGCCGGCCGGCTCAGGCCTCCTTGCCCTCCACCGGCGCGGTGACCTCGAACTCGGTGCGGTCGCCGCGGTACACGTCACGCGCGAGCTCCACCACGCCGCCGGCGCCGTCATACACGGTCCGTGTGAGCACGAGCGCGGGGCTCCCGGTCTTGACGCCCAGCGCCTCCGCCTCGAACCGGTCCAGCGTCACGGCCACCACGCGCGCGTCGGCCTTGGCGGGGCGAACGCCGTAGCGCTCCCGCAGCAGCACCCAGAGCGAGCCGGCGAGGTCGTGCTCGAGCAGGTCCGGGAACCGCTCCGCGGAGAGCTGGATGTGCTCGATCGCCACCGGCTCGCCCATCGCCGAGCGCAGACGCTGCAGCACATGCACGCGCCCGCCGGCCGGCACGCCGAGCTGCTCGGCGACCACGGGATCCGCGTCCACGGTCGCCGCCGAGAGGATCTCGGCGCCCGGCGCCCGGGCGGCGTCGGTCATGTTGCGCGTGAAGCTCCCGACGCTGAAGCGCAGCCGCGGCTCTGCGACGTAGGTGCCGCGGCGCGGATGACGATAGAGGTAACCTTCGAGCGTCAACGTCTCGAGCGCGTGACGAGCGGTCATGCGGCTGACGTCGTACCGCTCGCCCAGAACGCGCTCCGACGGCACGGGGTTGTGGGCGCCGAGCTGCCCGGCCTCGATCTGCTCGCGGAGGAGCTGAGCCAGCCACAGATACAGCGGGCTCGTCCGCTCCGGCGTGCGCCGCGTGCTGCCCACCTCACCCCCCGAGACGATCGAACGGGACCAGACCGAGCGGCCCACTGGCGTTGCCGCGCGGCCCGGGGAGAGCGTACCACAGGCTCTCTTGGTACATACCACGGACTCCGGCGAACCTGCATATCGCATTGCTACTGTGGGGGACGGAACGCACATCTAGTGTTCTCTCGCGGCAGAGCGACGCAGAAAATGCCGTCCTTGCGCGTCTTGAGAGAATATATGCGAACCCAAACGGGTGCCCGCAACTAACTGAGCGGTCAATTCGCTCTTGCCAACCGCTGCCGCCGTGTGTATTGTGACGCGGAGTATCGCGGGCAGTCCCGGCAGCGGGGGCACCGCCTGCATCCGCGGTTTCCACTCAAGTCTCAGCTAGGGGGAAGATCGATATGGCATCTGCGAAGTTCGAGCGAGAGTACGGCCAGAACCTGGTAGAGCAGGTCCTCAAGGGCAAGATGACCAGGCGCCAGATGCTGGTGCGCGCGTCGGTGTTCGGCTTCTCGCTGACCGCCGCCGGCCAGCTGCTCGCAGCCTGCGGCAGCGACGAGACCGACACCTCTGCCTCTCCGAGCGCGTCCGGCGCGCCCGAGCCCGTCATCGGCGGCAACCTCAAGTGGATCGGCCCCGCGCCGATCACCGATCCCGACCCGGTCACCATCTACGACCAGGGCGGCATCGTCCTCGTCTACCAGTTCCTCGAGTACCTCATCGACCTCAACAACGACAACTCGCTGCGGCCCAAGCTCGCGGAGAGCTGGACTCCGAACGACAGCGTCGACGTCTGGACCTTCAAGCTCCGCTCCGGCGTCACGTTCAACGACGGCAGCCCCTTCGGCGCCGAGGACGTCGTGACGAGCATGGAGCGCGTCCTGGATCCGGACAACGGCTCCGGCGCCCTCTCGCAGCTCAGCGGTGTGCTGTCCCCCGGCGGCGCCAAGGCCGTCGACGACCTCACCGTCGAGTTCAACCTCGACAAGCCGTACGCCGACTTCCCGTACATGGTGTCCTCCGGCAACTACAACACCGCCATCCTGCCGCGCACCTACAAGGGCGACATCATCAAGAACCCGGTCGGCACCGGTCCGTTCATGCTCGACCAGTACACGACCAAGCAGAAGGCCACCTTCAAGAAGAACCCCACCTACTGGGGCAAGGACGAGCAGGGTCGCCAGCTGCCGTACCTGGATACCACCGAGTACACGATGGTCGAGGACAATGCGGCCCAGAACCTGCAGCTGCAGTCCGGCGCGCAGGACCTCCAGCCGCAGACCGTGTTCCAGGGCGCCCAGGCGCTGTTCCAGGATCCGAACCTGCGCGTGGACATCTACCCCGGCACGGGCATCCGCGAAGTCGCCTTCAACACCAAGGTCGAGCCGTGGAACGGCGCCAACGGCAAGCAGCTCCGCCAGGCCGTCGCCTACTGCCTCGACCGCGTCGCCATCAACCAGGCTCTGTACGACGGCCGCAGCAACCTCGGCTTCGACACCTTCTGGGATCCGACGGTGTTCGCCGGCAGCCCGTCGCTGCCCGAGGAGCGTGCTCAGGACTACGAGAAGGCCAAGGCGCTGCTCACCGAGGCCGGCATGGCCGACGGCATGAAGATCAAGCTCACCTTCGCCAAGTACC
This sequence comes from uncultured Thermoleophilia bacterium, assembly GCA_963793605.1. Classification (GTDB taxonomy): domain Bacteria; phylum Actinomycetota; class Thermoleophilia; order UBA2241; family UBA2241; genus CAIXSE01. The sequence goes on from CAWCAH010000003.1 coordinate 148,472, forward strand.
TCGAGAACCCCCAGCTCGCTCAGCTCATCCAGGAGCAGTGCAAGCCGGCCGGCATCACCGTCGAGCTCGACCAGCTCAGCTACGACGCGTACTACGCCGGCGACGACGCCGACTATTACGGCACCACGCCGTGGCTCAACGCCGCCATGACGATCACCGAGTGGGGCAGCCGTCCCGCGCCGGGCATCTACGCCGCCGCCATGCTGCTGCCGGACGCCGTCTGGAGCTCCTCGCACTGGAACAACCCGGAGTTCGTCTCCGCCTTCGACGAGTATCAGGCCACCGTCGATGAGGCGACGCGCATGCCGCTCGCGGAGAAGCTGTCGCAGGTCCAGCAGGACGACACGCCGATCATGGTGCCGTTCTTCATCACCCAGCTGCGCACGCAGAAGAAGAACGTGTACGGCGTCCAGGGCCCCGGCTCGTTCTACTGCGACCTGAGCGCGGCCTTCATGGCCACGGCATAAGGTAGGAACGGTACCGAGATAGACAGGCTGACGTAGGGACTCCCGGGATGCTCCGCCTCATAGGACGCCGGCTTCTGCTGATGATCCCGACACTGATCCTGGTGTCGATCCTCATCTTCGCGCTCGCGGAAGTGTTTGTGCCGGGCAGTGTGGGACGGTCCATCCTGGGGCCCTACGCCACCGAAGAACAGGTCCAACTGCTCAACGAGCGGCTGGGAGCGGACCGACCGATCGTCGTCCGCTACACCTCCTGGGCGGGCGGCTTCGTCACGGGGGACTGGGGCGAGTCCGCCCTGCTGAAGGTCCCGGTCCGCCCGCTGGTCATGGACGCCTTCTGGCACTCACTGCTCCTCGCCGGCTTCGCCCTCGTGCTCATCGTGCCCATCTCCATCGCGCTCGGGGTCTTTGCGGGGTTACGAAGAGACAGCGTCCTGGACCGCACCATCACCGTCTCGTCGTTGTCGATGACGGTGATCCCCGAGTTCGTCAGCGGCGTGGTGCTGCTCTATGTGTTCGCCGTGTGGCTCAAGTGGCTGCCCGTCTCGGCGCTGCCGCCGGACGGCGCACCCTTCTACGAGCGTCTCTACTACCTCATCCTGCCGGCCATCCCGCTGATGTTCCTTGAGCTCGGCTACATCGCCAGAATGGCTCGCGTGGGCACCGTGCAGGTGCTCAGCATGCCCTACGTCCGCACCGCGGTCCTCAAGGGCGTGCCGCGCAGCAGGATCGTCTTCGGTCACGTGCTGCGCAACGCCCTGGTCCCCACGGTGACCGTCATCGGCAGCCAGGTCGGTTGGCTGCTCGGCGGCCTCGTCGTGGTCGAGAAGCTGTTCAACTACCCAGGCATCGGCCGGCTCATGGTCGAGGCGGCCCTGGCGCACGACATCCCGCTGCTCGAGGCGTCGGTCCTCCTGGTGGCCGTCGTCTACATGCTGGCCAACCTCATCGCAGACATCGTCGTAGCGCTGCTCAACCCGCGTATCCGTATGGGCGGCTGACATGGACGAGAGGCGCGACACCCCGTTCGGCCCCGAGCCCGACCTCCGCGAGGAGGCCATGGAGCTGGGCGCCGACCCCGAGATGATCGAGCTCCGCGCCGACGCTGCCGCGAAGGCGCGCGAGGCGGAGCTCCCCAAAGATTCCGGCAGCCGGACTGACGAGCTGCAGGCGGACGCGGCGGCTGCGGCCGAGCAGAAGCGCCAGCGCCGCTACCTCGTCAAGGCGCTGCTGCGCAGCCCGACGTTCATGGTCGGCCTCGTCATCCTGCTGTTCTGGGTGTTCATGGCCGCCTTCTCCACGTCCATCACCCAGAGCTTCACGGCGCAGGACGCCATGAACTCGCTCAAGCCGCCGACCGCGGCTCACTGGTTCGGCACGGACGACCTCGGGCGCGACGTGTTCGCCCGCACCATGGCCGGCGCCCGGACGGTGCTCATCATCGCGCCCCTCGCCACCGTGCTGGCGCTGCTGTGGGGCAGCATCATCGGCCTCATCGCGGGCTTCTGGCGCGGCCTCACGGACGACATCATCATGCGCGGCATCGACGTCCTGCTGGCACTGCCGATCATCATCACCGCGATCCTCATCCTTTCGCTGTTCGGCAAGGGCACGGCGATCATCATCCTCACCATCGCCGTGCTGTTCACGCCGGTGGTGAGCCGCACCGTGCGCGCGGCCGTCATCGGTGAGCGCGAGCGGGAGTACGTTCTCGCGGCGCGCCTGCGCGGTGAGCGCTCCGCCTTCGTCATGGCGCGCGAGATCCTCCCCAACATCACACAGCCGATCATCGTCGAGGGCACCGTGCGCCTCGGGTACGCGGTGTTCACCGCCGCGACCCTCGCCTTCCTCGGATTCGGCCTGGCTCCGCCATCGCCCGACTGGGGTCTGACCATCTCCACACAGCGCGTGTTCCTGCAGATCGCCCCGTGGACGGTGATGTTCCCAGCGGCCGCCCTGGCGTCGCTCGTCGTGGCCATCAACCTCATCACCGACGGACTGGGGAGGACGTTCTCCAAATGAGCACCGCGGAGAAGACACCGATGTCCGGGGATTCCGCCGCCCTCGACGTACAGATCTCGAGGTCACCTTCCACCGCCGCGGCCGCCGGCTCCCGGTGCTCAAGGGAGTCACGCTCGCCATCGAGCCGGGTCAGGCGTACGGACTCGTAGGCGAGTCCGGTTGTGGCAAGACCACGCTCGCGATGGCGGCGATGCGCTACCTCGCCTCCAACGGCACGCTCGACAACGGCCGCGTGCTCGTGGACGGTCAGGACGTGAGCGAGCTGAGCGAAGAGGCGCTCCGCAAGTGGCGCGGCGGCAAAGTGGCCATGGTCTACCAGGACCCGACCCAGGCGCTCAGTCCCGCGATGCGCATCGGCGCCCAGCTCGCCGAGGTCTACCACTACCACGAGGGGCTGGACAAGAAGGCAGCCCTGGAGAAGGCGCGCGAGGCCCTGCGCCGCGTCGCCATCCCGGACCCGGATGCGACGCTCAAGCGCTACCCGTTCGAGCTCTCCGGCGGCCAGCAGCAGCGTGTGGTCATCGCCATGGCGCTGGCCGTGAATCCGCAGCTGCTCATCCTCGACGAGCCCACCACCGGCCTCGACGCGACGGTCGAGGCCGAGATCCTCGACCTCATCGAGGAGCTGCGCGGGCGCATCAACGCCTCCATCCTGCTCATCACACACAATCTCGGCCTGGTCGTGCGCCTCTGCGAGAAGGTCGGCGTGCTGTACGCGGGCCGGCTCGTCGAGGAGGGGCCGGCCAAGCAGGTCTTCACCGATCCTCGGCATCCGTACACCATGGGCCTGTTGCGCTGCGTCCCGCGCTTCGGCATGAACAAGACGGATGCCGCCCTGCAGACCATCCCGGGCACGCTGCCGGCGCTGGGCGAACCGCTCGAAGGCTGCGTGTACTCGGCCCGATGCCCGATGGCGCAGCCGATCTGCAAGATGCGCGAGCCGGACTTCTACGCCTGGCCGGGCGACGCCCCCGAGCTGGGGCGCGCCGAGGCTGAGGCGTTGCCGCCCGACCCGGCGGCGTACTCGCCCCACCACGCCCAGCCCGTGGGAGTCAGCGACAGACACGTGCGCTGCTACTTCTGCGCCGACACGCCGGCGATGCCCGACATGACCCCCGTGCTGGCGACCAGCCTGGAGGACCGCGGCGCCGACGACGGTGACGTCCTCGGCATCGATCACGTGGTCCGCACGTTCAAGGACGGACGCAAGAAGCTCACGGCGGTCGCAGACGTGTCTCTCAGCCTGCGCAAGGGCGAGACGTTCGGGCTGGTCGGCGAGTCGGGCAGCGGCAAGACCACGCTCGCCAAGTGCATCACCGGGCTCATCCCGGCGGACTCGGGCACCATCACCTTCGAGGGTGGCGTGCTCAAGCCCACGGCCGGCAGGCGCTCTCAGGACGCGCTACGGGCGATCCAGATGGTCTTCCAGAACCCGGACTCCACGCTCAACCCGGCCTGGAGCACGCGGGCGATCCTCACGCGCGCGGTCCGCAAGCTGGGCGGCGCCAAGACCGGCTCCGTCCGCGCGAAGGTCGACAAGCTCTCGGCAGACGTGCGCGTGGAGCCGCGCTTCCTCTTCCAGAGGCCCACTGAGCTCTCTGGCGGGCAGAAGCAGCGTGTCGCCATCGCGCGCGCCTTCGCCGGCGACCCGACGCTGGTCATCTGCGACGAGCCGGCATCGGCGCTCGACGTCTCCGTGCAGGCCAGCATCCTCAACCTGCTCGTCGAACTGCAGACCAAGGAGCAGGCGTCGTACGTCTTCATCAGCCACGACCTCGCGGTGGTGCGCTACATCTCCGACCGCATCGGGGTCATGTACCTCGCGGAGCTCATCGAAGTCGGTGCGGCTGCCGACGTGTTCAGCCCGCCGCACCACCCCTACACGGAGGCGCTGTTCAGCTCCATCCCGCGCCTGGACTTCGAGGAGCAGAAGGACCGGATCCCGCTGCGCGGCAACATGCCCAGCCTCAGCGACCCGCCGTCAGGCTGTCGCTTCCACACACGCTGTCACCGGGTCCTGGGCGAGATCTGCGCCAACGAGATACCGCCGGATCAGGACGCCGGCGACGGGCACACCTACAAGTGCCACATCCCGCCGGACGAGCTGCGCGCACTGCAGGCCAAGGGTCATGCGGCGGCCGAAGCTGCGCCGGCGGCCTCGTCCGACTGACACGCGGTCGGTCGGAGCGCGCCGCGGCTGTAGCGCTGGCGCTGGCGACCGGCACCGGTTATCGCCTTCTTCCATCGCGACAAGACCCATTGACCGCGATTCGACAGGCGTGATATCCCTTAACGGGCTTATCCGGGGTCCATTTATGACCTAGGGGTGGCGACTCGTCTGGTGCCGGCGCCGCAAGAGGTCCCGATGCGGACGGCCACGAGCACCAGAAGAGCCCGACTTAGACCCGGCGTTGAGGAGGACGACTCTTGAACATCACCGACATCGCCATGACTCCTCTCTGGCTGCCGTTCAAGGAGCCGTACCACTGGGCTGGGCGGGTCGACCTCGGCGCGGCGGTCGTGCTCGTCGAGGTCTTCACCGACGAGGGCCTGGTCGGAGTCGGGGAGTCGACTGCGGGGATCCCCGCGGACAGCACGGTAGCCGCGCTGAAGAGCGTGGCCCCCCTGCTGATCGGCGAACCCGTGTTCGACATCGAGAGACTGGTGACCAAGGCGCGCTTCCTGGGGAGCTTCAACCACGCGCCTCGAGCGGCCAACCTTGCTCTTGCCGGGTTCGAGATGGCGCTCTGGGACGTGCTCGGTAAGGCCGCCGGCTGGCCCGTGTTCCGGCTGCTGGGGGGCGCGGTGCGCGATGACGTCGACTACTTCGGGTTCGTCCAGGGCGACACCACGGAGGAACTCGTGGAAGATGCCCGTGACTTGGCGGAGGCGGGGTACTCCGTGATCTACCTCAAGGTCGGCCGCGGCTCGGAGGCCGACCTGCGCAACACGGCGGCGGTGCGCGAGGCCATCGGCGATCGCCGCCTCCGCCTGGATGCCAACGGGGCATGGGGGGTGACCGAGGCGATCCACATGATCGGGCGCCTCGCGCCCTTCGGGCCCGAGTGGATCGAGCAGCCGACGCCGCCCACGAGCATCGCCGCGATGCGCCAGGTGAAGGACGGTGTGGCCGTCCCCATCGCCGCCGACCAGGCGGCGTTCACTCCCTCCGACGTCTACGAGATCTGCCGCCAGCGCGCCGCCGACGCCATCGTGCTCTCGACGCACGAGGCGGGCGGCCTGCACGCCTTCGCAAAAGCCGCGGCTATCGCTGAGGCCGCCGGCGTGCCGATCTGCCTGCACGGCCAGAACGTCTCGAGCATCACTGACGCGGCCCAGCACCACCTCGGCTTGAGCACCGCCAACCTCAGCGACGGGAACCAGATCATGCACCAACTCATCGCCGAGGACCTCGTGGTCTCTCCTGATCTGAGTCCCGCCGGTGGAAAAATAGGAATGCTTGAGTCTCCCGGCCTGGGCGTGGAACTGGACCGCGACGCCGTCGCCCGGGCCGCTGAAAGGCATGCGAAGGAGAAGGGACTATGAGCGTGCTCATCGCAGACCAGGACCTCGTCACCGAACTCCTGCCCATGGAGGACGCCATCGGCGTGATGAGGCGCGCCTTGACCCTGCTCGCAGAGGGCGATGTGATGATGCCGCTGCGCTCGATGCTCCACCTGCCGAAGGGCGGCGCCGTCATGGGCCTCATGCCGTCGTACCTCGGTGGCCTCGAAGCCGTCGGCGTCAAAGTCATAGCCGAGTTCCCGACCAACTTCGGCAGCGAGTACGACACCCACCAGGGAGTCGTACTGTTCTTCGATACAGAGAGGGGCTTGCTGCGTGCCATGGTGGATGCGACGGCCGTCACCGCCATCCGCACGGCGGCCGTGAGCGGCCTGGTCACCGATCTGCTCGCGAATCCCGACGCCGGGGATCTGGCGATCATCGGCGCAGGCACTCAGGCGCACACGCATCTGCAGGCGATGACGGCGGTGCGTCCCGTCCGCAGAGTGCGCGTGTATTCCGTGCCCGGCGAGAGCGCGGCGACGTTCGCGGACCGCGAGTCTCGGCGCACGGGACTCAAGATCGAAGTCGCCGCCAGCGCCGAGCAGGCAATCGAAGGCGCCGACCTCATCTGCACGGTCACGACCTCCCACGAACCCGTCGTGCATGGCGCCTGGGTCAGCCCGGGCGCTCACATCAACGCCGTCGGCGCCTACAACCCGGCGACGCGCGAGCTGGATTCGGCACTCGTGGCGAAGTCGCGCCTCTACGCCGACCGGCGCGAGTCGCTGCTCAACGAAGCCGGTGAGTTCCTCATCCCCAAGGGCGAGGGGCTCTTCGGCGACGAGCACATCGTCGGGGAGATCGGCGAGGTCCTCACCGGCAAGGCCCGCGCGCGCACGTCACCACAGGAGATCACGTTGTTCAAGTCGCTCGGGATCGCCATCGAGGACCTGGCGGCCGCCCACTACGTGTACGAGGCGGCCAAGGCCAGGGGCCTCGGCCAGTGGGTCGAGATCGGCGGCAGGCACTTCGGGGCGGGGTGAGCGTCGCTCGGGGGCCTCAGACGTCCCCGTCAGCGACGCGTCGAGTGTCTCGCGCTGCCGGGGCAGCCCGATCCGCAGGGTCTGGTTCCATGATTGGCGAGGCGTTCTCGCGGCTTGCGTTCGCGTGGGCCACCACGCCGTCGAGCAGGTCCTCGAGGTCCTGCTCCGACCACTCGAGCGCCTCTCTCATGAGCAGGCCGGCCCGCTCTGGATCGCTGTCTGCGATCGCCTCGGCGATGGGCCGGTGGAAGTAGGCGAAATCCCGGTCCTGGATCGGCAGGGAGTCCCACGGCAGGCGAGAGTAGATCGCGTCGTACCAGGCGAAGAAGGCCGTCCGGGTGCGCTGGACGGCGTCGAGCATGAGCCAGTTGCCCGACGCCGCGGCAACGGCGGCATGGAACCGCGAATCGATGCTGCGCCAGGAGCGGAAGCTCCAAGCCTGCTCGTCCGCGATGGCGGTGATCATCGCGACGTCCTCGGCGGTCGCCCGCCGGGCAGCCAAGGACGCCGCGGCGGGCTCGATGGCGAGACGGAACTCATAGCTTGCCCTGATCTCGCGATGGCTTGCCAGGATCTCCTCCGACATGCGCTTCGGCTGGACCGGCCTGTCCGAGACGACGGTTCCGCCGCTGCGTCCGAGTCGCGTCTCCACGAGCCCCTCATCGTTCAGGGTCCGCATCGCCTGACGGATCGAGTCGCGACCGACGCGCAGCGTCTCGGCCAGCTCCCTCTCCGAGGGAAGACGCTCCCCCGGCGAGAGGGCCCCCAGTGCGATAAGCCTGCGCAGCGAGTCCGCCACGAGCATCGACGACGAGCGAGGCCGCAGCGGTCCAAGGTCGAGTGCCGGATTCACGCCGGCGACGCTCTCCCCTTCACCTCTCATCCACGCTCCTGACCTTCAAGCTGCCGGTGCATCCACCGGTGCAGCTTCGCACGTCTTCCTTCGCCAAGTAAACACCCGTGCCTCCGCGACAACGACCGCCGTGCAGCTTCTTGACGGTCCGCGTCGCCTGTGTGAGACTCCAGATAGGACCCGGTAGAGGTCCATTTATGATGAGGGTGCGCGACGGTGACCCGTGAGCAGTCCTCGATGATCATGACAGGTGGAGGTAGACGGTGGGCAAGCCGGCCATCCGGGTGTGGGACACGGAGGAGTGCGAGCTCGTACACGAAGCGACCTTGCGTGTCCTCTCGGAGTGCGGGGTCGAAGTGATGTGGGGACCGGCGCTCCGACGCTTCGCGGAGGCGGGCGCGAAGATCGACGGCAACCGGGTCAGGCTGAGCGCGGAGCTCGTGAACGAGGCCCTTGCGTCCGCCCCTCGCACGTGGTCTGTGAGATCGAGGGGCCGTGACGAAGTGCTGGAGCTCAAGGACGGCCCCACGTACTTCGGCTCGGGATCCGACTGCCTGTACATCACCGACCCGGACACGGGCCGACGGCGCAGAGCCGTCGTGGACGACATCGAGGCCCTGGCGAGCCTGTGCGAGAAGCTCGAGAACATCGACTTCGTCATGTCGATGGGATTCCCCGAGAACGTGCCGCCCGAGTCGGAGGTGCTTCACCAGCAGGTCGCCCTGCTCAAAGGCACGCGCAAGCCACTTCTCATCGTGCCCCGGGACGGTCACACCCTGGCTACGATGAAGGCGATGGCCGAGGCCTGCGGCGGCGGTGACAGCCTCATCGTCTACGGCATGCCGTCGCCGCCGCTGATGCACGACGAGTTCGCCCTCTCCAAGATCGAGACGTGCGCCGAACTGATGATCCCGCTCGTCTACGCGCCCGCGCCGACGGCGGGCTCCACCGCACCCGCCTCCATCGCCGCCGTCGTGGTCACCGGGAACGCGGAGGTGCTGAGCGGCCTCGTCCTGCATCAACTCGTGAACCCCGGAGCTCCGTTCGTCTACGGAGCCGGGTGCGACACGCTGGACATGCGGACGATGGTCAATCCCTACGTCTCGCCGGAATGGTCCATGGGCTGCCAGGCGGGCTGTGATCTGGCTCGCTTCTACTCGCTGCCGAGCTTCTCCTACGGCGGGTATTCCGATGCCAAGATGCTGGACGAACAGTGGTCGGCCGAGACCGCGATGACCGCCGTCATGGGCGCCCTCTCGCGGGGTACGCTCCTGCACGACGTCGGCTATCTCGAGATGGGGATGCAGACGTCCTTCGAGTCCATCGTGCTCGGCGATGAGCTCGCCGGCTTCGCCAAGGCGTGCCTGCGCGATATCGCCGTGGACGACGAGGCTCTCGCCGTCGACGAGATCATCGCGGTCGGGCCCGGCGGCAACCACCTGCCTCGTCGCTACACCCGCAAGCACTATCGTGAGTTCTGGACGCCCAGGCTGCTCGACAAGGCCCCGCACGATCGCTGGCAGAGCAACGGCGCGACATCGCTGAAGCAGCGCGTCCAGCAACGCGTCGCCGAGCTACGGGCGGAGCCGCCTCGCTTCGTCCTCGACGACCACGCCCTCGGGGATATTCAAAGCCTGCTGCGAAGCGCCGCTGTGTGATCCGGCGTCCAGCACGGGCACAGCCGCCGATTCTTGCACAACGTTGGATATGGGCCTATAGTGCGCCCAAATAGCGCCCACAGGGGAGGCTTGCCTTCGGCAGCCATGAGGCGCTGACCGTACGGGGGAGGTTGCTCCATGCAAGACGATCGGCATGCCAAAGAGTACGCAGACCACTTGATCCAGCAGGTCCAGGGGGGGCGGATGACGCGTCGCCAGTTGCTCATCCGGGCGTCGGTGTTCGGCTTCTCGCTGACCGCAGCCGGGAGTCTTCTCGCGGCATGCGGCGGTGACTCCACGACGACCTCCGAAGGGTCGCCTTCCGCTTCGGCGGCGCCACAGAGGGGCGGGTCCATCAAGGTGACCGCCCTCACTCCGCTCAGCGCGCTCGACCCGGTCACCATGTACCAGACCGGCGACATCGCGACGGTGGAGCAGATCTGCGAGTACCTGATCTGGATCAACAACGATCTCACCCTGCGTCCGGTCCTTGCCGAGAGCTGGTCACCGGATCCCACCGGCGCGGTCTGGACGTTCAAGCTGCGCCAAGGCGTCAGCTTCAACGATGGGTCACCCCTGGCCGCCGAGGATGTGGTGGCCACGTTCGATCGCCTTGTCGACCCCGACAGCGGATCCGGCGCCCTGTCGGCTCTCAAGGGGATCCTCTCGCCGGGCGGCACGCAGAAGATCGATGACTACACGGTACAGTTCAACCTCGATGCCGCGTTCGCCGACTTCCCGTACCTGGTCTCGTCGGGCAACTACAACTCGGTCATCCTCCACCGCTCCTTCGCCGGTGACTTCCTCAAGAAGCCGATCGGCACCGGTCCGTTCATGCTGACCGACTTCAAGGCCAAGCAGAGCGCGACGCTCAAGCGCAACCCGAACTACTGGCAGAAGGGTCTGCCCTACCTCGATGAGGTCGGCTTCGTCTACATCGACGACGCACAGGCCCAGGCGGTGCAGCTCCAGTCGGGCGCCGTCGATGTTCAGGCCCAGACCGCCTTCCAGGGGTCCCAGGCGCTGTTCGCCAACCCCAACCTCAACGTGATCACGACGCACTCGACCGCCATCCGTGAAGTGGCTATGCGGGTGGACCAGGAGCCGTACAGCGACAAGAACGTCCGCCAAGCTGTGGCGTACTGCCTCGACCGGCAGGCCATCATGGCGAGTCTCTACGATGGTAAGGGCACCCAGGGCAGCGACCAGATCTTCTCGCCGCTCTACCCGGCATCGCCGTCGTTCCCGGATCGGGCGCAGGACTACGAGAAGGCCAAGCAGCTCCTCAGCGACGCCGGCTACGCCGACGGCGTCAAGCTCACTCTCACCACCGCCTCCTCCTATCTCGATCTTGCGCAGTACGCTCAGATCATCGCGGAGCAGTGCAAGCCCGCGGGCATCGACATGAAGCTGAACACCATGTCCGCCACCGAGTTCTACGGCGGTGACTCGAGCACCACACCTTGGCTCAACGCGAACATGACCATCGTGGAGTGGTCGCCGCGTCCGGTGGCGGCGCAGTACATCCAGGCCATGCTCACGAAGGCGTCCGTGTGGAACTCGTCCCACTGGGCCAATTCCGAGTTCGATACTCTGTTCAAGCAGTACTCGGCGACGGTCGACGAGGCGAGCAGGAGCGAGATCGCCACGAAGATGGGCACGATCCAGCAGGACGAGACGCCGGTCATCCTCGCCTTCTGGATGGACAGCCTGCGAGCCACGACGAAGAGAGTGCACAATGTGCAGGGCCTCGAGGCGTACCTCGACTTGACGAACGCCTACGTCACGGCCTGACACGCACGACCGGCTCAGCCTGGGGCGAGTGCCCCTGACGCAAGGATCAAGTGATCGGCCCACGCCCGGCCGTTTCCGGCCGGGCGTGGGCCGATTCTTCAGGCCCGATGGACCGCCCGAGGGTCCGGCCGAGTGGCCTCTTCGGCCGCCGACGGGAAGCCCAGTCCGCGCCAGACGTCATCGGCCAACCCCACCGCGGCCCGGCACTTGTAGCTCAGCGAATAGCGCCCGGGGATAGACCGGCAGACGGCGGCGGAGCACGCCTCGGCGAACCCGAGTCCCGTCCGAGCGTCCGGCCTGGCGCCGGCAAGCACGGACTCCGCTCTCGGATCGCGGAAGGCCGTCTCGCCGACGGCGCCGAGGGCCACGCGCGACGCGCCGATGGCGCGCCCGTCCGGCTCGATCTGCAACGCCACCGCGGCGCTCAGTCGCGCGACCGTGACGGCGGAGCGCGAGCCGACCTTGGCGAACGCTGTGAGCCACGACTCGTCCAGCGCCGGGAACACGAACGCCGCGACTGCTTGTCCCGGCCGGAGCGACGTGCGTCCTGCTCCGGTGACCAGGTCCGCCAGTGGGTGCGACTCGGTGCCGCCGTCCGCATCCCAGATCTCCGCCCGGGCATCGAGCGCCAACAGCGCGGGGATGCTGTCGCCGCAGGGTGAGGCGTTGGCGACGTTGCCGCCGATGGTGGCGATGTTGCGGATCTGCACGGAGCCGACCGACGCGGCCGCGTCGGCGAGACACCGCGCGCGCCTCCGCACCTCGGGGTCCCTCTGCAGCTGTGTGAAGGTCGTGAGGGCGCCCACACGAAGCGAGCCTTCGTCGAAGCCGACGCCGCGGAGCTCGTCCATCCCCGAGAGATCGACGATCAGGTCCGGGCGCAGGCCCTCCTTGGTCATCGCCCGGACCAGATCGGTGCCGCCGGCCAGGAGCCGGCTCTGAGGAGTCATCGCCGCGAGGGCCTCGGTGAGGCTCGCCCGGTCGCGCGGCGCAAGGTGTGCAGTCTCGCTCATCACGACCCCCTTCCCTCGTCGTGATCGGCCACCTGATCGCCCGTGTGTGCTGTGGGGGCGGCGGCAGGAAGCGTCCGGCTCGCCGCCTGCACCGCGGCGACGATCGCCGAGTAGCCGGTGCAACGACAGAGGTTGCCGGCCAGTGCGATGCGGATGTCGTCCTCGCCCGGGTGCGGGTCGCGGATCAGCAGCGCCTTGGCCGACAGGAGCATGCCGGGGGTGCAGAACCCGCACTGGATGGCGCCGTTCGCGATGAACTGCCGCTGCAGCTCGTCCAGCTCACCGTCTCGCGCGAGCCCCTCGATGGTCAGCACGCGGCGTCCCTGGACCTGGGAGGCGAGCATCAGGCAGGAGTCGACGGCGAGGTCGTCGACGAGGACCGTGCACGCTCCGCACTCGCCCTCGCCGCAGCCCTCCTTGGTGCCGGTCAGACCCAGGTCACGACGCAGGACGTCGAGCAGCCGCGCGGCCGGGTCGACGTCGAGCTCGCGCCGTACGCCGTTCACCTCGAATTGGAGGCGCATCAGTCCTCACCTCCCTCGGCAGACAGTGCTGCGACGACCTTCTCCGGTGTGACCGGAAGGTCGGTGAAGGCGACGCCGAGCGCGTGACTCATCGCGTTCACGACGGCCGCCGCCGTGGGCACGGTCGCGATCTCCCCGACGCTCTTGGCGCTGTAGGGGCCCTCGTCGCCGTCGTGCTCCACGAAGAGCACCTTGACGTCGGGCATGTCCGGCGCATTCACCATGTGATAGCTCTTGAACCCGCCCGGCGCCGGCCGGCCGAGGTCGTCGACCCGTACCTCCTCGCACAACGCGTAGCCGATACCCATCTGCACGCCGCCGTGGTACTGGCCGCGCGCCAGCACCGGGTTCAGGGCGCGGCCGATGTCGGCGACGACGAGAAAGTCGGTCACCCGTGTGAGCCCGGTGGCGCAGTCGACCACCACCTCCGCGAACTGGGCGCAGTAGGAACCGGGATTACTGGTGGCCGTGTGGGTGTGGTGCGCGTAGATGGCCTCGCCGCGCTCGAGCTTGGTACGCATGACGATGTCCGCGAACGGGAGGCGAAGGCCGCCGTCGCGGGAGCGGACCGCGCCGCCGGCGATCTCAAGATCGTCCTCGGCTGCGCCGGTGAGCGCCGCCGCGTTCTCGACGAGGCGGCGGCGCAGGAGCCGGGCCGTCTGCTGGGCGGCGGCGCCGCAGACGTAGGTGATGCGGCTGCCGTAGCAGCCGAAGTCGTACGGCGTGACGTCGCTGTCGGCCTCGGCGACAGAGACGTCCTCGGGGTCGAGGCCGAGCTCCTCGGCGACGATGATCTGCATGACCGTGAGCACCCCGGCGCCCATCTCGTGCAGCGAGGCCGTGAGAGCCACGCTGCCGTCCTCGTTCATCTTGGCGGTCATGGTGGAGAAGTCGGTGAACGTCTCGGAGAGGATGCCGTTCTTGTGCGCGCCGCAGGCGACGCCGACGCCGGTGCGATAGCGCTCGCCGGCAGACGGCGCGGAGCGGCGCTCCCGCCAGCCGAAGGCCTCTGCTCCGAGCTGCAGGCACTCGCGGATGCGGGCGTCGCCGAGGGACAGCGGTGCCGCCGGATCCATGTCACCGGGGCGTACGAGGCTCTGGAGACGCAGGTCCACCGGGTCCATGTGCAGCTTCTCCGCCACGGAGTCCATGCCGATCTCCATCGCGGTGAGGATCTCGGGGGCGCCGTAGGCCCGTGCGCCACCGGCCACCGGCGTCGTGGTGTACACCACCCTGCCGTGATGCCGCAGATGCGGCACGCGATACAGGCGCCCGATCTTGTGCGCCATCATCTCCGCGTAGTCGGGAGAGCTGGTGGCGTAAGCGCCGGCGTCGAGCACGAAGTCGACGTCGACGCCGGCGAGCTTGCCGTCAGCATGAACGTCGATGGTCACCCGCGACGCGGTGGCAGGCCGGACCATGGTGGCGTAGATGGACTCCTGGCGGTTGAGAACGAGCTTGACCGGTCGTCCGGTCGCGCGCGCCAGAAACGCCGTCACCGGCTCGAGGATGAACTCCTGCTTGCCTCCGAACGAGCCGCCCATGGGGATCTTGATGACGCGCACCTGGCTGTAGCGCAGACCGAAGAGGTCGGCGACGATGGTCCTGGCGCCGAACACGCTCTGCGTGGGGCTCCAGATGGTGAGCTTGCCGCTCTGGTCCTGGCGGGCGATGCAGAGGTGCGGCTCGAGCGCCGCATGGTGCACGCGGGGCGTGCGCACGGCGGTCGTGACGGTCACGATGTCGTCGCCGCTCTCCGGCGTCCCGGTCTCGTGGACGAACTCGTGCAGCAGATTGCCGCCGGGGTGGACCGCAGGCGCACCCTCGTCAAGGGCCTGGTCCGGCGTGAGCACGAGCGGGAGCTCCTCGAGCTCCACCTCGAGCAGCCTCACGGCCTCCTCGGCGGTCTGCGGGTCCTCGGCCACGACCGCCGCGATACGGTCCCCTGCAAAGCGCGCGGTCTCGGCGAACAACGGCTCGTCCATTGGGCACTGCCGCTGCCCCGGGAGGATGCGGTACCGGCTGTACAGGTCCGGCGGTGCGTTGCGGTGCGAGAACACGCCGATCACGCCGGGCAGGGCCTCCGCACGCCGGCTGTCGATGCTCTTGACGCGAGCATGCGCCACAGGGCTCAGCAGCAGCTTGGCGTGCAGCAGGCCGGCGAACTCGAGGTCGTCCCCGTACGCCAGCTCTCCGCATGCCTTCATCGCCGCGTCCGCGATGGGGTGGTCCTTGCCGATCACCTGCAATCCTCGTGCTTCCACTCACCCTCCCTCGGGGCGGCCGTGCCGCCACGTCACTCGCGCCATGATGCCCGTCTGACCCCGGGGGTCAGATGAGGTTGCCCGGGGGCCTTTCCTCCGGTCGACTCTCCTCGAACCAGCGCCGGTATGCGGCCCTGCGGGCCTGCGCCGCCGGCGCGGTGCAGCACCCGCCCTCGCTCGTGCACTTGAGCTCGGGCGGCAGGGCGCGGCCGATGCGGTCGGCGACGTCCAGCGCCTCGTGCAGCGGCAACACGGCCTCGTGACCGCCGAGCGCGAGGTCGGCGAACACGTGCGCCGTGCACGTGGCCGCCATGATGCGGCTGCGGCAGGGCTGGCTCAGCCCGCCTGGCATCGGGTCGCAGGGCAGGCCCATGAAGGCCTGCAGAGCAAGCGACGCCGCCGTCTCAACAGTCTCGGGGGTACCGCCGACCATCTCCGCGACAGCGGCCGCGGCCATCGCGCCGCAGACGCCTGATTCGCCGGTACAGCCTAGCACTTCTCCCGTCGGCGCGGTGCGCGTGTAGGCGATCGCGCCCACGCCGGCGGCGACGAACAGCCCGCGGAGGAGGTCGTCCTCACTCAGTCCGCGGGCCTCCTGCACGGCGCTGAGGGCGGCGTAGATGTAGCCGGCGCCGCCGCCCATGGGACCCGGCACATTCTCCACGCCGGGGATGCCGGCGCCGGCGCCGTACGCGTACTTGATCGTGCGCGCCGTGACGCCGTCCGTGACGCGCGCCGGCGTCTCCGCATGGCGGAGCCAGCGGCGCGCGAAGTCCGGCTTGAACTCGGTGTCGACGAGCTCGACGTCCTCCTCGTACACGGCGCGCGTCTGGCGCCGCATCACCTGCGCGAGCTCGCGCATGTGTTCGACGACGAAGGCGCGCGACCAGCCGGAGGCGTCCGCCTCGTAACGCACGGCGACCTCCCACAGCGGGAGGTCGAGCTCGGCCATGAGGCGCCGCCACTCCGCCATGGTGTCGAACAGCTGCGGCTTACGGGCAGGCCGGCTGACCACCGGCAACAGCGGCCGCAGCAGCGCCAGCCGGTGGACGGGCGCGGCGGCGAGCAGATCCTCCGCGGTGCTCAGGTCCGGCGCAGCCGGCAGTTCGGTCACGTGGAGCGCGCCGCGGCCGGCGACGCGGATCGTCTCGGCGCGCAGCGCGCTCGGCCATGCCGGCCCTGAGCCGCTCGAGATCTGCCGAGCTCAGGGCCTCCATCGGGTCCTGCACCAGCAGCACCCAGGCGTCGCCGATGCTCCGGTACGGGAACCCGTCCAGCGTCACCGTCTGCACCATGCCGCCACCGGTCGAGTCGCCGACGAGGGTGACCATCAGGCCGTCGCGGCCTGTGAGCACGAACTTCACAGCGTTGGGGTGCGTGCTCTCCGCGATCTCGGTGAATGCGAACTCGACCTCCATGCCGGCCTCCTCCGCGAGCTCGAAGCTGCGGAAGAGCCGGGCGTCGTCGGGCAGGTAGCCGAGGACTCCTGCGACCATCGCCCGGTCCTCGGCCATGATGCCGAAGGTGCCGGCGAACGAGCCGTCCTTGTCGAGCTCCACGCGCATCTTGGCGACCGGCTCGCCGAGCAGGCAGCCGGCCAGGTAGCCGAGCCGGCAGGGCCCGGCTGTGTGCGAGCTCGAACCGGGCTGCATGACCGGCCCGAAGACGTCGTTGAAGAACTCAGGGTACGGTGCGACCGTCATCGTCATCCCTCCGCGGCCGCGCCGTAGTGCGCGCCGCCGATCTCGACCCAGGTGCCGAGGCCTCGCTCCGTGCAGACCTGGTAGACACGGTGTGCGGATGCAAGGTCCTCGATGGCGATCCCGAGCGACTTGAACAAGGTGATCTGCTCCGGCGATCCCCGCCCGGGAGCCTTGCCGGTGAGCACCTCGCCGACCTCGCCGACGATGTGCTCGTCGCCGATGCGGCCCTCGCCCCTGGGGATGAGGAACTCGCCGGCCTCGCTGAGCATCGACTCCCGGCGGTCGGCGTAGAGCCGCGCCTTCACGACCAGCTCCGAGTCGAGCTCGCGGGCAGCCGGGTTGTAGGCGCCCACGGCGTTGACGTGCGCGCCCGGCGACACCCACCCGCCGCGCACTACCGGCTCAGGCGACGTGGTCGTCGTGCAGATGAGGTCGGCGCCGGTGACGGCCTCCTCGGCGGTCGCGACCGCCTCGACAGGCAGTCCGGTCCGGCGCGACTCGCGCTCCGCGAACGCCGTCGCGCTCTCCGCCGGCACGCTGAACACCCGCACCCTGCGGACGGGCCTGACGGCCATCATGGCCTGCAGGTGCGTCGTCGCCTGCGTGCCGGCGCCGATGATCGCAAGGTCGCCGGCTTCAGGGTTCGCGAGCAGGTCGGTCACGAGTCCGCTCACGGCCGCCGTACGGATCGCCGTGATGGCCGTAGCGTCGACGATCGCGCGCAGCAACCCGCGCTCGGTGTCGAAGAAGAGGACCACACCCTGGTGGGTGTCGTACTCGCTGCCGAAGTTGGCGGGGAACGCGGCGATGACCTTGACCCCGACCGCCTCGAGCCCACCCATGTACGAGGGCATCAGGCCCATGACGGCGTCGCTGCCGGGGATGGCGAGGTAGCTGCGCAACGGCATCGCGACCTCGCCCTCGGCGAGCATCGTGAGGGCGGCGCGCATCGTCGGGATCGCCACCTCCATCGGGTAGACCTCGGTGACCAGCTTCTGGTCGGCGATGAGGACCTTCACCTGCGGGCTCCCTTCTGGTAGCGCTCGGCGGCCCGCTCGACCGCGTCGCGGTCGAGCTCCACGCCGAGCCCCGGCGCGTCGAGGAGCCCGATCTTGCCCTCCACGGGCGTCAGATCAGGCGCCGTCACGACGTCCTCCACCAGCAGCTGGTGCATGATCTGGTTGCCGTCCGTCAGGTTCGGAGTGCTGAGGCCGAGGTGGTGCTGCGCGGCGTCCGTGATGCCGCTGACGCTCTGGCCGTGCAGACAGATGGGCACGCCGGCGGCGCCGGCGATGGCGGCGGCCCGGCCGAAGGCCAGCAGGCCGCCGGCCTCGTGCGTCGAGAGGCAGATGGCGTCGCAGGCGCGCTGGCGGACGAAGTCGTACACGTCGTACTCGGTGAGCACCGCCTGGTCGGCCGCGACGGGCACATGCACGGCCTCCTTGACCTGGCGCAGCGCCGTCACGCTGAGCAGCGTGGTCGGCTGCTCCACCCAGTCGATGCCGTAGGGCTCGAGCGCGTGGATCATGCGGATCGCGTCGGGCACGCTCCATGCGCAGTTGGGGTCCACGCGCAGGCGGCGGCCGCCGATGGCTTCGCGCACGGCCGCCGTGTTCCGCACGTCCGACCTCGTCGCCGCGGCCGACCTTGAGGTAGATCACGCCATACCCGGCCGCGGCGAGCTCGCGGGCGTGGGCGACAAGCTCCTCCGTCGTGTCGCCCTGGACGAACCCGAAGTAGTCGACCTCGTCCCGGACGGCGCCGCCGAGGAGCCGGTACACCGGCTGGCCGGCGGCCTTGCCGATCGCGTCCCAGAGTGCCATCTCGAAGCCCGCCAGCACGAAGTCCGCGAACCAGGGCATGTGATTGAAAGTCCCGAGGTGGCGCGCCTCGTGCACCAGCCGCGCCACGTCGTGGATGGGCTGGCCGAGCAGAAGCGGCTCGACGGCGCGAAAGGCGGCCGTGGTCATCTCCGCGGCGAGCGATGAGACGGACTCGCCGATCCCCGTGATGCCGACGTCGGTCTCGACCTCGACCAGGACGACCGGCGACCCGTGGTCGACTCGGCCGGCCCAGTGGTACGGCTGCTTGAAGGTCAGGAACAGCGGCGTGAGGCGGATGCCGGTGATGAGGATGCGCCCGGCGGCCACCGCTGCCTCTCTCGCCCCAGCGCCTGGGGAGTGCTCCGGCGTCACAGCAACGTCTCCAGCACTTGCGCCTCGAGCACCTGCTCGCGGCTGAAGTGATGTGGCGCTGCAGCGTCTCCTGAGCCAGGCGCACCAGAACGTCCTGCGGCAGCAGGCCGACCACTTCGCTCTCGCGGATGGCGACGCCGGCTGCGCGTGCCCGCGTGTCGATGGCGGCGACCACGTCGGACGGCGAGCTCACCCGGTAGTCGGTGAGGTTCATCGAGACCTGGGCGGTGCCGTCATCCAGCTGCAGCCCCATGGCCTTGACGCACTTCATGCCGCCGTCCTTCTCGCGGATCTCGACGGCGATGCGTCTGGGCCAGCTCCACGTCGTCCGAGTCGAGGTTCACGTTGAAGGCGATGAGCGGGAACCGCGCGCCGATGGCGACCGCCCCGGCGGTCGCGTGCACGCGCGCCTCACCCTCATCGGGCGTCTTGGCCGGCTCGCTGCCGATCACCGCGCGCATCTCCTCGAACCCCTTGCCACGCACGACGGCGAGGTTCCGGTGCTCGGGCACGCGGGCCGCGTCCTCGTAGAGGAACGCGGGGATCGCCAGCTCGTCCGCGACGCGCCGCGCGAGTGTCTGTGCCGTCTCCACGCACACCGGCATCTCCTCGGAGCGGAGCGGCACGAACGGGCAGACGTCGGTGGCGCCGAACCGCGGGTGCGCGCCCTCGTGCTGGTTGAGGTCGATCACCTCTGAGGCCTTCTTGATCGCTCGGAACGCCGCCTCGGCGATGGGGCCCTCGTGACCGACGAAGGTGACGACGCAGCGGTTGTGGGTCGCGTCGCTCTGCACGTCGAGGAGGCTGACGCCGTCGACGCTCCTGACGGCGTCCGCGAGCTGGTCGATCACCTCGGGCCGGCGGCCCTCGCTGAAGTTCGGGATGCACTCGATGAGGGTCACGCGGGACCTCCGTCTGCTGGGGGTGAGGCGGCGCGGACGACCTGCCGGCCCTGCACGACGACCTCGCCGCCGACGAGGACGCCGGTGACGAGGTCGACTCCCCAGTGGTAGGGCAGCTCCTGGTGCGTGGCGGCGTCGAGGACGAGCAGGTCGCAGTACTTGCCCGGCTCGAGGCTGCCCACCTCGTGCTGCAGGCCGAGCGCGGCCGCGCCGCCCAGCGTGGCGGCGCGGAGGGCCTCGGCCGGGGTCACCCGGGCTTCCTGGCAGGCGAGCGAGACGGCCATCTGCAGGTTCTCGCTGTAGCAACTGCCGGGGTTGAAGTCGGTGGCCAGCGCCACCGTGACCCCGGCGGCCAGGAGCTCGCGCATCGGCGCGTACGTGGTGTGCAGGGTGTAGCTCGTACCCGGCAGCAGGACGGCGACGGTGCCCGACTCCCTCAGCAGCGCGATGTCCGCAGCTGTGATGTGGATGAGGTGGTCGGCGGAGACGGCGCCGAGCGAAGCGGCCAGCGCCGTCCCGCCGGTGTGCGCCAGCTCCTCGGCGTGGATCTTGAGTCGATATCCGAGAGCGCGGCCGGCCTCGAGCACGCGACGCGACTGCTCGACGGTGAAGGCGCCCTCATCGCAGAAGACGTCTGCGAACTCGGCCTGGCCGGCGAGCGCCGGGAGGATCTCGTCGCAGACCAGGGCGATGTACTCGTCGTCGCGGCCGGCGTACTCCTCGGGCGTCAGATGCGCCGCGAGGGCGGTGTGCACGCGGCGCACCGGGTGCGGCGACCTTGGCGGCGGCCAGCTGCTTGCGCTCGTCCTCAAGGGTGAGCCCGTAGCCCGTCTTGGCCTCCAGCGTGGTGGTGCCGTGCCGCAGGAACGAGTCGAGGCGGCGCGCGGCGAGCGCGGCGAGCTGCTCCTCCGTCGCCGCCCTGGTCGCGCGCACCGTGCTGTTGATGCCGCCGCCGGCCGCCTGGATCTCCAGGTAGGTGGCGCCGGCCAGTCGGGCGCCGTACTCGGCGGCGCGGTCGCCCGCCCACGTGAGGTGCGTGTGGGCGTCGACGAAGCCGGGGATGACGGCGGCGCCCTCGACGTCCACGACGACCGCGTCGCCGGGCACCTCGAGGGCGGTCGCGATCTCCGACTCCGGCCCGGTCCAGACGACCCGGCCGCCCCGTGCTGCGACGGCGCCGCGCGGGATCACGCCGAGGTCGACGACGGGACGGTCAAGCCCAGCGGGGCCGGCGGGCGGAGCCTGCCCGGCCCCCGGCGCCATCGTGACGACCTCGCTCGCGCCGCGCACGAGGACGTCACAGCGGATGCTCATCGCCGTGCCTCCATGGTGCCGGACGTTCCATCCGCTCCGGACGTTTCGTCTGTACCGGATGGTACGCGCGCGCCAGCATCCGCTGTAGCGGTCGCACTCTCGCGCACGATCGCCGCGAACCGCCCGGCGGCGACCGCCTCGGCCGCCGCCTCCAGCTCCGGCGCCAGGTACCGGTCGCGCTCCAGCGTCGGCGCGAACTCGCGGATGACGGCCCGCCCGGCGCCGGTACCGGGGCCGGGCTGCAGCGGCGCCAGCAGGTCGATCGCCTGCGCCGCGCACAGCGCCTCGATGCCGAGCACCTTCTGCGCGTTGCCGAGCACGTCCAGCGCCTTCAGCGCCGCCGTCATGCCCATGCTCACGTGGTCCTCCTGGTCCCCCGAGCTGGGGATGGAGTCGACGCTCGCCGGGTGGCACAGCACCTTGTTCTCGCTGACCAGCGCGGCCGCGGTGTACTGCGCGATCATGTAGCCGTTGTTGAGCCCGCTGTCCGTGGTCAGGAACGGCGGAAGCTCGCTGAGCGAGCTGGTGAGCATGCGGAAGGTCCGCCGCTCGCTGATGTTGGCGATCTCCGCGAGGCCATCGCCGCGAGGTCGAGCGCCAGGGCGATCGGCTCGCCGTGGAAGTTGCCGGCCGAGATGATCTCGCCGCGTCTCGGGGAAGACGAGCGGGTTGTCGGTGACCGAGTCGACCTCGACGGTGATGACGCGCGCGCAGCCACGCGCAGCGCGTCGCGGCAGGCGCCGTGCACCTGCGGGATGCAGCGCAGCGAGTAGGCGTCCTGCACCTTGTCGCAGTTGAGGTGGCTGAGCATGATGGCGCTGCCCGCGGTGGCGCGCGCGCACGTTGGCCGGCCGTGACGCAGCTGGCCGGGGATGGGCCGCAGCGCCTGGATGCGCTCCTGGAAGGGGCCGACGGAGGCGCGCAGGCCCTCCAGGCTCATCGCGCCGATCAGGTCGGCGGAGTCCAGGAGCGCCTCGCCGTCGGCCACCAGCAGGCAGCCGATGGCGGCCATGAACTGGGTGCCGTTCAGCAGGCTGAGGCCCTCTTTGGCCTCGAGGGTGACGGGCGCGAGCCCGGCGGCCTGCAGGGCAGGCCCGCTCGGCTCGCGCCTCCCGTCCTCCGTCAGCAGCTCGCCCTCGCCCATCATCGCCAGCACGAGGTGGGCGGACGGGGCGAGGTCGCCGGAGGCGCCCAGCGAGCCCCGCGACGGCACCCACGGCACGATGTCGGCGTTGAGCATCGCGGCCACGATACTCGGCGCACCGAGAGCCGGACGCCCGAGTGGCCGCGCGCCATGGTGTTGAGGCGGATGGTCATGCGCGGCGCGCACGACCTCGCGCGAGAGCGGCTCGCCGAGCCCGACGGCGTGGCTGCGCACGAGGTTCTCCTGCAGCTCCTGGACCTTGTCGCACGGGGATGTGCGTGGTCGCGAGCAGGCCGAAGCCCGGTGGTGACGCCGTAGGCGACCTGCTCCTCGGCGATGACGCGCGGCGATGACGTCGTGGGCCGCCTCGATGCGCTCGCGCGCGGCCGCGCCGAGGGAGACCTCGGCCCCGCCGCGCGCCACGGCGATGACCTCTTCGATGGTCAGCGGCGCGTCGCCGATGACGACCTGCGTCATGTGCGTCCTTCTCCTCTTGATCGCCTCTCCGAGCAGGCGGGACGACGCTCCGACGGGGCAGCCCGCCACCGGGATGCCGGCAGCCTCCAGGGCCGCCTTCTTGCTCGGCGGCCGTGCCCGACGAGCCCTCCACGATGGCGCCGGCGTGGCCCATGCGCTTGCCGGGCGGCGCGCTGAAGCCGGCGACGTAGGCCACCACCGGCTTGGTCATGTGCTCGCTTGACGAACTCGGCGGCGCGCTCCTCGTCGTCGCCGCCGATCTCGCCGATGAGCACGACGGCCTCGGTCTCGCGGTCGGCCTCGAAGAGCTCGAGGCACTCGATGAAGCCGATGCCGTGGACGGGGTCGCCGCCCATGCCGACCACGGTGCGACTGGCCGATGCCGGCCTGGGTGAGCTCGTGGACGACCTCGTAGGTGAGCGTGCCCGAGCGCGAGACGACGCCGACGGCGCCCGGGCATGAAGACGTCGGCCGGCATGATGCCGGCGCTGCAGCGCGCGCGGCGTGATGAGGCCCGGGCCGTTGGGGCCGATGAGCGTGCAGCCGCGGCGCGGCAGGTGCGCCATGACCTCGGCCATGTCGCGCGCCGGGATGCCCTCGGTGACGCAGACGATGAGCCGGATGCCGGCGTCGGCCGCCTCGATCATGGCGTCGCGCGCGAAGCGCGCCGGGACGAAGAGCACGGCGACGTCGGCGCCGGATGCTGCGCCACCGCGTCGGCGACGGCTGTCGAAGACGGGCACGCCCTCGACGGTCTGGCCGCCCGTGCCCGGGCGAGACGCCGGCGACGACGTTGGTGCCGGCGGCGCGCATGCGCGCGCGCGTGGAAGGCGCCCTCGCGCCCGGTGATGCCCTGCACCAGCGACGCGGCTGCGTTCGTCGACGAGGATGGCCATCAGCCCTCCCCGGGGTCGTCGGCGCGCGGCGCGCGCTCGCGCGCGGCGACCGACCAGCCGCACGGCCTCGTCCGGCGCGTCGGCGCGACGGTCAGGCCGGGCAGGCCGCGCCTCCGCGAGCACCGCGCGGCCCTCCGCGGCGGCGTTGCCGTCGAGGCGCACGACGACGGGCACGTCGACGCCGGCCGCGCGAGCGCCTGGACGAGGCCGCGCGGCGACCTCGTCGCAGCGGGTGATGCCGCCGAAGATGCTGACGAGCACGGCGGCCACGGCGGCCCGCGCGAAGCATCGACCTCGAGGGCCGCCTGCCACGACCTCGGCGCGGGCGCCGCCGCCGATGTCGCAGAAGTCGGCGGCGCTTGCCGCCGGCGGCGGCGATCTGGTCGATGGTGCTCATCACGAGGCCGGCGCCGTTGCCGATGACGCCGATGTCGCCGTCGAGCGCGACGAACGCGAGCCCGGCCGCGCGCGCCTTGGCCTCGCGCTCGTCCTCCGGCCGGCTCCGGCGACGCATGTCCGGCTGCCGGAAGAGGGCGTTGTCGTCGATCGTCACCTTGCTGTCGAGGCAGACGACCTCGCCGGCGGTCGTGAGCACCAGCGGGTTGACCTCGACCAGCGTCGCGTCGCGGTCGCGGTAGAGCGCCAGAGCGCGCGGCACGACCGCCGGCCAGCGCGGCGCCGACGCCGGTGCCCGCCGGGCTGGTCCGGGCCCGAACTGCGCCGCGGCCACCACGTCGCGCACCTGGTAGTCGCAGAGGCCGAGCAGCGGGTCGATCGGGCGGCGCACGGAGCGCGCCGGGGTCGCGCTCGCGCGAGCTCCTCGATGTCGACGCCGCCCTCGCGCGGCGAAGATGAGCACCGGGCCGCGCACCGCGCGCGAGACGGTGATGCGCGAGGTACATCTCGCGCGCGATGTCGACGGCCTGCTCGACGAGCACCGACTCGACCGCTGTGGCCGCGGATGGTCATGGCCAGGATGTCCGCGGCCGCGGCCTCGACCTCGCCTGCGGTGGCGCAGCACGCGGATGCCGCCGGCCTTGCCGCGGCCGCCGGTCTTGACCTGCGCCTTGACGACCACGGGCAGCCCGAGCCGCTCGGCCGCGCGGCGAGCCTCCTCCGGCGTCGCCGCCACGAACGCCGGCAGCACCGGCAGCCCGGCCGCGGCGAACAGGTCCTTGCCCTGGTGTTCGAGCAGGTCCATCGCGGCCAGTCTACGCGGTCTCGGCGGAGGGCGTGGCCAGCATCGCCTGCGCCTCCGCGCCCAGCCGCAGCCCGAGGCCGAACGCCTGCGCGTTGAGCTCGCGGAAGCGCGCGGGCACGCGGCTGAGCACCGCCTCGCGCACGGCGTCAGCCGGCAGCATGCCGCTGAGCTGCGCCAGCGCGCCGACGGCGACGATGTTGGTGACCACCTTCTTCTTGAGCTGCTCGGCCGCCACCTGGGTGAACGGCAGGCCGCAGCGCACGACCGGCCGGTCCTGCGGCGTCGGGCTCGACCAGCCCGGAGTCGTAGACGAGCAGGCCGCCGGGCCGCGTGTCTCCGGCGTACTTCTCGTAGGCGGCCTGCGAGAGGCACGAGGCTCACGTCCGGCGTGCGCACCTCCGGGTAGTCGATCTCCTCGTCGGCGACGATGACCTCGGCCTTGGAGGCTCCGCCGCGCGCCGCGGGGCCGTAGCTCTGCGTCTGCACCACGTGCTTGCCGAGCGCCGTGGCCGCCTCGGCGATGATGGCCGCGGCCAGCAGGATGCCCTGCCCGCCGGAGCCGGAGCAGCGGATCTCGACGCGCTCGGTCGCGCGCTGGTCTCAGCCATGGCGCTGCCTCCTGCGCCTGCTGCGCCGCAGCCCGCGCCAGCGCGGTGACGAACTCCTCGCGCTCGCTGTGGTGCAGCAGGCCCACGGGGTACTGGTCGTGGCTGCGCGACTCGCCCTCCTCGAACTTGCTCGGCCGGCACGGCGTGCTCCTTCTGGCCTTAGCAGGAACTCGGCCGGGTCGGCCGTGAGGTTGAAGCGCCCGTAGTAGACGGGGCAGGTGGCCATCGCCTCGACCATCGAGAAGCCCTGGTGGGCGATGCCGCCGGCGATGACGTTGACGAGCTGCCGGTAGCCCCAGGCGGTGCCGCGGGCGACGTAGGTCGCTCCCGCGGCGTGCGCCAGCTCGCAGAGGTCGAAGGCGGGCTCCACGTTGCCGTACACGCTCGTCGTCGACTTGTCGCCGATGTGCGTCGTGGGGCTCATCTGCCCGCCGGTCATGCCGTAGATGGAGTTGTTGAAGACCAGCGCGGTGAGGTCGATGTTGCGCCGCGCCGCGTGGATGAAGTGGTTGCCGCCGATCGCCGAGCAGTCGCCGTCGCCCATGGCGACGATGACGTGCAGCGACGGGTCGGCGGCCTTGACGCCCGTCGCCACGGCCAGCGCGCGGCCGTGCGCGGTGTGCACCGTCGAGTAGTCGAGGTACTGCGCTGATGCGGCCGCTGCAGCCGATGCCGGCGACGACGACGACCTTCTCCGGGTCGAGCTCGAGGCCCGAGGATGGCGTCGATGAGGGCCCGGGTGATGGTGCCGTTGGAGCAGCCCGGGCACCAGAGCGTCTTCGGGCGGAGCGCAGGTGCGCCTTGATCTCGCTGGTCGTGTGCGGCTTGATGCGCGGCAGCTTGTGGTCGCCGTCGGCGGCGCCTCGAGCTGTGCTCGTCGACGAGGGCGCTCATGACGTCCTCCCAACGTGGTAGTAGAACTCCGCCTTGACGAGCTCCTCGATCTCCGTCGGGCGTGATGAGCTTGCCGTCCACGCGCCCGTAGTCGACGACCTTGGCGCGCCCGGCGACCGCCGCCTGGACCTCCCAGCTCATCTGCTTGATGTTCATCTCGGGGACGATGACGGTGCGCACCTGCTCGGCCATGCGCTCGACGGCCGGCGTCGGGAACGGCCACAGCGTGATGGGCCGCACCAGGCCGACGCGCACGCCCCTGGCGCGCGCCCACTTGACCACGGCCTTGGCCGAGCGGGCCACGGAGCCGTAGGCGAAGATGGCCACCTCGGCGTCGTCCATCTCGTACTCCTCGACGCGCACGATGGCGTCGCGGTGGTGGTAGATCTTCTCGCGCAGGTAGCGGCCCAGGTCGCCGGCGACCTCGGGGTCGCCGTGTCCGGGCGCGCCGCTGCGGCGGTTGTAGACGAGGCCGGTGACGTGGACGCGGAAGGGCGAGCCCAGCGGCGGCCGCGGCAGGATGTTGTCGAGCGTCGCTCGCCACGGTGTCGTACTCGTCGGGCTCGCAGTCGGGCATGCCGCGCTCGGCGATGCGCAGCGTGGCCGGGTCGGGCAGCACGACCGCCTCGCGCATGTGGCCGATGAGCGCGTCGGAGAGGATGATGACCGGCGTGCGGTACTGCTCGCGAGGTTGAACGCCTCGACGGTGAGCGTGTAGCACTCCTCCACGCTGCTCGGCACGAGGGCGATCACGGAGTGCTCGCCGTGCGTGCCCCAGCGGGCCTGCATCACGTCGCCCTGGGCGGGCTCGGTCGGCAGGCCGGTGGACGGCCCGCCGCGCATGACGTCGACGATCACGCACGGGATCTGCGCCATGGTGGCGAAGCCGAGCATCTCCTGCATGAGGCTGAAGCCGGGGCCGGAGGTGGCGGTGAGCGCCTTGGCGCCGGCCAGCGAGGCGCCGCAGACGGCGGCGATGCTGGCGATCTCGTCCTCCATCTGGATGAAGGGGCCGCCCACCTCGCGGCAGGCGGCGGCGAGCACCTCGGCGATCTCGGTGGACGGCGTGATGGGGTAGCCGGCGAAGAAGCGGGCGCCGGCGGCGATAGCGCCCTCGGCGACCGCCTCGTTGCCCTGCAGCAGGACGGCTTGCGGCGCCGGCGCGGTCGCGCTCGTCGGCCGTGGCCATCTCAGCCTCCTCGCCGTCGTGGCTGCAGCCGTCGTCGTCGTCCGGCGCGCGCTGCGAGCGCGGCGATCGAGCTCCGTCGCGCGTGAGCGCGCGGCGCTCGTCGGCCGGCGTCGCCGTCGGCCGCCGGCGCCCTTGCTCTTGCGCTCGCGCCGCCGCACCTCGATGGCGAAGTCGGGGCAGTGCAGCTCGCAGAGAGGCACTGGGTGCAGTCGCTCGGGCCGCGCCACGACCGGGTAGCCGAGCTTGTCGCGGTCGAACACCTTGTCGGGGCAGAGGTCGATGCAGATGCCGCAGGCCTTGCAGAGGCTCGAGGTCCAGCGCTGGACTCGGCCCGTCCATCAGCTCAGTCTCCACCATCGGCAGGTCGATGCCCGCCTCGCTGGGCCTTCTCGATGGCCTCCGGGTACCCGGCGTCGGCGTGGCGCATGACGCCCGTGCCCGGGTCGCTGGTGAGCACGCGGCGCAGGCGCTCGGCCATCATGTCGGTGCCGTCGGCGACCACGACCATGCCGGCGTGCAGGCTCTTGCCGATGCCCACGCCGCCGCCGTGGTGGAAGCTCACCCAGCTGGCGCCGGCGGCGGTGTTGACCAGCGCGTTGAGGATCGGCCAGTCGGCGATGGCGTCGCTGCCGTCCATCATGCTCTCGGTCTCGCGGTACGGGCTGGCGACCGAGCCGGAGTCGAGGTGGTCGCGGCCGATGACGATCGGCGCCTTGACCTTGCCGGTGCGCACCAGGTCGTTGAAGATCTCGCCCGGCCTTGGCGCGCTCGCCGTACTCGAGCCAGCAGATGCGGCAGGGCAGGCCCTGGAAGTGGACCTTCTCGCCGGCCATCTTGATCCAGCGGGTGACCATCTCGTTGTCCGGGAAGGCCTCGAGCAGGGCGGCGTCGGTGACGGCGATGTCCTGCGGGTCGCCGCTGAGCGCCGCCCAGCGGAAGGGGCCGTTGCCGCGGCAGAACAGCGGCCGGATGTAGGCCGGGCACGAAGCCGGGGAAGGCGAAGGCGTCGGCGTAGCCGGCCTCCTTCGCCTCGCCGCGGATGTTGTTGCCGTAGTCGAAGGTGTGGGCGCCGGCCTTCTGCAGGGCGACCATGGCCTCGACGTGGACGACGATGCTGGCGACGGCGCGGCGCACGTACTCGTCCGGGTCCTCGCGCCGCAGCTCGAGCGCCTCGTCGAGCGTCATGCCGTTGGGCACGTAGCCGTTGAGCATGTCGTGCGCCGACGTCTGGTCGGTGACGAGGTCGGGGGTGACGCCGCGGCGGACCAGCTCGGGGTAGACGTCGGCGGCGTTGCCGAGCAGGGCGATGGAGAGCGGCTTCTTCGCCGTCATCGCCTCGTCGGCCAGCTTCAGCGCCTCGTCCAGCGACGTCGGCGGCGACGTCCACGTAGGCGGTCTCGAGGCGCCGCTCGATGCGGTGCGGGTCGACCTCGACGCAGAGCGCGACGCCGCCGGCCATGGTGACGGCCAGCGGCTGCGCGCCGCCCATGCCGCCGAGGCCGGCCGTGAGCACGAGCCGGCCGGCCAGGTCGCCGCCGTAGTGCTTCTGCCCGGCGGCGGCGAACGTCTGGTAGGTGCCCTGCAGGATGCCCTGCGTGCCGATGTAGATCCACGAGCCGGCGGTCATCTGCCCGTACATCGTGAGGCCGAGGGCGTCGAGCCGGCGGAACTCGTCCCAGTTGGCCCAGTCGCCCACCAGGTTGGCGTTGGCGATGAGCACGCGCGGCGCCATCTCGTGGGTCTGGAACACGCCGACCGGCTTGCCGCTCTGCACCAGCAGCGTCTCGTCGTCCTTGAGGCGGCGCAGCGTGCGGACGATGGCGTCGAAGCTCTCCCAGTCGCGCGCCGCCTTGCCGGCGCCGCCGTACACGATGAGCTCGTCCGGAGCCTCGGCGACCTCGGGGTCGAGGTTGTTCATGAGCATGCGCAGGGCGGCCTCCTGCTGCCAGCCCTTGCAGCTGATCTCGGTGCCGCGCGGCGCGCGGACCGGCCGGGGTCCCGCCGTGGTCTCTGTGCTCACGATGCCGACCTCGCTTCGTGGTGGGTTGTCGGAAAAGGGCGGCGGCACTCCCGGCCTCCGCCCGCGTTCTCTGCCCGCAGCCTGCGCCAGCCCCGCGGGAGCTTCAACCCGGCCCGCCGTCTGTCCAGAAAGCTGGACGCGATTTCCCTCCGGGATACGGGAACGGGCTGCGATGCTGGAATCGCCGCGAGCGGGCATAGGAAGGAGCAGGCGCCTCCGACGAGAGGCGACGACGAAGGGAGGCGCGATGCCGAGACTCATCGTCCGCACGTTCTCAATCTCGATCGACGGCTTCGGCGCCGGGCCCGACCAGGACCTCGACCATCCGCTGGGCGTCGGCGGCGAGGAGCTGCATCGACTGGTTCCTGCACACGCGCACGTGGCGGAGCCATGCACGGCGCAGCGCCGGCGGCGAGACGGGCGTGGACGAGCGAGTTCGCGGCCGCGGGGCTTCGAGCGGCTTCGGCGCCTGGATCCTGGGCCGGAACATGTTCGGGCCCGTCCGCGGTCCCTGGCCCGACGAGAGCTGGCGCGGCTGGTGGGGCGAGGAGCCGCCGTACCACGTGCCGGTCTTCGTGCTGACGCATCACGCCCGCGCGCCGCTGGCCATGCAGGGCGGCACCGAGTTCCGCTTCGTCACCGCCGGCATCGAGGAGGCGCTCGAGCAGGCGCAAGGCCGCGGCCGGCGACAACGACGTGCGCCTCGGCGGCGGCGTGGCGACCATCCGGCAGTACCTGCGCGCGCGGCTGGTCGACGAGCTGCACCTCGCCATCTCGCCGATGCTGCCGAGCCCGCCTGCGTCGCGCGTCTTGTGGGCGAAGACGCCGGCGTTCGTCCAGTCGAAGGTCTTCGACTTCGGACCCTCCGTGGGCCGGACGGACTCGGCTGCGCCGCCATGGTCACGGAGAAGCGACGCCACGCCCTGCTCGGCAGAGCCGAGGGCGGCGTTCACGCGTCGGTACTCGGCGACAGTAGGCGACCGTCGGGCCGCGCTCGACGGCAGCGATGATCGCCGGCGTGAGCGCGAAGCCGATCGACACCGCGCGCGGCAGCGGCGGCGCGTACGGCCACGGCTCGTCCGGACACGCCGCGACGCCCCACTGGGCGACGCCGGCGTCCTCGAGGAAGCCGGCAAGCGCGTCGTCAGGCCGCCGTCAGCACACCTCCGGTCGTCCACGCGATGGCAGGCGGACTTGCCCTGGCCGGTCGTGTCGCGCGGCAGCGCGTACGGGCGCGTGCAGCTCGATCTTGGGGGTCACGCCGACGCTGGTCTTGACGCCGGTCGCGATGCCCTTGGCGAGACCGGCCTGCGCGTCCGCGCTCATCTCACCGAGGTCGCAGACCTCGACCTGCACCGTCAGCCGGTCGAGGTTGCTCACGTTCTCGATGACCATGCAGAAGTTGCTGCCGAACTCGTCGAACTTCAGCAGCACCTCCTCGATCTGGCTCGGGAAGACGACGAGACCGCCGACCGACACCGCGTCGTCGCTGCGGCCGGTGATGCGGCCGATGCGCGGGTGGCTGCGGCCGCAGGCGCACGGCTCGCAGGTGAGCGAGCTGATGTCGTGGCTGCGGTAGCGGATCATGGCCGTCGAGTCGCTGGTGAGCGACGTCCACACGAGCTCGCCGGGCTCGCCGTCGCCGACCGGCTCGAGCGTCACCGGGTCGATGCACTCCACGTAGATGTGGTCCGACCACACGTGCATGCCCTGCTTGACCGGGCACTCCGCCGCCATGCCCGGTCCCAGGAACTCGCCCATGCCGTACTCGTTGAAGACGTCGACGCCCATGGCCGTGGCCAGGCGCTCGCGGCCGGCCTCGGGCCACGGCTCGGCGCCGAACAGGCCGATGCGCAGCTTCGTGTCCTTGCTGAGGTCGATGCCGCGCTCCAGCGCCTTCTCGGCGAGGTACAGGCCGTAGGACGGCGTGGTGCAGATGGCGGTGACGCCGAGGTCGACCATCAGGTCGATGAGCAGCTCCTGGCGGCCGATGCCGGCCGGCACCACGCCGATGCCGGCGTGCTGGGCGCCGTACTGCAGGCCGATGCTGGTCGGCAGGCCGTAGCCGAACATGTTCTGCAGCAGGTCGCCGGGGCGGAGGCCGATCATCCACATGGTCCGCGCGTTGCGCTCGAGCCACAGGTCCATGTCCCTGCGGGAGACCCAGATGGGCGTGGGCTTGCCGGTGGTGCCGGAGGTGCTGTGGACCTCGATGATGTTGTCGAGGCCGCAGGTGCGCAGCTTGTCCGGGTAGTGGTCGCGGAGCGTTGTCTTGTCGATGAGCGGGAGCCGGCGGATGTCGTCCAGTGACTTGATGTCCGCCGGCTCGACGCCGGCCTCGTCGCAGAGCGCCTTGTAGGCCGGGCTGCAGGAGTACGAGTGGGTGACGACGGTCTGGAGCCGGCCGAGCTGCAGGTCCTGCAGGTCCTCCGGCTCCATGCGTCTCGGCGTAGGGGTCGAAGTACTCGCGCTCCTCGTCGTGGGCGGCGTGCGAGCCTGCGGCCGCGCCGCCCGGGCAGGTCGTGCTCATTCTCCCCGACCTCGCGGCCGGCCGCGAACGCGGCGAAGTTCAGGTCCTTCCACTTGGGCGGCACGTTGCGCACGATGCTCTCCCGCCAGGTCTCGACGTCGAACGGCAGGTGCGTGCTGAGCGCGCCGACCAGAACGATGCCGGCCACTTTGAGGTCGCCGACCTCCAGGGCGATGCCGTTGCCGTCCACGACGATCACCCGCCGGTCGCCCTGAGCCATGCGCTCGGCGGCGTCGAACGGGTAGCTCATGCCGCCCTGCGAGGCGAGCGGCGGCACGATCTGCTGCGTGTTGACGATGGCCACGCCGCCCGGCACGACGGACGGGGCGGCGCGCAGCCCCTCCGCCGCCTCGAACGCGAGCAGGTAGTCCACCTCGCCGGGGCTGATGCTCGGCGCGACCACGGTCTCGCCGATGCGGATGTGGCTGTTCACGCTGCCGCCGCGCTGGCTCATGCCGCGGGTCTCGCTCAGCTTGACCTCGAGGCCGCCGTGCAGCATCGCCGTGTCGGCGATGACCGCGGCGGCCACGATCACGCCCTGGCCGCCGACGCCGACGACCATGATGTCGTCGACCACGCCGCCGTGGTAGTGCCGGCGGCGGCGTCCTCGGCGGCCGCGCCGCCGCCTTCATCTCAGCGCTCATGCCACACCTGCCTTCGCCTTCGAGATGGCCCCGGGCTTGCAGAGCTGCTCGCACAGCGAGCAGCCGGTGCAGGTCTCCTCGTCGATGCGCACCTTGTTGCGGCCCTTGTGCTCGGCCTCCGTGTGCATCAGCGACGGGCAGCCGAGCTTCATGCACTGCTGGCAGGCGTTG
Source organism: uncultured Thermoleophilia bacterium (assembly GCA_963793605.1). Classification (GTDB taxonomy): domain Bacteria; phylum Actinomycetota; class Thermoleophilia; order UBA2241; family UBA2241; genus CAIXSE01. The sequence goes on from CAWCAH010000003.1 coordinate 181,502, forward strand.
CAGACGTCCTCGTCCACCGTGAACGCCTCGCCGCCGATCTTGCTCGGGAAGAGCATGCACGGGCGGTTGGTGATGATGACGGCCGGGCCGTCGTAGGCCAGCCCGGCCTTGAGCGCCGTGAGACACGCCTCGTAGTCGTACGGGTCGACCACCTCGATCTGCTCCACCCCGAGCGCCGCGCAGATGCCGGCGATGTCGACCGGCTTGGTCTCGGCGCCGGCCAGCGTGCGCTCGTTGCCGGGGTTGGTCTGGCCGCCGGTCATCGCCGTGATGCGGTTGTCCTGGATCAGCAGCGTCATGTTGGTGCGCTGGTGCACGGCGTTGAGCAGGCCGGTGAGGCCGGAGTGCAGGAACGTGGAGTCGCCGATGACGGCGAGCGAGCCCGTCTCGCTGCCGCCGGCGCGCGAGAAGCCCTGCTCCATCGGGATGCTGGCGCCCATCTCGACGGCGGAGTGCATGTGGCTCACCGGCGGCAGCGTGGTGAGGTCGTAGCAGCCGATGTCGCCGTGCACGTCGAGGTTGAGCTTCTTCATGGCGGTGGCCATGCCGCGGTGCGGGCAGCCGGTGCAGAGCACGGGCGGCCGTGGGATGACGGTGGCGTCCTCCGCGGCCTTCTCCTCCGCCCAGCGCGGGAGGTCGAGGCCGGCGGCGTAGAAGCCCCGGCCCACCCGCACGGCCGTCAGCTCGCCCCACTGCGGGAACCACTGCTTGCCCTCGCAGGCGATGCCGGCGGCGAGGATCTGCTCCTCCAGGTACGGCTCGAGCTCCTCGACCACGAACAGCCGGTCGACGGTCGGCCGCGAACGCGCGGATGGCCTCGATGGGCAGCGGGTGGATCATGCCGAGCTTGAGGAAGGCGGCGCCGGGCAGCGCCTCTCTGGCGCTGCAGTACGCCGCCCCGGCGGAGACCACTCCGATCCTCGCCGTGCCGCCGCCCTGCAGCGGCACGGCGCCGCCGGGGTGCTCCTCCGTCGCCCCGGCGCCCTGCACGACCTGCGCCAGGTCGCCGGACGCCGCGCTCGCCTCGGCGAACGCGTACAGCCGCTCGACGCGCTCGAGGAGGCCGCGGTGCAGCGGCCGCGAGAACTTGGGCAGCAGGCAGTACTTCTCGGTCTTGCGGTCCGGCGGCCGGCGCTCCGGCGCCGGCCGCGTCACCTTGCGCGGGTCGTCCTCGTCCGGCGCCACGTCGCCGTCGAACCGGACGATGCTCTTCTGGTGCGCCGTCTGGATGCTCAGGCGCACCATCACCGGCACGTCGAACTCCTCGCTCATGGCGAACGCGCGCTTGGCGTACTCGTAGCACTCCTGGCTGTCCGCCGGCTCGAGCATGGGCATGCTGCTGATGCGGCCGAAGTAGCGGTCGTCCTGCTCGGTCATGCCGCTGGCCATGCCGGGGTCGCCGGCCAGGCACACGACGAGTCCCCCGTTGATGCCCGTGTAGACCGAGCTGATCAGCGGGTCGGCCGCCACACTGCCGCCCGCGCTCTTCATCGCCGTCAGCGCGCGGGCGCCGCCCATGGCGGCCCCGAACGCCACCTCGTAGGCGACCTTCTCGTTGGTGGACCACTCCGCGTACACGCCGTCGTAGCGGGCGAGGTTGGCGACGATCTCCGTGCTGGGCGTGCCGGGGTACGCGGCGGCGACCTGCACGCCCGCCTCGTACGCTCCCCTGGCCACCGCCTCATTGCCGAGCATCAAGTGCGTGTCCATCAGGTTCCTCCGCCGATGTGGAGTAGCCGGCTCACGATACGCAGGCCGAGCAGAGCGGCGCAAGCCGCGCGCCGTGCTGTCTCGGGACATGGACGGGAAGCTCCCCGATGAAAGCCCTGCATACTCGCAGCAACGTCCGACCTCGGCTGCTCAGGTCGAGAGCCCGACCGCAGCAGCGCCCTGACCGGCTCAACATCCACCGGCGGGGCGTCGCCGACCCGCATCACCGGCACGACCTCTCGAACGCGCTCGTGCGCCCCCGCGGTGCCGCTCCCGAGAGGCGCGGACCCGCGCACGTCCACAGCCTGTGCAGCGACGACGAGCTCGATCGCCACCACCCCCTCGCCCGCGTCGACCTGCGAGGTCCGTCGGCGGCGGGTCGCCGGCGGCCATCGCCGGGATCGACGCCGCGGACGAGGGCGTGCGCCGCGCCGGTCCAGCGCCGAGCGGCGCACGACCCGCGGACGTCGACGGCCTGGGCGGCGACGAGCAGCTCGATGGCGATGATGCCTTCGCCCAGATCGACCATCTCCGCCAGTCGGCGCGCGGAGAGGGGCAGGTGCGACGCGCGGTCCTCGATGCCCTCGGCGCCGGCCGTGCTCGTGAGGATGAAGGAGACCGGCTGGGCGAGCAGTGCTCGCCTCCGCCGCGAGCGACTGCGCGGTGATGGCGAGGATGCTGAGACCCGAGGTCGGGCCCGCTCTGCGAGCAGGCCGGTGGGCAGGCCGGACCAGGGCGTGTCCAGCAGCTTGACGCTGCGCTCGGAGGCGCCGCAGCATGACGTCGCGAGCGCGACGCGCACGTAGTCCAGCGCCGCCGAGAGCCCCGCCACCTCGTACACGGCCGCCGAGACGATGCGTCCCTCCGCCACCGAGACCAGCGGATTGCCCTGGGCGGAGTTGAGCTCGATGGCCGAGCACGCTCGAGCGGCGTGGTCCACAGCCGCGCGCGCGGCCGCCTGGATGCGGCGCCGTGCTGCGGAAGGTGAGCGGGTCCTGGAGGTTGCGCGCGGCGCCCTCCTGCCACAGGAAGCTGCCGTCGAGGAGCTCGCGGAAGCGCGCCAGCGTGCGCGCAAGGACAGGGTCGGGTCGCGCCCGCGCGACGGCCGGGTCCAGCACGGAGAGGTTGGCGGCGAAGCCCTCCAGCGCCGAGCGCGCCGGCGACGTCCGCCGCATCCACCAGCCGCTCGGCATCCGCCAGCGCCAGCGCGGCGAGCGCCGGTGCCGTAGGCGCTCGAGTTGATCAGCGCGAGCCCCTCGCCGGGCGCCGAGCGCACATCGCCGCCGAGCACGCCGGCGGCGAGGTCCGCCATCGGGGCCAGGTCGGAGGCGCCGAGCGAGCCGCAGCAGACCGCACCGGCGGCGTCTCGCCCGCGTTCAGCGCCTGCGCGAGTCGCTCGGCGAGGGCCGGGCGCACGCAGGTGGAGCCGCCGGCCGTACTGGTTGAGGAGCACGAGCATGGTCGCCCGCACCACGTCCGCGCGGCGCGGCCGGCCCGTGGCCGACGTGGCTCTCGGCGATCTGCCGCCAGCTGAACCCGTCGTCGTCGCGCCGCAGCGACGTGCGCTTCTGCGCACCCAGGCCGGTCGTGAGGCCGTAGGTGGGCAGGCCGCGCTCGAAGATGTGGTCGGCCAGCGAGCTGGCCGCGCCATCGCCTCGACGGCCTCGCTCCGCGAGCTCGACGGGCTCGTCGTCGCGCGCGACCGCGACGACCTCGTCGAGCGTCAGGTCCTTGCCGGTCAGCGTCACCACGGGCCACGTCGGCGCTCACCGCCGCCCGGTCGATGACGAACCGCCGGACGCCCTCCAGGTCGAGGCCGTCCAGCCCGATGGCGGCGAGGTCCAGCCCCTCGGCCCAGTAGTCGCGCTGCAGCATCACGCCCATCACCTCGACCATCGCGCGGGTCACCGGCAGGTCGATGCCCAGCGCCTCGCCCAGCCGCACCATCGGCACGAACGCGTAGATGATGTCCTCGCTGCCCACTTGTTCCAGATATGCCGCCGTCGCGAACCAGTCCGCGTGCGGCGACGAGCGCAGCATCTGCACGAGATCCTCGCCCTCGTACAGATACGAGCGCCGGTCGAAGCTCACCTGGTCCTCGAACGAGCTCCGACCCGAGATGCGCGGCGAGCCGCTCACGCTCGGCGTCGAACGCCGTGACGAGCCGCGCGCCGGGATGGTCGTGTCCTGGTAGAACTTGCCGCCCATGTAGCGGTCGAAGTAGAGGCCGGCGATGGGGATCGTGAGCGTCACGTGGATCGGCGGGTTGCCGGCGGCGGCGATGTTGGTGTCGAGCACCGTCGTCGCCGGGTCGTACTGCGCGTAGATGCGACGGACGACGTCGTACACGGCGGCGCTGCGCTCGCCGGGGAACGCGGCGACGCAGAAGTGCCGCTTGAAGCGGCCGATGTGGATGGCGTCGCCGCGCGGCTGGCAGATGTACGGCATGATGTTGGACTCGGCCAGGGTGACGTCGGGGAGGGCGCCGGCCGAGCCGCAGGACTGCCGCAGCGAGGCCCAGTAGCCGGTGTTGAACAGCACGATCTGGCCGTCGCGCAGATGCGGCGCGACGGCGTCCATGAACGCGTCGTGGTACATGGCCGGCACGGTGATCATGACGACGTCCGCGCCGGCCACGGCCTCGGCCGCGTCGTCGGTGACGCCGGCCAGGCGGGCGAAGCCGGTCTTGCCGGCCGTCGTCTCCGAGTCGGCCGTCACCTCGATGCCGCCGCGCGCCTGCGGCCGTCTCGAGCTTGTCCGCGAGCAGCGGCAGCTCGAACAGCGTGACGTCGATGCCCTTGAGAGCGTTGTCGGCGGCGATGGCCAGCCCGGCTCCGCCGGCGCCGCACACCGTCAGGCGGGGCCGTTTCCATTCAGCTGCCCTCCTCGTCGTAGATCACTCTCATGCATGCCGCGCTCCCCCTTGGTCGAGTCCTGAGTGCCTGACGAGGCATCCGACTGTCGCGAATGATCAGGGCACTATGGGCTGGGGCTCGCGGGACGGCAAGGTTGTTCACCTCTTGTCCGGGTCGCGGGACGACATGTGGAGGTGACGTGACTGAGGGACGGCCTCGCCGACGGGGACCGGCCGGCGGCGCGGGCATGAGGTCCAAGAGACCGCGGACACTCTTCTTGGCACGCCCTGTGCTTGCGGGCGCACAGCGCGCCTGGATCAGGCCAGGCAGTACGCGTC
>CAWCAH010000004.1:0-367560 GCA_963793605.1 uncultured Thermoleophilia bacterium
GCCGAGGCGGACCTCGTCCCAGCCCTTGCGCCGCGTGACGCCGTCCAGGGTCTTCATGATGCGGCGTGCCTGCGGCTCGAGGGGCTCGAGCTCGGTGTGCGGGATCTTGACCTTGTCGGCCTCGCTGTCCCACACCGGGACGAGCTGCTCGCCGCGCAGGAAGTTGTGGACGGCGCGGGCGCCGCGACGGCCGGCGGCGATCGCCTCGATCGCCGTCCAGGGCCCCATCGCGGCGGCGTCGCCGCCGGCGAACACGCCGGTGCGGCCGGTCATCATCGTGTCGGGGTCGACCTGGATCTGGCCGCGCTCCACGGCGACGTCGTCGGCGCCCGCGAGGAAGTCGGCGACGATGGCCTGGCCGACGGCGAAGATCACGGTGTCGGCCTCGAGCTCGACGAACTGGCCCTCGACGGGCACCGGCGGACGCCAGCCGCGCTCGTTGGGCTCACCGAGCGTGCAGCGCTGGAACCTGACGCCGCTCGCGACGCCGTCCGTGCCGAGGATCTCGACGGGCACGAGCGAGTACTCCACGTGGACCTGCTCCTCCTTGCCCTCCTCGATCTCCTCGGACGAGGCCGGCGCCGTGCGCTCGTCCTCGATGCAGGCGAGGGTGACCTCGTCGGCGCCGCAGCGGAAGGCCGTGCGGCCGGCGTCGTAGGCCACGTCGCCGCCGCCGACCACGACCACGCGCTTGCCGGTGGTCGCCGTCTCTCCGAGCGCCTGCGCGCGCAGGAACTCGACGGCGCGCACGACGCCCTGCTGGTCCAGGCCGTCGATGGGCAGGTCCTTGCTCTGGTGCAGGCCGGTCGCCAGGAACACGGCCTTGTAGCCGTCGGCGAACAGCGAGTCGACGGTGAAGTCGGTGCCGCAGCGCACGCCGGTCCTGAGCTCGACGCCCAGGGCGGTGATGCGGTCGATCTCGCCCTGCAGCGCCGGGCGCGGCAGGCGGTACTCGGGGATGCCGACGCGCAGCATGCCGCCGGCGACCGGGAGAGCCTCGAACACGGTCGCCTTGTAGCCGAACTGCGCGAGCTCGCGGGCGGCGGTGAGGCCTGCGGGGCCGCCGCCGACGATCGCCACGGGCTCGTCGTAGAACACGGGCAGCGGCGCGGGCGGCTCCGCCGGCGCGCCGTTGTCCGCCACGAACCGCTTGATGCCGGCGATGGCGATGGGCTCGTCCACGTTGCCGCGCGTGCACTCCGTCTCGCACACGTGCGTGCAGATGCGGCCGCAGACGCTCGGGAAGGGGTTCGGCTCGCTGGCGACCCGGTAGGCCTCCTCGTAGCGGCCCTTGGCGACCAGCGCCACGTAGCCGTGCGCCGAGGTGTGGACGGGGCAGGTGGTCTTGCACGGGCTCCAGCCCTTGCGGTCTACGGCGAACGTGGCCGGGACGGCGTTGGCGAACGGACGCGAGATCGCGGTGCGCTCGCTGACGCCGAAGTCGAACTCGTTGGGATACGTGACGGGGCAGACGGCGGCGCACTCGCCGCAGCCGACGCACTTCTCGTTCACGTAGCGGGCCCGGTGCCGGACGGTGACGTTGAACTCGCCGGGCGGTCCGGTGACGGAGGTGACGTCCGAGAGCGAGTGGATGTGGATGCGGCTGCTGGTGGCGGCGCCGGTCAGCCGCGGGGCGAGGCTGCACATGGCGCAGTCCTCGGTGGGGAAGGTCTTGCTGAGCCGGGACATGTAGCCGCCGATGCTCTGCTGGCGCTCGACCAGATGGACCTCGATGCCCGCGGCGGCGAGCTCCTCGGCGGCGGAGATGCCGGCGATGCCGCCGCCGACCACCATCACCGAGCGGTTGAGGAACGTGCGCCGGCGCGGCAGGTCGCTCATGTGCTGCAGGCGGGCGACGGCGCCCTCGACGATCTTCCTCGCCTTGACCTGCGCGCGCTCGGGCTCGTGCGCGTGCACGTAGGAGCAGCCCTCGCGGATGTTGCCGAAGGCCACGGAGTTCTCGCCCAGCTTGAGCTCGCGGGCGATGCGCTCGAAGGTGGGACCCTGGAAGCGCGGCGAGCACGAGGCGATGACGAAGTGGTCGAGGCCGCGCTCTTCCACGGCCTTCTCGATCATCGCGCGGCCCTCGGTGCCGCACATGAACTGGTTGACGTTCGACCTCGACGACGCCGTCGAGACCGCGCGCGTGCTCGGCCAGCGGCTCGAGGTCGACGACGCCGCTGATGTTGCCGCCGCACTGGCAGAGGAAGACGCCGGCCCTCATCGCGCACCTCCGGCGGTCGCGCGGGAGGGCTGCCGCGCGCCGATGCGCTCGAGGAACGGTTCTACGTCCTGGCTGTGCGTCTGCACGCCGACGACCTTCTCGGGGTCGGCGCCGAGCGCCAGCGCGAGGAGCTGCTGCACGTGCAGGTGGATGAAGGGGAACTCCTCGCCGGTGCTCTCGGAGATGATGTCGCTGTAGCGGTCGAACTGGATGTGGCAGTTGGGGCACATGTGCACCAGTACGTCGACGTTCTCCTCGTGCAGCCGGTGCAGCTTCTTCTGCGTCACCCCGACCGAGATCGACGGGTTGACGAACCGGTTGCGGAAGCCGGCCCCGCAGTGCGTCTGCTTCTCGTTGTAGGCGCCGGTGCAGACGACGCCGGCGGGGATGAGCATCTCCTCCGGCACCATGAAGTTCTCGTTGTTGCCCAGCGTCTCGTCGGGGAAGACCTTGCAGTAGTGGCAGGCCGGGTGCGTGGCGACCTTGATGCCGTCGAGACGGCGGCGGATGAGCTCGGGAACGCTGTCGTGGGCGCCCCACAGGATCTCGAGCGTGTGCTTGTGCTCGACGGTGGAGGCGACGCGGTCGTCGTACTCGCGGCCGATCTGGCCGAGCACCTCGTTGGTCTCGGCGCGGTACTCGGGCACGTCGAGGATGTTGCGCGCCTTCTTGTTGATGGCGTAGCAGGTGGAGCAGAGGTAGCTCATCACCGGGTGCTCGTCGTCCACGACCACGCAGGCGTTGCGCGCCGCGATGCCCACGGTGGTCTGGATCGGCATGAGGTCCGAGTAGTAGCCGAGGCCGGTGCAGCACGTCTGCGCCGGGTTGACGGTGTACTCGATGCCGAAGCGCTCGAAGAGCCACTTGGTGGACGACTCGACGCCGGGGAACTCGGCGCCGACCAGGCAACTGCGGAAGATGGTGACTCCTCCGTCGATGCGCGGTACGTCGGGAGTGGATGTGTACCTCTTGCCCATGGACACCTCGCGGTGGATAGCTGACGAGTCAGACGACTCAGCTATTGTCCATAAGCAACGCTGCTCCTGCAAATAAGCGCAGCTTATCTAAGGCGGAAGCCGGATAAGCGGGCGTCCGCAGCGCGAGGGCCGGGGCGGCAGTCCGCCGCCTCCCCGGCCCTCGCCTTGTTCGCGCCTCCGGCGCGCGATGTCTCGTCAGGTCAAGCCTGCGTCACCTGATGGCCGGCTTCACCTGACGGTGATCTTCTGGGCCGAGGTGTACGCGCCCCAGTACCAGTCGTCGCCCGGGTAGCGCACGACCAGCGTGTGTGTGCTCGGCGGCTTGAAGTACGGGGTGGTGTACGCGCCCTTGCCGTTGGTGCGCATGGTCCCCAGCTTGAACCAGCCCTGGCTTGCCGGCGTCCACTTGGTCGGCACCTTGGCGGTGCCCTTGTGCGCGTACACGGTGAGGAGCTTCTTGATGCCGGTCTGGTCGCCCCAGTGGCCCTCGGTCGGCACGACGCCGCTGAGACGGATCCTGGTGCCTCTGCGGATCGACGTCTTGGTGGCCTTCATGGTGGCGACCTGGAACGGCGTCTCCAGATACAGCGTGGCGGCGTCGTTGATGTGCTGGAACCCGACCCAGTAGCGAGTACCCGGGCTTGGCGCCGGCCGGGATCTTGACGCTCAGCGACTGCTGCGCGGCGCCCGACGAGGTCTTGTCGCCGAAGTTCTTGTACGCCGTCCCGTCGGGGTCGTCGGTGTACCCGGTCACGTTGTTGACCCAGCCCGCCGGGAAGTTGTCGCGCCTGATCTTGAAGGTCGAGCCCGGCTTGCCCGATCCCCAGTAGGGAGAGGTGGAAACCAGCGCGCTGGGCGTTCGCCTCGCCGACGCTGATGCCGGCGCCGGCCTGTGAGTCCGCTGGAGACGTTGATGGTCCCCGAGAACTCGACGCCCTCGTCGTAGAAGAACTTGGCGCTGCCCCAGTAGTACGTCGCCTTGCTGGACGTCGAAGAGGCCATGTCGGCGTGCTGGTGCCGTTGGCGGGGACGCGACCGTAGGAGTACCGGTCGGTGCCCCACACGCGGACGCCCAGGTACTCGAAGCCCTCGGCCCACGGCCCGCCGAGGGACGCCTCGGCGTAGACGCGGCCGGGGTAGAAGTGCGAGGGTCTTGGTGCCTCCGTCGGACCAGGTCTGCGCCTGATAGGCGAGGGTCGTGCTCCATCGTCGTAGCCGGCGTAGACCTCGCCGTTGGTGGTCGGCATGGCGGTCATGGAGTAGTTGCCGGCGCCGTCGGTCTGCGCCGTCGCCCGAGTACCAGTCGCCGGATGAGGCCTGGCCCCACCACTCCACCTCGGCTCCTGAGACCAGGCCGCCGTAGTAGTCGCGCACCGTCCCGTTGACGGTCGACGAACCGGGGTTGAGGCCGCGCGGCCAGCGGCGTGAAGCGCGCCCTGGCGCCGGCGAGGTCGTCGTTGGAGACCGCGGCCGCGCGCCCGGTACTCCGGCCGTGTGGTGGCCGTCGCCCACGTGGGCCGGCGGCGCGGCGGCGGCAGCCGCCGCCGGCAGCAGCAGGAGCGGCGCACACGGCGGCCGCCAGGAACAGACGTCTCATCCCAGTCTCCCTCCTTCGAGCGGGCCGGGGAGGCCCGCAAGCCCTAGGGTCATACTACTCCCGCGTGCGCGGGATGCACCACGGCGCTCCCCGGAAGTGGAGCCGCCCCTGGCTACACGCTCAGGCGCCGCGGGAGCCCGCCTTCGGGGGTGCGAGGGAGGCTCGCGGGTCGCATATGGGCGGCGTCCGCCGCGTTACCGCCGGCCCGTTTGCGGGCAGGATGTTGGTACGCTGCAAGTGCTTGCCGGCCCCCGCCCCGGAAGCCGCAGCACACCCGATGGGAGGACGCAATGGGCCAGGTCCATCCCCTGCCGACCCAGTCGGACGGTCACGTCGCGCCCGTGACCGGCCCGCCGGCGACGGTGCGCTCCATCGACAGCGCGCACTGTCACCTGTGCGGGTCCAAGCTCAGCGCCAGGTCGCTGCGGTACCACGTGGTCTCTCCGCAGCAGTGCGAGATGATCACCGTGTGCCACACGTGCCACAAGGCCGCGCTGGGCGAAGGGTACAGGCCGGCCGAGTGATCCGGGGCCGGCCTGTGATCTCTCGTTCGACGGGAGCCTCCGGGCTCCCGTTTGCTACAATCAGCCTCCCGAAGTCCCCTACCGCTCCCTCACGGTGATGCCCATGCGCCTCCTCGATGCCTGCGCCCGTAAGCCTGTCGACGCCACGCCGGTGTGGCTGATGCGGCAGGCCGGCCGCTACCTGCCCGAGTACCGCGCCATCCGCGAGAAGATGAGCTTCGTCGAGATGTGCCGGCGGCCGGACATGGCGGCGGAGGTCACGCTGCAGCCGCTCCGCCGCTTCGAGCTCGACGCCGCCATCGTGTTCGCCGACATCCTGCTGCCGCTCGAGCCCATGGGCATCGGCTTCCACTTCAGCAAGGACGACGGCCCCGTCATCGAGCGGCCCATCCGCGGCGCCCGCGACCTCGAGGGCGTGCACACCATCGACGCCGCGTCGGACCTCGGCTACGTGATGGACACGCTCAAGCTGGTGCGCCACGAGCTCGACCCGGACGTGGCGCTCATCGGCTTCTCCGGCGCGCCGTTCACCCTGGCCAGCTACATCGTCGAGGGCGGGCACTCGCGCAACTACGCGCACGTCAAGAAGCTCATGTACGAGGACCCGGTGACGTTCAACCGGCTGATGGGGTCTGATCTCCGAGGTCGTCGTGGACTACCTCAAGGCGCAGATCGCCGCCGGCGCGCAGGTCGTCCAGCTGTTCGACTCGCTGGGTCGGCTGGGTGGGCCCCTACGACTACGAGCTCCTGGTGCTGCCGCACGTGCGCTACGTGATCGACCACGTGAAGGGCCTCGGGGCGCCGGTGATCTACTTCGGCAACGGCGCCTCCGCCATGCTGCACCTCGTCCGCAAGGCCGGCGCGGACGTCTACGGCGTGGACTGGCGCATCGAGCTCGACCGCGCCTGGGACCAGCTCGGCGACGTCGCCGTGCAGGGCAACCTCGACCCCATCACGCTCCTCGGGCCGCCCAAGGCCATCGAGGAGCGCGCGGCCGACGTCGTCCGCCGCGCGGCCGGCCGGCCGGGGCACATCTTCAACCTCGGCCACGGCCTCATCCCGCAGGTGCCGCCGGACAACGTCAAGTACCTGGTCGACGCCGTGCACCGGCTCTCGGCCGCCCCGATCTGAGCCTGCGGAGGAGGTCGGCATGACCGAGAGCCTCGTCGACGTCGCTCTGCTCGCGTACGGCGGTCCGGAGAGCCCCGAGCAGGTCGTGCCGTTCCTCGAGCGCCTCATGGCGCGCACGCCGGACCCGGGCACGGTCGCCGCCGTGCAGGAGCGCTACGCGCTCATCGGCGGCGCCTCGCCGCTCCCGGCCATCACCGCGCGTCAGGCCGTGGCGCTGCAGGCCAAGCTCGTCCAGGAGCTCGACTTCCCCATCCGCGTGCGCCACGGGTTCCTCTACACGGAGCCCGGCGTGCAGGCCTGCGTCCGCTCACTGGACGCGCACGAGGTCGTCGCCCTGCCCATGAGCCCCTTCTCCTCACGGCTCACCAGCGGCAGGTACAAGGCGCAGATCGCCGCCGCGGAGGACCCCGCCACCGGCGGCGCCGGCCGCGACATCCCGCTGCTCGAGGACTGGTACTCCAGCCAGGGGTTCGTGCGCGCGCTCAGCCGCCGCATCGCCGAGGCGCTGGACGGCTGCGACGTCAACGAGTGGGCCGTGCTCTTCACCGCCCACGCCGTGCCGGTCGAGACCATCGCCGAGGGCGACCCCTACGTGGACCAGCTGCAGCAGACCATCTCCCAGCTGGTCCCCCAGGTCGCGCCGGGCGACTGGCGGTTCGGGTTCCAGAGCAAGGGACGCGGGGGCGGCGAGTGGACCGACCCGGAGGCCGACGACGCGGTGCGCGTGCTCGCCGGGGAGGGCTGGAAGAAGATCCTCGTCGTCCCCGTCGGGTTCGTCAGCGACAACGTCGAGACGCTCTACGACCTCGACATCGTCCTGCGCGAGCAGATCGAGGGACTGGGCATCGAGTACCGGCGCACGCACGCGCCCAACGACTCTCCGTTGTTCATCGAGGCGCTCGCCGACGTGGTCATCGGCTACCTGGCGAAGCGGCCCGCCGAGCGTGTCCTGCGCGGGCCGGGCGAGCCGCACCCGCCCGCATGAGGCCGTGAGCGCCGTGACTTCAGATACGGGTAGCGGTCCGTCCGCGGCCAACGGCGAGGGGGGCCGGCCCTTCCGCATCGTCGTCGTCGGCGGCGGCATGGCCGGGCTCGGAGCGGCGCGCGTGCTCGAGGCCGCGCGCGCGCAGGACGCCTCCGTCGACTGGCACCTGTACGAGCAGGACCCGCGGTTCGGCGGCAAGGTCCAGACGGTGCGCCGCGACGGGTTCGTCGTCGAGGGCGGCCCGGACTCGGCCATCATCGAGAAGCCCTGGCCCATCACCGCGGCGCGCGAGGTCGGCATCGGCGACCGGTTCCTCGACTGCAACGAGGACATCCGCAAGAGCTTCGTCTTCACGCGCGGGCGCCTGCACGAGCTGCCCGAGGGCATCATCCTCATGGTCCCGACGCGCATGGTGCCGTTCGCCATGAGCCGCCTGATGACCTGGCCCGGCAAGATGCGCATGGGCCTCGACCTGATCCTCCCGCGGGGGGGCGCCGCGACGGCGGGTCCGTCGGGCGGCGCGGTCGGCTCGGCCATGGACGAGAGCCTCGGCGACTTCGTGCGCCGCCGCCTCGGCAGAGAGGCTCTGCAGCGCATCGCCGAGCCCATCGTCGCCGGCATCCACGCGGGCGACCCGGAGCAGATGAGCGTGCGCGCCACGTTCCCGATGTTCCTCGACATGGAGCTCGAGTACCGCAGCCTGATCCTCGCCATGCTGAAGCGCCGCAAGGCGCGTCAGAAGGCCGCCGCCGCGCGCGCCGGGGGCGGCGCTCCGGGCGCCGGCTCTGCGCCGGGGTCCGGCGCCGCCGGCTCCCGCCCGCCCGGCCCGCAGGTCGTACTTCTACTCCTTCAAGACCGGGCTCCAGGACCTGAGCGACGCCATCGTCGCCTCGCTGCCTGCCGACCGGCTGCACGCCGGCACCGGCGTCACGACGATGACCGAGTGCGGCGCCGGCTGCGGCGCGCGCGCCGGGTCCGGCGCCTACGCGCTGCAGCTCAGCGACGGCACGCGCGTCGTCGCCGACGCCGTCGTGCTCGCGACGCCGGCCTGGGCGAGCGGCGACCTGCTGCGCGCCGTCGCGCCGCTCGCCGCCGCCGACCTCTCGTCCATCGACTACGTGAGCACGGCGACCGCCTCCATCGCCTTCCGGGCGGACCAGGTGGGGCACGACCTCAAGGGCTTCGGCTTCGTCGTGCCCCGCGCCGAGGACCGCCCTGTCATGGCGACCACGTGGAGCTCCAGCAAGTTCGACGGGCGCGCGCCCGAGGGCCGGGTGCTGCTGCGCAGCTTCCTCGGCCGCGCCGGCCGCGAGGCCGCGGCCCAGCTGGACGACGACGAGATGGCCGCGGTCGTCCGCTCCGAGCTCCGCGACATCATGGGCATCACCGCGGAGCCCGAGTTCGTGGAGATCTTCCGCTGGCCGCGCGGCATGCCGCAGTACCGCGTCGGTCACGTCGAGCTGGTCGCGCACATCGAGGCCGCCGTCGCCCGCGTGCCCGGCATCGAGCTCGCCGGCGGCGCGTACCACGGCATCGGCATCGGCGACTGCCTGCGCGAGGGGTCGGCCGCGGCCGAACGTGCTCTCGAGCACGTCCGCGGCCTCCCCGAAGACGCGATCCCCCTGCTGCCGCCGGACCTCCCCGCCGGCGACGGCCTCGAGGACTGACCGGCCTCCTCGCCATTCGGAGGGTTCCGCTCTCCGGCGGGGTACACCCACCCTGTAGCGAACGCACGCCGCCACGGCGGCCTACCGAGGAGGGGCACATGAGCTGGTGGGTCTACGGCACCGTCTGGTTCATCATCTGGGTGGTCTGCCTGTGGCTGGTGTGGCGCATGGTCGACCGCAAGGACCTGAACCGCGCAGGCTGGATCATCCTGACGATCTTCTTCCCGATCATCGGGCTCATCGTCGTGGCGATCCTGCCGGCCAGACGCCGCCCGGAGCCGCCCGAGACGCTGCCCTGACGACGGCCTGGGTCTGAAGCTGAGACGGGGCGGGCGGCGCATCCGCGCCGCCCGCCCCGTCGCTTCGGTCAGTACTTGCCGAGCAGCTTCCAGAGGCCGCGGTGGAAGGAGTGGCCGCTGAAGCCCTTCTTGTTGTACATCACGGCGCAGTGGTCGGTGATGACCGTGAGCCCGCGCTTCTCGGCCTCGGCGAGCGCCTCGGGCGTGTCGGTCATCTGGTGGATCCAGACCCGCGTGACGCCGGCGTCGGCGGCCTTGGCGACCCAGGCGGCGGTCTCCTCCTTGGGCAGCTCGAGGACGGCGGCCTCGACGGGGGCGGGCAGGTCGGTGAAGTCGGAGTAGGCCTTGTCGCCCTCGACGGTGCCGCCGTCGGGGTCCATGGGGTACACCGTGACGCCGCGCTTCTTGAGCTCGCCGTAGGTGATCTTGGGATACGCCTTCTTGCTGGCCTGACGGCCGACCACGGCATAGCTGCCGGCGGTCCAGAACTGTTCGCACTCGGACGGCATGATGATGTCCCTCCTCAGGGGGTGGTGGGTTCGTTCTCGGCGTAGCACTGGCCGGGCGCGACGACCTCCGGGTGGCGGCCGGCGGCGCGCAGCGCGGCGCGGACCTCGTAGCAGAGGTGGCATTCGTCGGCGTAGTGCGAGCGCGCCGGGGTGTGGCCGGCGGCCTGGGCGAGGGCCCAGGGGCCGCCGGCGAGGATCTCGCGGACGACGGGACGGGCCTGCGGATCGTAGGCGTCGAGGACGCGCCGCAGGCCGCCGGCGAGCGGCGCGGCCAGGTGCTCGGGCGCCGGCGGGCCGTCGCCTCCGGCGAAGACGTTGCCGGCGCTGATGCCCTGGCAGATCTGCAGCTCGCCGTCCGGGCCGACGTGAGCCCTGCCCGGGTCGCTGAAGTCCTCGTAGGGGCAGGTGACGAGCGTCTCGGGCGGCCGGGCGGCTCGCGCCGGCGCGAGCTCCACGGCCGCCCGCCCCTTGTGCATGATCTCGCCGACGTCGCCGGAGCAGGCGCCGGGCACGCCGATGTCCGCCGGCGCCCCCACCTCGAGCACGCTCGCCGGGGATGCCGAGCTCCTGCGCCGCCAGCACGGCGTTGCGCAGGTGCTCCTCGTTCGCGTCCTCCACGAAGTAGGCGTAGGACGAGAGCGAGAGGTCGGCGAGGCCGAGCTCGGCGAACGGGGCCAGCCACACCTTGGCGTCCTCGAGCGACGTCGCCCAGAAGCAGTTGCTGACGATGCCGACGTCGAGGCCGCGCTCGCGGGCGCGCTGCGCCGCCGCGAGCACGACAGGGTACGCGAGCGTGGGCTCGCCGCCCTCGAAGTAGACGTCGGTGACGCCGAGCTCCGCCGCCTGGTCGATGACGCTCGTGAGCTGCGCCAGCGTCATCGTGCCCTCCGCGTCCGGCGACCCCCAGACGAAGCAGTGGTCGCACGCGTAGGTGCACCGGTACGTGACCAGGAAGTGGATGCCCTCGAGCCTGACCGCCATGACCGTAGTTTACGCCCAACCGGCGGCGCCGGCGCCGGTGCGCGCTCATGCGAAGGGGAACGGGTGCCGAAAGGGAATCCGCGGGTATGAGTCGATGCCACGTGAAGCTTCGGGGGAGGGGCGTGGACGGTACTGCATTCGTCAGGCTGATCGAGAACGCCGCGCTGCTGGTCGTCCTCGTGTTCGTCTACGACTATCTGGCCCGGTACCTGCGCCGCCAGACGCTGGCCTTCAAGGTGGTGACGGGCGTCGTGCTCGGGGTGATCTCCGTGGCCGTCATGCTGCTCGCGTGGCGCCTCCCCAACGGGACGATGTTCGACACGCGCTCCGTGGTGCTCAGCATGGGCACGCTGTTCTACGGCACCGTGCCGGGCATCATCGGCGGGGCCATCGCCGGCGTCTACCGCGCCGCCCAGGGGGGGCCGGGAGCGCCGATGGGCGTGGCGGTCATCGTCATGTCCGTCGGCGTCGGCGTGGCCTGGCGGCAGCTCCGCGGCATCGCCCGCCGCGACCCGGGCATCCTCGAGATGTACCTCTTCGGCCTGACCGTGCACGTGCTCATGCTCGCGCTCACGGTGCTGCTGCCGGATCGCATCGCGATGACACTCTGGAGCGGATCGCGGTGCCCGTGCTCGTCGTCTACCCGCTGGCGTCCGTCGTCCTCGGGCTCCTCATGATCGACCAGAGGCGCCGCCGCCGGTCGGAGCAGGCGCTGCAGGAGAGCGAGGAGCGCTTCGTCGCGTTCGCCGACCGGATGCCCGGCTGCCTCTGGATCCGCGACAGCGAGCTGCGCTACCTGTACGTGAACCCACAGCTCATCGGGCTGCTCGGCCGGCCGGAGGCCGAGCTCCTGGGGCGAACGCCGGAGGAGCTCTGGGCGCCGGACGTCGCCGCGGTCGCCCGCGCGCTGTGCGAGCGAGCGCTCGAGGGCGAGGTCGTGGACCTGGTCGAGCGCTGGGCCGCCGGTGACGGTGAGAGCGAGATGCACTCCCTCGTCTTCGCGATCCACAGCGAGGGCGACGAGACGCTGCTCGGGGGGCTGATGTTCGACGTGACGGAGCAGTACGAGGCGCAGCGCCAGCTGGAGCGGCACGCCGAGCGGCTGCACCGCACCATGGAGGGCGCGGTGATCGCCATGGGGAACGTGGTCGAGCGGCGCGACCCGTACACGGCCGGGCACGAGCGCAGGGTCGCCGAGCTGGCCGTCGCCGTCGCGTCGCGGATGGGGACCGGCAGCGAGGAGCTGGAGGCCCTGCGGCTCGCGGCGCTGATCCACGACGTGGGCAAGATCTCAGTGCCGGCGGAGATCCTCTCCAAGCCCGGCAGGCTGAACGAGAACGAGTTCGAGTTGATCAAGGTGCACGCCCAGGCCGGGCACGACGTGCTGCAGTCCATCGCCTTCGACCAGCCGGTGGCGGACATGGTGCTCCAGCATCACGAGCGCCTGGACGGCTCCGGCTACCCACAAGGGCTGCGCGGCGAGGGCATCCTGCCGGCCGCGCGCGTGATCGCCGTGGCCGACGTGTACGAGGCCATGACCTCGCACCGCCCGTACCGGCCGGGCCTGCCGCAGGACGCGGCCGTGGCGGAGCTGCGCGAGGGGGCGGGCGGGCGGTACGACGCCGAGGCGGTCGAGGCCTGCCTGGCGGTCCTCGAGGAGGGGTTCGTCTTCACGGCCGAGTGAGGGGCGCCCGGTCGCTCGCGCCGCCTCCGCACGCCGCTCAGGCGGCCGGCAGCGGGAGCGCCCTCCGGCCGCTCGCCGGGTCGGAGACGCCCAGGGCGCGGAGGTCGTGGGCGTCCGTCGTCCACCCGTCGTAGCTGCGCACGTAGTAGACGAGACGCGTCGTGGTCGCGGGCGACGTACCACTGCGTGGAGTCGCCCGAGGGCGCGACGTCGCGCGGGACGCTGACCAGGTCGAGGCAGTGGAAGACCTGGTTCACGGCCGCCCGCGCGTCCTTGGCCGTGCGCGAGACGGCGGCGAGCACGGTGGCGCGCACGAACCGCGACGGCGGGGTGACGTCACCGGGCAGGCCGAGCAGACCGGTGCCGTTGCCGGTCGGCTTCACCTCCAGGCCCATCAGGTCGACCGGCTTCGCCTCCGCGTCCCGCAGGTTCACGTAGTTGCGCAGGTTGGTCTCGTGCCAGTCGAACGTCGGCGAGTTGGTCAGCACGCCGATCGGGTCGTCGTGGAACACCGGCCCGCCGTCCAGGAACTCCACCACGAGGTCGCCGCCGTGCGCGTCGTGCACGGCGAGGTGCATGGGGAAGGCGAAGTCGAGCAGCGGCTTGACCATGTCCGGCATCTCCTGGTCCGCCGGCCAGAGGCGGCGCACCTGGGCGTTCCAGACCTGCACGCCGGCGAACGCGTCGCGCACGTCCTGCACGGTGGCGCACGTGCCGAGGATCCACGAGCCGAAGTGGATGAGATCGACGGCCGGCTCGCCTCCGGCGGCCGGCGGCTCCGTCGGCAGGTCCGTCTCCGGCAGCCACAGCGTGCCGATCGAGAGGCCGGCGTCGTTGAGCCCGTCGCACGCCGCCCAGTCGAACCCGAACGCGTCCATGGCGACGTAGCCGTACGTGTTCGTCCACGTGAGCGCCGGGACCGGCGTGCCGGTGGCCGTGGCCGACCACGCGTTGCCCGCCGGCACGACCTGCACGCGCGAGCCCAGCTCCTGGGCGAAGTCCATGGTGCGGCCGGAGACGTGCAGGTCCTGCAGGCGGACGAGGCGGAGGTCGGTACACATGCGGGGCTCCTCGGGTGGGGGGAGGGTGCCCGGGGTCTACCCGACGCGGCTCCCGGCGAGTCTCGTTGGGGGACGAGGCTCGTGCGCGCAGGGGCCCGGCTTGACGGGGTTCCGAGCGCGGGATAGCGTCAAACGACGATGGGGAGTAGCCGGCTCGCCGGGTGGCGAGCGGCGCGGTCGTCAGCACGGGCTTCGGCCCCGGCCGCGCCAGCGAACGGCAAGACCTTCGGGCACAGGTGTCCCGGAGGTCTTTTTGTCGTGCCGGGACGCGGAGCGGGCATGTCCGGCGAGAGTCGCCGGAGAGGAGCGAGGCGTGGGGCCAGGACCGACGTGAACAGTGGCGAGCTCATGCACTACGCCGTCTTCTTCGGGATAGTCGCCGTCGCGCTGGCCATCGACCTCTTCTTCGTGGGCCGCAAGGACGAGGTGCTCAAGACGCGCACGGCCTTCGTCTGGAGTGGCGTGTGGATCTCTTTGGGCCTCGGGTTCTCCGGCCTGGTGTATCTGTGGTACGGCGCCGAGGCGGCGCAGCAGTACCTCGCCGGCTACCTCATCGAGGAGTCGCTGAGCATCGACAACCTGTTCGTCTTCCTGCTCGTCTTCGGCTCGCTAGGCATCGCCCTGCGTCACCAGCGCAAGGTCCTCTTCTGGGGCATCCTCGGCGCGATCGTCATGCGTGGGGCCTTCATCTACGGCGGGGTCAGCCTCATCAATCGCTTCGAGTGGATCGTGTACGTCTTCGGTGCGCTCCTGGTGTACACGGCCTACCGGCTCGTGCGCTCCAACGGCGTCAAGGTCGAGCCCGAGAAGAACCCGCTGGTCCGCGCGGCGCGGCGCTTCTTCCCCGTCGCCTCGGACTACGAGGGCCGTCACTTCTTCACGCGCCGGGACGGCCGGCTGTTCATCACGCCGTTGCTGATCGCCCTGGTCGCCATCGAGTCGGCCGACCTCGTCTTCGCCATCGACTCGGTCCCCGCCGTGCTCGCCATCTCGAGCACGACCTTCGTGGTGCTCACCAGCAACATCGCGGCCATCCTCGGGCTGCGCTCTCTCTACTTCGCCCTCGCCAGCAGTCTGCAGCGGTTCGAGTATCTCAGCTGGGGCCTGGCGGCAGTGCTGGGGTTCGTCGGCGTCAAGATGCTGCTCAGCCACTGGATCCACGTGCCGACATGGGCGTCGCTGGCGGTGATCGTCGTGGCCGTCGGCGTATCGGTCATCGTCTCGCTCGTGCTCACCAAGGGCGCCGAGGCGCCGGCGGAGATCGCGGAGATGGAGGAGTCCGCCACGACGGACGACGGCGAGAGCCGGTGACCTGAAGGCGGCCGTGGGCGGGAGCCCGCGGGCGCGAGCGACTGGAGCCGCGCAGCCGGCTAGAGCCGGGACTTGAAGATCTTGAGCTCGGCGGAGAACCAGTCGCCGGCGCCGTTCTTGATGCCGGTGTAGTCCTTGAAGAACCGCGAGCCGTTGGCGGTGGCGTGCCCCACCACGTCGCCGGTCTTGATGCCGTACTTGTACTGCAGCCAGCGCACGAGCTCGAGCCCGGCCTTGACCTGCTTGGGCCGGTTCAGGATCTGGCGCTCCATCCAGTGGCCGTCGTGCCCGGCGCTCTCCTGGCAGAACTCGATGCCGAACGAGACCCAGTTCATGCCGATGCAGTGCCGGGCGCGGTAGGTGAGGGGCATGGTCTGGATGATCGTGCCGTCCTTGGCGATGATGAACTGCGCCGAGACGCCGGGCTTCTCCTTGACGCCGTTGATCACGTAGGCGGTGTTGCTGTCGAAGTAGTTCCAGGCGCTCTGCCAGTCGGCGCCGTCGGTGTGGTGCAGGACGACCGCGCGCGGCTTGGAGAGCACGTAGGTGTGCTGGTGGTAGTGACGCTGGTTGTAGTCCTCGGTCTGCGCCTTGCGGCCGGCGCCGTAGGCGATGAACTTCTTGACGACCGGGGGCTTGGTGGGGGTGGGGAGGGCGGACCGGCGGCGAAGGCCGGCGCTGCGACGATGGCGATGGCGGCGATGATGCCGGCGACGACGAGCGTGACGATGCTGATCGCGCGGATGCTGCGGATGCGCTGCATGGCGTCCGAGTATACGCCGCGTGGGGCGGGCGCACCTCCGGCGGCCCGCCGCGGGCGTTGCCGGGGCTGACGGCGGGAGCGGTCGGGTCGGCGCGGGGTCGGCGGTGCGACGGCAGCGCGAGCTCCGTCAGGCCGCCGCCCGCTCCGGCGTCACCGCGAACTCCTTGAGGCTGGTCAGCCGCACGACCTTCAGCGTCAGCGGGCGGCCGACGGTGGCCTCCGTGAGCGTCCGGTGGAGTGCGTCGACGTCGGGGAGCGGCTCGCCGTCGACGGCGACGATGAGGTCGCCGGGCAGGAGCCCGGCCCGCTGGGCCGGGCTGCCGGGCTCGACCCCGGCGACCAGCACGCCCGTCTCGATCGGCAGGTCGAAGTAACCGCACGACGCGCCGCCGGATCGGCGTCGTCTGCCCAGCCACGCCGATCCGCCCGCGCGTGATGTGCCCGTCGCGGATGAGCCGGCCGGCGACGTAGATCGCGGTGCTGATCGCGATGGCGAAGCACAGGCCTTGCGCCGGCGCGATGATCGCCGTGTTCACGCCGATGACGTCGCCGTGCGCGGTGACCAGCGGCCCTCCGGAGTTGCCCGGGTTGAGGGCCGCGTCCGTCTGGATGAGGTTGTCGATGAGGCGCCCGCCGTCGGACCGCAGCGACCGGCCGAGGGCGCTGACCACGCCGGCCGTGACCGTCGCCTGGAAGCCGTAGGGGTTGCCGATGGCGACGACGAGCTGGCCGACGCGCAGGCCGCGCGAGTCGCCGAGGCGCGCCGGCGACGAGGTCGGGCGCGTCCACGCGCAGGACGGCGAGGTCGGTCTCCGGGTCGTCGCCGACGAGCTGCGCGTCCAGTTCGCGTCCGTCGCCCAGCGTCACGCGCAGCTGGTCGGCGCCGTGGGCGACGTGGCTGTTGGTCAGCACGAAGCCGTCGCTGGTGATGACGAAGCCGGAGCCCGAGCCTGCGTAGCCGGGCTCGGGCGCCTGCTCCCGCCCGGGACGTGCGCGCCCGCCTGGTGCCCGCCGGGCCGGCCGCGGCCGCGCCGGCCCGCCTTCGGCCGGCCGGCGGCTGACGTCGATGTTCACCACCGACGGGCCGACGAGCTCGGCGGCCCGGATCACGGCGCGCGAGTACGCGTCGAGCGGCGCGCCGTCTCCCGGGTCCGGCAACTCCGCGTGCCGCTCCGCCTGGGCGTATGCCGCGGCGCCGGCCTGCCGCGCACCGCCGCCATCTCCGTCCTCCACGACGACGAGGCCGTCTGCGACGAATCGTGCATGTCCTGTCATGGGGTCCGCTCCAGAATCGCTCGAGATGGGTCTGCGTGGGACGGCGGCCGACGAGGGGCGTCGAGGGCCACGCACCTCCGCTCTGCCCCACTTGTTCCCGGCGCCAAACGAGCGCCAGCCAGGTACCACCCGGTGACGGTCGGCGAGTAGACTGCGCGCCGGCCGACCTGCGCGATCGGCACGTTGCAGAAGGGGACTCCCACCTCGATCTGGGCGTACTGAAGCCGGGCGCCGGCCGCGCCGGTCAGCTCAGGTTCTCGATCTCCACCGGCTCGATCTCGTCGGCCGGCGCGAACCCCCACACGCGCCCGTAGAAGTACAGCTCGGCCTCCTGCGCGCGGATGATGTTCTCCGCCTTGCGGAACCCGTGCTGCTCGCCCTCGAACGGCAGGTACGCGAAGGGCAGGCCCTTGCGGCGCAGCGCCTCGACGATGACGTCGGCCTGCGCGTGGGGGACGATCTGGTCCTCCAGGCCCTGCAGCAGGATCACCGGGCAGTCGAGGTCGTCCACGTGGTTGATGGGCGACCGCTCGCGGTACACGTCGCGGAGCTCCGGATACGGTCCGACGAGGCTCTCGAGATACTGCGACTCGAACTTGTGCGTGCCGCCGGTGGCGAACGACTCGAGGTCGGCGAGGCCGAAGAGGCTGGCGCCGGCGGTGAAGAAGTCGTGGCGGGTGAGCGCGTTGAGCGTGGTGTAGCCGCCGGCGCTGCCGCCGCGGATGCCGACGCGCGCGGGGTCGGCGTCGCCGCGCGCGATCAGGTACCTGGCGGCGTTGATGGCGTCGACGGTGTCGACGACGCCCCACTCGCCCTTGAGCCGCTCGCGGTACTCGCGGCCGTATCCGGTCGACCCGCCGTAGTTGACGTCCACGACGGCGATGCCGCGCGACGTCCAGTACTGGACGTCGAGGTCGAGCATCGCGAGGTGCGCGGACGTGGGGCCGCCGTGGACGATGACCAGCAGCGGCGGCAGCTCGCCCGCCGGTGCGGTGAAGTCCGGGTTCACAGGCGCGTAGTAGTGGGCGTGCGCCGTGAGGCCGCCCTCCGTGGGGAAGACGATCGCCTCCGGGCGGCTGATGTACGCCGGGTCGATCGGCGCCGGGCGGCCGCGGCGGACGACGTCGTAGGCGGCCGCGGCGCTGGCGGGTCCTGCGTCGTCGGGGTCGACGATCACGACCTGGGAGCCCTCGGTGTGAGTGGCGCCGACGAGCCCGATGCGCGACCCGAGCGGGCGCCAGCGAGTACACGGAGGTGTAGGGCGAGCCGAGGTCGCGGAGGGGCGCCTCCGGGTGGACCGGGCCCCCCGGGCGCCCCGGGGTTCTCAGGCGCCGCGATCTCCTCGGCGCTCAGCACCGCCAGCCGGTCGCTGCCGTCCTCGGTGAAGGTGGTGACGAGGCGGCCGTCGTCGAGGAACGCGTAGTGCTGCAGGCCGAACACCCACGGGACGGAGGCGAACTCGGCCTCGCGGACGTCCAGCGGGCACGGCGCGGGCCGGCCGCCGCCGGGGTCGCCGGCCGCGCCGCCCTCACCGCCGGCCGCCGGCGCGATCGCGTAGAGGTTGTACCAGCCGCTCCGGTCGCTCGCGAACCACAGCTCGCCGGAGGGGCTCCAGAGCGGCTGCAGGATCGACTCGTCCGGGCCTCCGGCGACGAGCCGCTCGCCGGAGACGCTGCCGTCGCCGGCGAGCTCCGCCACCCACAGCTCGGTGCCGTCCCACGGCATCCGCGGGTGGTCCCAGCTGAGCCACGCCACGCGCCGCCCGTCCGCGCTGATGCGCGGGGCGGCGTAGAAGTCGTGGCCGGACGCGATGACCCGCGGCTGGTGCGGGCCGGCCGACCCGTCGGTCGGCAGACTCACCAGGTCGTTGACCACCGAGCCGTCGGCCTCGTGCCGCTCGCGCACGCGTGACGAGCGTGCGGCCGTCCGGCGTGACGCGGCCGTCGGCGTAGCGGTGAGCGCGCTCGGCAGGAGGGGCCGGCGTGAGCGGGGCCGGCGCGCTCCAGCGCGCCGGCTCACCGGCGCCGGCAGCCCCGGCCGCGCTGGCCGTCGGCGCCTCCAGGTCCTGCCGGTACAGCCGCTGGTCGGCCTGGTCGCTGAAGATGACGCTCTCGCCGCCGCGCTCGTTGCGGAACGCCACGTACATGCCGCCGCCGTACTCGTGCACCAGCGAGCGGGCGCTCCTGCCCTCGGGGGTGACGTCCGCAGTCTCGCCGTCCGGCGCTCGCCGCACGACCACGTAGCGCCCGTTCTCGGTGGGCCTGAGCTCGATCCAGTACAGGCTCTCGCCCACGCTCTGCGGCAGGTTGATGCCCACGCCGCCCTCGGCGATGAGCTTCGCGGTCACAGGCGAGCGCCAGGTTCCATAGGGCGCGATCGCAGGTTCGTTCATCTGGGCTTCGTTCTCTCGGAGGTGGCGGCGCCGGTCTTGCCGCCCGCCGCTCGGTCACGCGCTAGCTACCCGCCCCCGCGCGGCGGCAATCGTGGACATAAGCGGCGCGGCGGACGCCCTCGGCGCGGCGGACGCCCCCGCCGCGGAACGCCCGCGCCACCCCGTGCCCTATCTCCTGTCGGCCCACTCTGTGTGTGGTCGCACGTCGGGCGCTGATCGCGACCACAAGCCGGAGCCTCATGGGGTCACGATGATCCAATGTCCGCATCTCGGATGCTGGGGTCGGGGATGCGACCACATCTCGCCGGTAGTTGTGGTCGCACGACAGAGCGACCCGCGAGCGCCCATGGCCCGGCTCCTGCAGCAGGCGGTGGTCGGGTCCCTCGCCTCGGCGTACGTGGAGCGGGCGCCGGCGGCCGTGAGGCCACCGGCGCCCGCCGGAGTGGAGGCCAGGATCCGCCGGGCGGCTGCGCCGCGGCGGACCCTGGCCTCACCGCGTCAGAGCGGCTTGACCTTGCGCGTCTGACTCACCGCGTCCCAGACAGACGCGCTGCCGCCGTAGCTCAGGCGGAACGTCGTCGTCCTGGACAGCTTGTACTTGAACGTCACCGGCGTCGCGACGCCGGCGGTCACGGCGACGGTCTTCGTGGCGACGGTCTTCCAGCCGCCCGACGAGGTCTTCGTCTGCAGCCGCACCGCACGGTCGCCGGCGGAGCCGGTCGTGAGCGTGCCGCTGAGCTTGACGGACTTGCCCGCCTTGACCCGCGCCGGCGCGGCCAGCGTGAGCGCCGCCGCGTCCTTCACGGTGACCTTGAGCGAGGTCGTCCGCTTGCCGGAGCACGCGGCCGGGTTGGCGGCGTCGTTGACGAGGTCGCCGTCGGCGCACGTGAGGTCCACGGTGTACGTCCCCGCCGCGGCATAGGCGTGCGTCAGCACGGCGTCGGCGGCCGGCATGCTGTGCTGGCCGTCTCCCGTCCACCACTCGTAGGTGTTGGCGGAGGCGTTGCCCCAGGAGCTGAGCCCCGTGGCGTCCAGCGTGACCGGCTGACCGGTCGTCGGCCGCGCGGTGGTCACGGCGAAGCCCGGGTCGTAGGGCAGCGCCGTCTTGCGCAGCTTGGCCTCCTCACCCTTGATCAGGTCGAGGTCCTGGTTGACCTCGGACCAGCCGAACCAGTGGCTGTAGTCCGGGTTGATGTGGTAGGCGCCCTTGAACGTGTTCACGTGGTCGTACTTGTACGTGTAGAAGAAGAGCTGCTCGATGGCGGAGGTGCCGCCGTAAAGCTGCTGGCCGCCGAGGACGAGCGACTGCCCGAAGTTGGGGTTGGGCGCGCGGTTCTCGGGCATCGGGTCGATCAGGCCGTCCCACCACAGGCCGCGGATGCGCATGACGGGGTCCCAGAGCAAGGCGTCCACGTCGGCCTTGATCGCGTCCGCACCCTCGAGGTTCTTGCGCACGAAGGCGCGCGCGTGGCAGTCGCCGCACATGGCGACCATCTTGTCCCGCCTGAGGTCGAAGTCCCACTCGGAGATGGTGCGCATCGGCACCGGGAGCGCCACGCCCGGCAGGCGCGCGCCCTGCGCGACGGTGCCGATGGTGAGGTTGGTCGAGACGTCGTGCGTCATCGGCTGGCCGGCGCCGTTCTCCATCTCCGGCATGTGGCAGGTGACGCAGGTCGGCGCGCGGCCCGGGTCGCCTCCCGCGCGCTCCTTCTCTGTGGTGTAGACGACGCCGTGCTTGCTCTTCTCCCACATGTCGATCTGCTCGTGGTCCGGACCCATGTGGCAGGTGCCGCAGGCCGGGGGCTCCTTGGCCTCCTCGGCGGAGAACGTGTGGCGCGTGTGGCAGCTGTCGCACTTGCCCACCGAGCCGTCGGGGCTCACGAGGCCGACGTTGTGGCAGCGCTCGCACATCTCGTAGCGCTGCGCCTCGGGCATGACCTTGTAGCGCGCCGCGGCGGTCATGCGCGTCCAGCCGATGGCGTGCTTGTTGGTGTAGTTGCCGGAGGCGTCCTTGTGGGCGAACTCGGCGTACTGCTGCGGGTGGCAGCCGGCCTGGGCGCAGGTGCCGGCCGGCACGCTGCCCTCCACGGCGTCGATCGCCGCATGGTCGGCGCCGTGGCAGGAGACGCAGGTGACGCCCGCGCCGGACATCGCCCCGTCGTGATACTGCTGTACGAGGCCCGGCTGCAGCGCGCTGTGGCAGCCGAGGCACTCGTCGGGCGTGTACGTCTTGGCGAGCGCCGGCGACACCCCCCACACACCCAGCGCGGCCAGCGCCATCGCGGTCAACAGGATGGCTCTTCTCATCGCTTCCCCCCGGTACGACTGTGATCCAGCACAGTATCCGTCTTGAGGCGGCCCGGAGGAATTGACTTTTGTCGCAGGGCGTCGTCGTGAGGCGGGCGCCCGGCGCCGCGAGGAGCGCGGTCGTCAGTCGCGGCGCTCGAAGCGGAACACGTGGTGGCGGTTGGCGCCACGCTCGCAGTCGAAGGCCAGCGTGGCGCGCGAGAGGTCCTTGACCTCGAGGCCGCCGAGCTCGGAGCGCTCGAGGCGGAAGTTCCGGAGATTCGTGGCGAAGAGCAGGATGCCGCCCGGCGCCAGCAGGCGGCGCGCGACCAGGCGGATGAGGTCGGCATGGTCGCGCTGGACGTCGAAGGTGGCGCGACCCATCTTCTTGGAGTTGCTGAAGGTCGGCGGGTCGAGCCAGATGAGGTCGTACGCGCCGCCGGCCTCCGCGACCCAGCGGAGACAGTCGGCCTGGACGAGCGTGTGCGGGCCGGCGCGGCGCCTCCGTCTTGCCCGAGGGGTGCGGCCACACCTCGCCGCCGGCCGCGAAGCCGTTGGCGGCGAGGTTCCTCTCGGCCCAGGCGAGGTAGGTCGCCGAGAGGTCCACGGTCGTGGACGCCGGCGATCCCCCGGCGAGGGCGTTCACCGTCATCGTGCCGGTGTAGGCGAAGAGGTTGAGGAAGCGGCGGCCGCCGGCGAGCTTGCGGACCAGCCGCCGCGTGAGCCGCTGGTCGATGAAGAAGCCGGTGTCCAGGTACGTGCCGAGGTCGACGAGGTAGGCGAGGTCGTCCTCGCTCACCTCGAGGAGCTTGCTCTGGTCGCCGCGGCGCTCGTACTGCGCCGCTCCGCGCTGCCGGCGGCGCTCCTTGAGCACCACCCGCTCCGGCGGCGTCTCGAGGACGGCGCCGATGACCTCCACGGCCTCGTCGAGCCGCCGCTTGGCCTTGTCGCGGTCGATCTCGGGCGGCGCCGCGTACTCCTGCACGTGCACCCACTCGCCGTAGACGTCGACGACGAGGTTGTACTCGGGGAGGTCGGCGTCGTAGAGGCGGTAGCAGGTGATGCCCTCGCGCTGCAGCCGCCTGGCCAGCCGGCGCTGGTTCTTGCGCAGCCGGTTGGCGAGGTACTCGGCGCCGCCGCCGAGCGATCTGCGCGGACCGGTGGGCGCTCGGCGGGCTCGGCCCGGCTGGCCGGCCGGCCGGTGCTCCGCGCTCGGGCGTGGCTTGCGCGAGGACGACCGCACCTCCGCGCGGGCGGTGCGCGGCGCGGCCGCGCCGGTGGGCGCCGCGCCCGGCTCGTAGTACGCGAGCACGCACTCCAGCGGGCCGTTCCTCAGCTCGGTCTCGCGCTTCGGCGCGAGGCCGACGGACTTGAGCTGCCTCTGGTCGCCGGCGAGCACGACGGCGCTCCAGCGCGGGAACGCCTCCCGCAGGCGCTCGCCGAGCTGCCGGTAGACGGCCTCGGTGTCCGCGGCGTCGAGCCGCTCGCCGTAGGGGGCGTTGGTGGCGAGGAGGCCGCGCTCGGCGGGCGCCGTGACCGTCTCCAGCTGGGCGTGGTCGATCACGACCAGACCGTGCAGCCCGGCGCGCTTCACGAAGTCGCGCGCGACCTTGACGGCCCGCTGGTCCCTGTCCGAGCCGCGGATGCTGACGCCCGGCCTGGCGGCCGCGAGCCGCTTGATGCCGGCGCTGCGGCGCTCGCGCGCCTCCAGCGAGGAGCGCCGCCCAGAGCTCGGCGTCGTGCCCGTTCCAGTGCAGGAAGCCGAAGGCGGGCGCTGCGCCGGGCTTGGTCTCCGCCTCGGCGCGCAGCAGGCCGGGGGCGACGTCGGCCGCCATGAGGGCCGCCTCTATCGGCAGCGTGCCCGACCCGCAGAGCGGGTCCAGCAGGCTGGCGCCGGCGGCGGCCTCAGCCGGCCAGGCCGCGTAGAGCAGCAGTCCGGCGGCCAGGTTCTCCTTGAGCGGCGCCTCGACCTGCACCTTCTCCGCGCGGTACCCGCGCCGGTGCAGGCTCTGGCCGCTGAGGTCGATCGAGATGGCCACGCGCGTGCCGGCAAGATGCGCGTTGACGCGCACGTCGGGAGCGCGCGCGTCGACCGACGGCCGCTTGCCGCCGGACGTGGCGCGGAACTGGTCGACGATCGCGTCCTTGATGCGCACCGCGCCGAAGCGCGTGTCCCGGATCCTGTCGTTGGCGCCGGTGAAGTCGACGGCCAGCGTGGCGTCGACGTCGAGGTGGTGAGACCAGTCGACTCCCTGCGCGGTCTTGTAGAGCTCGTCTCCGTCGGCGGCCTTGCCGCTCGTCACCGGGAGCAGCACGCGGCCGGCGACCCGCGACCACAGGCAGGTGCGGTACGCCGTCTCGAGCGAGCCGGAGAAGGCGACGCCGGCGCGGACCTGCTTGACGTGCGCCGCGCCCAGCCCGCGGAGCTCGCCGGCGAGCAGCGACTCGAGTCCGCGGGGGACGGTGGCGAAGAGGGAGAGGTCGGCCATGCGCGCAAGGCTACCACGCGCCCGACGCCCGGCCCGCTTCGGCATGCCTCCGACGCCCGGCTCGCGCCGGCCCGCCGTGCGGCAGGCCGGCTCGTCCGAGGTACTGCAGCGCCCTGCGAGGCCGAGCCTCACGCATGCGCCGAGGACCGCTGGGAGGCACACGTGTACCGCCATCTGCTCATCCTCATCGCCGCCGTCGGCCTCGCTCTGCCGGGCATCGTCAGCGTCGCATCCGCGGTCACGACCGTCCCCGCGACGCCTCCCGAGTCGCTCCCGCATCGGCGGCCCCGCTCGCGGTGCCCACCGTCACGCCGACCGCCTCGCCCTCGCCGGGCGACGTCACGCCCCCCGTCACCACCGCGAAGGGCATGGGGTCGCGCTGGCGCAACGACACCGCCACGGTGCAGTTCACCGCCACCGACGACGCCTCCGGCGTCGCCGCCACCGTGTACCGCGTGGACGGCGGCGAGTGGCGCATCGGCGACGAGGTGCAGGTGCGCGCTCCCAAGGACCACTCCAACGACGGCGAGCACGCCGTGGAGTTCTACTCGGTGGACAACGCGCTCAACCCCGAGACGCCCCAGACGGTGACCGTCAAGATCGACACGCGGCCGCCGCACTTCGCCTGGAAGAGCGTCTCCCCCGGCACCATCCGCCGCGTCGAGCCGGTGTCGTGCAGGTTCACCGTCGACGAGCCGCACGGCCAGGTGACGATCTCCTACAAGGTCACCGACCAGTACGGCTACTTCGCCGCGAGCAAGGCGGGCCTGGAGCGCGGCGAGGGCACACGGACGGTGGAGGTCACGCCCCGCTACAAGAGCGGCAAGGGGTTCGTGCCCGGGCGTGTACCGCATCCAGTTCACCGTCCGCGACGAGGCCGGCAACGTCACCGTGTCCAAGCGCCGCTCCTTCAGGAACTACCGCGCCGTGAGCGGCGGCGTGTGGCGGCGCGTCAGCGGCGCCGGCCGCATGGTCGGGTCTCACGTTCGACGACGGCAACAACGCGGCATGGGCGAGCATCCTGAACACGCTCAAGCGGTACAAGGCGCACGCCACGTTCTTCCCGCTGGGGCCGTACGTGCGCGTCCGGCGCCTCGCTCGCGCGCCGGACCATGCAGGAGGGGCACGCCTGCGGCGTGCACGGCTGGACGCACTCCATGATGACGCGCCAGAGCGCGGGCCAGGTGCAGAGCGAGTGGCTGCGCAACGCGGCGCCCTGGTGGAGCGCCACCGGCTACTCCCCGGTGCCGTACTGCCGGCCGCCCTACGGCGACATGAACGGCTCGACGACGTCGGCCTCCGCGGCGATCGGCTTCTACCGCGTGATCCTCTGGGACGTGGACCCGCGCGACTGGAGCCAGCCCGGCGCGGGCGTCATCGCGAGTCGCGTGCTCTCGCACGTGCACCCGGGCGCGATCGTGTGCATGCACCTCACGCCGCAGACGGCGCAGGCGCTGCCGACGATCCTGAGCGGCCTGCGCGCACGCGGCTACAAGGCCGCGAGCCTGCCGGAGATGTTCCACGCCGCCGGCATGCGCTAGAGCCCGGCGGCGGCGCGACGCGAGCAGCGTCCGGCGCCGGGCGCCGAGCCGCCGGAGGAGCGCTCGGCGATCACCGCCAGGAACGCGTCGCCGTACCGCTCGAGCTTGGTCTTGCCGACGCCGTTGACCTCGAGGAGCTCCGTGTAGGTGGCCGGCCTGCGCGCGGCCATCTCCGCCAGCGCCGCGTCGCTGAAGACGACGTAGGCCGGGACGTTCTGCTCGTCGGCCAGCCGCTTGCGCAGCCGGCGCAGCTCCTCGTACAGCTCCTCGTCGACCGGCATGCCCGCCAGCTCGGCCGCCCGGCCCTCGCGCGCGGCGCGCACGCGCTGCTTCTTGGTGGGCACGCGCGTCCGCGGCACGGCGAGGACGAGAGTCTCCTCGCCGCGCAGGAGCGGCCGCGCCGCCTCGGTGAGCCGCAGCGCCGAGTAGCGCGCGATGTCCTGGACGAGGTACCCGCGGTGGATGAGCTGGCGGAGGAGGCTCTGCCAGTGGTCGCGGCTGAGCTCGGCGCCGATGCCGTAGGTGCTGAGGGCGTCGTGGCCGCGGCTGAGGATCTTCTCGTTCTCGGAGCCGCGCAGGACGTCGATGACGTAGCCGATGCCGTAGCCGAACCCGTCGCGCTCCCACAGCCGGTACACGCAGCTGAGCGCCATGCGCGCCTGCTCCGTGGCGTCGAAGGTCTCCGGCGGCTCGAGGCAGATGTCGCAGTTGCCGCACGGCGCCGGGTAGGGCTCGCCGAAGTAGCCGAGGAGCGCCTCGCGCCGGCAGCTCAGGCCGTCGGCGTAGCCGACCATGGTGTTGAGCTTGTGGATCTCGATGCGCACGCGCTCCGGGTCGCGCTCGAACTCGTCGCCGGGCGACGCGCCGCGGCCGCCGCCCTCGATGAGGCTGCGCACCACGGCGGCGTCGCCGAGGCCGAACAGCAGCAGGGCCTCGGCGGGCAGGCCGTCGCGGCCGGAGCGGCCGGTCTCCTGGTAGTAGCTCTCCACGCTCTTGGGGAGGTCGTAGTGGACGACGAAGCGCACGTTGCTCTTGTCGATGCCGAGGCCGAAGGCGACGGTGGCGACGACGACCAGCACCTCGTCGCGCGCGAACGCGTCCTGCACGCGCCGCCGCTCGTCCGCCGGCAGGCCGGCGTGGTAGGCGGCGGCGTCCACGCCGTGCGCGCGCAGCCGCTCGGCGACCTCCTCCGTGCGCTTGCGCGAGAGGCAGTAGACGATGCCCGACTCGCCCGGGTGCCCGGCGAGGAACTGCGTGAGCTGGTGCAGGGGCTCGCGCTTCTCGACCACCGTGTAGCGGATGTTGGGCCGGTCGAAGCCGGTGACGAACACCGCCGCCTCGGAGAGCCCGAGCCGCAGGCGCACGTCGTCGCGCGTCTCCGGGTCGGCGGTGGCCGTGCAGGCGATGATGGGCGCGCCGGGGAAGAGGCCGCGGAGCCGGCCGAGCTGCACGTACTCGGGGCGGAAGTCGTGGCCCCACTGGCTGACGCAGTGCGCCTCGTCGATGGCGAACAGGGCGACGCCGGCGCCCGCCGGGCTCTCGGCCGACCCGTCGCCGGCGAGCCCCTGCAGGCGCGCGAGGAAGCCCTCTGTCATGAGCGTCTCGGGCGCGACGTAGAGGAGGTCGAGCTCGCCGGCGTGCAGGGCGCGCAGCACGCTGCGCGCCTCGCCGGCCTCGAGCGAGGAGTTGTAGGCGGCGGCGCTGACGCCGGCCGCCCGCAGCGCGTCGACCTGGTCCTTCATCAGCGAGATGAGCGGCGAGACGACGATGCCGGTGCCCGGCCGGACCATGGCCGGCAACTGGTAGCAGAGCGACTTGCCGCCGCCGGTGGGCATGAGCACGAAGGCGTCGCCGCCGGCGACGAGGTGCTCGACGACGTCCTCCTGGTGCGGCCGGTACTCGGCGAAGCCGAACACCTCGCGCAGCAGGTCGCGAGCGGAGCGCGGCGCAGCCGCGGGGCCGGTGGGGGTGGAGGCCGGAGTCACGCTGCCGAGTCTAGCAAGGTTGACGGACGGGAAGGCGGGGCGGCGCAGGGGCGGCCGGCGGGCCGGGCTCGCGCCCGGCCCGCCGGCCCCGAGCTCACCTGACGGCGACCACGACCCAGCCGCTCGCGGCGTTCATGGAGCCGCCGGAGAAGCGGGCGCGCACCTTCGCCGCCGTGCGCGCCTTGACGCCGGCGACGCCGTGATCCAGCTTCGCGCTGCCGGCGGACATCC
The DNA here is from genome assembly GCA_963793605.1 of uncultured Thermoleophilia bacterium. Taxonomy (GTDB): domain Bacteria; phylum Actinomycetota; class Thermoleophilia; order UBA2241; family UBA2241; genus CAIXSE01. The sequence continues at coordinate 27,913 of CAWCAH010000004.1, forward strand.
AGCGGCCGCGGACCAGGCGCTGGAACTCCACGCTGCCGTCCGTGTCCGCCGGGGAGACCCGCGCGGTGAGCCGCAGGCCGCCGCCGGCGCGCGAGACGGCCAGGCGCGTCCGCGCGCGCACCTTGACCACGAACTGGTCGGCGCCGGGCAGGGAAGTCTCGTCCAGGGCGCCGACCTCAGCCGTCACGAGGACGTTGTGACGGTAGCCGGGCAGCACGGTGCCGAACATCGCCATCCCGTCCTCACGCACGGCCGGGACGATCGCAGCCGGCTCCACCGGCTCCGGCTTGCCGGCCTCCTGGAAGTAGATGGCGACCGCGTCGTCGGCGGTCCGCCGCGTGTAGCCGCGCAAGCGGATGGCGCCCAGGTACGGCACGGTCCTGCTCCCCCCGACCTCGACCGCGGCGGTCTCCTTCTCCACCCCGCCGTCGATCACCCAGTCGCTGGGCACGATGGTCTCCGCCGCGGCGTCGGGTCCCTCGGAGTACTCCGACTCATCGCCTGAGGAGTCGGGGAGGAACGCGACGACGACGTCGGAGTTGGTGGGGAGGCCGTCGACGATCGCCTTGGTCTGGGCGAGGGTGAGCGGCGCGCCCGACGAGCTCTCGCCCATGGAGGAGTACTCGCCGTAGTAGTCCTCCCACATCGCCGCGGACATCGCGATCACGGAGCCGCTCAGGTCCGTCCCCTCCGGGACGTCGAGCCGTGCGCTCAGGGTGGTCGGCGCAGCCGATCCGGTGTGGTAGTACGTCACCTCGACCTGGTTCGGGCCCCAGCGCAGCGCCCGGGCGACGTCCAGGTCGGTGATCGCCGCGAACCGTCTCGTCGCCGAGAAGCCGGCGACGACGTCGACGGACTTCACCGTCACGTCGCGCACGTCGTAGGGATCGTCGAGGACGTGACCGAGGATGGTGGTCACGTCGCTCGCCGCCGCCTCCGCAAGGCCTCTCCAGGTCTGGTTGACGTCGTTGTCCCACGTGTTGTCGCGCGTGAACGTGTAGTCCTGCACGCCGTCGCCGACCACCACCGTGGTCGTGGTGGTGGCGCTGCCGACGAGAGGATCGCCGTCGAGGCCGTGATAGAGACTCGCCGCGGTGACCAGGGTGGTGATGCCCGCGTCGTCCTCTCCCCAGGGGCTGCGCAGCTCCGGGTAGTACTGCGTCGCGAACCAGCCCCCGAGCTCGGTGACGTCGTCGACGGTGGCGCCGTCCCCGACGGTGGCGTGGGTGGACACGGGGAACGTCGGCGCGCTGCCGCCGAGCGCGCCGAGCATGCCGGCCGACCTGTCCTGCAGCGCCACGCCCTTGGCGTCCGCGGGGCTCATCATCTTGTACGGCCCGTAGCTGGACGGCCACACGGCCTGGACCTCGGCGCCGGTGACCGTGCCCTCGATGGGCCCGATCCCGAGCTCCATGCCCGAGGGCGTGCCGAACACGGGATGACCGAACATCAGGACGTCGTCGCCGTCGGTGTAGGTGACCGTGCCGAGGACGTACAGCGCGTACCTGCCGGTCGAGAAGGCGACGCCGCATGGCGATCCGGGCTCGAACTCGGGCGTGGGGCCGGAGGCGCTCACGCCGCTCCCCGCGACCACGGTGAGGCCCGCGTCCTCGAGCCTCGCCGCGAGCCTGGCGTACGCGGCGCTGCCGGCCGGCGGGCCGCTGATCCTCGCCAGGGCGAGGGGGTGCATGACGGCGGTGCCGGCGCCTGCGGCTGCGGCGGCCTCCGGCGAGCCGAGCTCGAGCCGGCGGACGACGCCGGAGGACGTGAGGACCGGCCGTCGCAGGTCGACGGCGGCCGGATCGGCTCGCACGCCGGCGTCGGAGCCGTACCGGGTCTGGATCTCGGTCATGTACTCGATCGGCGTCGCCAGCCCGGTGCCGCGCAGCGTGAACATGTCACCGTAGGACACGGCCCCGATGATGGGGTCGGGCCCGTCGGCGGTGAGGTACACGGGGCTGCCGCTCATACCGGCGGCGATGCCGCCGGCCTCGGTGATCGCCGGGTCGGTGGACTCGAACATGACGAGCTTGCCCCAGTAGAAGCCGTCCACGACCGCGAGGATGGTGACGGGGATGTCCTGCGGCGTGCTCCCCGAGAGGGTCGTCCTCATGTAGCCGTCGAGGCTTCCCTTGACGGTGAGCTCGGCCTGCAGGGCGTCGAGCCCGAGCGTCGGTGGCGGCGCGGCCGCGGCCGGCGAGGCGCCGACCAGCAGGGCGAGCGCGCCGGCGACGAGGATCGCGACCCACCACCTCTCGCGGAGAGCATGTGGGCGTGACGAGTACGTGCGCATCTGGTGACCCCCGTTCGCAGCTGCCGGTCCGACCCCGTTCTGGGCGGCTCTACGCAGTGTATCGTTTTGGCGCGTCCAAGGCCGCGGACGATGAAGGCAACCACCAGAGCAAGGCCCGGCCGGCGCGGCTGACGGTGAACTGACCCGCGCCGCGAGCGGGTAGGATGGACCCCCGCAGGAGGTCGGTCATGAAGTACAGCACCGCACAGCTGGGCCGCGTGCTCGTCATCCGTCTGGAGGACGGGGACGTGGTGCACGAGTGCGTCGAAGAGGCGGCGCGCGCCGAAGGCATCGCGCGCGCCGCCGTCATCCTCGTGGGCGGCGCCGCGGGCGGCAGCCGTGTGGTCGTGGGGCCCGAGGACGGCGCCGTCCGTCCGGTCGTGCCCATGGAGCGCGTGCTGCACGACGTGCACGAGGCGGCCGGCGCCGGCACGATCTTCCCGGACGAGAGCGGCCGCCCGGTGCTGCACCTGCACGCGGCCTTCGGCCGCGACGACAGGGTCACGGCCGGCTGCATCCGCAACGGCGTGCGCACCTGGGTCGTCGCCGAGGCGATCGTCATCGAGCTCACCGGCAGCGAGGCCACGCGCCGCGTGGACCCGGCGACCGGGTTCGAGCTGCTCGACGCCTGACGGCGGCCGGGGCGGGCCGCGGTACCTCCGCCCGCCGCACGCGGTGCCGCGCTCCCCGCGGGTCGCAGGACGAGAACGGCCGGGGCGGGACCCTGGAGTCCCGCCCCGGCCGAAGCTCCCGGAGTCGGTGTCCGGCGCCTGCCGATCCGGTGAGAGATCGGGCCGGGTCCGTCGCCGCGTCCGAGAAAACCTGGATCGCCGGAAGACCGTCGATTCGCGGCATTGTACACACTTTGTGGAGAGAGGCAATCCTTTTTCTCTGCTTCGATGCCGGCGACGCGCTCGTCGCGCCCGCGCGTGTATCCTTCGCCTATGCTTGGACCGTCCGTCAGACGCGACGCTCGGCACGTGACCGCCTGCCCGCGCGGGCGCCGCGGCGGGGCGCTCTTCGCCCTCTTCGGCGTGCTGCTGGTCGCGGCGGCGCTGCCCTCGGCGGCGGCGCTTCCGGCGCCGGCCGCCGCCGCTCCCTGGACCGGCCGGGACTTCCCGGCCAGGTACGACCTGCGCAAGCTCGGCCGGGTCTCCCGCGTCGGCCTGCAGGATCACTACGGCACCTGCTGGGTCTTCGCCGCCATCGGGTCGCTCGAGTCGTGCCTCTTGCCGGAGGCCAGGCTCGACCTCTCCGAGAACCACATGGCGGACTTCGACGGGTCGCGCCTCACCTTCGGCGGGCGCGCCCCGAGCACCGTCTCCACCGCCTACGTCGCGCGCTGGGAAGGGCCGGTGCTCGAGCGGGACGACCCGTATCCGCGCCCGGGCGCCTCCCGGGAGGGGCTGCCGGCCGTCCGCCACGTCCAGGAGGTGCTCTTCCTGCCGCCGCGCTCGAACGCTCGCGCGAACGCGGCCGTCAAGTGGGCGGTGATGCGGTACGGTGCCGTGGACGCGTCCATGGCCTACGAGGCCTCGGGGTACAACGCCGCGACCAGCGCGTACAACTCGCGCTCCACGGACGTCGACCACCACGTCTGCGTGGTGGGCTGGGACGACGCGTACCCGGCCGGGCGGTTCCTGCGCCGGCCGCCCGGCCCCGGCGCCTTCCTCATCAAGAACAGCTGGGGCCGGTCTTACGGGCAGGGCGGCTACTTCTGGGTCTCCTACTACGACCGCTCGTTCGGGACCTCGTTCGCGGTGTTCAACGGGTCCGAGAGCGCGCGCAACCACGACGCGATCTACCAGCACGACGCGCTCGGCTGGTCGCGGAGCATCGGGTTCGGGAGCACGACGGGCTGGTTCGCGGCGCGGTACACGAGCGGCGGCGACGGCAGCGTCACCGCCGCGAGCTTCTACACGCCCGGGACGGGCGCGACCTACGAGGTCAGAGTCGCGCCGACGCTCGCGGGGGTCGCGACCGCCCCGGTCGCCGGGTCCGGCACGCTGGCGGTCGGCGGGTACCACACGGTCGCGCTCACAGCGCCGGTCGCGGTGACCACCGGCGCCGACTTCGTCGTCGCCGTCCGGCTCACCACGCCCGGCTCCCGGACCCCGATCCCGGTGGAGCACCCGACCAGGCTGCTCAGCCCTCGTGCCGCCGCCGGGCGGTCGTTCGTCAGCCGCGACGGCGTCGCCTGGAGGGACCTGCGCACGCGTGCGGGCTTCGGCGCCTCGGACGTCTGCCTCAAGGCGTTCGTCGACTCGGCGGGCGCACGCGACGAGGCTGCGCCTCGCGTGCGCCTCGAGCCCGCCGAGGCCGCTCCGGGCAAGACCGCCCGCGTGAGCTTCACGCTCACGGACCCGGCGTTCTCGAGCGGGTCGGCCGTCGTCAAGCTCCTCGTCTTCGACGGCCGCGGCAAGGTCCTGCGCCTGCTGCGCGTGCCGGCGGTGACCGTCAACGAGCGCGACACCTGGCGCTTCGCGGCGCCCAAGCGGCGCGGGGCCTACAAGATCGTCGCCCGCGCCTGGGACGTCACCGGGCATCGCGCGCCCGCCACGACGGCGACGCTGCAGGTGCGTTGACGCGCCGCCGGGCGCGGGCGACCCTCTCCCGGCAGGCTCGCCTGCCGCGGCGGCGAACGTCTGTGAGACAATCCGGCCGAACCGACCTCGGAGGGGCGAGCATGCGAGACCTGCGGACGACGACCCTGATCCTGGCCCTGGTGGCCGCCCTGCTCCTCCTCGCGCCGGCCGCGGCGCTCGCGACCGACGGCGCGCCGGCCGCCGCGTCCGCCGTCCCCGCCGCGGAGCCGTCGCCCGCGACCCCGGCGCTGACCGTGACGGCCACTCCGGACACCGTGACCGCCGGCGACCGCGTCCGGCTGGTCGTCCGGCTGGGCATCCCCAGCGCGACCGTTCAGTTGAGCCGCATCCGCGCCGGCGCCACGGAGCCCACGCCGATCGGACCGCTCGTCACCGGCGCCGGCGGCCTCGTCGCCGTCCGCGTCTCGCCGCGGGTCACGACCACCTATCGGGTCGACTACACCGGCGACGGCGTGCTGTGGTCGCCGGCGTCCGCGGAGGTCACCGTCTCCGTGCGCCCTCGCATCCGGCTCGCGCTCGCGGCGCGCGTGTACCGCGGGCATCGCGTGCGTCTCGGTGTGACCGTGGGTCCGGCCCATCCCGGAGCCGACGCCGTCGTCCAGCGCTACAGCGACGGAGCGTGGACCGACTGGAAGACTCTCACCCTCGGCTCAGACTCGCGCGCGAGCGTGACGTGGCGTCCGGACGCCGAGGGCGTCACGCGTCTGCGCGTCTCGATGCCGGCAGACGCCGAGCACGTCGCCGGCGCATCGCGCGTGCACCGTCTCGGCGTCGTCAAGCCGAATCCCTACAACGTACCGCTCGAGGCCAAGGGCATCATCGTCGTGGACATCTCGCAGTACACGCTGCGCTTCTTCTCCCACGGCCGGCTGCTCAGGACGTTCCCGTGCGTGACCGGCCGTCCCGGCCTGCCGACGCCGATCGGTCACTTCAAGGTCTACGCGAGAGGGATGTGGCCGGGCGGCCCCTACGGCTCGCGCATCATGTCGTACCACCCGCCGTGCGCGATCCACGGCACCAACGAGCCGCACCTGCTCAGCCGGTTCCCGCGCAACTTCTCCCACGGCTGCACGCGGCTGTACAACGCCCACGCCGTCTGGCTCTACGACCACGCGCCGCTCGGCACGCCGGTGTGGAACGTGCCGTGAGGTGACGGCGCGGCCACGCGCTCGTGCTACACTGAGTAAGGAGAGTCACTCGGTGTAAGGAGAGCTTGATGGTCGCTTACGCACGCGTCACCAGTAAGGGACAGGTCACGTTGCCTGTGGAGATGCGCAGGCAGCTCGGCATCGCGGCAGGCGACGACCTCGAGTTCGAGGTCACCGGCGAAGGCGCCGTCCTGCGCGTGGTCCATCGCCGTCCGCTCGCTTCGTTCCTGGGTGCACTCCCGGTCGAGAAGGTCCTGCCGGACCACGCGGCCGAGCGCAGGGCCGTCGCGAAGAGGCGCGCCGAGCCGGGCCGGTCATGACGGAGGCCGCAAGAGCCCACGCGCTCGTCGACGCCAACGTCCTCCTGCGCCTGTTCACCGGCAAGCCGGAGGCGCAGGCGCGCGCGGCGCGCGGGCTCATGGAGCGCGCGGACAACGGGGAGGTGCTGCTGCACATCTGCCCACTGGTCGTCGCCGAGGTCGTCTGGGTCCTGACCTCCGTCTACGACCAGCCGGTGCCCGCGGTGTGCCGCGTGCTCACCGACTTCCTGGCGTCCGGCGGGCTCGTGGTGGAGGAGGGCCTCCAGGTGGCCGCCGCGCTCCGGGACATGGAGCGACTCGGCGTCGACTTCGTCGACGGCTACCTCGCCGCGCGCGCCGGCCTCGGCGGGTCGTCGGTGGCCAGCTTCGACCGGGACTTCGATCGCCTCGGGCCGGCGCGCCTGCCGCTGGGCTGACCGTCCGCCCCGGCCGGTCCTGAGCTGTGCGGGGTGATCACGAGCCGTTTCATCTGCTTCGACCCATGACGCTTGCGGGCAAAGACTGAGGGCGGGGAGCGCTGTGGTGTGCACTCCCCGCCCTCGTCGCGCCGGGCTACGGCCGGCTGGCCGGCCCGCCTTGCCCGGCGCGGCGTCAGGCGCCGCCGCCCACGGCCGCGGGCGGCGGCGCCACTCTCAACGGCTCAGATGCCGAGAGCCGCGCGCTTCCCGTTGATCCACTCGAGCATCGCGGCGACGGCTTCCTTGGCGTCGGTCTCGACCGCCAGCTTGCCGCCGGTCACGCTCGGCAGGTCCTGGGTCACGAGCTTGACCAGGTTCGGCGCGCCGGTCACGAACGGCACCGGGTTGACGTGCGTGTAGAGGCCGAAGGCCAGTGCGGCCATGGCGTCGATGGTGGCCTTCTGCTCCATGTACTCGGGGGCGGTGGCCACGACCGGCAGGTCGCAGGTGTCCACGCCGAGGGCGTCGGCGATGGCGCCGACGAGCAGCAGGATGCGGCCGGTGTCGGTGCAGGTGCCGAAGCTGAGCACCGGCGGGATGCCGAGCAGCTCGCAGACGGCGGTGAGGCCGGGGCCGGCGTACTTCTTGGCCTCTGCGGTCTCGAGCCCGGCGACCTGCAGGCCGGCGTTGCCGCAGCCCATGGCCAGCACGAGCACGTCGTTCTTGATGAGCTCCTTGGCGATGGCGACGGTGTGGCTGTCCTGGTCGCTGTCGCGCAGGGTGGTGCAGCTCACGAGGCCGCAGACGCCCTTGAGCGTGCCGTTCTTGATGACGTCGAGCAGCGGGTCGAGGCTGCCGCCGAGCGCGCCGAGGATGCTCTCGGTGCTGAAGCCGGCGACGGCGTCGCCGGTGCGCAGCTCCGGCGCCACCTGACCGAGCGCCTTGCGCCTGGGGAAGTTCTCCACGGCGAGCGCGATGATCTGCTGCGCCTGGGCGGCGGCGTTGGCCGCGTCGAACACGATCGGCGTCTCGGCGCCGTCGATGCCCACCAGGTCGCTGACGGGCACGAGGAGCGTGCCGTGGGCGGCGCAGGTGGCGCCGAGGGTCGGCACGACGCAGTTCATGTCGGCGGCGAAGACGTCGAGGCCGCCGGTGGCGACCGCGAGCTCCTCCGTCAGCCAGTTGCCGGTGAGCCCGACGAAGACGTCGTCGACCTCGAAGCGCTGGACGAGCTCCTGGCCGGTCTCGATGGAGCCGACGATGCGCAGGCCCTTGGCGCCGGCCGCCTTGGCCTTGTCCTGGGCGGCGGCTTCATGGGCGGCGGCGATCAGGGCGGCGCCTACCATCGGCTCGTGGCCGTTGACGGCGATGTTGACGTACTCGGGGTCGATGATGCCGAGGTCGACCTTGATCGGGTGCGGCGTCGGGGTGCCCCACAGAGCGTCCTGGGCGAACTCGAGCGGGATCTGCGCGCCGTAGGCGGTGGCGATGCCGAGCCGCAGGCCCTTGAGCGCGAGGCTCACGTAGCTGCCGTCCACGTTGGTGAGGCAGCTCGAGGTGGCGTACATGTTCTCGTGGAGCACGCCGCCCGGCAGGATCCCGAGCTCCTTCCACTTGGCGACGCGCTTGGCCGGCGCCATCTTCTCCACGAAGGGCGAGGGGCTCTGGTGGTCGCGGTTGAACTCGGCGATGATCGCGTCCGAGACGCGCTTGGGCAGCGTGTCGCGCGGCTCGACGGCCTCGCCGACGACGCCGGCGAGCGTCTCGAGCTTGCTCCAGTCCTTGATCTCGTAGGTGCCGCCGGGCGTGGCCTGCGCCAGGGTCTTCATGACCTCGTTGGCGTGGTAGGTGTAGGTGGCGGTGCCCATCGTGTTCTGCAGCAGGAAGTTGCGCATCGCCATGCCGTCGGCGTCGATGCCGCAGACGCCGCGCGGCGACTTCTCGGTGAGCCGGCACGGACCTTGCGAGCACAGCGAGCAGCGGATGCCCTTCTCGCAGAACCCGCAGCGCGAGCCCATGTCGTCCATGCGGTCGAACGAGGTGCTCTCGCCGGCCTCCCTGGACTCCTCGAGCATCGTGTGTACGGAGGCGTGGTAACTGTCTGCCATGGTTCCCTCCCGGGGATGGTTGGAGCTTCAGGCGCCGGGTGGCGCCGTCAGGGCGTCGGAAGGGGCGCGCTCACCTTGCGGCGGCGCGCCCCGTGACTCGAGTTGCCTGCGTCACCCGTGGATGAGCGCCGGCAGGCACTTGACGCAGACCCACTTGCTGTCGCCCTGGTAGCGGGCGGGGAAGAGCACGGCGTCGTTCTCGCCCCGGCCGCAGTTCATGCACGTCTGCTGGATGGTCACGCTGGCGGCCAGCTTCTCGGCGATCTTCTCGGCGGCGGCGTCTTCGTCGAACGCCGCGGCTTCACGCTTCTCCACGGTGAGCGCTCCTTCCGGGCAGACGGCGAGGCAGAAGCCGGCGCCGTCGCACAACTCGTCCTTCATCACTTTGGCTTTGCCGTCGACGATCTCGATGGCTCCTTCGGCGCACGGGGTGACGCAGAGGCCACACCCGGTACAGAGGTCTTCGTCGATCTTCACGATGCTGCGGACTGGCATGCACTGCTCGCTTTCGCGTGGTTTGCACTTGTTGCGCAGTGACAAGGTACCGCAGGTCAACGGCGGGCCTCATTGACGTGGGTCAAGGGTCGGCGTCGGGGCGTTGCGGCGACGGGGGCGCTGCGGCGACGGGTTGGCCCGTCAATGCCCCTCTCAAAGCAGGTACCTGGAAGGTACCTCTTCTGCCGCCGGCGGGCGCGTACGCTGTGATCCGGGTACCTGCCGGGTACCCGGATCCAGAGTGCCCCGCCTGGTCACCGACGCCTGCGGCGAGACGCCGGCCGTCGCCGAGCGTCCATCCTCGGCGTCGGATGAGTCATCGGCGCACGCGTTTCGTCGCCGGCGTCACGGGAAGCGCAGAGTCATGAGTACCGGTTCCCCGCCCGAGGAAGATCGAGCGGCCGACGAGCACGCCGACACGCGCGCAGACACGCGCGCCGGCGAGCGCGACGCGCCGGCGCCGGCCGGCGGCGGCCTCAGCGCGTTCCTCTACGCCGCCGAGGGCGAGGACGCCGACGTGGCGCTCGACAGCATCGACCTCGAGCGCCTCGACGAGAACGACCTGCTCTGGATCGACGTGGATTCGTCCAACGACACGGCGACCCAGCGGCTCGCGGACCTGGTGCCGCTGAAGGCGGACGTCCTCGGCACCCTGCCCAGGGATCCCTTCGTGCGCGACCTCGGTGAGGCGTTCGTGATCGGCGTGCGGCCCCTCGGCTCCGATCAGGACGAGGCGCGGGACTCGGCGTTGCTGGTCTGCGCCGTGGGGCGCAACTGGGTCGTCAGCATCCACGAGGGCGATGTGGGCTCCCTCGAGGCGTTCGCCGACCACCTGCGCGGCGACTCGACGCTGGGCAGGTTGGACGCTCCGAGCTTTCTCGCGCAGATCCTCGAGTGGGTGATGACCGCCTACTTCGAGCATCTCGACGAGCTGCAGGAGACGATCGACGACGTGGAGGTGAGCATCCTGCGCGAGCGTCCCCGCGACGAGATGGTGGCGCGGCTCGTGGAGCTCCGCCGAGACATCGGTCTGCTGCGCCGGCGTCTCTCGCCGCATCGGGGGGTGTTCATCGCCCTCGCGCACCCGAGCTTCGACGTCATCTCCGGCAGCTCGGCCGCCGCGGAGTTCGGCGTCCTCGTCGACCGGCTGGAGACCGCGCTGCAGACCATCGACACGACGCGTGAGATGGTCGTCGGCTCGTTCGACGTGTTCATGACGCGCACAGCGCAGCGCACCAACGACATCATGCGCGTGCTCACTCTGGTCTCGGTGCTGTTGCTCCCTGCCTCGCTCATCGCCGGGATCTTCGGGATGAACATGTTGCCCAAGTACCTTGTCGCCGACTGGGTGTTCTACGCGGTCCTGGGTGGGATGGCGATGGTCGCGGGCGGGCTGCTGCTCGCCGTGCTGGCGTTCTGGCGGCGCTGACGCCGCCCCTCGCGCGCGTCGGGCGCGGCGGGGGCCGCGATCCCGCCCCCGCCGCGCCGCTCAGTCTCGGCCCGAGGCCAGTCAGGTCAGGCAGTGCCCGTCGGCGCAGTCGTCACGGCGTACCACCGTGGAGCGACCTGGATACCAGGAGCCCAGCGCAGACCAGAAGATCAGCGAAAGGACGAGGCCGACGAGGCCGACGATCATGAGGATCAGGCCTATCGTCTGGATGCTGACGCCCGAGACGGTCGCGGTGACCGCGAAGCGCAGGATCGCGCCCAGGGCGATCAGGAAGATGCTGGTGCCGATGCCCATCAGGGACCTCCGGGGATCGGTGTGGATGGATGATGGTGATGCAGGTGCTGTTCCCGGGGCCCTCGGCGCGAAACGCGCCGCCGGTTACGGGTCCGGCCGGGAACGGATCCGGCGGCCGGGGCTCAGCCGCGCGGCTGCTTGACGCGCCGCGCCGTCTCCTCGACGCGGCGCATCCGCGACTCCGGCCGCTTGGCCGAGATGATCCAGTCGATGTACTCGCGCTGGTGTGACGGCGGCAGAGCGGCGAAGGCCGCTGCCGCCGCCGGGTCGTCGTGCAGCTCGATCTGGAGGTCGTGGGGGACCGGGATCTCTCCGCGTGGGTTGATGCGCTCGGGCATGGCGCCGGCCGTCCTCTCGGGTCGCCTCGCGATCAGGTCGCAGGATTCTCCCTTGCACCGGGTAAGAACCGGGCGACCGTATCACTTGCGCAGGAGGCCCGCGTGGATTCGTTCTCCGTGCTCATCGGCGGCAAGGCCGGCGACGGCATCACCCAGGCGGGCGGCATGATCGCCCACCTGCTCAACGAGCTCGGCTACCGGCTCTACACCTACGTGGACTCGCCGTCGCTGATCCGTGGCGGGCACAACTACGTCATCGTGCGCGCGCACCGCGGGCGCATCGCGGCGCATCGCGATCACGTCAACGTGGTGATCGCGCTCAGCCCGGACACCCTGGAGCGCCATCACTGGCGGCTCAAGCAGCGGCCGATCACGGTGTTCGACAACGAGAGCATCAAGCCGGCGAGTCTGCCGAGCATGGCGCACCCGTTCCGCACCGGTATCCCGGTCAAGACGATCCTGGAGCAGGAAGAGGCGCCGAGCGTGATGCGCAACAGCGCTATTCTCGGCGCCTTCTGCAAGGCCGTCTCCATCCCATGGGAGGTGCTCGAGGACGTCATCCGCAGGTACCAGCCCAAGCAGACCGAGCTCAACCTGCGCGTGGCCCGGCGGGGCTTCGAGCTCGCCACCGAGAAGCTGCTCGTCGACCTGCCGGGCGGCGGGCCGCGGCCGGTGATGACGGGGCTGGAGGCCACCGGCCTGGGACTCCTGCGCGGTGGCCTGCAGGCCTACGCCGGCTACCCGATGACGCCGGCGAGCGGCCTGCTGCACTACCTCGCCCGTCAGGCGCCGCGGTTCAAGCTCAAGGTGGTGCAGCCGGAGGGCGAGATCGCGGCCATCATGATGGCGCTGGGGCACGCCTACGCCGGCGAGCGCGCCGCCGTAGGCACCTCCGGCGGCGGCTTCGCGCTCATGGTCGAGGGCCTCAGCCTGGCCGGCCAGGCCGAGCTGCCCATCGTCGTCGTGCTGGGGCAGCGCACCGGGCCGGCCACCGGCCTGCCGACCTACACGGCGCAGGCCGACCTGCACTTCGCCATGAGTGCGGGGCACGGCGAGTTCCCGCGCTTCGTCGTCGCTCCGGCGGACGTGGAGCAGGCGTACGCGTGGAGCACCTACGCGATGGACGCCGCCTGGAAGTACCAGATGCCGGCCATCGTGCTCGGCGACCGCACGCTCAACGACGGCTCGCAGAGCTTTGACCACGCGGCCGTCCCCGAGCTGCCGCGGCTGGAGCCGCGGCTCTGGGACGGCCGCGCGCAGAAGAGCGCGGCCGACGTGCCGCGCGGCGCCGGCGCCGGCACGGGCGCCGCGCGCGAGACCGTCACCGGCTCCGCGCGCCAGGCCCTGCACGGCGAGGACGCGCCCAGCGGCGCGTCCGGGACTGCGGCCGAGGCGGGGACGGCCTACAAGCGCTACCTCTTCGCCGAGGACGGCATCTCACCGCTCGCCTTCCCCGGCCGCGAGGGCGCCGTGGTCAAGGTCAACAGCTACACCCACGACGAGTTCGGCATCACCACTGAGGACCCGGAGCTCACCGTGCGCATGCAGGACAAGTGGAACGCCAAGGGGTTCGCGCTCGCCGAGGAGCTGGACGGCGTGCAGCAGGTGTACGTGTACGGCGACCCGGAGGCGAAGCAGACGCTGGTGACGTGGGGCTCGCCGACGGGCGCGGCCCGCGAGGTCGGCGAGCTCGCCGGCATCCGCATCGTGCAGCCGGTCGTGCTGTGGCCGTTCCCGGACAGGCAGATGGCCGAGGCGCTGGAGGGCACGGAGACGCTGGCCGTGGCGGAGGGCAACTCCCGCGGCCAGCTCGCCCGGCTGCTCGAGCAGCGCGGGTTCCACATCGACGGACGCCTGCTGCGCTACGACGGCAGGCCGTGGGGCGTCGGCGAGCTGCGCCGGCAGGCCGAGGAGGTGCTGGGATGAGCGCCGCGGAGAAGAAGGGCGCGAAGAAGGCCGGCCGGGCCGCGGCTCCCGCCGCGCCGGCGCCGGCCCCTCGCCTCACCACGTACGCGAAGAACACCTGGTGCCCCGGTTGCGGCAACTTCGCCGTCCTCAACGCGATCAAGCCCGTGTTCCAGCAGTTGATCGCCTCCGGCACGCGGCCGGAGGACATCGTGCTGGTCAGCGACATCGGCTGCAACAGCAAGATCATGGACTACATCGGCGTCAACAGCTTCGACTCGCTGCACGGCCGGTCCATCCCGACGGCCCTCGGCGTGAAGCTCGCGAACCCCGAGCTCACGGTGGTGGTGCACGCGGGGGACGGAGCGACCTTCTCCGAGGGACTGGAGCACGTGCTGTTCGCCGCCAAGCGCAACGTGGACCTCACGCTGATCGTCCACGACAACGGCGTGTACGGGCTCACCATCGGCCAGGCCGGGCCGGAGACGCCCGCCGGCTACCGCGGGCGCTCGACGCCGTACGGCAGCGTCGAGGACCCGTTCAACCCGCTGGAACTGCTGCACGTGGCCGGGGCGACCTACCTCGCGCGTGGGTACTCGCACGGCAAGGAACTCCTCAAGACGCTGTACGCGGAGGCCATCGCCCACCGCGGCTTCAGCGTGGTGGACACCCTGCAGGTGTGCGTGACGTTCCGCGACATGTACGCCTCGTACAACGAGAGGGTCTACGAGCTCGAGGGGCACGACCCGCGCGACGAGGCGGAGGCGCTGGCGAAGATCCGCGAGTGGGACTACCGCTCCGACGGGCCGGTCGCGCTGGGCACGCTGAGCGTGCGCGACCGGCCGGTGTTCGGCGACCAGTTCCTGGAGTACGGCGCCGGAGCGGTCGACCGCGCAGCGGCGCTCGAAGAGGCGTTCGCCGAGCTCACCTGACGCGGACGCCGAGCGGGGCGAGACCGACCCGCCGGGTCACGGCCTGCGGCCGCGCGCGTGCTGCCGGGATCAGCGCCTGCCGGCGGCGTGGAACAGCTCCGGCAGGCTGACCGAGGTGTAGCCGCGGGCGCGGAGGCCGCGCAGGATGGTGGGCAGCGCGGCCATGGTGCTCGTGCGCACGTGCAGGCCGATGATGGCGCCGGAGTGCACGTGCGAGAGCGTGTTGGCGGCGATGGTGCCGGCTCCGTAGCCGCGCCAGTCGCCGGGGTCGACGTCCCACATCACCACGTGCGCGAACCCGGCCGATCCGGCGGCCGCGACGGTGGTCGCGTTGTGGTCGCCGTAGGGCGGCCGGAACCACCCGACGGGCGAGACCTTGGCGGCCCGCCACCACGGCGCCTCGCTGGCGATGAGCTCACGGCGCACGCCGGCGTAGCCGAGCCGGGTGCTCGGCGAGTGGGACCAGGCGTGCGAGCCGATGCCGTGGCCCTCCTTCGCCGCGCGCCTGGCCACGCGCGGCTCGGCGCGGACGTAGGGCCCGATCACGAAGAACGTGGCGTGCATGCGGTACGCCTTGAGCGTGTCGAGCATGCGCGCCCACACCCAGGCGGGCCCGCCGTCGTCGAACGTCAGCGCGACCCGCTTGCCCGCCCCTTTGACCGTGTACGTCACGGAGGCGCGACACGGATGGTAGTCCCGCACGAGCAGAGGCCGGAGTGTGGTGCGATTGCCGGCCTCGTCAACGAAGGTGAGCGTCACGCGGTACAGCCCCGGCGTCCACGGCTTGCGGTTGCCGTACCGGTCGGGGATGTCGATGTGGCCGGCGCCGGTGCGGACGTCCTTGCCGCGGTCGCGCCGGGCCAGGTAGCCGTACTGGTCGCGCACTTCAGAGGAGAGCCGGGCGCCGCCGGAGATGTCCGAGAGGGTGTAGCTGACCCGGAAGGGCTGCACGCGGTGCAGCACGTCCGGGCGCAGCCGCAGCTCTTTGACGACCGGCGGCCGCGTGTCGATGCGCACCGTCGCCGTCTGCGGCGCTTCGGTGCGGCCCTCGGCGTCCACCGACCAGAACGTCAGCACGTGCTCGCCGTCGTTCTGGTGGTCGCGCGCCGCGCGCACGACGACCTCGGTCGTCGCCACCGCCGCGCCGCCGTCGACCTGCACGTAGGTGGCGGCGACGGTGGAGACCTCGCTGGTCGCGGTGAAGGTCACCGTGACCGCGTCCTTGTGCCACTGCGCGTCCGCGCCGTGGGCGACGGTCACCGGCGGCGGGCCGTCGATGGCGGCGGCCGGGGAGGGCGAGCCGAGAGCGGCGTCTTCGGGAGGCGCCGCCGCGGCGACGCCGGCGAACGCGAGCAGGACGGACAACGCGCACGCAACGACGACCAGACCCCGCATGATCGGCTCCTCCCGCCCTCTCGCGCCCGGCGCGCGCTGGTGAGTCGCGCCGGGGCCGGCCCATGCTCAGGATATTCCTCCGCTGGGGTCTGACCACACCAGTACGAGTGGCCGCTGCGCGCTACTCCTGCGCCAGGCGGCGCAGCTGCTGGAAGCTCAGGATCTCGATGAGCCGGTGATCGCTGCTCATGCGCACGACCTGGGCGCGCTTGAAGCGGTCGAACGTGCGACTCAGAGTCTCCGGCACGGTGCCGAGACGCGCCGCCAGCTCCCGCTTGCTGACCGGCAGGCGGATCACGCGGGGGTGGTCGGTGGTCGCCTCGCCGGCGGCGACCGCCGGCTCCAGTTGCTCGTCGGCGCGCGCCAGCAGGTACCTGGCGAGGCGCGCGGGCACGGGCAGCAGCAGCTCCTCCACACGGCGGTTGAGCAGGCCGAGGAGCTCCGCCATGGAGGCGAGGAGGTTCACGGCCAGCTGCGCGTCCGCGAGCAGCACCTCCAGGGTCCGCTCCTTGTCGAAGCGGTAGAGGAGGCAGTCGGTGAGTGTCTCGGTGCTGGCGGGGTACCGCTCGTGGAAGAGCGCGGCCTCCGCGAACGTCTCGCCCTGCTCGACGTGACGCACGGAGGCCGAGCGGCCGTCGCGCAGCAGCTTGAAGACCTTGAGCCGGCCCTCGGCGAGCAGGTAGAAGGCGTTGGCTGTGTCGCCCTGGAGGAAGAGGGTCTCCTCGGCGCCGATGCGGAGCGGCTGCGCGACGTCGGCCAGCCGGCGGAGCTGGTCGTCGTCGAGGTGCATGAAGAGCTGGGCGGCGCGCAGGTCCGTGAGCGTGCGGTCGTCGACGGTCATGGGGGCAGTATAGCGGGGGACGGGTCTCAGCCGACGAACGGAGCCCCTGCTTGGAGGGCCGGATCGGCCGGCTCGACGACGATGGCGGCCGGCCCCTCCAGCGGGCACTTGTACTCGCAGATGCCGCAGCCGATGCAGCGCTCGGCGATCACGACGGGCCGGGCGAGGTAGTCCTGGCCGCCGTTCTCTCGCGTGATGAGCCGCCGGCCCCGGAGCTCGATGGCCTTCTCCGCCACCGGGCACATCTCCTGACACACGATGCAGGGCGTGCCCTGCGCCCAGGGCAGGCAGCGGTCCTTGTCGATGACCGCCAGCCCGAGGACCTGCCGGCGCTTCTCGGCGAGCGGGAGCGGCGGGATCGCGCCGGAGGGGCAGACCTGCCCGCAGGCGTTGCAGGCGTAGTCGCAGTAGCCGAGCCGGGACCGCAGCACGGGCGTCCAGATGCCCTCGAGCCCGGCCTCGAGGAGTGTCGGCTGGAGGCCGGCGGTCGGGCAGGCCTTCATGCACTCGGCGCAGCGCAGGCAGCGCGAGAGGAAGGCGGCCTCGTCCTGGGCGCCCGGCGGCCGCACCAGGCCCGGGCGCTTGACCGCACGCGCCACGCCCGTGCCGAAGAGCACGGCCGCACCGACGCCGGCGCCGATGGCGACGACGGCGTCCCGGCGGCCGGGGTCGTACGGCGCCCACGGTCCCGGCCGGCCCACGCCGAGCGTCATGCCGGCCGGCCTCGGGCAGGCGACGAGGCAGTCGAGGCACATCGTGCACTCGGAGGTGATGACGCGGGCGCCGGAGGACCCCGTCTCGATGGCGTCCTGGCGGCAGGAGGCGGCGCAGGCGCCGCAGCTGCCGCAGTGCCCGGAGGCCAGCGGCCGCAGAACCTGCACCTTGGCCGCCAGTCCCAGCAGCGCGCCGAGCGGGCACAGGTAGCGGCACCAGAACCGGTCGGCGAGCAGGCCGAGCAGGACGACTCCGAGCAGCACCAGGAACAGCAGCACGGCCTGTTCGTAGCGCGGCTGGATGGTCGGCAGCACGGAGCCGCGGAAGGTGCTCTCCACCCAGGAGACGGCGCCGGTGGTCGGTCCCCACGTCAGGCCCAGCCGCTCGAGCGTGTCGACGATGAACACGAAGCCGGGGATGACGGACGTCGTCAGCGTGCGCGTCAGCAGCGCCAGCGGGTCGAGCACGAGCAGCGTGAGGTTCTGGAGCGCGGCGAGGACGACGATCGCGCCGAGCAGCACGTACTTGACCCGGCGGAGGCCGCCCGGCAGGGCCGCCCCGCGCCGGCTGCCGGACGGGAAGCGCAGCCAGCCGAGCAGGGTGCCGAGCGGGCAGATCCAGCCGCACCACACGCGGCCGAGGAGGAGCGTCAGGGCGAGCGTGACGAGCGCGAGCGCGAACGGCGCGAGCCAGGCGCGCGCGGCCAGCATGGTGGCGAGCGCCGCCAGCGGGTCGAAGCGGAAGTAGATGTTCGCGTACGGGTGCGGCGTCAGCCGCTGCAGCCCCGCGAACAGCAGGTACACGAAGAAGACGAAGCCGGCGGTCTGGACGGCGCGCCGGGCCCAGCGGGCGGCTCTCCAGCCGCCCGCCCGCCGGCGCGCTCTGCCTGATCGGGAGCCGTCGAGGTCGGTCATGCGCCCCATGGTACTCTCCGCCGTCGGCGCCTCTGTGTTAAGGTCATCGTATTCAGGGGTCGCGTCCGCCGCCTGACACGCGGGCCGCCTCCGTCCATCGCCAGGAGGTCCGTCGTGTCCGCACGTCCGCTCGCTGCGCAGCGTCCACCGGCAGCGCGTCTCTCGAGGCCCATCCTGCTCCTGATGGCGCTCATCGTCGCGACCACACTGGTCGCGCTGTGGCCCGCCGCCGCGCGCGCCGATGCGTGGTCCACCGGAGACGGGGCGTGGGTGTGGCAGAACCCCTGGCGGGACAGCAACACCGTGCGCGACCAGGCGTTCCTCCCCGGCGGCGAGGTCGGCTACCGCGTGGGCGCCTGCGGGCTCATCCTCAAGACCACCGACGGCGGCGTGACCTGGCGCCAACTGCAGTCGGGGTCGCTCGCCAACCTCACCTCCGTGAGCTTCGTGGGCGCGCAGGGATGCGCAGTGGGCGCGTACGGCGCGGCGCTGGTCACCAGCGACGCCGGCGTCACCTGGTCGACCGTGGCCAGCGGCACCGAGAGCCACCTGGTCGGGGTGGCGCTGGGCTCGGACGGCCTCACGGGCTGGGCCGTCGGCTTCCGGGACGACCCGACGCTCGGCGAGCGCTCGATCATCCTCAAGACCACAAACGGCGGCGCCTCCTGGTCCATTGCCGGCCAGAACGTGCCCGGCCAGCTCTGGGGCGTCGCCACCTCGGCCTCGCTCGGGCCGGCGTGGGCGATCGTGGTCGGCGGCGCCACCGTCGGCGGCGCGTCGGAGCCCCTGGCGCTGATGACCCAGAACGGCGGCAGCGTGTGGATACCGCAGACGGTCAAGTCGGACGCCGCGCTCTTCGCCGTCGAGTTCATCGGCGACGTAGGGGCGGTCGCTGTGGGCGGCTCTTACGATCCCACCGCCACTCCGGCCTCCGAGCCGGCGGTGGTCACGACCAATCTGAGCGGTACGTGGAACGAGGCCTCCGCCTCGTGGCCCGCGGGCGCCACACGGCTCTTCGGCGTCACGGTGCAGTCACTGGACAACATGATCGCCGTCGGGGAGAACGGCCTGATCGTGCGCAGCACCGACGGCGCCACCCAGTGGGAAGCACCCGTCGTCGCCGCCGACGGACCTGCGAGCAAGCGCCTCTACTGCGCCGACTTCCTGAGCGCCGATCAGGGCGTGGCGGTCGGCGCGGACGGCGCGGAGGCCGTCACGGCCGACGGCGGGGCGCACTGGACCGTGGTCGCGCCCACCGGGCTCGTGCCGTGGTCCCTGAACGACGTGCAGGCGCGCACCTGGCGCGACGTCTGGGCGGTGGGCGGTCTCGACGAGCGGTTCCCCGAACACCGTGCTCCACACGCTGGACGGAGGCGCCACCTGGGACCAGGTCGGCGTCGGAACCGCTGCCGGCAACTCCCTGGAGGCGGTCGACTTCGTCGACGCCGCCCACGGATGGATCCTCGGTCGCGACGGCGTCGCGCTGCACACCGGCGACGGTGGCGCGAGCTGGCAGGCGCAGACGGTGGACGGCGGCCGCACCGGCGGCGGCTGGTTCGGGCTGGACATGGCCGACGCCGGCCACGGAGTCGCCGTCGGCTGGAAGTGGGGCAGCTTCATGCACGAGCCTCTCGTCTCCTACACCACGGACGGCTCCACGTGGCAGGCGGCCGCCGTGCCCGGCGCCGGCGGCGGCGAGCATCTCAACGCGGTGGCGATGGCCGACGCCGCCCACGCTGTGGGCGTCGGCTCCAACGCCACGATCATCTACACCACCGACGGCGGCGACGTGTGGACGCGGCTCACGACCCTGCCGCAGGCCGTGAAGGACGCGGTCGTGGAGTTCGAGGGCGTCTGCGTGCTCAGCCCGACCCGTTGGTGGGTCTCCGGCAGCGACGGCACCGTGCTCGTCACCAGCGACGGCGGCGCCACGTGGGCCGACCGGTCACTGCCTCTCCCGGCCGGGACCAACGAGTGGGACACGTACGTGCACGACGTGGAGTTCGTCGATGCCGGCACCGGCTGGGCGGCCGTCCGCGGGACCGTGTACCAGACCACGGACGGCGGCCTCACCTGGGCCGCGCAGCGCACCGGCAGCGCGAGCGAGCTGCTCGGCATGGACTGGGCCGACCGCTGCCACGGCGTGGTGGTCGGCCAGAGCGGCGCGCTGCTCACGACGCGGACCGGCGGCCGGCCGGACGTGACCGGGCCGCGGACGTACGCGTGGAAGGCGACTGCGAAGCGCGGCGGCAAGGCCCGGCTGCAGTACAAGGTCGACGACGCGCAGAGCATGACCGCCAGGGTGACCATCAAGCTCCGGAACGCCCGCGGCAAGACCGTGAAGACGGTGAGCTGCGGGACGCGGACCACGGGCAAGCGCTACGTCGTCCCGGTGCGCCTCAAGCGCACCCTCGCCCGCGGCCGGTACACCTACGCCGTGTACGCCAGGGACGAGTCGGGGCTGGCGCAGACGCGGCTCGGGACGGCGCGGCTGACCGTCAGGTAGGGCCGCGCCGCAAGGACACCCGGATCAATGACATCACGAGTCAATAACGGTATCATTTGACTCGGTCATGATTCATTCTTCGGGGGAGACGATGCGGGGATCGTTCGCGCCGGGTCGGCTTGAGAACATGAGCGTGCCGATGTCCACGGTGCGCTCGGTCGGGCTGCTCAATGAGTACAAGGGCAGGCAGCAGCTGTACGAGCGGCAGTCGCCGCAGCTGCTTGGTGCTCTGCGCGAGCTTGCCCGCGTGCAGAGCATCGAGTCGTCCAACCGCATCGAGGGCGTGACCGCGCCGGAGGGCCGCGTGGCGGAGCTGGCCGCGGCCCGTACTGAGCCCAAGGACCGCTCCGAGCAGGAGATCGCCGGGTACCGTGACGTGCTCGCCACGGTCCACGTCGCGGCGGCGACAATGGAGGTCACGCCCGGCCTCATCCTCCAACTGCATCGCGACCTGTACCAGTTCTCGCCGGCTCCGCGCGGTGCGTGGAAGAGCAGCCCCAACGACATCGTGGATGTGCTCCCCGACGGCTCGCATCGGGTGAGGTTCACGCCGGTGGCGCCGCATCTGGTCGAGTCGGCCGTTCGCGACCTGACCGACGGCTACCGTCGCGTGAGCGCCGAGGGCCGGGTCGATCCGCTCATCGCCGTCCCAGCCTTCGTGCTCGACTTCTTGTGCATCCACCCCTTCACCGACGGCAACGGGCGGCTCTCACGGGTGCTGGATCTCCTCCTGCTGCACCAGACTGGGTACGAGGTCGGGCGGTACATCAGTCTCGAGCGGATCGTCGAGGACTCCAAGGAGACCTACTACGAGTCGCTCGAGGCGTCGTCGGCCGGCTGGCACGAAGGACGCCACGACCTCGTGCCGTGGCTCGAGTACTCCAACGGCGTGCTGATCGCCGCGTATCTCGAGTTCGAGCAGCGCGTGGGGCAGATGGGCCAGGCGCGCGGGGCCAAGCGCGAGATGGTGGTGGACTGCGTCCGCCGCCTGCCTGCCACCTTTCGCTACGCGGACGTGGAGCACGCGTGCCCCGGTGTCAGCCGCCCGACCATCGTGCGTGCGCTCGGCGAGCTCCGCGACGCAGGCGAGATCCGATGTCTCAAGGTGGGTCGCGATGCGACGTGGGAGCGGCTTCGCTAGGACCCCCGCCTGCGCCGCCGCGGATGCGACCTCCCGCCCGTCAGCTCACTCGAACGTCCAGTACTGGTTGAGCACGAGCCCCGGCTGCTCGGTCATGGCGTCACACGTCGCCGCAGGCATCTGCACCGCCGGCGGCAGCGCGATGCGCATGTCGGCGCGCGGGATGAGCGGCAGGTCGGTGTCCTTCTGCACCACCAGGCGCAGGTCGTCCTGGCTGCCGAAGAAGAAGGCGTGGAAGGCCTCCTTGTCGACCGGGCTGACCTCCTCCAGGTAGTCCACGAGCGTCGCGGCCGCCGGCGAATGCGGTCAACGGCCTGCCGGTTCTCCGCTCGGCTTGACCGCGCGGAGCATGTCGGCGTAGCATCCTCGCCGCTTGGAGGTGCCCGCGAGGGCCACTCGAGGGAAGCCGGTGCAAGACCGGCGCGGACCCGCCGCTGTGACCGGGGACCGAAGCCGCACGGAGCCACTGTCAGCTCGCTGACGGGAAGGCGCGGCGCAGGGACTATCCGGGAGCCAGAAGACCTGCCTCAAGGCGCGCTGACGACGCTCTGCGTGGTGAACGGAGCGGCGGCGGCGCGTGCCGCGGCCTCGCATACGGGAGGCCCGGGCCCGACGGAAGCAGTCGGCCCGGGCTGTTTGCGTTAACGAGGACCGAGAGGCGGCGTGATGGACGCGGTGCACATGCAGGCGGTGGTGATCCGCGAGGTCGGGTCGTTCGAGCTGGCCGAGACGCCGGTGCCCGAGCCCGGACCCGGCGAAGCCCTGGTCCGGGTGAGCGTCACCGGCCTCTGTCGCACCGACCTCAAGGTAGTGAGGCACGGGCACCGCGACCTGACGCTGCCGCGCGTGCCCGGCGAGGAGGTCGTCGGCGAGGTCGTGCGGCTGGGACCCGCCGCGCCAGAGGCGGCCCGCCCCGCGGGCGCGGCCCGCGCGGAGGTCCCCGTCGCGCGGGGCGACCGTGTGTACATCTACCCCGGCGTGTGGTGCGGCGAGTGCCCGGCCTGCCGGCGCGGCGCCGAGAACCTCTGCCGGCAGATGCGCATCATGGGCTTTCACCGCGACGGCGGGTTCGCCGAGTACGTCGCGGCGCCGCTGCAGAGCCTGATCCCCGTGCCCGAGGGGCTCAGCGACGAGGAGGCCGTGTTCGCCGAGCCCCTGAGCTGCTGCCTCAACGCGCTCGAGCTCGGCGGCGTCTTCACCGGCGACGTGCTCGGCGTGTGGGGCGCCGGCCCGGCCGGCACCCTGCTCAGCCGGGTCGGCGCCCTGCGCGGCGCCGAGGTGGTCGTGATGGAGCCGGACGCCCGGCGCCGGGAGGCTCTGCTCACGGCGCCGGGCGCGCCGCCGGGCTGACGGCCCACCGCACCCCGCCGCGCCCCCTGGACGTCGCCGTGGTGGCCGTCGGCGACCCGCGGGCGTACGAGGCGGCGATCGCGGCGCTGGCGCCGCGCGGCCGCCTCGTCGTCTTCTCCGGCCTGCTGCCGGCGGACGACGCGGCGCTCCGCGTGAGCCTCAGCGCCGTGCACTACCACGAGCACACCTTCGTCGGCGCCTACGGCTGCAGCTTCCGCCACGGCGTGGAGGCGCTCGAGCTGCTGGCGAGCCGTCGCCTGCGCGTCGACGACCTGATCACGCACCGCCTGCTGCTGGCCGAGCTCGACGAAGGCCTCGACCTCGTCGCCCGCCGCGCCGGCATCAAGGTCCACCTGTACCCCTCACGCACCTGCACCACGACGTGACCCACCGATCCCGCTCCAGAGGAATCCGCATGACCCCCGACGACACCGCGCTGCGCGAGTTCGGCGCCGAGGTCCAGCGTCTCATCGACGGTAAGGACCTGACGCGCGAGCGCACCTACGAGCTGTTCCGTCAGGTGCTGCTCGGCGAGCAGCCGGAGCTGCAGCAGGGGGCGCTCCTGGCCGCCCTCACGGCCAAGGGTGAGACCCCGGAGGAGATCGCCGGCGCCTGGGAGGCGATCGTCGAGTTCGACACCGTGCCTGCCGCGCAGGCCTCGAGCCTCCGCGGGCGCGGTCCGCTGGTCGAGAACTCCGGGACGGGCATGGACACGCTCAAGACGTTCAACGTCAGCTCGGCGGCGGCGATCATCGCCGCGGCGCGCGGCGCGCGGATCGCCCGGCACGGCGCGCGCGCCCTCACCAGCAAGTGCGGCGCGGTGGACATCCTCGAGGCTGTGGGCGTCGACGTGGAGTGCGACGGCCCGACCGTGGAGCGCAGCATCGACGTCGCCGGCATCGGCATCTTCAACGGCATGAGCCCGGCGGTGCACCCCGGCGGCCTCGGGCGCATCCTCAGCCAGATCCGCTTCGGCTCCACGCTCAACATCGCCGCCTCGCTCGCCAACCCGATGCTCCCCACGCACGGCGTGCGCGGGGTCTACGCGGACGGCATGCTGGGGCCGGTGGGCGACGTGATGATGGAGATCGGCTACGAGCACGCGCTGGTCGTGCACGGGTACGACGAGCGGCGCGAGGCCGGCATGGACGAGCTCTCCGTGCTGGGGCCGAGCATCGTCAGCGAGCTGCACGCCAACGGCTGGCGCGACTCGTACACCGTCGAGCCGGAGGACTTCGGGCTGCGGCGCGCGGCGCACAGCGAGATCGCGCCGCTGGCCGACCTGCGCAGCGAGTCGGTGCGCTTCATCCAGGTGCTGGGTGGCCGAGGCCACGAGGCCTGCGGCGACGCCGCCTGCCTCAACGCGGCCGCGGTGCTGTACGTGGCCGGCCAGGCCACCGACCTCGCCGACGGGCTGGCGCAGGCGCGCGAGGCCGTCGGGAGCGGCGCCGCGCTGGCCAAGCTCGAGGAGTGGGTGGCGGCGCAGGCCGGCGGCGTGGACCAGCGGACCGCCGGTGAGGCCCGCCTCGCGGTGCTCCGCGAGGAGGCGGGCCTGCCGGCCTGAAGCCCGCGGTCAGACAGGAGTCGCAGCTCGCCGTCGCTTGACGTGTGACACGCATGTGTCACACTTGTGTCACAGAAGGAGGATCGGGATGAGATTCGTGACTGTACGTGATCTGCGCTCCAAGTCGGCGGAGATGTGGCGTGACCTCGCCGACGAGCGCGAGATGGTCGTCACCAACAACGGCCGGCCTGTTGCTGTGCTCGCGGCCGTCCGCGACGACGATGTGGAGGAGGTGCTCAGGTCCTTCCGTCGCAATCGTGCCCTCTCCGCCCTCGAGGCGCAGCAGATGGAGTCCGTGGCCAGAGGTACGCACCTGATGACGCTGGAGGAGATCAACGGGGTCATCGACGAGGTGCGCCGGGAGCGGAGCGAGCGCGAAGCAGGGTGAGGCTCGTCATCGACACGAACGTCCTGGTCTCCGGGATGCTCTCGCCGTTCGGACCGCCGGCGCGTATCGTCAGCCTGCTCGCGTCGGGGCAACTGGAGCCGTGCACCGACGGCCGGTTGATGGCGGAGTACGAGACCGTCCTGCGCCGGGACCGGCTGCACATCAGCTCGGAGTCCGTCGACGAGCTGCTGCGACTCGTCCGGCGGTACGGCCTGCCGACCGGCGCCCCGCCACTCGAGATGGACCTCCCTCATCCGAACGACCAGCCGTTCGTGGAGGTCGCACTGGCCGGCGGCGCGCGCTGTCTGGTCACCGGCAACGGGGTCCACTTCCCAGGCGATCACTGCATGGGAGTTCCCATCGTCACCCCGGCCGAACTGGTCAAGGTGATGGGTCGCGTGCGCGGACGCACGCCGGGTGCTTGACTGGAGAGTGCCTCCTGCCGATACTAAGGACAGAGGTCGGGAACTGCGTAGCGGGTCCCGACCTTACTCTTTGGGCAGGACCACCAACCCGGCGCCGAGGTAGCTGCCGCCCCGTCGCCGAAGCTTGGACTCTACTATCGTCCAGTCTTCTCGCGGGGTCTTGCCCGCGACATGTCTGCCGATCGGCGAGACGACCAGGTCCGCCAACTGCAGTCCGGGCACGGCGGATGGCTTGGCGGCGAGTGTCAGCTGCCTGACGCGATCTCGAATAGCGGCCGACCGAAGGTACGACGTGCCGCGCTCGCGAAGATGCCGCCAGGCGGCGAGCAGCGCCGAATCCAGTGCCTGCCCTCGGCGCTCGGCCACGATGAGCCCCTCCTCTCCCCGGCGCTCGTCAGCAAGCGCGAAGCAGAAGCGCTCCACCAGGACGCTCAGACTGAGCATGTACGGGTCGATGGCTGCAGCGCCGTAGGCGGCCAGATGCGCGTCCTTGCGAATGGCGCACGCGATAACGGTGTAGTCGAGCTCGCACATCATGGCGTTCAGGCGCTCATGGAACTGCGCGCGCACGTCTGCATCGCCAAGAACACAAAATGGGCCGCGCTGGCGCACGATATCCGCAGTGTGGAGCGGGATGTCTTCGCGGACGAGCACCGAGCGCTTGAAGTCACGCAGTGCGTTGGCGACCTCACTCGATGCGTATTCGGCGTCGAGCACGACGCCGCCGAGAACGAAGACAGGGTACTGAGGGTCGATGACGTTGAGGCTGTGGTCGCCGGATTCATCGAGATAGAGGATCTTCACTCCATCATGGTAGAGCGGTGCGCACTGCGCGCCCAGAGTGACAATCGAGGCTTGACCCGGCGCTCTTCGAGTTCCGCCGCTTGTGAGGCCACGCCGCCGTTTGACCCTCCGGCCCGGCGGCTGTAGCCTTGCCGGGCATCTCTCAGCTGCAGGGAAGCCGGTGCAACGCCGGCGCTGCCCCGCAACTGTAAGCGCAGACGAACGCCGCACAGGTGCCACTGCCCCGAGGGGCGGGAAGGCGCGGCAAGTAGGACGAAGCGCGAGCCAGGAGACCTGGGCCGGGAGATCACTGCGACAACGCCTCGAGGGAGGGCTGCGGTGGTGGACACATCTGACGACCGGCCCGTTCAAGGTCGGCTCATCCTCGTCACCGGCGGTGCACGGAGCGGCAAGAGCACGTACGCGGAGCGGCTCGCGGCGCAGCTGGCCGAGCCGCACGGCGGCCGCGTGACCTACATCGCCACGTCGCAGACCTACGACGAGGAGATGGAGCAGCGCGTGCGCGCCCACCAGTCCTCGCGGCCCGCGACGTGGACCACGGTCGAGTGCCCCGTAGAGGTGCCGGCGGCCGTGCGTGCGGCCGCCGCCGGCATGGCTGCCGAGGGCGCCGGAGGCGGAGCCTCCGCCGGCGCCCCCGTCGTCCTCCTCGACTGCGTCACCCTGTGGGTGACCAACCTGCTCTTCCAGGGCGGCGCGTTCGGCGGCAGCGAGCCGCCGGAGGACGGCTACAACTACGACAAGGACCTGCTGCCCCCGGCCGAGGAGCGCGCCGCCGCGGCGCGCGTCACGGCCGCCGTCGACGGCCTCGTCGAGGCGGTCGCCGAGACCGGCGTCACCCTCGTCGCCGTCACCAACGAGGTCGGGCTCGGGGTCGTCCCCGAGTATCCCCTCGCCCGTCTGTACCGCGACCAGCTCGGCTGGGCCAACCAGCGCCTCGCCCGCGACGCGGACGGCCTCTATCTGCTCGTCTCCGGCTATCCGCTGGACGTCAAGGCGCTAGCCGCCGATCCCCTCTCATCCAAGGAGCTCCAGTGAGTGATCTGCTCGACCGCACCATCGCCGCCATCGGCCCTCTCGACGCCGACGCCATGCGCGCCGCGGAGGCCCGCCAGCTGCAGCTGACCAAGCCGCCCAAGGCGCTCGGCCGCCTGGAGACCCTGTCCATCCAGCTCGCCGGCATCCAGGGCAAGGAGCAGCCGGTCATCGCCGAGAAGGCGATCGCTGTGATGGCCGCCGACCACGGTGTGGTGGCCGAGGGCGTCAGCGCGTTCCCCGCGGAGGTCACGCCGGCGATGGTGTTCAACATGGTCGCCGGCGGCGCCGGCATCAACGTCATCGGCCGGCACGTGGGCGCCCGCGTCATCGTCACCGACCTGGGCGTGAACGCCGACCTCAGCGCGGCCGACATCCGCCACGACAAGATCCGCGCGGCGGGCACCGCCAACATGGCGCAGGGCCCGGCGATGACCCGCGACGAGGCCCTGCGCGCCATCGAGAGCGGCATCCGGCTGGTCGAGGAGGAGCTGGAGAAGGGTCTCGACATCATCTGCACCGGCGAGGTGGGCATCGGCAACACCACCGCCGCCTCGGCCGTGATCAGCGTGCTGAGCGGCGAGGCGCCGGCGCGCGTCACCGGCCGCGGCACCGGCATCACGCAGGAGGCGCTGATCGGCAAGGTCACGACCATCGAGAAGGCGATCGCCGTCAACGAGCCGGACCGGCTGGACCCCGTGGACGTGCTGGCCAAGGTCGGCGGCCTGGACATCGCCGGCATGACCGGCGTGTTCCTCGGTGGCGCGGCGCACCGCGTGCCGGTCGTCATGGACGGCTTCATCAGCGCCGCCGCGGCGCTCGCGGCGGTGCGCCTGTGCCATGAGTGCGTCGACTACATCCTGCCGAGCCACGTGAGCATCGAGGTCGGGCACCAGGTGGTGCTCGAGGAGCTGGGCCTCACGCCGCTGTTCGACCTGCAGATGCGGCTGGGCGAGGGCACGGGCGCGGCGCTCTCGATGAGCATCATCGAGGCCTCCGCGCGCATCCTCAGCGAGATGGCGACGTTCGAGAGCGCCGGCGTGGCCGGCGACCCGAACGAGGCCGACGCCGAGCTCACGAGATAGACCGCGAGCACGAGGCCGGAACACACGACCCCCACGGAGCGATGACGGACCCGCAAGAGACACGCAGCGAGGAGCAGAGCGCGGCCCAGCCGGCGCCCCAGATCAAGATCACCGGCGCCGCGTCCGCGGAGGGCGCCGGCGCCGCCGGGCCCACGCCCGGCGCCGCCGCGGCGCCGTCCGGGTCTGTGCGCCGCCGGCTCACGCTCGCGGTCACCTTCCTCACCGGCATCCGGCTCAAGGTGGAGGGCGAGGTCAGCCCGTCAGACCTGTGGGGCAGCATGGGCTGGTACCCCCTGGTCGGCTTGGTCATGGGGTTCGCCGCCTGGGTCGTCTACTCCGGGCTGGTCTCGTTCCTGCCGGGGCTGGTGGCGGCCACGCTGGTCATCATCCTGCTGGAGCTGCTGACGCGCGGGCTGCACCTGGACGGTCTGATGGACACCGCGGACGGCATCCTCAGCGGCGCTCCGCGCGAGCGGGCGCTCGAGATCATGAAGGACCACAACGTCGGCGCCATGGGTGTGGCCGCCGCCGTGCTGCTGCTGATCCTGAAGGTCGCGGCCCTGGGCGCGCTCACGCGCGCCGACGCGGCCGCGCCTCTCATCGCCGGCCTCTGCGCGGCGCGCGCCCTGCCGGCGCTCAACGTGTACCACTGGCCGTACGCGCGCGCCGCCGGCACCGGCGAGGCGTTCACGCGCGAGCACACGCCGGGGCCGCTGCAGCTCGCCGGCGGCCTGCTGTTCGCCGGTATCGTGGTCGCCGGGCTGGCGAGCCTGGTGGCCGGCGGCGCCGGCTCCTGGTTCTCCGGGCTCGTGGTCGCCGCGGTCGCCATCGCCGTGGGGATCGGCGTCCAGGCCGTGGTGGCGAAGCGCCTCGGCGGCCTCACCGGCGACGTGTACGGCATGGGCATCGAGCTCGCCGAGGCGGCGGCCCTGGTGATGGGCGCCGCGATCGTCGGGCTGGCGATGTGAACCGGGCACGACTGAACGCGCACATGATCGAGGACGCCATGAAGCTCTACCTTGTACGCCACGGGCAGTCGACCGGCAACATCGGCGGGACGCTGATGGGGCAGAGCGACCACCGGCTCACGCCGCTGGGGGAGGACCAGGCGCGAGCGGCCGCAGAGCGGCTCGCGCCCTACGGCCCCATGCCCATCCACGCGAGCGACCTCGCTCGCGCGCGCAGGACGGCCGAGCACATCGCTGCCGCCTGGCGCGGCGCCGGGGCGGCGGACGCGCCGCAGGTGACGCTCGACGCGCGCCTGCGCGAGATCTCGCTGGGCGACTACGAGGGCCGGCCGTGGCAGGAGTTCGAGGCCGACACGGAGCTCACCGCGGCGTTTGCCGCGGACCCCTACGGGACGGCGCTGCCCAACGGCGAGTCGCTGCGCGACATCGAGGCGCGCGTGCACGCCGCCGTGGTCGACATCCTGGCGCCGTTCGGCGTGGACGACAGCGGCAACACGTGCGCGAGCGCCGTGAGTCACGGAGACGCGAGCGCCTGCGAGCGCAACGCCGAGGCGGACGCCGCGGCGGTGGAGCTCGAGGCCATGCGCGTCGGCGCGGCGCAGGCGGCGCTGGACGCCGCTTCGGCCTGCGACGCGGCCGCGGCGCTCGAGGGCGCCGCCGCGGTGGTCGCCGCCGACGACCGCGAGGAGCCGGACGAGGGCCTGCCCGAGACGATGAACGCGAGTGCCGTCGCCTCCGGCTTCCATCAGCTGGGCGACGGCGGGAGCGCCTGTCTGGTCGCGCACGACGGCCCCATCCGCGCGATCCTCAACCACTACCTCGGCGTGCCGCCGGAGAAGTGGTGGACGCTCTCCACCACCCACGGCGGCGTCTCGCTGCTGGAGTTCGCCGGCGGCTGCGTCACCATCCGCTACATCAACGCCACCGGGCACCTCGACGGTCTCGAGCCCGACAAGTACGTGCCCTCGGACGAGGACTGAGCCCGCCCGGCTCGCCCTCCGACTGCACGCTGATGCTCTTCGTCCCCCATGATTGGCGGCTCGCGCTCGCCACGGTCCTGCTCGCCGGGCTCATCGACGTCACCCTGGGCGAGCCGCCCAACGCGCTCCACCCGGTGGTGTGGATGGGCCGGCTGATCGGCGCCCTGGAGCGGCGCCGGCCGCGCAGCCGGCCCGGCGCCGAGTTCGCGTACGGCATCCTGATCGTCGTCGTGACGGCCGGAGCGGCGTTCGCCGCCGGCCTCGCCCTCACGCTCATCCTGAACGAGCTGCCCTGGTGGCTGGCCCTGCCGATCGGCGCGTACGCGCTCAAGACCACGTTCTCGCTCCGCGGGCTGGTGCGCGCCGGCCGCGACGTGCAGCGCGCGCTCGCCTCCGACACCGAGGCGGCGCGCGCCTCGCTCGCAGCGCTCGTCAGCCGCTCGCCGGACCTCGACCCGCCGCTCATCGTCTCGGCCACCGTCGAGTCGCTCGCCGAGAACCTCACCGACAGCGTCGTCTCGCCGCTGCTGTGCTACGCCCTCTTCGGCCTGCCCGGTGCGCTCGCCTACCGGGCCGTCAACACCATGGACGCGATGCTCGGTTACCGCGACGAGCGCGAGTACGTGGGCAAGGCGGCGGCGCGCAGCGACGACGCCGCCAACTGGCTGCCGACGCGGCTCACCGGGTTGCTGCTGGTGGCGGTCTCGGCGGCCAAGGGCACCGCCGGCAAGGCCTGGTGGGCGTTCCGCACGCAGCACCAGCCGCAGTACGGCCCCAACAAGACGCTGGCGATCGCGACCATGGCCGGCAGCCTCGGCGTGCAGCTCCGCAAGCCCGGCGCCTACGCGCTGGGGACCGCCGACAGGCCGCTGACCGGCGCCGTGATCGACGACGCCGTGTGGCGGGTGTGGGCGGCCGGCGGCGCGACCGTCGTGCTCGCCGCCGGCCTGGCCGCCGTGCTCACGGCCGCGGTGCACGCGTGAGCGCCCGCGACACGCGAGCGGTGCACGCATGAGCGCCCGCGCCACAGCCACCCGGGCGGCGCTGGCACGGCCGTTCTTCCGCTCCGTGCGGGCCTCCGTGCACGGCGCGGTCGACCCGTCGGCGCTGCGCGCCGAGGGCGTCGACCCGGCCGCCATCATCGACTTCAGCTCCAACCAGTCGCCGCTCGGCGCCGCCTCCGGCGTGGCCGTCGCGGTCGCCGGCGCCGTGGTGGACGCGTACCCGGACCCCCGCGCCGTCGCCCTGGGCGAGGCGCTCGCGGCGCGGCACGGCGTGGACGCGCGGCAGGTGGTGTGCGGCAACGGCAGCACCGAGCTCATCCGGCTGGTCGCGCAGCTCGCGCTCGCGCCCGGCGACGTGGCGCTCGCGCTCGCGCCGGTGTTCGGCGAGTGCGAGGTCGCGACGCTGCTGACCGGCGCGCGGCTCGAGCGCGTGGCGCTGGCGCACGCGGGGCACGGGGCGGGCTTCTTCTGCGACCAGCCCGCCCTGCGCGCGGCCCTCGACGAGCTGCGGCCGCGGCTCTGCTGGCTCTGCTCTCCCAACAACCCGACCGGGGCGGCGCTGCCTGCGGCGCTGACCGCCGCCCTCGTCGCCGACCACCCCGGCACGCTGTTCGTGCTCGACGAGGCCTACTGCGACCTGCTCCCGGAGCCGCAGTGGGAGCGCGAGTCGCTCGCCGCCGGCAACCTCGTCGTGCTGCACTCGATGACCAAGTACTGGGGGCTCGCCGGCCTGCGCCTTGGGCATGCGGTGGCCGAGCCGGGCCTGGCCGCGGCGCTGCGCGCCGCGGCTCCGCCGTGGAGCGTCAACGCCTGTGCGCAGGCCGCCGGGCTCGCGGCGCTCGCCGATCTTGCGCACCACCGGAGCTCCGTGGAGCTGCTCACCACGGAGCGGGACCGGCTGGTCGCCGGCCTGCGCGAGTTGGGCTGGACCACGGAGCCCACCACCGCCGGGTTCTTCCTCATCCACGCCGGCGACGCCGCCGGCCTCCGTGCGGAGCTGCTCGCGCGCGGCCGTCTGGTCCGCGACTGCGCCTCGTTCGGGCTGCCGGCACATGTGCGCATCAGCCCGCGGCACCCGCGGCAGAACGACCTGCTGCTGGAGTCGTTCGCCGAGCTGACTCCTCCGGAGACGGCATCGTGAGCCGGGAGGCCACCGTGCCGCGCCTGGTCGTCGGCGCGCCGCGCAGCGGAGAGGGCAAGACGACGCTCGCGCTCGGCCTCATGGCGGCGCTCCGCCTCCGTGGGCTGCGCGTGCAGGGGTTCAAGGTCGGCCCCGACTACCTCGACACCGGCTACCAGCGCTACGCCGCCGGCCCGGCCGGCCGCAATCTCGATCTGTTCATGATGGGCGAAGACGCGGTGCGGGATGCCGTCACCGGACTGCAGGCCGACGTCGCTGTGGTCGAGGGCGTCATGGGCCTGTTCGACGGGCACCGCGACGGCGTCACGCCGTCGAGCACCGCGGAGGTCGCCAAGCTGCTGCGGGCGCCGGTGGTGCTGGTGGTGGACGCGTCGCGCATGGCCGCGAGCGTCGGGGCGCTGGTCCTCGGGTTCGCCACCTACGACCCGGATGTGCGCGTGGCCGGGGTGATCCTCAACCGCTGGAATCCCCGGCGCTCGCGGGCCGCCGTACAGGCGGCGATCGAGCGCGCCGGGGTCGAGGTGCTCGGCTACGTGCCCGCGGCCGAGCACCTGGAGCTGCCCTCGCGGCACCTCGGCCTGGTGGTCGCCGACGAGCTGAGCGCCGAGGTCGAGGCCGTGATGCACCGGCTGGCGGCCCACATGGAAGAGTACGTGGACGTGGACCGCGTGCTGGCGCTGGCGGCGGAGGCCGCGGCGGCGCCGGCGCCTGAGGCCGCGACGGCGCCGGCGCCGGCTCGCGCCTCGGCGGTCCCGGCGCCGGTCCCGTCGCAGACGGCTGCGCCCGCCGGCTCCGCGCGCTCGGCCGGCGCCGCACCCGGCCCGCGCATCGCGGTGGCCTGGGACGACGCCTTCGCCTTCTACTACGCGGACAACCTGGAGCTGCTGCGCGACAGCGGGGCCGAGCTCGTCCGCTTCAGCCCGCTGACCGCCGCCGAGCTGCCCGTCTGCGACGGGCTCTACCTCGGCGGCGGCTACCCGGAGCTCCACGCCCGCGAGCTCTCGGCCAACGTGGAGCTGCGCCGCCGGCTGGCGGCGGCGATCGCGGCCGGCCTGCCCGTGTACGCCGAGTGCGGCGGCCTGCTGTATCTGTGCCGCTCGCTGGAGGACCTGGACGGGCGCACCTGGCCGCTGGTCGGCGCCGTCCCCGGCCGCGCCACCATGCACGAGCGCCTGCAGGGCATGGGCTACCGCGAGGCGCGCCTGGCCGGCGACAGCCTGCTCGGGCCGGCCGGCGTCCGCGTTCGCGGCCACGAGTTCCACTACTCGACCTGCGAGCTCGAGAACGAGCGTCACGCTGCCTACGTCCACGAGGGATCGCCGGAGGGCTACGCCGCCGGCGACCTCTTCGCCTCCTACATCCACCTGCACTTCGCGGGCTGCCCGGCCCTGCTCGAGCACTGGCTCGAGCGCTGCCGGGCGTTCGCCCGCGCCTCGTCCGCCGGGGCCTCGTCGGCCCGCGCCTCATCCACGTCCGCTCCCCCCGCCCCTTCCGGAGGTCAGTCCTCATGAGCACCGCCCTCATCGTCCTCGGTCACGGCAGCCGCAACCCCGCCGCCACCGAGCAGTTCATGGAGCTCGTCGCGCAGCTGCGCGCGCATCGCGACGAGCCGGTCCTGCCCGCCTTCATGGAGCTCGCCGAGCCGAGCCTCGCCGACGCGGTCGCGGAGGCCGTCGCCGCCGGAGCCGCGGAGATCGTCGTGCAGCCCTGCTTCCTCTTCGACGGCATGCACATCCGCCGCGACGTCCCCCAGATGCTGGCCGGGTTCGCCGCCGAGCACCCGGAGGTCACGTTCCGCTTCGGCCGTCCCCTCGGCGCCGACGCGCGCATCGCCGAGATCCTGCTCGAGCGCGCCGGGGAGGCCTCATGCCTGGCCTGAAGCCTCACGAGATCGAGGTCCGCAGCATGGCCATCATCGACGGGCTGCTGCCCGCCGGGGACTGGTCTGCCGGCGAGCGGACGGTGGTCAAGCGCCTGGTGCACACCAGCGGTGACCCCTCACTGGCGACGGCCGTGCGGTTCTCGCCGGGCGCCGTGGAGGCCGGAGCGGAGGCATTGCGCGGCGGGTGCCTGGTGGCGACCGACACGCACATGGTGCGCATCGGCGTGAACGCGGGGCGCGTGGACGCCTACGGCGGCACGGTGGAATGCCTGATCGCGGACGAGGCGATCGCGGAGGAGTCGCGGCGCACCGGCCGCACGCGGGCGGCGTGCGCCATGCGCACGTTCGGGTCGCGCCTGGACGGCGCCGTGGTGGCGCTGGGCAACGCGCCGACGGCGCTGCGCGAGGTGCTCGCCCTGGTGGATGAGGGCGTGGCGCGGCCGGCGCTCGTGATCGGCATGCCGGTGGGGTTCGTGGACGCGGCCGAGTCCAAGGCGGCGCTGCTGGAGTCGGACCTGACGTTCGTCGCCATCGAGGGCACCCGCGGCGGGAGTCCGCTGGCCGCGGCGACGGTGAACGCGCTGCTGCGCGTGGCCGAGGGAGAGGTGTGACCGCGGAGGACAAAGAGCTGCGCGGCGGTCTGACCACCGGGACGTGCGCCGCCGCCGCCGCGGCGGCGGCGGCGCGGGCGCTCGCCGGCGCGGCGAGCGGAGCCGGCCGGGCCGGCGGAGCCGGTAGCGCCGGCGCAGCCGCCGACGTCTGCGACGCCGTCGAGGTGGAGTTGCCGGACGGCGACCGCGTGACGCTGGCGGTGGAGTGGGTGGAGCGCCCGCGCGCCGGCTGCGCCCGCGCGGCCGTCGTGAAGGACGCGGGCGACGACCCGGACGTCACCGACGGCATGACGGTGGTCGCCGAGGTGGAGCTGCTGGGAGATGCGGAGACGGCGGGGCCGGCTGAGGATCTCGCGCCGCTCGCCGTCCGGTTCGCCGCCGGCCCGGGGGTGGGCACGGTCACCCGGGCCGGCCTGCAGATCCCTCCGGGAGAACCGGCGATCAACCCGGTCCCGCGGGCGATGATCGCCGCGGCCGTGCGCGCGGCGCTGCCGGACGGACCGCTGCGCGTCACCGTCAGCATCCCGGGCGGCGAGGCGACCGCACTGCGGACCTTCAACGAGAGGCTCGGCATCGTCGGCGGGCTCTCCGTGCTGGGCACGTCCGGTCGCGTGGTGCCCAAGTCGCAGGACGCCTGGCTGCGCTCGCTGCTGCCTCAGGTGGATGTGGCGCTCGCCGACGGCCGGGACACCGTGTACCTCACGCCCGGCGGCTTCGGCGAGCGGGCCGCGCGTGAGCAGTTCGGCGCCGCGGAGACGCAGATCGTGCAGTGCTCCAACTTCGTCGGCGCGCTGCTCGACCGCTGCGTGGACGCCGGCGTGCGGCGGGTCGTGCTCGTCGGCCACATCGGCAAGCTGGTCAAGGTCGCCGCCGGCGTGTGGAACACGCACAGCGCCGTCGCCGACGCGCGGCTGGAGACGGTTGCGGCGCTGGCGGCCGCCGCAGGCGCGCCGCCCACGCTCGTGACGCAGCTGCTCGAGCTCCCGACCGTCGAGGCCGCCGTCGGCCTGTTGTCTGATGCCGGGCTGGAGGATGTGTGGGACGACGCCGCCGACCGTGCGGCCCGGCGCGCCGCCGAGCGCGCCGCGCGCCGGTCCGGCGAGGGTCCGGCGCCGAGCTGCGACTGCGCCGTCGTCGACTACGCGGGAGCGGTGATCGGCCGCTCGGCGGCGCTGCGCGCCGCCCCGGCGGCCGCTGAAGCAGCGCCGCCGCTCGCGCCGCGCCTCGACCTCACCGTGGTCGGCACCGGCCCCGGCGCCGACGAGTGGCTCACGCCGGCCGCGTGGCGCGCCATCCGGCGCGCCGAGGTCGCGGTGGGCGGACGCCGGCAGCTCGAGCGCTTCGCCCCTGCCGGCGCCGAGCGCGTGGTGGTCGGCGGCGACATGGACGAGGTCGCCGCCGCCCTGCGCGCGCACGCCGGCCGCCGCATCGTGGTGCTGGCCAGCGGCGACCCCGGGTTCTTCGGCATCCCTGTGGCTCTGCGCCGCCTGCTGCCGGAGGCTCACATCATGACGGTGCCGGGCATCAGCTCGGCGCAGCTCGCGGCGGCGCGGCTCGGCCGGCCGTGGCACGACCTGTGGTTCGCCAGCGCGCACGGCCTCAGCGTGGACGGGGTCGTGGACGCGGCGCGCGAGCACCCTCGCGTGCTGGCGCTCACGGACGCGAGCCGCACGCCGCAGGCGCTTGCGGCGGCTCTGACGGCCGCGGGCGTCGCGGCGCGAGTCACCGTGCTCGAGCGTCTCGGCGAGCCGGACGAGCGCATCACCACCGGAGCCGTGGACGACATCGCGGCCTGCGAGTTCGACGGCCTCTCGGTCGTCTTCATCGAGCGGGAGGACCTGGAATGACCCCCACACACCCGACAGGCGGACGCCCGCGCGGCGCCGTACCGCCGGGGCTCCCGGACGAGCTCTTCGCCCGCGCGGACGTCCCGATGACCAAGAGCGAAGTACGCGCGCTGACCATCTCGGCCGCGCGGCTGCGGCCGGACCACCGGGTGCTCGATGTGGGTGCCGGCACCGGCAGTCTCAGCGTCGAGGCGGCCCTGCTCTGCCCGGACGGAAGTGTGGTCGCGCTGGAGCGCGACCCCGAGGCGCTGGC
The DNA here is from genome assembly GCA_963793605.1 of uncultured Thermoleophilia bacterium. Taxonomy (GTDB): domain Bacteria; phylum Actinomycetota; class Thermoleophilia; order UBA2241; family UBA2241; genus CAIXSE01. The sequence goes on from CAWCAH010000004.1 coordinate 65,045, forward strand.
GCTGGTCGCCGAGAACGTGCGGCTCTTTGGCCTCGACAACGTGGAGATCGTGGACGGCGAGGCGCCGGCGGCGTTCGCCGGCCTCGCGCCGGGCTCGTTCGACCGCATCCTCGTCGGGGGCAGCGGAGGCAACCTCTCAGCGATCCTCGACGCCCTCCCGGCCCTGCTGCGTCCGGCCGGCCGGGTGGTCTGCAACACCGCCTGCCTGGAGACGACCGCGGCGGTGGCGGCGGCCCTGCGCCGGCCGCCCTGGGCCGGCTTCACCTGCAGCCAGATCAGCGTGGCCCGCGGCGTGCCCGCCGGCCCGTTGCTGCGCTTCGACGCGCTCAACCCCGTGTGGGTGACGAGCGCCGAGCTGGGGGAGGACGGATGAGCCTCGGCCACGGGCCCGGCGGTCCTGACCCGGCGCCCGGCGCCACGCCCGGCGCCACGCCCGGCGTCATCCACGGCGTCGGCGTCGGCCCCGGCGACCCCGGGCTGCTCACCGTGCGCGCCGTCGAGGTGCTGCGCGAGGCCGGCGCCGTGCTCGCGCCGGCGCCTCGCCGTGGCGGAGACAGCCTGGCGCTCAGCATCGCGCGCCCCCATCTGCCCGCGGGCTGCGACGTGCACACGGCGCACTTCCCCATGACCGAGGACCCGGCGGTGCTCCTTGCGGCCTGGGACGAGGCGGCGGCGCTGCTGCTGCGCCTCGCCGCCGCCGGCCGCCCCGCCGCCTTCATCACGCTCGGCGACGCCATGCTGTACAGCACGTGGAGCTACCTGCTCGCGGCGCTGCGCCGTCTCTCGCCGGCGGCCGACGTGCGCACCGTGCCGGGCGTGACCGCCATGGCGGCCTGCGCCGCGGCCGTCGGCCGGCCGCTGGCGGAGGGCCGCGAGCCGCTGCTGGTGTGGCCCGACGAGCCGCCGGCGGACGCGGCCGAGCTGCTGGAGCGGGCGCCCAACGTGGTGTTCATGAAGTCCGGCAGGCACCTCGGCGCCCTCGCCGAGGTGGCCGAGCGCACCGGCGCCGAGGCCGTCGCCGTGCGGCGCGCCTCGCAGCCCGGCGAGGGCGTGACCGCCGACCTGCGCGCGTGGGCCGGCGACCGCGAGTACTTCACCACCGTCCTGATGCATCGGGCCGGCGGCGCGCCGCCGGCCACCCCGCCTGAGGAGGCGCGCTCATGATCCACTTCGTCGGCGCCGGTCCCGGCGACCCCGAGCTCATCACCGTCAAGGGCCGCCGCCTGCTCGAGGAGGCGGACGTGGTCGTCTACGCAGGGTCGCTCGTGCCCAGGGCGGTGCTGAGCTGGACGCGCCCGGGCTGCGAACTGCACGACAGCGCCGGGATGGCGCTCGGCGAGCAGGTGGAGGTGATGAGCGGGGCGCACGCGGCCGGCAAGGCGGTCGTGCGCCTGCACACCGGAGACCCGAGCCTGTATGGCGCGATCGGCGAGCAGATGCGCGCCCTGGATGCGCGGGGCATCGAGTACACGGTGGTGCCCGGCGTGAGCTCCTTCGTCGCCGCCGCGGCGGCGTTGCCCGCCGAGCTGACCGCGCCGGGCATCTCGCAGACGGTGATCATCACGCGGCGGGCCGGCCGTACGCCGGTGCCCGCCGGGCAGGACCTCGCCGGCCTCGCGGCGCATCGCGCCACCATGGCCGTGTTCCTCTCGGCCGGCGACCTGGACGCTACGATGGCCGACCTGCTCGGGCACTACCCGCCGGAGACCGCGGCGGCGGTGGTGCAGCGGGCGTCGTGGCCGGAGCAGATCGTGCTGCGCGGCACGCTGGCCACCATCGCCGCGCAGGCGCGCGAGGCCGGGGTGGACCGTACGGCGATGATCCTCGTGGGCGACGCGCTGCGCAACGAGGGCGAGGCGTCGCTGCTCTACGACGCCGGGTTCACGCACGGCTACCGCCGGGCGGAGGAGACATGATCCACTTTGAGCGCAGCGGCCCCATCGCCCTCATCGCCGTGTCCAAGGAGGGCGCGCGGCTGGGGCTCGGCCTGCAGGAGCGCTTCGCCGAGCCCGAGCGCGTCACGCTCTGGGCGGCCAAGGCGTACGTCCCGGAGGCGCGTGTGTACCAGCCGCCGCTGTCTGAGTTCGTCGGCGGTCTGTGGAGCGACCACGCGGCCGTGGTCGGCATCATGGCGAGCGGCATCATGGTCCGCGCCGTCGGCCCGCACGCGGCGAGCAAGTACGAGGACCCGGCGGTGGTCGTGGTGGACGACGCCGGGCGCTTCAGCATCAGCCTGCTGGCAGGGCACGAGGGCGGCGCCAACGGCCTGGCCGAGCAGATCGCCGCCGAGACGCGCGGTCAGGCGGTGGTGACGACGGGCACCGAGGCGCAGCGCAGGGTGGTGCTCGGCATCGGCGCGCGCAAGGGAGTCAGCGAGGAGCAGGTGCTGGCGGCGGTGGACGAGGCCCTGGCGGCCGCCGGTCGTCGCCGCCGGGACGTGCGGGCCGTCGCGACCATCGACCTGAAGAGAGACGAAGAGGGCATCCTCGCCGCCGCGGCGACGCTCGGGGTGCCCGTGCAGATCATCGACCGGGAGCGCATTCGTCTTTTGCAGGACGTGCTGCGCGAGCCGGGATTCGTGGAAGAGATCACAGGAGTGGCAGCGGTATGCGAACCGGCAGCGATGCTGACCGGCGTGCAGACGGAGCTCCTCGCGCCCAGGACGGTGCGGGACGGAGTGACGGTGGCGCCGGCGCAGGACATCTGTGGCTTGTCGGCCTGGGACCAGGCGGACGAGACCATCTGACGGCGGCGGCGGTGGCGGCGCTGGCCGCCGCCGACGTGGTCGTCGGCTACAAGCCCTATCTGGAGCTGGTCGCCGATCTGGTGACCGGCAAGCGCACGGTCGCCAGCGGGATGCGGCAGGAGGCGACGCGGGCGGAGGCGGCCGTCGCCGAGGCGACGGCCGGAGCCTGCGTCGCCGTCATCAGCACCGGCGACGCCGGTGTGTACGGCATGGCCGGGCTGGTGCTCGAGCTGCTGCCCGAGGGCTCGCCGGTGACCGTGGAGGTCGTGCCCGGCGTGACCGCCGCGAGCGCCGCGGCGGCGTGCCTCGGCGCGCCGCTCATGAACGACTTCGCGGTCGTGAGCCTGAGCGACCTGCTGACGCCGCTCGAGGTGATCGAGCGGCGGCTCACCGCCGCCGCCGACGGCGACTTCGTGCTCGCTCTCTACAACCCGCGGAGCACCAAGCGGCATGAGCCGCTGCGGCGCGCGCTGGGCATCCTGCGCGAGCGGCGCGCGCCGGGCACGCCCGTCGGGCTCGTGCGCAACGCGCTGCGCGACGGGCAGGAGGCGCGCGTGACCACGCTCGGCGAGCTGCGCGAGGAGGACGTGGACATGCTCACCATCCTCGTGGTCGGCAACAGCGCGACGCTGGTCCGCGACGGCCGCATGATCACCCCCCGGGGGTATCGCACGTGATCCTGCTGCTCGGAGGGACCAGTGATGCCCGCGAGCTGGCCGCGGAGCTGCGCGGCGCCGGCTACGACGTGCTCGTGAGCACGGCGAGCGACTACGGCGCCCGGCTGGCTGCGCCCGCGGGCGCCGCCGTCCGCGGCGGCCGCCTGGACGAGGAGGAGCTGGCGCGCCTGGTCGCGGAGGCCGACGCCGTGGTGGACGCCACCCACCCCTTCGCCGAGGTGATCTCCGAGGCCGCCGTCAAGGCGTGCGCGGCGGCCGGCCGGCCGTATCTGCGCGTGCCGCGGCCGGCCCTGGTGCTGCCCGCCGGCGTCGTGCGCGCCGCCACCGCGGCGGACGCGGCCCACCTCGCGGTGGAGCTCGCCCGTGCTCGCGCGGGAGCCGGCCCGGCGGGCGAGCGTCATCCCGGCACCATCTTCCTCACCGTCGGCAGCAAGACGCTCGCCACGTATGCGCGGGTGGCGCGTGAGGCCGGCGTGCGCCTGGTGGCGCGCGTCCTGCCCACGCCCGACGCGCTGGCGGCGTGCGTGGAGGCAGGGCTTGAGCCCGCCGACATCGTGGCGATGCAGGGTCCTACGAGCGCCGGGCTGGACGCGGCGCTGCTGCGCCACCTCGGCGCCACCGTGCTCGTGACCAAAGAGAGCGGGGACGCCGGCGGTGTGGCCGACAAGCTGCGCGCCGCCGGTCTCGCCGGGGCGACGGCGGTCGTCGTGGAGCGGCCGGCTGCGCCGGCCTCGGAGTCGCCCGCAGGACCGCGGCTCGACCGCGCGGAGGTGGCCGGCACACCGGCGGAGGTGCTCGGATGGCTGCGCGGCCTGGACGGTCTCGCAGCCGCGGCGCTCGAGGGCGGCGGTCGCCCCCAGGCGGCCGCCGGCCTGCTCCAGGTGTACACGGGCGACGGCAAAGGCAAGACGACGGCGGCGGCCGGTCAGGCGCTGCGCGCCCGCGGCGCCGGCCTCAGCGTCGTCTTCGTCCAGTTCGTCAAGGGCGGCCCGGAGAGCTCCGAGCTCGCCCCGCTGCGCGCCGCCGGCGTGGACGTTGTCCGGCCGGCCGTCTCACGCAGCGGCCTGCTGCGCGGCGCCGCGACGGCGGACGACCGCGCCGCCGCCGCCGCGGCCTGGGCCGCGGCCCGGGCGGCGCTCTCCGACCCGGCCTGCGACCTCGTGGTGCTCGACGAGCTGCACGCCGCCCTGCGGCACGGGCTCGTCGAGCTGGACGAGGTCCTGGCCGCGCTGGCCGCGCGGCCGCAGCATCAGGAGGTCGTCAGCACCGGCCGCGGCGCTCCCGAGGAGCTGCTCGCCGCGGCCGGTCTCGTCACCGAGATGACCGCCGTCCGCCACCCGTATCCCGACGTCCCCGCCCGCAAAGGAATCGAGCTGTGACCTCCGCCACCCGCCCCATCCCTGCGCCGCCGCGCCCCGGCGCCCGCGCCCTCATGTGCGTCGGCACCGGCTCGCACGCCGGCAAGAGCGTGCTGGCCGCGGCGCTCTGCCGCATCTACGCGCGCCGCGGCTACCGCGTGGCGCCGTTCAAGGCCCAGAACATGGCCCTCAACTCGTTCGTCACGCCGGAGGGCGGCGAGCTGGGCCGCGCGCAGGCGTACCAGGCGCGCGCGGCCGGCGTGGAGCCGCACGTGGACATGAACCCCGTGCTGCTCAAGCCGAGCTCGCAGACCGGCAGCCAGGTCATCGTGCTCGGTCGCCCCGTCCGCCACATGGCGGTGCGCGAGTACCACGCCTACCAGCCCGAGGTCTGGCCCACGGTCACCGCCGCCTACGAGCGCCTGCGCGCCGCCAACGACCTCATCGTCATCGAGGGCGCCGGCAGCCCGGCCGAGATCAACCTGCGGGGCCAGGACATCGTCAACATGAAGGTGGCTCGTTACGCACAGGCGCCCACGCTGCTGATCGGCGACATCGACCGCGGCGGCGTCTTCGCCAGCCTCGTCGGCCACATGGAGCTCTTCACGCCGGAGGAGCGCGAGCTCATCGCGGCGTTCGTGATCAACAAGTTCCGCGGCGACGCCACGCTGCTCGACTCCGGCATCGAGTTCCTGCTGGAGAAGACGGGCGTGCCGACCCTGGGCGTGGTGCCCATGCTCAGCGACTGGCGCGGCGACGAGGAGGACTCGCTGGGGATCGAGGACCGGCGGCGCCGGGCGAAGCCTGATGCGCCGCTGCAGATCGCCGTGGTGCGGCTGCCGTTCATCAGCAACTACACGGACTTCGACGCGCTGGCGGACGAGCCGGACGTGAACGTGAGGTACGCGACGACGCCGGGCGAGCTCGAGGGCGCGGCGGCGATCGTGCTGCCCGGCACCAAGAGCACGATCGCCGATCTCGCCTGGCTGCGCGAGAGCGGGATGGCGGCGGCGGTGACCGCGCGGGCCGCCGCCGGCACGCCGGTGGTCGGCGTCTGCGGCGGCTACCAGATGCTCGGCCGCCGCATCCACGACCCGGAGCACGTCGAGTCGGACGTCGGCAGCATCGACGGCCTCGGCCTGCTCGACGCCGAGACGACCTTCGCCGGCGACAAGCGCACCGTGCGCGTGGAGGGCGAGCTGCTCGGCGCCGAGGCGCCCGCCACCGGCGGCTCGCTCGGCCCGGCCGGTACGCCGCTGCACGGCTACGAGATCCACATGGGCAGGACGGTGCTGGGGCAGGGCGCCGCGCCGCTGCTGCGGCTGCGCGGCGCCGACGGCTCCGCCCACGACGACGGCGCCGTCTCCGGCGCCGTCTGCGGCAGCTACGTCCACGGCTTGTTCGACCATCCGGCGCTCCGCGCCGCCGTCCTCAACGGTCTGCGCGCCGCGCGCGGCCTGCCGCTCCGCGAGAGCGCCGCGCCCTCGCCGGACGACGACATCGAGCGCCTCGCCGACCACGTCGAGGCCTCTCTGGACGCGGACCTTCTCGAACGCATCGTCGGGCTGGAGGCACGATGAACGACACACCCGGCACCGTCTACCTCGTCGGTGCGGGGCCCGGCGACCCGGGCCTCCTCACGCGTCACGGCGCCGACGCGCTGGCGCAGGCCGAAGTGGTGGTCTACGACCGGCTCGCGGACAACTCCATGCTCGCCCTGGCCCCGGCCGACGCCGAGCTGATCTACGTCGGCAAGCAGGCGGCCGTCCACGCGGTGCCGCAGCCGCGCATCAACGAGCTGCTCTCCGAGCACGCGCTGCAGGGCAAGTGCGTGGTGCGGCTCAAGGGCGGCGACCCGTTCGTCTTCGGGCGCGGGGGCGAAGAGGCGACGCATCTGCGCGAGCGCGGCGTGCCGTTCATCGTGGTCCCCGGCGTGAGCTCGTCCATCGCCGCGCCGGCCTACGCCGGCATCCCGGTCACCGACAGGCGGTATGCCTCGAGCTTCGCCGTCATCACCGGTCATGAGGACCCGACCAAGCCGGAGTCCCGGGTGGACTGGGCCGGCATCGCCCGCGGCGCCGACACGCTCGTCTTCCTCATGGCGCTCACCAATCTGCCGGGCATCACCGGACGCCTCATCGCTGAGGGCCGTGCGGCGGAGACTCCGGCGGCGGTGATCGAGCGCGGGACGACGCCGGGCCAGCGCGTCGTGACGGGCACGCTGGCCGACATCGAGGCGCGCGTGCGCGACGCCGGCCTGCATCCGCCCGCGCTCGTGGTGGTCGGCGAGGTCGTGCGCCTGCGCGAGGTGCTCGCGTGGCACGACTCGCAGCCGCTGGCCGGGCGGCGGATCCTGGTGCCGCGCGTGCGCCGCCGCCCGAGCGAGATCGTGCGCCTGCTCAAGGCCGCCGGCGCCGAGACCGCCGAGGTGCCGGTGCTGCGCTCGGAGACCCTGCCGGCGGCTGCGGACCTCGTCGAGCGGCTGGGGGCTGCCGACTGGCTCGTCTTCAGCTCGCCGGGCGCCCTCGAGGCGCTGCTCGAGCAGCTCGAGGGCCTCGGCCGCGACGTGCGAGCGCTTGGCGCCGCGTCGGTGGCCGCGGTCGGCCCTGCGACGGCCGCCCATCTGCGGCGCTGCGGCCTGCATGTGGACTACGCGCCGGAGACCGCCACCGCCTTCGGCGACGAGCTGCCGGTGCGCTCCGGCCAGAGCGTGCTCCTGCTCGGCGAGGAGGGCGGCGGTGACCACGTCGCCCGGGGTCTCGCCGTCCGCGGTGTGACGGCGGCGGACGTGCCCGTCTTCCGCCTTGCGGTGGACGACCGGGCGCCGCTCCCGGACATCACCGAGTTCGATGCCGTGGCGTTCGCCAGCTCCAACACGGCGCGGCGGTTCCTGGAGGCCTACCCGGGCGGGCCGGTGGACGGGCAGCTCGTGGTGAGCATCGGCCCCTCCACGTCGGCCACCGCCGAGGGCCTCGGCCTGCGCCTGGACGGCGAGGCCGCGGAGGCGTCTCCGGCTGCGGTGGTGCGCCTGATCGCGGAGCGCCTCGGCCCGGCGGCGCGCGCATGAGGCAGGCGGGCTTGAGCTCAGCCGCTGCGCGCTCAGACGCCGGCGTCCGCCAGCGTCCGCTCGAGCACGGCTCGGGCCTGCTCCTCGGCCTCCGCGCCGCGGCCGGCCGCGAGCAGCTCCGCGAGCGGCAGGTCGAGCACCGCGTGCCAGGCCGCGCGCCGCGCGGCCGGCGGGACGCCGGCCGCGATCGCGCGCGGCTCCCACGCGGCGCGCAGCGCCCCGAGCAGGGCGACAAGGTCGCCGTACTCGGGGCCGAACTCGCGCTCCAGCCGCTCGCGCAGTCGTCGCGCGAGGGCGGGGCTCGCGCCGCCGGTGGACACGGCGATCTGCAGCTCGCCGCGCCGCGCCACGGCGGGGAGGACCACGTCGCCCGCCTGCGGGTCGTCGGCGACGTTGACCCACACGCCGCGCTCCCGGGCCAGCCGCGCGACGCGGGCGTTGAGCTCGCGGTCGTCGCTGGCGGCCACCGCAAGCGCGACGCCCTCGAGGTCCGCGTCGCCGAACGCGCGCAGATGGACCACGACGCCCTCGGGCATCGGCCGCGCCTGCGGCGCGACCACGGTCACGAGGGCGCCGGCCGCGCGCAGGCCGTCCACCTTGCGCCGCGCCACCGCGCCACCGCCCACCACAAGGCAGGCGCGGCCGCGCAGGTCCAGGCCCACCGGGTAGTAGCCGCTCATCCGCCCCTCGTCTGGTGCGTGCATCTCGCCGCCTCGTCGGTTGCGCTCGCCGCTCAGGATAGCCGCATGCCGCGTCCCGGCGCCACGCCTCCGGCCGGGGAGGCCTGACCATGCACATCATGGAGGGCTACCTGCCGCCTCTGTACGCCGCCGTCTGGACGGCCGCGGCGGCGCCGGCCGTGATCCAGAGCGTGCGCAGCACCAGGAAGACGATCGCCGAGAAGCGCTCATCGCTGCTGCTGCTCGGCGCCGCCGGAGGCTTCTGCTTCGTCCTCTCGGCGCTCAAGCTGCCGTCGGTCACCGGGAGCTCCTCGCACCCGACGGGCATAGGGCTCGGGGCCGTCCTCTTCGGCCCCTGGATCATGGTCCTCGTGGGGACCATCGTCCTCACCTTCCAGGCGCTGCTGCTCGGGCACGGCGGCATCACCACGCTCGGCGCCAACGTGTTCTCCATGGCCGTCGTGGGATCGTTCGTCGCCTGGGGCGCCTTTCGCTTCGCGCGCGGCCGAGGCGCTTCCCTCCCGGTCGCGGCGCTCGTCGCGGCGACGCTGAGCGACCTCGCCACCTACCTGACCACATCGGCGCAACTCGCGTGGGCGTTCCCCGACGCCGTGAGCGGGGTCCTCGGGTCGTTCGTCAAGTTCGCCGGGGTCTTCGCCGTCACGCAGCTGCCGCTCGCCGTGCTCGAGGGCGTGCTCACCCTGCTCGTCTTCCAGGCGCTCCTGTCGCACGGCCGGGCCGACCTCACGGCGACCGGCCTGCTCGACGAGTCCGCCCGCCCGGCGGTCGTCTTCAAGCACGCCGCGCTCGCCGCCGGCGCCACGCTGCTCGTGCTGGCCGGGGCGGCCGCACTGGTGGCCTCGGGCGTGCTCGACTTCACCGGCACCGACGACAGCGCCGGGGTGGTCATCGAGCAGCTCAGCCCCGGCTACCGGCCGTGGGTCGAGTCCTGGTGGCGGCCGGGGAGCGGCGGCGTGGAGAACGCGCTCTTCGCGCTGCAGGCGGCCATCGGCATCGCCGCCATCGCGCTCTACGTGCGGCACGTGCGCCGCCGCCGCCGCGACATGCCGCGCCGCGAGCAGGGCGCAGCGCTCAACATCGTGGACGCCGCCGCGCACGGCAACCGGCTCTCGCGCGTGAGCGCGCTGGAGAAGATGGCGTTCGCCGGCGGCATGCTGGTGCTCGCCCTGGTGCTGCCGCCGGTCCCCGGGGATGTACTGGTCATCGCCGTGAGCGTCGCGGCGACCCTGGCGATCGCCCGGGTGCCGCTGCGCACGTACGCCAAGGTCACGCTGGTCCCCACCGTCTTCGTCCTGATCGGGGTCGTCCCGCTGCTCGTGAGTCTCTCGCTCGGCGGCCCGTGGCTGCTGCGCCTCGGCGTGACCGCGGACGGCGCCGGGCTCGCGCTCGGCGTGGCGCTGCGCGCGCTCGCAGGGCTCACCAGCATGCTCTTCCTGGCGCTCTCCACGCCGCTGCCGCAGATCCTGCAGGCGCTGCGCCGTGTGGGCGTGCCGGCTGTGGTGGTGGAGGTCGCGGCGCTCGTCTACCGCTCCATCTGGACGTTCGTGGAGACGGTGGCGGCCACGCGCCGCGCCCAGGCCGCCCGCCTCGGGTATCGCTCGCTGCGGCGCTCGTACCACTCGCTGGGCATGCTCACGGCGTCCTTCTTCGGACGCTCGCTGCAGCGCGCCCGCGCCCTGGAGAACGGCCTCGCGGCGCGCAACTGGCGCGGCGACCTGCGGGTGCTGGACGAGGAGGCCGCCGTCTCGGCGGCCCACGTGGGCCTCATCGTCGCCGTGCAGGCGGCCGTCGTAGTGCTCACCGTGCTGTGGGTGCTCGCATGACGCGCGCCGTGCTCTCGGCCCGCGAGCTGACGTTCCGCTACGGCGACGTCGCCGGCATCGCCGGCCTCTCACTGGAGGTCAGCGAGGGCCGTCGCTTGGCCATCGTCGGCGCCAACGGAGCCGGCAAGACCACTCTGCTGCTGCACCTCAACGGCACCAATCGGCCGCTGACGGGCACGGTGCTGCTGCGCGGCGAGCCGGTGGCCTACGACCGCGCCGGCCTCACCGCGCTGCGCACGGCGGTCGGCCTCGTCTTCCAGAACCCCGACGACCAGCTCTTCGCCGGCAGCGTCTACCAGGATGTCTCCTTCGGCCCGCTCAACATCGGCCTCGGGGAGGACGTCGTGCGCACGCGGGTGGAGGAGGCCCTCGAGGCGCTCGAGATCTCTCACCTGCGCGACCGGCCCACGCACATGCTCAGTTATGGGCAGAAGAAGCGCGCGGCCATCGCCGGCGCCGTCGCCATGGGGCCCGAGGTGCTGATCCTCGACGAGCCGATGGCCGGCCTCGACCCGAGCGGGTCCTGGCACCTGATGGGCTTGCTGACCCGCCTGCACGAGGCCGGCACCACGCTCGTCGTCGCCACCCACGACATGAGCCTGGCGTACGAGTGGGCCGACGAGGTCGCGGTGCTCCGCGACGGCGCGATCGTCGCGCACGGAGACCCCCAGGACGTGATGCACGACCCGGCGGAGCTCGCTCACAGCGGCCTGCGCGTGCCGTGGGTCGCGGACATCGCGCAGACGCTCCGCGACTGCGGCGTGCTGCCGCCGGACGTGCCTTCCCCGCGCACGCGGGACGAGCTCAAGCAGCTGATCGCCGCGCGCTGCCGCGTCGGCTGAGCGGAGTCCGCGCGGCCTCAGGGATCGCCCGCCTGTCCCGACCGGGATAGCCACGGCGCGTCTGCGGGCATCGTTCTCAGGGGGCGGCGTCCGCTCCGCCATCGTGTCCCAAGCGACGAGGTGATCCCTGTGTGCCGCAACATCAAGACCCTCCACAACTTCGAGCCGCCCGCGACAGAAGAGGAGATCCGGGCGGCCGCGCTCCAGTACGTCAGGAAGATCAGCGGGTCCACGAACCCGTCGGCCGCCAACCGGGAGGCGTTCGATCGGGCGGTGGACGAGGTGGCCCGCGTCTCGGAGGAGCTGCTCGGCGCGCTCGTCACGTCGGCGCCGCCGAGAGACCGGGAGGTCGAGGCGGCGCGGGCGCGTGAGCGCGCGGTGCGCAGGTTCGGGACGGGCTCGGCTCCGGCCGGCCCCCCGGCCCCGCCGCGGCCCGCCGCCCAGCGTCCCGAGGCGCGATGAAGGTCCACCTCGTCGACGGCACGTACGAGCTCTTCCGCAGCCACTTCGGCGCGCCGTCGCGCAAGGACGCGGCCGGCCGCGAGGTCGGCGCGACGGTGGGTCTGCTGCGCAGCCTCTGGCTGCTGCTGTCAACGCCGGGGGTGACGCACGTGGCCTGCGCCTTCGACCACGTCATCGAGTCGTTCCGCAACGAGCTGTACGCCGGCTACAAGACGAGCGCCGGCGTCGCCCCGGACCTGCTGGCGCAGTTCGAGCTCGCCGAGGAGGCCGTGCGGCAGCTCGGCGTGGTGGTGTGGCCGATGGTGGAGTTCGAGGCCGACGACGCCCTGGCTGCGGCCGCTGCCCGCTTCCGCGACCTGCCCGGGCGTGGACCAGGTCGTGCTCTGCTCGCCGGACAAGGACCTCGCGCAGGCGGTGGTCGGCGAGCGCGTCGTCTGCTGGGACCGCCGCCGGGACGTCGTGCTGGACGCGGCGGGCGTGGCCGGCAAGTTCGGCGTCCCGCCGGCCTCGATCCCCGACTGGCTGGCGCTGGTAGGTGACGCGGCCGACGGGTTCCCCGGCATCCCGGGGTGGGGGGCGAAGTCGGCCGCCGCCGTGCTTGGCCAGGTTCGGCCACCTCGAGGACATCCCGGACGACCCGGCCGAGCTCGGCCTGCCGGCGGCGCAGGGCGGCCCGCCTCGCCGAGAGCCTCCGGGCGGGCCGGGACGACGCCCGGCTGTTCCTGCGTCTCGCGACCCTGCGGCTGGACGTGCCGCTCGAGGAGGACGTCGGCGACCTCGAGTGGCGCGGCGTGCGGCCCGGCTTCGCCGCGCTCTGCGCCGCGCTCGGTGACGAGAGCCTCGCGCGCCGCGTCGAGGAGGCCGGCAGGCTCCGCTGACAACCGCGCCTCCGCCGCTGACGGCCGCGTCCCCGTCGCCCTCCGCGCCTGCCGGCCGCTTGCCGCCGTGGCGTCAGCCGGGCGATGATGCCTCTGTGGGCGGTCCGGCGAACATGAGGGCTCTGGTGCTGACCGCCCTGCGCGCGGACGCGGAACACGGCGAGCACGCGCAGACTGCGCTGCTGGACGTGCTCGTCCGGCGCGGCTACGAGGTCGAGTCCGTCGACTGCCTGGACGCCGACGTCATCCCCTGCACCGGCTGCGGGAGTTGCGGCATGCGCACGCCCGGCGCCTGCGTGGTCAAGGACGACATGCAGGGCATCTTCCGCGCGCTGGTCGCCAGTGACCTCCTCGTGCTCGCGACTCCCGTCCGCTTCGGCTCGTACTGCGCCCAGCTCAAGAAGGTGGTGGACCGGTTCCAGCCGCTCATGGTCCCCCTCTACACGGTGAGGGACGGCGAGATGCACTTCCGCAGCCGGTACGACCTGCCGGCGCTGCTCGGTGTCGGATTGGTCCGTGAGTGGGAGGACGAGGCTCGGGTCGAGGCGCACGCGACCGGACTGCACGGAACCGGTGTGGCGGACGAGGGAGAGGCGTTCCGGTTCCTCATTGGCCGGCTCGCCGTGAACATCGACACGCGGCACGCCGCCGCGGCCTTCGCCGGAGGCGACGAGGCGGCGGCGCGGACAGAGCTCGAGCGCGCGCTCGCGACGGTCGAGGCTGCGGACGCCGTCGCCGGGGCGTCGTCGTGAACGTCCTCGTCATCGACGGCAGCCGGCGGGCGAAGTCCAACACCGGCGCCATCACCCGCGATCTCACGGCTCGGCTGACCGCCGCCGGAGCCGCGGCCGAGCTCTGGCGCGTGCCCAGGTGGAGCGCGGGGCCGGAGGCGACGGACGAGGCGCTGGCCCGGCTGGCCGCGGCGGACGTCGTCGTCCTCATCGCGCCCAGCTACCTCGACGAGCTGCCGGCCGTCACGCAGCGGCTGCTCGAGGACGTGTGGGAGCGGCGCGCGGAGCTTGCCGGGCACGCGCCGCTCTTCTACGGCATCGCCCACTCCGGGTTCCCGGAGCCCGTCCAGCGGCGCGCCGAGCTGCGCAGCATGCAGCTGTTCGCCGCTCGGATGGGCTGGCGCTGGATGGGCGGCATCGGCTTCGGCGGCACGTCGCCGATCGACGGCCGCTCGCTCGAGGAGGCCGGCATGTTCGCGAAGCAGCTGCGCAAGGTCCTGCCGCTGATAGCGGCGGACGTCGCCGCCGGGCGCGAGCTCTCGCCCGCGGCCGTCCGGCTCTCGGAGAAGTCCCCGTTCCCGCTGCCGCGTGGCATGCTGATCGCGCTGATCAACTCGCGCACGCGCAAGACGGCGCGCGACCAGCGGCTCGAGCTCGACGCAAGGGTGTACGCTCCCGACTGACGACGGAGGAGGGCGCGCCTTGCGCGAAACGCTCAGGATCGGTGAGTTCTCGGCGCTCGGCCGGGTCTCGGTGCGCATGCTCCGCCACTACGAGAAGCTCGGACTGCTCGAGCCCAGTCAGACCGACGCCTGGACGGGCTATCGCTCGTACACGCTCGAGCAGCTGCCGCGTCTTAACCGCATCATCGCGCTCAAGGAGCTCGGCTTCTCGCTCCAGGAGGTCGGCGCGATCCTGGCGGAGGCGCCGACGGCCGGGGATATGCGCGCGCTCCTCACCGAGCGGCGCGCGCAGCTCGCGGCCGAGCTCGAGCGCAGCAATCACCGGCTCGAGCAGGTGGACGTGCGTCTCGCGCAGATCGAGCGCGAGGGCGCTCCACTCGCCGAGGCCGACGTCGTCGAGAAGCCGCTCCCGGCGCTGACCGTGGCCGCCGTGCGCAGCATCGTCCCGGTGATCGACCGCATGTCGGAGTACTGCGACCTGCACTTCGGCCGCATCGCCGCGTGGCTGGGGGAGCGGGGTATCCCGGCCGGTGGGCTCACGATGAACCTGTACCACATGGACGAGTACCGCGAGACCGACCTCGACATGGAGTCCGCCATGGCCATCGACGCAGCCGCAGCCGCCGGGCTGCCCGCGGCCTGCGCCGGCGAGGTCGGCGTCCGCCGGCTCGCCGGTACGCCACGCGCCGCGAGTCTCGTCCTGCGCACCGGGTTCCCCGGCATGGAGGACGGCGTCATGACCCTGCTCGGCTGGGTCGCCGCGAGTGGCCTCTCGATCGCGGGACCGCTGCGTGAGGTCCACCTCTTCGGCCACCCCGAGCTCACCGCCGCCGACTGCCCGGCGGTGCTCGAGCTGGTCGTGCCCGTCGCGGAGCGCGACGACTGATCCAACGGCCTCGCCCATCGGCCTGTTGACTCTGACACTGTGTCAGGCCTGAGCCTCTCCTCGAGGCGCCGGACCAGGAACCGGCGCATGCGAGAAGGAGGCGCTGATGGAGACCCGGCTGCACGTGATCTTCGGGACCGGCCCGGTGGGATGCTGGACGGCCCGTTCCCTTGTCGACCGCGGCCTGCCGGTGCGGGTCGTCAATCGCAGCGGCGCGCGCCCCGGCCTGCTGCCGCAGAAGGTCGAGCTGGTGAGGGCGGACGCCGCCGACCCGGCGCAGGCGGTCGCCGCCGCGGCCGGCGCGGCCACGGTCTACCAGGCGCTCAACCCGCCGTACCACCAGTGGGAGGCGCTGTTCCCCGCGCTTCAGGCCGGGGCGCTCGCCGCGGCCGCGGCGGCCGAAGCCCGCTACGTGTCGATCGAGAACCTCTACCTGTACGACTCGTCGGCGGTCATGACGGAGGACTCACCCGTCGCTCCGGTGTCGAAGAAGGGCGAGTTGCGGCGGCGGATGGCCGAGGAGGTCGCCGCCGCACAACGTGACGGCACGGTCCGCGCCGCGCAGTTGCGCTCCTCCGACTACTACGGGCCGGGAGTGACAGGCTCCGCGCTCGGCGACCGCGTGTTCCCGCCGCTGATCGCCGGCAAGAAGGCTCAGGTGGGCGGCTCGGCGACGCAACCGCACTCGTTCGCCTACATCGAGGATGTCGGCAGGGCGGCGGCCGAGCTCGGCTTGCGCGACGAGGCGCTCGGCCACGTCTGGCTCGCGCCGCACGCCGCGGCCGTCACACAGGGCGACATGGTCGCGCTGGCGTGCCGCGAGCTGGGCCGTGAGCCGGCGGTCGCCGTGGTCTCGCCGGCGATGATGCGTCTCGCCGGGCTCTTCGTGCCCGGAGCCCGCGCCTCGGTAGAGATGATGTACGAGTTCACGAGGCCGTTCGTCGTGGACTCCGGCCGCATCGAGCGCACGTTCGGCCTGGCGCCCACGCCGGTGGACCAGGGGATCCGGCGGACGGTCGCGTGGTACACGGCGCTTGGGGGGTCGCCCTCCGCGACCACTGCTAAGCTGTCGGGGTGATGATCGGCGTACCGACATGAAGTACCTCCCCGACGTCTTCGAGCGGAATCGGCGATGGGCCGAGGCGCGGATCGCGGAGGACCCCGGGTTCTTCGCGCGGCTGGCGCACATCCAGCGTCCGGACCTGCTCTGGATCGGCTGCTCCGACAGCCGGGTCCCGGCCAACGAGATCGTCGGCCTGGCGCCCGGCGAGCTCTTCGTCCACCGCAACGTGGCCAACATCGTGCCGGCCACGGACCTCAACGCGCTCGCGGTGGTCGAGTACGCCGTGAACTCGCTCGGCGTGCGGCACATCGTCGTCTGCGGTCACTACCACTGCGGCGGGGTCAAGGCGGCGCTCGAGGGTCATCAGGCCGGCGCGGTGGCGCTGTGGCTGCAGCCGCTGCGCAACCTCGCCGACGAGCACCGCGCGGAGCTGGACGCCCTGGCGTCGGACGACGCGCGCTGGGACAGGCTCTGCGAGCTCAACGTCGCCGCGCAGGTAGCGGGCGCTGGCGCGGACGGAGATCGTCGAGAGCGCCTGGGAGCGCGGCGCCGACCTCGCCGTGCACGGCTGGATCTACGACCTCGAGGACGGCCTGCTGCGCGACCTCGAGGTCACCGCCGGCGGTCCCGCAGGGCCGGTAGCCGGCGGGAGTCGCCGGGCCGCGCGGACGGCCGCCGCCGGCCGCCGCGCGCTCTCAGCCGCCGAAGCGCGCGCCGTCCTTGCGGCAGAGCGCGCGCACCGCGCTGCGCCCCGACTGCGCGGCCGTCGTGATGCCGCCCCAGCTCTCCACCCACTGGCCGGCCATCCAGAAGCCGTCGAGCGCGGGATGGTCGTACCGCGGCCCGCGCTGGAGGAGCGCGCCGACGACGCCGGAGTCGGGCCGGCGCGCCTGCATCGCGCCCATCCAGTTGCCGGTGTAGCGCTCGCGCGTGAGCGGCGTGGAGACGTCGACGACCTCCACGGCCTCCGAGACGCCGGGCAGCTCCTGCTCCAGCGCCGCGATCACGAGGTCGGCGCAGGCCTGCTTCTCCGCGAGGTAGGCCGCCCTGTCACCGGCCAGCGGCCGCCAGAAGTCGTAGTCTGACTCGAGGAACGCGGTGACGGCGCTCTTGCCGGCCGGAGCCGCCTCCGGGTCGTAGTGCTTGGTGTGGATCGTCACCCGCGATTGCGGCCGGCCCGCCACGACCTGCCGCGCCGGAACGGGCAGCGTCACGGCGCCCGAGTCCCAGCTCCGCGCGACCCCCAGGTTCACCTGCACCGGCTGGTCGGAGAGCCGCCGCTCGTCGTACAGGCGGCCGACCTCCCACTCGGGCTCACCGAGGAGCACGGAGTGCGTGAACCGGCCGTCCGCCGCCGAGAGGACCCTGTCGGCGGCGACCTCCTCGCCGTCGGCGAGCCGCACCCCGGTAACCCGGCTCGCAGCCTGCGTGAGCTCCGTCACCTGCGTGAGTCCGGCGACCCTGGCTCCGTACCGCACTTCTCCGCCGAGTTCGCTCGAGCCGGCGCTCGACTGCCCGAGCGAACGCGAGCCACCCGTGCAGCGGGATGCCGGTCGCGCGCCGGTCCGCGTACGCCAGCGGCAGCAGCACGGTGAGCAGCGGTACGTCGGGGCCGCCGAAGTGCACGAGATTGGAGAACGTCAGAGCCGCGAGCGGGTCCGTCAGTCGTCGCGTGAACTCACGGAGCGTCATCCGCCCGTACTTCAGCACGGCCGGCATCGTGCGGAGCAGGGCCGGCGCGCCGCGAAGCTGCCCCGCCAGGCCGGCTGCGCCCGCCGCGCTCTTGAACGGCAGGTCGAGCCGGCCGCAGGTGCGGACGGCGGCGCAGAACTCGCGCACCGCCGCGGCGTCGGCCGGGAAGGCGGCAAGGAACTCCTCCTCCAGGCGGTCGACGTTCGTGAACACGGTGACGCGCCGGCCGTCCGGCGCGACGACGGTGCCGAAGTCCTCGGGGTCGTACAGAGGGCAGTGCCCGATCACCCCGAGGTCCCGCCAGAGGCGGTGGATGGCCATGTCGGGCGAGGTGCCGGCGAGGCCCGCGACGCTGCCGTCGAAGAGGTAGCCCTTGCGCGTCCACGAGGTGCAGAGGCCGCCGGGCAGGTCGTGCATCTCGAGGACGGTGACGCGGTAGCCGCTGCGGGCCGCGTAGATGCCGGCGGAGAGACCGGCGATCCCCGCGCCGACGATCACCAGATGTCGGGGCTGCGTTGCCACAGGCTGGGTTGTACGCGGTTTCGCCGGTCGTTTCCACCGGCCGACCCCGCACTCGTCCGGCCCTCCGGCTACAGACGCACGACGGGCCGGCGCGGGGAGAGCCCGCGCCGGCCAGTCGTCGTTCGCCGGGAGGCGTCTACTGCGCGCAGGTCCTGGACATGCGGCAGGTGTCGATACCGAGGAGCCGGTAGAGCGGGCAGAAGCCGGTGGCCGCGGTGAACAGCAGCACGGCCGCGACCACGTAGAGCACCAGCGCGACCCAGCCGCCGATGAGCAGTCCGCCGCCGGCAAGGGCGACGCCGAGGACGGCGCGCAGGATGCGGTCGGCGTTCGATTCGTTGCGCTTCATGGGAGTGTCTCCTTGCCTCAGCCCGCGTCGGCGGGCTCGGTTGTCTGCGGCGCGTGCAGTCTGGCCGCCCTGTTGGCCTGGTCGAGCAGGATCTCGTCGATGAGGCGGCACGCCTCGGCAAGCTGCGGGTACGCGAGCGAGAAGGTGACGGACCGGCCGTCGCGAGCCGCATCCACCAGCCCGTGCGAGCGCAGCAGGGAGAGGTGCTGCGACACGTTGGACTTGGACGCGCCCGTCAGCGTCACCAGCTCGGTCACCGTCCGCGGAGCCTCGGCCAGTCTGTGGACGATCTCGTGCCGGAGGGGGTTGGACAGCACGTGCAGCACCTCGGCGTGGGATCTGAAGAGCTCGAGCTCGTCTGCGCTGGCCGTGCCGCTCATCGTCGTTCCTCCGTCTCGACCTTTGATGATGCAACTGTACCATAGTTGCGCAACTTGTAAACCTTTGCGATGACTGGACTCCGCCGCGTCGGGTAGGCTGGCGCCAGCAAAGGAGGCGTCATGAAGAAGCAGGAGCGCAACGCCCTGGTCGCACTGCCCGTCGTGGTCGTCATCGCGGCCCTGTTCGCGCTCGCCGGGAGTCAGGGCGGCTCCACGGTCGGCGGCATCCCCGTCTTCGCGCTCTGCGTGCTCCTCGCGTTCGTCATCCAGTGGGTCGTCTTCGTGCCCTCGTACCTGCTGCAGACGGAGCGACTCTTCGATCTCACCGGCGGCCTCACGTACATCACCGTGGCGCTCGTCGCCGTGCTGCTCTCGGAGTCGCCGGACGCCCGCGCCTGGCTCCTGGCGGCGATGGTGGCGCTCTGGGCCGCGCGCCTGTCCTCCTACCTCTTCCTGCGCATCCGCAAGGCGGGGGCGGACAAGCGCTTCGACGACATCAAGCCGTCGTTCCCCCGGTTCCTCAGCACCTGGACGCTGCAGGGCCTGTGGGTGACCATCACCGCGTCGGCGGCGCTGGTGGCGATCACCTCCACGACCCGGGTCGAGCTCGGCACGGTCACGGCTATCGGGCTCGTCGTCTGGGTGGTGGGCATCGGCCTGGAGATCGTCGCCGATGCCCAGAAGAGCCGCTTCCGTGCGGACCCGGCCAACAAGGGCCGCTTCATCCACACCGGCCTCTGGTCCTGGTCGCGCCACCCCAACTACTTCGGCGAGATCCTGCTCTGGGTGGGCGTGGCCGTGGTCGCGTTGCCGGCGCTGCGCGGCTGGCAGTGGGTGGCCATCCTCTCGCCGGTCTTCGTCGCGCTGCTCCTGCTGCGGGTGAGCGGCGTGCCGATGCTCGAGAAGGCGGCCGACGAGAGGTGGGGCGGGGAGCCGGAGTACGAGGCGTACAAGTCGGGCACCTCGTTGCTGGTCCCGCTTCCTCCACGAAAGGCCTGACGGCGCGGCGGCCCCTCGGGCTATGATGAGGGTCCATTCCAGCTCCGGAGGGCACGCCTGAGCGACTTCTCGTCCATCGCACGCATCTACCGGCAGACCGCCACCGCGCAGAAGTCCGCGGCGGAGCGGCTGTTCTGGATGCTGCGCATCGAGCGCACCGACGACGTGCTGGACCTCGGTTGCGGCACCGGGCACCTGGCGCAGGAGATCCGCGTGCTCACCGACGGACGGGTGGTCGGCATCGACCCCTCGCCCGAGATGATCGCGCTCGCGCGGCAGGCTGCGCCCGAGGGGATCGAGTTCGTCACCGGGCTCGCGGAGGAGCTGGACATGCCCGGCGAGTTCGACGCCGTGTTCTGCAACTCGGCGTTCCAGTGGTTCACGGACGCGCCGCGGGCCCTGACCAACTGCTTCGCGGCGCTCCGGCCGGGCGGCCGCATGGTGATGCAGGCCCCGGCCCGCCGCTCGTATTGCCCCAACTTCCTCCGCGCGGTCGCGACGCTCGCGGACGACCCACGCACCGCTGAGTCGTGGAGTCGCTTCACCACGCCGTGGAACTTCTATGAGACGGCGGAGGAGTACGAGCGCCTGTTCGCCGGCGCCGGCTTCGCGCTGGCCGGCGCCGAGATCGAGGAACTGCGCGAGCACTGCACTCCGGCTCGCGCCCTCGACATGTTCGACTCAGGCGCGGCGGCGGGGTACCTCAACCCCGCCTGCTACGACGTCCCGCTGCCGGACGGCTACCTGGCGGCCGCGCGCGAGCTCATCCTCGCCGACTTCGTCGCGCAGGCGGACGCGCGCGGGCTGCTCGAGCTGGTGTTCTCGAGGGTCTACGTCCTGGCGCGCAAGCCCTTGCCGGACGGGGACCGCTGAGGCCGGTGTTCACGCACGCCGACCCCGCGGGTTACCACGACGCACTGCCCGGCATCCGCCGCAAGACGCTCAGCTACGGCGCCGAGACGCTGATGGCCGAGTTCCGGCTCACGGCCGGCGCCACCCTGCCCGCCCACGACCACCCGCAGGAGCAGACGGGCTACCTGGTCGCCGGCCGCCTGCGGCTCACCATCGGCGACGAGACGCGGGAGCTCGGCCCCGGCGACAGCTGGTCGATCCCCGGGGCCGTCTCTCACGGAGCCGTCGCGCTCGAGGACACCATCGCCGTCGAGGTCTTCTCGCCGCTCCGTGAGGACTACCTGCCCTGACCGCGTCCCGGCGCGAAGCCGCCTGCGGCTGCCGGCGTTTGTCCCGTCACCTCCCGGGAACCACAAGGCAGTGTGGACAGCACCCGATCCGGGAGGATCGTCATGAGTGAGCACGATTTCACCATCTCGCGCGACTTCGACGCGCCGCGCGAGCTGGTCTTCAAGGCGTGGACGGACTGCGATCACTTCTCGCGCTGGTTCGGCCCCAAGGGCTTCACGACACCGCAGTGCAGCATCGAGCCCCGCCCGGGCGGGACGTGGATGAGCGCCATGCGCTCGCCCGACGGCAACGAGTTCTGGAGCAGCGGGACGATCGTCGAGTTCGACGAGCCCGCGCGGCTCGTCGTCGACGAGGGCTTCTCCGACAAGGCCGGCAATCGAGTCTCGGCGCAGGAGTACGGCATGAGCGACGACATGCCGAGTGAGGAGCGCATGACCGTCACCCTCGAGGAGCACGGCGGGCGCACCCGCCTGACGGTGCGCCAGGGCATCCCGAGCGACGTCGCCGAGCGCAACGGCGCGCCGCAGGGCTGGCAGGAGACGCTCGACAAGCTGGACTCGTACCTGCACGAACTGCAGCGCGACGGAGCCATCGTCCACTGAGGGCAGGCGACCTCCACTGACCCGGACACGAGGACACGAGGTACGTGAGGCCGGCCGGGGTGACGTCGTCACGCTGGTCGGCCTCATGCGCGGCTTCTACGCGGAGTCGGGCTACATGCTGGCCGAGGCGCGCGCCGCCGCGGCGTTCGACGACCTGCTGGCGCGGCCGGAGCTCGGCCGGATCTGGCTGATCGAGCGCGGCGGCGAGGCGGCGGGCTACATCGTCGTCACGTTCGTGTTCGCGATGGAGCACGGGGGCCTCGCCGCCGTGGTCGACGACTTCTACGTGCGCCCGGAGGCGCGCGGCGAGGGCTTGGGTACCGCCGCCCTCGCCGCGGTCCGCCGGGCCTGCGAGGACCTCGGCCTGCGCGCCGTGCGCGTCGAGGTCGGCGCGGACAACGCGCCGGCGCAGGCCGCCTACCGCCGCGCCGGCTTCGAGCTGCTGCCTGGTCACGCCGTGATGCAGCTCGCCCTGGCGCCGCCTTCTCACGGGGCCTGACGCCCTCAGCCGCCAGCGTCCCGGGCGAGGTTCGCAGCCGTCGCGTCGCACAGGTACCGCGCCATGCCGGGGCGGATCTTCTGGCAGGTCGCCGTGAACCGGGGTCGGGAGGGTAGGCGGGTCCGCCTCCAGAATAGGGAGCAGGGCGAAGGTGGAGGCGTGACGGCGACGACTGCAGGAGTACCTGGCCGCATGAGAGAGATCCTGTGCTACGGAGATTCCAACACGTGGGGAGCGGACCCGGCCGACGACACGTGCCGGTTCCCGTGGCCGGTACGCTGGCCGGGAGTACTGCAGCGCGAACTCGGTGACCGCTGGCATGTGGTCGAGGAGGGGCTCGGAGGGCGGACGACGGTGTACGACAGCCCGATCGAGCTGCACCGCAGCGGCAAGGAGCTGATCGGTGCGGCGCTCGAGTGCCACGCGCCGCTCGACCTGGTGGTGCTGATGCTCGGCACCAACGACATCAGCTATCCGCACCTGACGGCGGCGGACGCCGCCGACGGCGCCGCCGAGCTGGCGCACCTGGTGCGGAGGAGCGCGGCCGGGCCCGAGGGACCGGACGGCCCGGCCCCGCTCGTCCTGCTCGTGTGCCCGCCGCCGGTGGGGCCCTTCGAGGCAAACTGGCGGCCGGAGCTCTGGACCGGGTGCGACGAGAAGTCGCGCGCGCTGCCGCGCGAGTTCGCGCGCGCGGCGTCCGCCGCCGGGCTCCCCTGGATGGACGCGGGCAAGGTGGTCACCACCAGCCCGCTCGACGGCTGGCACCTCGAGGCCTCACAGCACGAGCTGCTCGGCGTGGCCGTCGCCGCCGAGGTCCGCCGGCTGTTCAGCTCCTGCTGACTATCGCGGCTCGCTGCCGGGCGTGCGCGAGCCGCCGCCGAGTCTCCGGGCCATCTCCTCGAGGTGCGTCCCGTCCGTGCCGCAGCAGCCGCCGAACAGCCTGAGCCCCTTGTCGTCGCGCAGGAGCAGCATCTCGTCGGCCCACGGGCCGGCGGCCGAGGACTCCAGGGCGGCCGAGGCATCCAGCTCCTCGGGGGTCAGACGTGACCCATTCGCCTGGATGCCCCACAGACGGTCCCTCACGAGGTCCGTCGCGTTGAACGGCTGAGACAGCGCCTCGTACAGTACGGTCGGGTGGACGCAGTTCGAGAGGTAGCAGACCGGCCGTCGCTCCGCGGACGCGTCGATCGTCCGGATGGCCTCGTCGAGCGTGGCGCCGTCCAGCAGCCGGCCGTCGCCGCGGATCATGAAGCTGATGAGGTACGGCAGCCCACTGTCGCTCATCGCCTGGGCCATGCCCGTCGCCTCCGGCAGCGCCGGCATGATGCCGGCGTAGAGATAGTCGGCGCCGGCCTCGGCGAAGAGGCACGCCTGCCGGCCGTGGAACGACCTCGCCTCAGCGGCGGGCAGGACGCCCGTGGACTGGTACGCGTCGCCCCGGCAGCCCATCAGGCCGCCGACGAGCACAGACGCGCGGCTCTGCCGCTGCACCGCGCGCAGCAGCTCGACGTTGTCGCGGACGATCGCCGCGCCGTAGCGCGAGGCGGCGACGCGCTCGCTGTTGGCACGCCTCGTCGGTGTGGCGGCCAACAGCGGCAGGCCGTGACGGTGCGCGATGGCCGCGTACTCGCTCCAGAGCTCGGTGAGCGCGGCCCTCCCGCGGGCGTCGTAGACGAGGCCCGCGAGAGCGACGTGCTCGTCGGGCTCAAGCCGGTGCTCGCGCTTGAGCCGCTCGCCCAGGGCGCCTTCCATCAAGACGCTCGGGCTGGAGTGGAGGCATGAGACGAAGTCCATCAGCACCCGGTGAGTCTACGCGAGCTCCGCCTCGGGAGCCGCCAGGCGATCGGATCGCTCGGCCTCGGGGGCCGGCAGTCTCTCGGGTCGCTCGGTCGCGCGGACCATGCCGATCCCGAGCCACACGAACCACACGATCTGCAGCAGGCCGAAGCCGATCCCTACGTCGTTCAGGGGCGGGACCACCGACAGCAGCCCGAGGGCGCCGACCGCCACACCCAGCCAGCCGAGGGGCCGCGAGAGCGCGCTCCCGCGCAGCACCGCCAGGCTGACCAGCAGGACCCACAGCCCGCCCAGGAGCTCGCCGCCCGAGCCGCCCAGGCCCTGCGACACCGGCTCGATCGCCTGCCACATGGAAACCGCCCGGTCGGGGTCCGTGGGGTAGAGGTCGACGACGGCGGCCATGCCGGCGTTGAACACCAGGCCGCTCGCGACGAGCACGACCGCCCACAACAGGCCCACGGCGGTCGCCACCTGCATCAGGACCGGGGCCGTCGTCTTCAGGCGCTGGTACAGCGCGAGCGCCAGGACGGCCAGCGCGATGCCGAACAGCACGTAGGTGACGAGGTACATGACGTGCATGCTGCTCTGGTTGGCCGCGAGCAGTGCGACCTTGCCCGCGGGGTCCACCACGCTGGGGTAGTCCACCACGAGCAGGAAGAAGGGCATCGCCAGCAGATACGCGGCCGCCAGGTACAGCGCCGCCAGGCCGCCTGCCTTGTGCCGGCCGCCGCTCGTTCGGTCGAGGGTCCTCATCGTGTTCTCCGATCCGGCCGCCGCCGCGCCGTCCTTGCCGCCGCGCTGCGCAGCCTGTAGGCTGTACTTACGGTGTAAGTTTAAGACTTACACCGTAAGTATGTCAAGCTCTTGCCATGCTGACGGCGAACACGGCCCGCGACGGGCGGCGGAGGGACTGATGAGCGGACGAGCGGCAGCGGACCCCGAGCCACGAGCTCCCCTCACCCGGGAGCGGGTGCTGCGCGCGGCGATCGAGCTCGCCGACGAGGCCGGCATCGACTCGCTCTCGATGCGGGCGCTCGGCCAGCGGCTGGGGGTCGAGGCGATGTCCCTGTACAACCACGTGGCCAACAAGGACGACATCCTCGACGGCATGCTCGACCTCGTGGTGGCCGAGATCGACCTGCCCTCCGGCGACGTCGGCTGGCGAGAGGCGATGTGGAGCAGGGCCGTCTCGGCGCGCGAGGTGTTCGCGCGCCATCCCTGGGCGAGCGCGCTGATCGACTCGCGTGAGAGCAGCGGTCCCGGGCGGATGCGGTACTTCGAGTGGGTCATCGGCACGCTCCGGCGGGCCGGGTTCTCCGTCGAGCTGGCCCTCCAGGCGTTCTCGGCGATCGACAGCTACGTCTACGGCTTCGGCCGCCAGCAGCTCAACATGTCAGCCGGGGAGGGGGACTCCCAGGAGATGGCCGAGGCCTTCCTGACGGCGATCCCCGCGGATGAGTTCCCGTACCTCATCGAGGTCACCGGTCACATGCTGCAGACCGGCTACGACGAGAGCGCGGACTTCGCGTTCGGCATGGGTCTCATCCTGGACGGCCTGGAGCGCGCTCTCCGGCCGGCGTGACGCTCTGCGGACGCCCGGCCCTTCCACTGTCCGGCGACTCGCGAGATCAGGCGGGAACGTAGGTCAACCGGATCACGTCCTCGTCGATCCGGTCATGAGTCATGAGGCGCAGCGGCGGCCGGGGTCCGGCGAAATACGGTTTGCCGTGGCCAAGCACGACGGGGTGCAGGTAGATCCGATACTCATCGATCAGGCCGAGTTCGGTGAGGCTGCGCGCCAGGTCCGGGCCGGCGACTTCCATTTCTCCGTCGCGCTCGGCCTTCAACGTGCGGACAGCGCCCTCAAGGTCGTCCTCAACAAGCCTGGCGTTGGGGCCGACCGACTTCAACGAACGCGAGACGACCCATTTCGGCTGTGTCCGCCACGCCGCCGCGAAGGCGCGTTCCTCTGTATTCCATTCCGGATGATCGTCGTCCCAGTACCGCATGATCTCGTACATCCGGCGGCCGTAGACACTGCCCGCCTGCCCCTGAGCCTCCTCGATGAAGTGGCGGAAGAGCGCGGGACCCGGCGAAAACGCCGTATGGTCGACGTAGCCGTCCAGGGATTGGTTCATTCCGAACACGAGCTTGGCCATGTCACTCCCTTTCCGCGCGCGGCGCAGCCGCGCGGTCCCGGACATCCTTGATGACGGAGGCGATGCGGATCCTGCGCGTCAGAGGAACGAGCGTTGCACTTCGAACTTGAACTCAGATGCCGTTCGGTTCCGGCGGCTCATCCGGAATCTGGGCGTCATGCCACACGCCGACCACCCAGATGACATCCCCCGCCGGCTTGTAGAAGAAGCGATGCGATTCGACCAGGACCTCGCGGAACCCGAGAGTCGGGAACTCCGGAATCACGCGGCCGGCCTCCGGGAAGTCGAGCAGGCCGGACAGCGCCTTGGCCGAGCGCTCGCGAAAAGCCCGCGCCGCGGACGGCCTGTCGGCCCTGATGTAGGCGAGTGTGGAGAGGAACTGCGATTGCGCCGGCGGTGTGAACGCGACCCTCCGCGTCACGGCGCATCCAGCAGGTCATCGGCCGCCGCCATGACCTCCTCGAAGCGGACGCCGTCGCCCGCTGCGATGTCGGCCTCACCCTGCGCGAGGATCCGCAGCATCTCCAGCTCGCGCTGCGTCCGCTCGTAGGCGCCCGCGCTGACCAGTACGGCCGAAGCGCGACCGTGCTGCGTGATGAAGACCGGATCCCCGGAGGACGAGGCCTGCTTGATGATGGCCGAGGCGTCCTGTCGCAGTTCACTGATTGGGACTATGGTGGGCATGACGCTCATGGGATACCTCCTTTGGTACCGCCAATGATATCGCAAACGCTACCTTTTGTGCATCTAACGCACCGCCCATGAGTCACGCACGTCCCGTGCGGGATGTGTCCTTCGGGCAACCGGTTCCGAGGCCGAGCGCGGGTGCCGCAAGCTCGATCTGGTGAAGAGCGATCATGGCCGCCGGAGGCGCTGTCCGCTCCTCCTTGGGTGCGCAGGCCATCACGATGCACGGCGCTCCCCGAGAGATGCGGTCTTCGCCGGACTCCCATGGGCCGCCATACGGTGAACCTTGTCCGCATCGTTGACCACGACCCGCCGCGACGGTATCCGAGGCGCTCAGAGGGGGGCTCGGGGGAAGGGCTCACCGGCGCGCAGGTAGACGGTTGACGCAGTGCCGCCCGGTTGATAGCTTTTCTCATGCAGTTTGAGAACGGTTCTCAACTGGAGTCTGGGGAGCACACGCGTTGACCGATCCGAAGCCGGCGCACGAGATCGAGGCCGTCTTTCGCCACAAGGGCATCCCGTACACGCGGCAGCGCCGGCAGATCTGGCGCTTCTTCGCCGGCGCCCACCGCGCGGCCACCATCACCGAGGCGGCCGACGCCCTGCGCAGCGAAGGCGTCGGCCAGGCCACCGTGTACCGCACCGTCCAGCTCCTCAGCGACCTCGGCCTGCTCGCGCGCGTGCAGGACGGGCGCGGCGACATCTGCTACATCGCCCCGCCCATCGGCCACAGCCACCCGCTCATCTGCGGGGCCTGCCGGCGCGTCGTCCGCTTCGACGGCGAGGGCGACTTGACCGAGCTCGAGGCGCGGCTGGCCGAGGCGACCGGGTTCACCATCTACGGCCACCACCTCGAGGTGTACGGCATCTGTCCCTCCTGTCGCGCAGCCCAGGAGGGCGACCATGGCGAGTGACGCGCCGCGGACCAGCGTTCCGTCCGCCAACGGCCGGTCCGCCGGCGCGTCGCTCGCCGATCCATCACGAAGGAGGTCGGCGTGAGCGTCGATCCCAGCGCCGGCGAGGTCGCCGGCTCCAGCGCCGGCCCGGCCGGCGCCGGCCCGGACCCCATCGCCGGCGCCCGCGTGTTCGTCTCGTGGAGCGGCGGCAAGGACGCCTACCTTGCACTGCAGCGCGCCGTGCGGCGCGGAGCCGTGCCGGCCGCCATCGTCTGCATGCTGCACGAGGACGGCCTCGTGAGCCGCGGCCACGGCCTGCCGCTCGCGTTGCTCGAGGAGCAGGCCGCCGCCCTCGGCGTACCGCTCGTCACGCGCGCCACCACCTGGGACGGGTACGAGGCCACCTTCGTCTCGCTCCTGCACGAGTTGCGCGCCGAGGGCGTGCAGGCGGCCGTGTTCGGCGACATCGACCTGCAGGGTCACCGCGACTGGGTGGAGGGCGTCTGTGGGGTCTCCGGCCTCGGCTGCCACCTGCCGCTGTGGCAGGAGCCGCGCCGAGCGCTGCTCGACGAGTTCCTCGGCAGCGGCGGCCGCGCGACCATCGTCGCCGTCGACCACTCCAAGCTCGGCGCCGAGTTCCTCGGGCTCGAGCTCGACGACGCCGTCATCGCCCGCCTCGAGGCCGCCGGCGCCGACGCCTGCGGCGAGGAGGGCGAGTACCACACCATGGTCACGCAGGCCTCGCTCTTCTCCCGCCCCGTCGCCCTCGCCTGGGACGGGACCGAGGAGCGCGACGGCCACTACGTTCTTCGCTTCACGTCACAACCATCCTGAAGGGAGTCACCACCGCCATGTCCACCACCCGCTTCGGCCGCCTCACCGCGGCGCTCCTCCTCGTCGCCGTGCTGGCGCTGGGCGTCGTCGCCCTCTCCGCCTGCGGCTCGAGCTCCGAAGAGCCCGCCGCCTCCGCTTCGCCGTCCGCCGCCACGGCCGGCCCCATCACCGTCACCGACGACGCCGGCGTCGAGGTCACGCTCGACCAGCCGGCCGAGGCCATCGTGAGCCTCGCCCCCGCCAACACCGAGATCGCCTACGCCGTCGGCGCCGGCGACAAGATGGTCGCCGGCACGAGCTACGACGACTACCCGGAGGAGGCCAAGGCCCTACCCAAGATCGGTGACTTCTCCAATCCCAACGTCGAGAAGATCGCTTCGTACTCCCCGGACCTGGTCCTCGCCGCCGGCGGCATCCAGGACAAGCTGCGCACCAAGCTCGAGGACCTGGGCATGACCGTATACGTCGTCGACCCCAAGACCTACGACGGCGTCATCGCGACCATCGAGAACATCGGCCGGCTGGCCGGCACTGAGGACGGTGCCGCGACGGTGACCGACGAGATGACCGCCGCACAGATGGAGGTCCAGACGGCCGTCGGCGACCTGCCCAAGGCGACGACGTTCCTCGAGATCTACAGCGAGCCGCTCATGACCGCCGGTACGGACACCTTCATCGACGACATGATCGCCATCGCCGGCGGCGAGAACATCGGCGCCACGGCGGGCAGCGGGTTCCCGCAGTTCAGCACCGAGGTGCTGGTCAAGACAGACCCGGCCGTGTACATCGCCGACTCCGGCTCCATGAGCGACCCCGGCGACATCACCGAGCGCGCCGGCTTCTCCGAGCTCACCGCCGTCAAGGACGGCAAGGTCTACGTGATCGACGACAGCATCATCGCGCGCCCGGGCCCGCGTCTGGCCCTGGGCCTCAAGGCGCTGGCCGGCTACATCCACCCGGAGGCCGAGACGGCTCAATGAGCAAGCTCGCCCGCACAGGCATCCTGCCGGGGATCCTCCTGGCCTCCGGCATCCTGCTGGTGTGCCTCGTGCTGGCGCTCGCCCTGGGACCGGCCCCGCTCTCCGCAGGTCGCATCTGGGACCTGCTGTTGGCGGGGCCGGTCAAGGGTGATCTGGACAACGCGATCTTCTGGCAGATCCGCATGCCGCGCGTGCTGGTCGCCGCGCTCGTCGGGGCGGCGCTCGCCGTGGCCGGCGTGATCCTCCAGGACCTGTTCCTCAACCCGCTCACCGACCCGTACGTCACCGGCGTCTCGTCGGGGGCCGCGCTCGGAGCCACCATCGGCATCGTGCTGCACCTCAGCAACCTGCCGTGGATCACGGTGCTCGCCATCGTCGGCGGCCTCGGCACGCTGGCGCTGGTGTGGATGGCGGCGCGGCGGCGCGGGCGCATCGACATCTTCGTGCTGCTGCTCGCCGGCGTCACCATCTCGTACCTCGCCAGCGCCGTCGTCACGGTGCTCATGATCAAGGCCAACGAGGACATGACGGCGATCATCTACTGGCTCATGGGCAGCTTCTCGGGGCGCGGCTGGTCCGACGTGCGCATCGCGCTCGTCACCATCCCCTTCATGATCGCGCCGCTGTTCTTCACCCGCGAGATGGACATCCTGCTGCAGGGGGAGAAGCGTGCGCTCGAGCTCGGAGTGGAGGTCGAGCGCACCAAGCGGCTGCTGCTGGTGACGGCGGGGGTGCTCACCGCGCTCGCCGTCTCGGTGAGCGGCATCATCGCCTTCGTCGGCCTCGTCATCCCGCACGTCGTCCGGCTGATGATCGGACCGGGACACCGCGGTCTGCTCCCGGTCTCGCTGCTCGCCGGCGCCTCGCTCATGGTGCTCGCCGATCTGCTCTCGCGCACGGTCATCTCGCCCAACGAGATCCCGGTGGGCGTGGTGACCACGTTCATCGGCGCGCCGCTGTTCGTGTACCTGCTGCGGCGCGGGAGGAGGATCTGATGGCCGAGCCGGCCCGCGAGCCTGACGGCCGACCGCCCCGCTCGTCGCCCTCCGCGACGTCGACTTCGCCTACGACGTGCGGCCGGTGCTGCGCCGCATCAGCTTCGAGCTGCGGCCCGGCGACTTCGTCGGCGTCGTCGGGCCCAACGGCAGCGGCAAGTCGACGCTGGTGGACCTCATCGACGGCCTTCACCAGCCGGGCGCCGGCGAGGTGCTCATCAAGGGCCGGCGGACCAGCGCGTACCGGCGCAAGGACATGGCGCGCGAGGTCGCGCTCGTGCCGCAGCACTTCGACCTGGACTTCGACCTCGCGGTGCGCGAGGTCGTCGAGATGGGCGCGTACTGCCGCGGCAAGGACGCCGCGGCGTGCAGCGACCCCGAGCTGACGCTCTCGCGTCTCGGGGTCGCCGAGCTCGCCGGCCGCCGGTTCTCGGAGCTCTCCGGCGGCGAGAAGCAGCTCGTCGTGCTCGCCCAGGCGCTCATGCAGGAGGCTCCGCTCCTGCTGCTCGACGAGCCCGCCTCGGCGCTCGACGTCTCGCACCAGCTCCGCCTGTTCGACCTGCTCAAGGAGCTCAACGCGGACGGGCTCACCGTGCTCTGCATCCTGCACGACCTCAACCTCGCGCTGCACTACTTCGACAAGCTGCTGGTGCTGAGCGACGGCGAGGTGGCGGCGTTCGGGCCGCCCGACGAGGTGCTGCGGCCCGAGATCCTCGACTCCGTGTACGGCGTGCGCGCCTACCTGCACCGGCACGCCGGCCGCACCTACCTGACCTTCTCGCCGCGGCTGCGCGGAGAGACGCGCGGCCGCGTCCACCTCATCTGCGGCGGCGGCACCGGCGCCGGCATGATGCGCGAGCTGGTGGACGCCGGGTACGAAGTCACCGCCGGCGTGCTCAACGCCCTGGACACCGACGCAGAGACCGGCGCGGAGCTCGGCCTGCGTATGGCGGTGGAGGCGCCCTTCTCGCCGGTCGGCGACGAGGCGCACGCCGAGAACCTCGAGCTCATGCGTGAGGCGGACCTCGTGGTCGTCAGCGCCGTGCCGGTCAGCAACGGCAACGAGCGCAACATCGCCGCCGCGCGCGAGGCGCTCGCCGCCGGCACGCCGGTCTGGGCGGACGAGGGTCTGCGCGCCAACGACTTCGTGGGCGCGGTGGACGGCCTCGCGTCTGCCGGGGCGCAGTTCTTCGCCGGCGAGGAGGCGCTTCTGGCGGCCGTCCGCGGCCGCAGCGTCGCCGGCGCCCCGCCGGTCGTGGGCGCGGCGACAGAGCGCATGGCCGCCGTCCTCAGGCCGCGCCGACCCGCGCAGGGTGTGCGTCACGAAGACCAGCCGCCGGAGGCGGCTCCGTAAGGGAGACGGGGCGGGCGGGCCTCTTCCGGCCGCGCCCGCCCCGCCTCCCTGCACCACCCGGGGCGTCCCCCCAGTACGCGCCCCGGCAGCCTGGCGGCGGCCTCCCCGGCCGCGCCGCCCGGCTCAGGCGGACGAGACCGCAAGCTCGTCCGCCGGCACTTCAGCGAGGGCGACCGCAAGCGCCCTCGTGACACTGTGTGAGGGCGACCGCAAGCGCTCTCATCAGCAGGCCGGGGCGGGCTCTCGCCTCCCGGGCGCCCGCCCCGGCCCACCGCCTCCGGTTGACCCGTACCCCCCGGCGAGTCAGCATCGGCGCTGTGGAGGGGGCCGTCCACCGTCATCCGGCGCGTGCACGGGTCTTCGGGACGGAGGTACCGTGAAGCGGTCTGTGCACATCACCCTGTTCGTCGTCGCGTTCCTCACCCTGATGGCGGCGGCTGCGCCGGCCTTCGCCTCGGCGCCGGCGTCCTCGCCTGGCCCACTGCGCCTCGGCGACCCGGCGCCGGCCGCACCCGTGGACTGGACCGTCGCGCTCTTCGTCGACGCCGACAACAACCTCTTCCGGGTCTGGCGCCGGTTCGACGTGCCGGAGCTCAAGCGGCTCCCCTCCTCACCCCGCGTCAACGTCGTCGCGCTGGTCGACACGCCGGGCAGGAACGGCGTGCGGCTCGTGCGCTACGGCGGCGGGCGCGAGGAAGTGCTCGCCAGGTACTCGGAGCGCGACTTCGGCGATCCGGCCGTCCTTGCGTCGTTCCTGCGCAAGGTCCACACCCTGTTCCCCGCGGACAGACTGCTCGCCGGCGTCTGGGACCATGGCGACGCATGGAAGGGACTCTGCTGGGATCAGACGTCGCGCGACCACCTCACCCTGGCGGAGCTGAGATCGGCGCTGACGTCCGCAGCGGTGCCCGTCGACGTCCTCTCCTGCGACACCTGTCTGAGCGCGGACGTGGCCCTCGCCTACGACGTCTCCACCACGGGTCAGGTGCAGTACCTCGTCGCCTCCGAGGAGATCGTCCCCGGCGACGGCTTCTGCTACGACGCCATGCTTGCTCCACTGATCGCCGACCCGGGCCTGCCGACTGAGAGCGTGCTCGCGGCGCAGGTCGACGGCTACGAGCGGTACTACCTCGCTCTGCCGTATCTCTCTCCCACCACGTTGTCCGCCATCGACCTCGGACGGGTGCGCGCCATGCTGCCCAGTCTGCGGCGCTGGTCGCAGGCCTTGAGCGCAGCGCTGCCCTCGGAGGCCGGGCGGCTCGCCACCGACGTGCGCCGCAGCCCCACCGCGGCGTGGTCGGCCCAGGTCGACCTCGGCGCTGTGGCGGCGCGCATGGCCGCCGACCCGTGGATCGAGAGCGAAGAGGTCAAGTCCGCCTCTGCGGCGCTGGCGGCCGACGTGCACGCCGCCGTCCTCGGCAGGACGGGCAGCCCCGACACCGCCCGCCAGACGGGTATGACCATCTGGTTCGGCACCGGCGACGAGTGGAACCGCTACGGCCGCGCCTTCTCGCGGGAGACGCTGTTCGCGGCCGACGCGGGCTGGCACGCCTTCTTGCGCGCCGCCGCGGGCCTCGAGCGCCGTCCGCGGTGGGTCGCGCCCATCGTCATCTCGGACGAGGCGCTCTGCCTCAACGACGTCAGGTTCTCCGACAGGCTGAGCGGAGAAGCCGTCGGGTACATCAGCTTCCTGGGCATGTCCGCCGGCGTCGCCGTGCGCACCGACGACGGCGGAGCGACGTGGTCGAGCGACGCCGTCGTTCTGGGGCGCGCTGCGCTCACCGGCGTCGCGCCTCTTGGCGCGCGGTTCGCCTCCGTGGGGTCTGCACCGCTCACGCCGGCCGTCTTCGTCCGGGCCGGCGGCGGCCGCGCGGCGGAGAGGATCCGGCTGCCGTCCAGCGCGTACTTCTTCGACGTCGCCACCGACGGCTCGCGCGCGGCGTGGGTGAGCGGTGAGCGCGTCCTGCTCGCCACCAGCGACGCCGGCAAGCGATGGACGAGGCTGACGTCCGCTCCGGGCGCCCGGCTCACCTCCGTCGCTCTGGCGGACGCTACACATGGCTGGGTGATCGGTGAGGACCTCATCGGCGATGCGACGACCATCTGGGCGAGCGCAGACGGGGGCGCCACGTTCGCGGCGCAGCACACCGCGCCGGGCGTCTCGCTGCTCGGCCTGCAGGCGCTCGACGCCCAGAGCGTCTGGGCCTGCGGAGGAGACCGGCTCGGCGAGCACGGCGTCATCCTGCACACGGCCGACGGTGGCGCCACCTGGGTGGAGCAGCTGAGCGGGGCCGACGTCCCGTGCCTGAACGGCGTGTACCTGCGCGACGACTCGGTAGGGTGGGCCGTCGGTCAGGCCGGAGCGGTCTACCGCACCGGCGACGGCGGCGCCACGTGGCAGCCCGTCGACGGGGTGCCGACAACCGCCGACCTCAGAGCGGTCGCGTTCGGCGACGCCCGGCACGGCTGCATCGTGGGCGACGGCGTCGTTCTGCTCACCGCGGACGCAGGGACGACGTGGATCGACCACGACGCGGACGTCGTGGCGGAGAAGGCGCCGACCCTCAGGGTCATCACTCACGCCCTCCGCTGACTCTCCGCGCCGGATGAGCTAGCCGAGCAGCTTGCGGAGCTCCGCCGCGGCGGCGCGGTCCTGCTGCGCCGTCTTGCCGAACAGCCGCGCGTCCAGCTCGAGCGAGTCGGCGCACTGCATGGCGAACTCCTCGTGGTAGCGCGCCGCGTCCTCTTCGGCCTCGGCGAGCTGCTGCACGGCGGCCGGCCACTCGGTCGCCGGCTCCGCGTCCAGGGCGCCCAGGTACGGGGCGCCCCGGAGCGTGCCGGCCGGCTCCGCAGCCTTGGCGCCCAGCGCACCCTGCTTGGCCATCAGCTTCTGCACGCGGTCGTCGTGCGTGCAGACGATCTCCTCCAGCTTGTCCTGCCACTCCTGTGTCGGCGCCAGCACGCCGGCCGCGGCGGCGAAGTCCGCGCACGCCTGCTCGGCCTCGAGGGCGAAGCGCAGCGCGGCGCCGTATCCGGTGATCTCAGGGAAGTCGTGAGCCACGCCGGACTCCTTTCGTCGTGTTCTTGCCGACGTTCCTACCCGGAGCAGAGCGATTCGGAGCAGACCGATCCCACTTCGCGAAGAAGGGGCGGAGGGCGGGCCCTGCGGCCCGCCCTCCGCCCCCGTCAAACTCGGGACGCGCTGTCAGCCGACTCAGCGGTTGACGGTGCCCTCCCAGGTGCTGACCTGCTTCTGCTTCTTGTCGGCCTCGGTGAACCAGCGCGTGGTGACGCACTTGGTCTCGGTGAAGAACTGGAAGCCGTCGCGGCCGAACACGTGGTTGTCGCCGAAGAAGCTGTCCTTGTGGCCGGCGAACGGGAAGAAGCTCACGGGCACCGGGATGCCGACGTTGATGCCGACCATGCCGGCGTGCGTGCGGCGCGCGAACTCACGCGAGTGGTAACCGCTCTCGGTGAAGATGCACGAGCCGTTGGCGTACGGGTTGTTGTTCATGAGCTCGATGCCCTCTTCGAAGTCCTTGACGCGCTTGACGAAGAGGATCGGGCCGAAGCACTCCTCGCGACCACAGAGCATGTCCTCGGTCACGTGGTCGAAGATCGTCGGGCCGACGTAGTGGCCGCCCTTGAGCTCGTCCGGCAGGCCGTCGGTGACGTTGCGGCCGTCGAGCACCAGCTCGGCGCCTTCCTCGATCGCAGTCTCGATCCAGCGCAGGACCGACTGCTGGTGCGCCTCGCTCACGACCGGGCCGAGCTCGGTCGCGGGCAGCGTGGCGTCGCCGATGGTGCGCTCCAGGGCGAACTTCTTCATGAGCGCGACGAACTCGTCGGCGATGGACTCCTCGACGACGCACACGGGGAGCGCCATGCAGCGCATACCGGCGCAGCCGAAGGTGGAGTTGATGATGCCGCGGGCCGTGCGCTCGAGCGAGGCGTCGGCGAGCACGAGGCCGTGGTTCTTGGCCTGCGTCTGCGCCTGGACGCGCTTGCCGTGCGCCGCGGCGATGGAGTACACGTGCTTGCCGACCGGCGTGCTGCCGACGAAGCTCACGCCGCGGATGGCCGGGTGCTTGAGCAGCACTTCGGCCTCTTCCTTCTCGGCGGTCACCATGTTGACGACGCCCTTGGGCAGGCCGCACTCGTACAGCATGTCGAGCAGCAGGTGGCTGGTCAGCGGCACGAAGTTGGCGCTCTTGAGCACGAAGGTGTTGCCGCAGGCGATGCAGATCGGCAGCATCCAGCCGAAGGGGATCATGGCCGGGAAGTTGAACGGCGCGATACCGGCGAACACGCCGAGCGGCTCGCGGTAGCTGACCGTGTCGTGCCCGGTGGACACGTTCATCAGGCTCTCGCCCTTCATCAGCATCGGGGCGCCCACGGCGATGTCGATGGCCTCGATGATCTTGATGACCTCGCCGCGCGCCTCGTCGAGGCTCTTGCCGAGCTCGGTCGAGACGACGGTCGCGATCTCGTCCATGCGCTCGATGAGCTTGGGGCGCCACGTGAAGAGGATCTCGGTGCGCTTCTGGATGGGCATGGAGGCCCATGCGGGGTACGCGCGGTTGGCCGACTCGATGGCCTCGGTGACCTCGGCCTCGGTGCACATCGGCGTGCGCGCGATGACCTCGCCGGTGTTGGAGTTGGTGATGTCGACCCAGGTCTGCGACTTGGACTCACGCCACTCGCCGTCGACCATGTAGCCGAGCTTCTTCACATCCGCCATCGTCGTTCCTCTCAGTGGACAGGGGGTTGCTTGGTGTGCCTCGAAGGAGTCTAATCAATCAAGTGATTAAACTCAACTACCTGAGGGGTGCCCGGGAGTGACTCCAGCCGAACGCAGCAGCGACCCGCGCCGGGACATGTCCGCCCCGGCGCTCAACATCCTCCACGCCGCGCAGCGCGTGCTGGTCGAGAAGGGCTTCTCGGGGCTGACCCTCCGGGCCATCGCCGCCGAGTCAGGCGAGAACTCAGCGATGGTGCAGTACTACTTCGGCAACAAAGAGGGCCTCGTCAAGGCGATGATCGACTCCGT
Organism: uncultured Thermoleophilia bacterium; assembly: GCA_963793605.1. GTDB lineage: Bacteria > Actinomycetota > Thermoleophilia > UBA2241 > UBA2241 > CAIXSE01. The sequence continues at coordinate 101,960 of CAWCAH010000004.1, forward strand.
GTTCCGCGACGACCAGCAGGACGCCGCCGCCGCAATGAGCTCGGGCGCCGGAGAGGACTGGCTGCCGCGCTTCGTGGGTGGTCTGCGGACGATCAGCGAGTCGCGCTCGTTCCGCGTCTTCTTCGACATCCTGCCCTACGCACTCCGCAACGAGGGCCTGCGCAGCCGGATGGCGCGTGCCTACGACTCGTACCGGCGCATCAAACGTGACTGGCTGTGCTGCGAGGAGGGGGCCGCCGCGGAGCCGGACCGGGTCGCTGCTCCCGGAGACGCCTCGGCTCTCTCCGCCGCGGACGACGCGACGCTCGGCGTCGCAGAGCTCATGACCGCGGTCGTCGACGGTCTGGCCATCCAGGAGGCCATCGACGACGACTTCGACATGCGCCGGGCCTATGCCGTGCTCGAGTTCATGCTGCGCCGCTCGCTTCCCGAGCTCCTCGAGTCCGGCCTCCCGGCCGAGGCCGTCGCCGGTCGCTGACGCCCCGCGGCCGGACGTCAGATGACGTGGCCGCGACCGTGCGCGACGCCGTCGTGCGAGAGCAGCAGCAGTGTCACATCGTCGGCCAGCGCGTCGGCACGGCCGGCCTGCACTCCGTCGACCAGCGACTGCAGGTCGTCCGAGGTGATCGCGTGGTGCCGCCAGAGGTCCGTCAGGCCGGCGCGCAGGCCGTCCACCCCCAGGCGCTCGTGCGGCCCCGTGCCGACGCGCGCCTCGACGATGCCGTCGCTGAACAGCAGCAGCCCCCACTCCGGCGGCAGCGTGACCTCGTGTGGCGGCCAGTCGCCGTAGGGTTCCACGCCGAGCATCATGCCGGGGGTGTGGTCGACCTGCACGATCTCGCGGCCGAGGAGCAGGGGCATCGGGTGGCCGGCGTTGACGAAGCGGGCACGCCGGCCGGCCGCGTCGATCTCGACCGCGCAGACGGTGGCGAGCAGGCCGAGCCCGAGCTCGCCCAGCTCGGCGCGGTCGCTCTCGTCGAGCGTGAGGCTGTTCAGGGTCTTCATGCTCGCCTGGAGTGAGGCTCCGCGCAGGGCGAGCGCCCGCCAGGCGGCGCGGAGGCTGGCGCCGAGCGCCGCCGCGTCCGGGCCGTGGCCGGTGACGTCGCCGATGACCGCGGCCACGGAGCCGTTGGGCCGCGTCACCGCGTCGATGAAGTCGCCGCCGAGCAGCATGCGTCCCTCGCCCGGCCGGTAGAACGTCGCCACCTTGAGGTGCGACGTCTCCACGGAGACCGTCGGCGAGAGGCTCGCCTGGAAGCGGCGGTACAGGGCGGCCACGTCCTTCTGCGCCTGGCTGCGCTGCGCCTGCGCGAGCGCTACGGCCGCGTGCTCGGCGAAGCGCTGGACGACCAGCAGGTCGCCGCGCTCCGGCGGGGGCATGCGGCGCATCCAGCTCATGGCGAGGAGCGCGACCGGCTGCTCGTCGATGAGCACCGGGGCGCGGATCGCCGAGACTTGTCCTTCGTCGGCGGTGACGGCGCGCGGCATGCGCGGTCCTCCCGGAGCGCGCACGTCCTCGATGAACTGCGGCAGGAGGTTCTCGGCGAGCTCCTGCTGCAGCTCGGCGGAGGGCTCCATGAGCAGCCGGTCGCCGCTGTTGGCGAGGAACGGCGAGCGGGCGAGCAGCCGCAGCCGTTCGCCCTCGATGGCGAAGAGCGCGACGAGGTCGCAGTCGAAGGTCTCGCGAGAGACGTCGCAGATCGCCCGCGCCACCGACGACGGCCCGCCGCGGGCGTGGAACAGCGGCGTCGCGCCCACGACCCTGTCGAGCGCGTCGCGCGAGCGGTGCGCCTGGTCGAGTGAGCGCGCCACCTGGGCGCGGTACCGGTCGCCGAGCAGGCCGACGCCGAGCCCGGCGACCAGCCAGAGCGCGGCGACCGCGAGTGAGGCCGCGCCCGAGACGAGCCACGTCTGCGAGATGGCGAGGAGGTCGTAGGCCACGCCTCCTGCGACCGCCAGAGCGGCGCCCACGCGGGGCCCGCCGGCGACGGCGCCGCCGACCACGGCGAGGGAGACCAGTGAGGCCGGCAGCCCCATGAAGTACTCCTCCCAGGCCACGTAGTGGAAGGGTACGAGAACGGCCACGATGCAGAGCGCGCCGGCAGCGAACAGCTGCACCGGCCGCGCGCGCATGTACTCCGCCACGGCGATGAGCCGTGAACGCACCGGGCCGAACGTGTCTGTCGGTCGGGAGCCTGGCATAGGGTCTTGCGGTCCCGGCCCCGGGACCACGTCAGGTCAACGCGTCAGGTCAACTGTACTTCACGCGCGGGTCGAGCCACGTGTAGGCAAGGTCTACTACGAAGTTGCTCACCGTGACAAGCAGCGCCGCGAACAGGACGGTGCCCATGATGAGGGGCAGGTCCTGGGTCTGGATGGCCTGGTAGGCCTGCCCCCCGATGCCGGGGATGCCGAAGACGATCTCGATGACGAGCACGCCGCCCAGGAACCAGCCAATGTCCATCCCCAGCAGGGTGACGATGGGGCTCCAGGCGTTGCGCATGATGTGCCGCCAGACGACGGTCCTCTCGGGGAGGCCCTTTGCCCTGGCGGCCTTGACGTAGTCGGCGCTGAGGATGTCGAGCATGCTGCTGCGCAGCAGGCGTGAGTACCAGGCGGCGCCGGTGAGGCCGATGGTGAGCCCCGGCAGGATGCCGTAGATCGGCGCCGTCCACCCCTCGTAGCCGCCCAGCGGGAAGATCTGCCACTGGAAGGCGAAGAGGTACATGAGGATCATGCCGAGGAAGAACATCGGCATGCTGAGAAAGAGCAGGCTGAGCACGGTGAAGCTCCGGTCGCGGAAGCCGTACTGCTTGAGCGCGCTGGTCATGCCGATCGGGATGCCGATGAGCAGCTCGAAGAAGATGCCGAACATGGCGACCATGACGGTCGCAGGGAACCGCTGCAGGATGGCGGTCGCCACGGGGAGCTGGGTCTCGTAGCTGTAGCCCATGTCGCCGTGCACGAGGTGCCAGAGGAAGAGGCCGTACTGCCGCTACAGGGGCTGGTCGAGCCCCAGGTTGTGGCGGATGCGGTCGAGGATCTCGGGCGTCGCGTGCGTGCCGGCGATGCTCTTGGCGGGGTCGCCGGGCACGGCGAAGGCGAGCAGGAACGTGATGAGGCTCACGAAGAAGAGCACCACCACCATCCAGAGCAGCCTGCGGACGATGTACTTACCCACTCGTCCTCCTGCTCGCCTTGCGCCGTGTCCGGGTCATCTCACTTGCCGTCCGTCTTCCAGTACTCCTGGTAGGTGAAGATCCACACCGGGTGGATGTAGACGCCGCCGGTGGTCTTGCCGAACATGCCGTTCCACAGCGGCTGGTAGAGCGGAGCGGTCGGCGCGTCGGTCATGATGATGTCCTGCATCTGCTCGAACATCCCGATGCGCGTGGCCTCGTCGAGCTCGCCGGCGGAGTCGGCGTAGAGCTGGTCCACCTCGGAGTTCTCGTAGAAGCTCGAGTTGGCCCCTCCGTCGATGGGATTGGTGAAGAGGGGTCCGATCCAGTCGCTCGGGTCCGGGAAGTCCATGTACCAGTCGCTCAGCCCGATGGGGGCGTGCGACTTCTTGAGCGCGATGTAGTCCCAGTAAGTCGCGCGGTCCATCTGCTTGATCTCGCAGTCGATGCCCACGGCCTTGAGGTCGGCCTGCACCGCCTGGGCGAGCTTGGGGAACGGGTCGACGTTGTGCGTGACGAACGTCGTCTTGAACCCCGCTGGGAAGCCGGCCTCGGCGAGCAGCGCCTTCGCCTTGGCCGGGTCGTAGGTGTAGAACGCCTTGTCGGCCTGGTGGCCGGGCATGCCGTCCGGGTAGATCTGGTTGAGCGCGCTGCCCTGCCCGGCCAGCAGCTTCTGGATCTTCGCCGTGTCGATGGCGTAGTTGACGGCCTGGCGCACCTTCTCGTCGGTGAACGGCTTCTCGAGCACGTTGAGGAAGACGTAGTACCAGGCGATCTGCGGAGCGGTGATGGTGTACTTGCTCCACGTGGGGTCGTTCTTGGTGCGCACCCAGTCCGCCGCGGGGACGGTGTCGCCCATGAGGTCGACCTCGCCGCGCTCGAGCCGCAGCAACTGCGTGCTCGGGTTGGCGGAGAAGTCGAACTTCATGTCGTCGACCCACTGGTTCGTGTCGCCGGTCCAGTTGGTGTTCTTCTCGGCGGTGATGTACTGGCCCGCCTTCCACTCGGTGACCACGTACGGGCCGGTGCCGAGCGGCTTGCGCTTGATCTGCTTGCCGACCTGGTCGCACCACTGCTTGGACATGACCGAGGTGAACGGCATGGTCATGGCCATGAGGAAGGCGCCGTCCGGGTTCTCCAGCGTGATCTCGACGGTGTAATCGTCGACGACCTTGTAGCCCGAGATCTCCTTGGCCTTGCCGTCGACGAAGTCCTGCGCGCCGACGATGCCGGTGTAGAAGAACGTCGCCGGCGCGAGCGGCTCCTTCATCATGCGCTCGAAGCTCCACTTGAAGTCGGCGGCCGTCACCTCTGTGCCGATCGGCTGCGCGAACTTGATGCCCTCCTTGAGGTGGAACGTGTAGACCTTGCCGTCCGCCGAGATGCCGCCGTTCTCGGCGGTCGGGACCTCGGTGGCCAGGTCGGGCACCAGCGTGGTGCCGGCCTCGCCCGGCTCGCTCGCGTAGGTGAGGAACGTCTGGTAGGTGATGCGCTCGATGCTCCAGGACTCGACCTCCCAGGCGATCGCCGGGTCGAGCTCGGTGGGCTCGCCCTGGAAGGTGACGGTGAGCGTGCCGCCCTTGACGGGCTCACCGGTCGCGGCGGCGGTGCCGCCGCCGGACGAGCCCTCGTCGGTCGAGCCGCCGCAGGCGGCGAGCCCCACGGCGAGGGCGAGCAGCGCGATCAGCGCCACGGCCGTCCATGTCGTCCTGTGTCCTCTCATGTCCCCCAGCTCCTTTCTTGCCCCACGTCAGGCTCGGCCGGCGGGCGGCCCCCCTGGCCGCCCGCCGGCCGTCACTGCTACTTCTTCCAGTACTGCGTCGGGTCGATCTGGTACACCGGGTGGAGGTAGAACCCCCCCGTCGTCTCGCTGCACATCGTGGTCTGGATGGGCTGGTAGCAGGGCACGTACGGCGCCTGCGTGGCGATGTACTGCTGCATCTCCGTGAACTTGGCGATGCGCGCCTCGGGGTCGGTCATGGCCTGCGCCTCGGTGAACATCTTCTCGAGCTCCGGGCTCCACCAGAAGCTGGAGTTCATGCCGCCCTCGACAGCGCTCGCCTTGCTGAACAGCGGGGCGATCCAGTCGCTCGGGTCGGGGAAGTCCATCCACCAGCCGAAGCTGCCGGCCGTGAGCGTCTTGGGCGTGCCCTGCTGCGAGTAGTAGGTGTTGTTGCTCATCGTCTTGAGCTCGGCCTCCACGCCCACGGCGGCGAGGTCGGCCTGCACGGAGGTCCAGAGCTTGGGGTTCGGGTCCACGTTGTCGGTGTAGAGCATGGTCTTGAACCCGTCGGGGAAGCCCGCGTCGGCGAGCAGCTGCTTGGCCTTGGCGGGGTCGTACCCGTAGTAGACCTTGCCCTCCTCATAGCCCGGCATGCCCTTGGGATAGAACTGCCAGAGGCTCATGGCCTGGCCGCCCTGCAGCTTGACGAGCTTGTCGCGGTCGATCGCCCAGCTCAGCGCCTCGCGGACCTTGACGTCGTCGAACGGCTCCATCTCGACGTTCATGAACATGTAGCTGATGGCGACGAGCGGCTGGGAGTAGATGAGCTCGCTCCACTTGGGGTCGGCCTTGACGCGCGCGAGGTCGGCCACGGGGATGCCGTCGCCGAGCACGTCCACCTCGCCGCGCTCGAGCTTGAGCAGCGCGGTCGGCGGGTTGAACGAGAGCTGGTAGTTGACGCCGTCGAGGTACGGCTTGCCCTCTTCCCAGTAGTCCGGGTTGCGCGTGAGGACGATCTCCTGGCCCGGGGGTCCACTTCTGGAAGACGAAGGGGCCCGTGCCCAGCGGGTTGCGGTTGAACTGCTTGCCCCACTTCTCGACCCACTCCTTGGGCACCACGTCGCAGAAGTCCATGGTGACCGCGTTGAGGAACGAGAGGTCCGGGCTCTCGAGGGTGATCTCGACGGTGTAGTCGTCGACGGCCTTGAAGCCGGTGATCTCGTCGGCCTTGCCCTTCATGAACGCGTCGGCGCCGACGACGCCCATGTAGAAGGACGTGGCGGGAGCGCGCGGCTCGCTCATCATGCGCTCGAAGCTGTACTTGAAGTCGGCCGCCGTGACCTCGCGGCTGACCGGCGGCTGGAACTTGACGCCCTCGCGCAGCTTGAAGGTGTAGACGAGGCCGTCCGCCGAGATGCCGCCGTTCTCGGTGCTGGGCACCTCGGTGGCGAGGCAGGGGATGAGCTCGGTGCCTGCCTCGCCCGGCTCGTGCGCGTACTGCAGGAACCCCTGGTAGATGTCGTGCTCGATCTGCCAGTCGATCACGTTCCAGGCGACCGCCGGATCGAGGCTCGAGGGCTCGGTGAGGTACGACAGCGTGAGCGTGCCTCCCTGCTTGGGAGTGTCGGACGCGGAGGACGTGGGGCTGCTCCCGCCTCCTCCGTCTGTGGCGCCGCCGCAGGCGGCGAGCCCGATGGAGAGCGCCAGCAGCGCGGCGAGCACCGCCACGACTGCGGTCGCCAGGGCCTCTGCCTGCGAGTGGACGGTTCCTCATACCTGCCTCCTTGGACCGCTCATCCGTCCCCGATGAGTGGTCATCGTCTGCGTTGCTTCGGGTCGAATGCGTCGCGCAGCCCGTCTCCGACGAGGTTGAACGCGAGCACCGTGATCATGATGGCGAGGCCGGGATAGATGACGAGGTGCGGGGCCGAGAGGTAGTAGGACTGGCCCTCGCTGATCATCTGCCCCCAGCTCGGCGTCGGCGGTTGCACGCCGAGGCCGATGAAGCTGAGCGTCGCCTCGAAGAGGATCGTGGTGGCGAGGCCCAGGCTGGTGTAGACGAGGATGACGGCGACGAGGTGCGGCAGGATGTGGCGGAAGAGGATGCGCCGGTTGGTGCAGCCGGTGAGCCGCGCCGCGTCGACGAACTCCTTCTCGCGGATGGAGAGCACCTCGCCGTGGATCACGCGCGTCATCGGCGTCCAGTAGACGATGCCGATGACGAGGATCAGGATCCAGATGCTCGGTTTGAGCACGCTCACCAGCGCCACCGCCAGCAGGATGATGGGGAACGCCATCATCACGTCCGTGGTGCGCATGAGCAGCGTCTCGACCCAGCCGCGGAAGTAGCCGGCGGTGAGGCCGAAGATCACGCCGAGGACGAGCGCGAAGCCGTTGGCGAGCACGCCGACCACGAGGCTCACGCGGGCGCCGTACATGAGGCGGCTGAGCAGGTCGCGGCCGAGCGTGTCGGTGCCGAGCGGGAACTGGGCCGACGAGCCGACCGGCATGCCCTCCATGGTGAGGCCCTCGTCGTACTGCGTGGTCGGGTCGTGCGGCGCGATCCACGGCGCCAGGAGGGCGATGAGGACCAGCAGGATGATGATCACCACGCCGATGATGGCGAACTTGTCGCGGCGGAAGCGCCGCCAGATCTCGCCCCACAGCGAGCGGTGCTCGATGAGCAGCGCGTCGGGGCTCCACATGCCGGCGGCGCCGACGGCGGTGCCGATCTCGGAGGCGCCGGAGACGCTCGAGCCGAGCCCGAGGTCGATCTCGGTCTCGGGCTCGAGGCCGTGGACGGTACTCGCCGGCTGCCCGGGTCACGTGCGGCGGGATCGTAGCTCACGCCGGCTCACCACCTTCGCGCGCCGGCCACGACGGCGAGGTCGTCCTCGCCGGCGCGGATGTGCGGGTAGTCGGCCGCCGGTGATGAGGTGGCACGCGGCCCAGTGGCCGGGGCGCACCTCCTTGAGCGCCGGGTCCTCGCACGTCGCAGAGCCCCTCCTCGGCCGCCGGGCAGCGCGTGTGGAAGTGGCAGCCGCTCGGCGGCTCCACGGGGCTGGGCACGTCGCCGGTGAGCACCACCGGGCGGCGCAGCTCCTCCGCCTCCGGGTCCGGGATGGGCACCGCGCTGAGCAGCGCCTGCGTGTACGGGTGCATCGGCTCGCCGTAGAGCACTGCGTTCTCGGCGAGCTCCACGACGCGCCCGAGGTACATCACGGCCACCCGGTCGCAGATGTGGCGCACGACGGAGAGGTCGTGGGCGATGAACAGGTACGTGAGCCCGAACTCGCGCTGCAGCTGCTGCAGCAGGTTGATGATCTGCGCGCGGATGGAGACGTCGAGCGCGCTGATGGGCTCGTCGCAGACGATGAAGTTGGGCTCCACCGCCAGCGCCCGGGCGATGCCGATGCGCTGGCGCTGGCCGCCGCTGAACTCGTGCGGGTAGCGGTTCAGCGTGTTCGGGTTGATGCCCACGGTCTCGAGCAGCTCGCGCACCTTGGCCTTGCGCTCGGCCTTGGTGCCCATCTTGTGGACCAGCAGGGGCTCGCCGATGATGTCGCCGATCGTCATGCGGCTGTTCAGGCTCGCGTACGGGTCCTGGAAGATCATCTGCATGCGCTTGCGCTGCTCGCGCAGCCGGCCGCCCTTGATGTGCGCGAGGTCGCCGCCCTCGTAGAGCACGCGCCCGGTGGTGGGGCGGATGAGCTGCAGGATCGCGCGCCCGGTGGTGCTCTTGCCGCAGCCGCTCTCGCCGACCAGGCCGAGGGTCTCGCCGCGCGGATGTCGAAGGTCAGCCCGTCCACCGCGTACACGGCGCCGACCTTGCGCTGGAAGACGACCCCGCTGGTGATGGGGAAGTGGACGCGCAGGTCCTCGACGCGGACGAGGGTGTCGCCTTGCGCCGCGCCCGCGGCGTCTGCCGCGGCGGCCGGAGGCGTGGGCTGCGACGGTCATGCCGGCACCTCCGTCGCCGACCCGGCGCGCAGCCTGCTCGCGGTGGAAGCAGGCGCTGTGCCGCCCCGGGTCGGTCGGGAACAGGTCCGGCACCGACTCCCAGCAGGCGTCCGAGGCCAGGTAGCACCGCGGCGCGAAGGCGCAGCCCGGCGGCAGGTGGGCGAGGTCCGGCGGGAGGCCGCTGATGGTCTGCAGTGTGTCGCGCCGCGGCTCGTTGAGCCGCGGCACGCTCTTCAGGAGCCCGACGGTGTACGGGTGGTGCGGGTTGCGGAAGAGCTCCTTCGCCGGGCCGCTCTCGACGATGCGCCCGGCGTACATGACGAGGATCCTGCCGGCACATGCCGGCCACCACGCCGAGGTCGTGGGTGATGACGATCACCGCCGCCTCGTGCTCGCGGCTGAGCTTCTTGAGCAGGCGCAGGATCTGCGCCTGGATGGTGACGTCCAGCGCGGTGGTCGGCTCGTCCGCCAGCAGCAGCTTGGGGTTGCAGCTGAGCGCGATGGCGATCATCACGCGCTGGCGCATGCCGCCGCTGAACTGGTGCGGGTAGTCCTTGATGCGACCCGCGGCCTTGGGGATGCCGACCTCGCCGAGCAGTTCGATGGAGCGCTCGACCGCCTCGGCGTGGCTCATGCCCAGGTGCAGCTCGAGGCCTTCGGTCATGAGGCGCTCGATGCTGAGCACCGGGTTCAGGCTGGTGACCGGGTCCTGGAAGATCATCGCGATGTCGCGGCCGCGGATGGCGCGCACGTCGGCCTCGGGCATCGCGAGCAGGTCCCGGCCCTGGAACTCGATGCTGCCGCTCACGGTGGCGTTGGGGACCATGCCGGTGAGGCCGATGATGGCGCTGGCGGTGACGCTCTTGCCGCAGCCGCTCTCGCCGACGAGCCCGACGAGCTCGCCGGGCGCCACATCGAAGCTCACGCGGTTCACCGCGTGGACGCTGCCCTCCTGGGACGCGAAGTCCACCGTGAGGTCAGTGAGTCTGAGCAGCGTGTCTCCTCCAGCACCCATGCGCGCTCCAGTCTATCTCACGGTCATCGCGACGCAGTCAGCATTGCGGCCCGTCCTCTCGGTGCGCGGACGCCACTTGGGAGCGCCCCGACGTCCCCCCGGCTTTGACGCTCGCACGCATCGCGTGGTAGTCATGCGCCTGATGCAGCGGCCGGGCGGGCCGCGGCCGGGCGAGGGAAGGATGAGGGCATGGCACACGTCAGCACTCGACCGCTCAGCCTCCGCACGGCGGCGCCGTTCGGCATCTCGCGCTGGACGCACAGTGAGTTCGCCCGGTTCGTGGTGGAGCTTCGGCAGGGAGACGTCGCAGGGTGCGGCGAGGCGGCCCCCAACGCCCGGTACGGCGAGGATCCTGCGGCGGGACATGGACCTGCTGAGCGACTGGGCGCCGGAGATCGCCGACCTCGAGGGGCCGGCCGGCGTCGAGGCGTACTGCGAGTCGCTGGCCGGCGCCGGCGTGCCGGCCCTGCGGGCCGGCCTGAGCGCCGCCGCCTGGGACCTTGCGGGCAAGCAGGCGGGCGAGCCGGTGTGGCGCATGCTGGGGCTCGCCCGCCCGTCCGTGCGCACGTCGTTCACCATCGCCATCGGCGCGCCTGAGGAGATGCTGGCGCAGGCGCGCGCCGCCTCCGCGTTCCGTACGCTCAAGGTCAAGCTCGGGTTCGACGGCGACCTGGAACTGGCGCGCCGCCTCAAACGAGAGCTGCCGGACGTGACGTTCCGCTACGACGCCAACGAGGGCTGGGCGGACCGCGAGCGCGCGGTCGCGGCCCTCGCGGTCCTCGAGGACCTGGGCGCCGAGCTGGTGGAGCAGCCGCTCCCGGCCGCGGACACGGAGGGCATGGCGTGGCTCAAGGAGCGCACGCACCTCCCGCTGCTCGCGGACGAGGCGGTACTGGCGCTCGAGGACCTCGACGCCGTGGGCGAGGCCTACGACGGCGTCGTGGTCAAGCTGGCCAAGGCGGGGGGCATCGCCGCCTCCTTCGCCCTCATCTCCGCCTGCACGGAGCTCGGCCTGCGCGTGCTGCTGGGCTGCATGGTCGAGTCGAGTCTCGGCATCGCGGCCGGTCTGCAGCTGGCCGGGCTCGCCGACCACGTGGACCTCGACGGCGCGCTGCTGCTGGAGGATGACCCGTTCACCGGCATCGAGGTGGAGGGAGACGTGCTCACGGCCTCTGAGGAGCCCGGGCTCGGGGTGCGGCCCGCCTCCTGACGCCGTGCCGCTGGGAGCCCGGCGGCGCAGCCGGCCCGGGCCCCACCCGCCCGTCAAAGCGAGGAGCGGCCCTCTCCGAGTGCGCTGTAGAGAGCCGCGGCCGTGCGCGAGACCGTCTCGATGCCGCCGGAGTCCTGCGTCATCACCACCAGCACGGTGCGCCGCTCCCCCGCGGTGACGAGCGCACAGTCATGAGCGAACCTGGTGCTCGGCCAGTCGTCGCCGCACTTGCCCGCGTAGCAGGCCTCGGGCGGCAAGTAGCGGGCGATGCCGTCGAGGTGCTCCTGGAGCTCGAGCGAGGCGAGGACCCGCTCGCCGACCAGCGGCTCGAGCGCCTCGCCTCCGGCGAGGGCCTCGAGCAGCCGCGCGAGGTCGCCGGCCGAGGTGAGGTTGTCGCGGCCGGCCTCCGCCGCTTCGGCATCCATCATCAGACGCTGCATGCGTGTCCGGTGCATCCCGAGCTCATCGGCGAGGGCGTTGACGCGCTCGAAGCCGACGTGGGTCGCGATGACGTTGGTGGCGTCGTTGTCGCTCACCACGAGCGAGAGGTGCATGACGTCCGCGAGGCTCAGGGTGGCGGCGTGCCGCAGGCCGCGGAGCACGCCGCTCCCGCCCACACAGGATCCGGGCTCGAAGCAGCACGTCTCCGCCTCGTCCAGCTCTCCTCTCGCCACCAGACGCCAGAACGCGGCGGCGAGCAGCACCTTGATGGTGGAGTAGGCGGGGAGTCGCACGTCCTCGTGCGCGGCGAGCGTCCTGCCGGTGCCGAGCTCCCTGGCCACATACGCGATCATCAGCGGCAGTCTACCGGACGACGAGGCAGCTCACCATCAGGTGACCGACCGAACCGGGCGTCGGCCGCCGGCCCGGCCCTGGCTCTGTCAGATCGTCGCGTGCGCTCCGGCGTCCACGTGCACGACCTCTCCGGTGATGGCGCGGCTGAGGTCGCTGAGCAGGAACACGGTGGCGTCGGCCACCTCGTCGGTGGTGACGTTGCGGCGCAGCGGCGTGTGGCTCTCGAGCAGCTCGAGCATGCCGCTGAAGTCCTTGATCGTGCGCGCCGCCACGGTGGCGATGGGGCCTGCGGAGACCGCGTTGACGCGGATCCCCTCCGGCCCGAGGTCCGCCGCCAGGTAGCGCACGGCGCTCTCCAGCGACGCCTTGGCCGGGCCCATGACGTTGTAGTTGGGCACGACCCGCCAGGAGCCGGCGTACGTCATGGTGACGATCGCGCCGCCGCCGGTCATGAGGCGGCGCGCCTCCCGGGCGGTGGCGATCAGAGAGTAGGAGCTGATGTCGTTGGCCTGGGCGAACCCTTCGCGCGACGTCTCGACGAAGCTCCCCTGGAGGTCCTCGGCCGGCGCCCAGGCGATGCTGTGCACCAGGCCGTCGAGCACCGGCATGTGCTCCGCCAGCTCGTCGATCGCCCGGCGCACGGCCCCGTCGCTGCCGACGTCCAGCTCGATCATCGGTGCGCCGCCCAGCTCATCGGCGAGCTGTCCGACACGCCGGCGCAGCCGCTCCGCCTGATACGTGAGCGCCACGGCGCCGCCGTGGCGCCTGACGGCCTTGGCCACCGCCCAGGCGATCGAGCGCGAGTTGGCGGCGCCCGTCACCAGGAAGCTCTTGCCCTCGAGGAGGCCGGTCACGTGACGCGTCCTCCCGCTGAGCCGCCTTCGCCTTCGCCCGGCTTGACGGCGAGCAGCAGGAACTGCCGCGCCCAGTAGTCGCGGAACACGTACAGCGAGAGCGCCAGCGACGCCAGGCGGATCGCCCGGTACCGCGTGAAGTAGGGCTCCACACGTAGCACTGTGAGCCCGGCTCCCTCGAGCAGGCGCACCATGTCGTGCTTGGCGAACCAGCGCACGTGGGTGCGGTCGAAGATGCCCGAGCCCTTGCGTGGCCACGTCTTGCGCATCAGTTGCGCGAACACGTACACGTTGGAGACATTGGGCAGCGAGAGGACCACCGCCCCGCCGGGGCGCAGGCGCGAGACGGCGCCGGCGAGCACGCCCTCGGCGTCCGTGAGGTGCTCCAGCACGTCGCCGGCGAGGATGGCGTCGAAGGGCGCGTCGCCCAGGTCCGCCGCGTCCAGCGCTCCCAGGTCGCACTCGACGACCCGGTCGAGCCGCTTGCGCGCTTCCGCCGCCGCGCCCGGGTCGCGCTCCACGCCGACCACCTCGCGCGCGCCGGCCTTCTTCAGCATGGCGCCGTTGTGGCCGCCGCCGCAGCCGAGGTCGAGCACGCGCAGGCCGCGCGGGTCGATCAGCTCGAGGAACGCCGGCTTGGCGTCGCTGAAGTAGCGGGCGGGCACGTTCATCGCCGCATCATACAGCGAGCGCATCGGGAGGCCGGAACGGATGCGAGCGGGCGGCGTCGCCCGGAGCGGCAGCGCCGGACTCAGGGGATGTTGAGGCTCACCGTGCCGGGCTCGGTGCCCGCGGGGAACTCCCGCACCATCGTGGGCTCGCCTTCGTACATGTACGACACGGCGAGCGGCTCGCCGGGTCCTTCCGCGGCGGCGAGCGACGGGATGGGCTCGGGCGAGACCGTCTCCGGCCAGGGCGACTCGGTCGCCGGCAGCGGCGACTCGGCGAGCGGCCACGGCGACTCCGTCGCAGCAGACACATCGCCCGCCGCCTCGGGCGGCGAAGTGGGATCGAGCATGAGCAGGTGCAGGCGGCCGCGATCGGCCGGCTTGTCGCCGACGGCGAGCTCGACCATTCTCGGGGCCTCGCCCTTGAAGATGCGCAGTACGGCGAACTTCTGCACGGCCCCGCTCACCTCGCGGGCTCGGGCGAGCACGACCACCGCGAAGCGGTCGAGCTGGTCGGCGAAGCGCTCGGTGAGCGTCGCCGGCGCGACCGTGGTGGTCTGATCAGCGCCCTCGCTCTTGGTCACGCCTTCGCCGAGCGACTCCGCGCCGGCGGCGTCGCTCGAGCGGGCGGCCTCCGCGCCGCCGGAGTCGCTGGCGGCGCCCATCCGGCCGCCGTTCTGCACCGCCACGATGCCCACGACGAGCGCGACGACGAGCACCGCCGCGACGGGCGCCGCGACCTGCCACCAGCGGCGCCGGCGTCGTGGGGCCGTCGCCGCGGCCGGAGGCTCGAAGAACTCCCTCAGGCCGCTCCAGCGCTCGCCGGAGAGGTCGGTGTAGCTCTCTGCCGGCGCTGGGACGGCGGCCGAGACCTGCGCGCCGATCCGCGCCACGTCGGCGCGCATCGCCGCGAGTCGCGCGGCGAGCGCCACGTCCGCCGCGGCGGCCTCGAGCAGCTCCGGGTCGTCCTCGGGCCCGAGGGCGCAGGCGAGCAGCCGGTCGTCGTCGTACACGCCCGGCCTCACGTTCTCTTCGCGTTCGTCAGTCATCGTCCGTCGCCAGTCATCACGTCTCACGCACGTAGCCGCTCTCGTCGAGCGCCATTCTCAGCTTCTTGACCGCGCCGTGCAGGCGCGACTTCACGGTGCCCACCGGGATGTCCTGCGCCTTGGCGATCTCGTCCAGGGGGAGGTCGGCGAAGAACCGCAGGGCGACGCACTCGCGCAGGTCGTCCGGGAGCGTCGCCAGGGCGTCGCGCAGAGCCTCGTCGGCCGGTTCTGCCGGGGCGTCCACCATCGTCTCCGGGGAGATCTGCTGGAGCTTGTCCATGAGCCCGAACCGCGTCTTGCGGCGGCGACCGTGATCGCGCCCCGTGTTGAGGATGACGCGGTAGAACCACGCCAGGAACGCCTCGTCGCGGGGGATCTCTTTGGCCCGATAGACCTTGATGAACACTTCTTGCACGGCGTCGTCGACCTCCTCACAGAACCCCTGGAGGTACAGGATGCGCCGCACCTGGGGCGCGTACCGCCGGAAGAGCTCGGCGCGCGCCTCGGGCTGCCCCCTTCGCAAGCGGTCGACCAGACCGTGCGGCAGTTCCTCTATTGCCTTCCTCCAGGGTGAGAGACGCCCGTGCGGCCGGGCTGGTTCGACGCGCCGGTGTTCGCCTGCAGTATAGCGCGCGGGCCTGGAGCGGCCGCCGCCGGGATCCTGCCGGCCGCGCATTGGGCCGCGGCGGCGTCAGGCGAAGCCGAGCCGGCGCACCTCCTCGCGGAGCTCGTAGCCGCTGGTCTCCTTGACCCGGCGCGCGACCTCGGCAGCCAGCGCGGTGATGTCGGCCGCGGTGGCGCCGTCCTCGGCGACGAGGAAGTTGGCGTGCTTCTCGCTCACGTGCGCGCGGCCGACGCGGAGCCCTTTGAGGCCGGCCTCCTCGATCAGCCTTGCGGCCGGCATCTCGCGCGAGGGGTTCTTGAAGTAGCTGCCGCAGCTGGCGTACTCCAGCGGGTGCTTGCTGTGCCGCAGTGCGGAGTCCTCCGCGATGCGCCGCAGCAACTCGTCGCGGTGGCCGTGCCGGAGCTGGAACGAGGCGGAGAGCACGACGATGTCCGGGCGCGACTTGAGCAGCGAGGTCCGGTACCCGAAGTCGAGACGGTCGGGCGGGACGACGTGCTCCTTGCCCTCCTCCAGCAGGTGGACGTCGAGCAGCACGTCGCTGACGGACTCGCCGTACGCTCCGGCGTTGCCGACCACGGCGCCGCCGACGGAGCCCGGGATGTTGGCCGCGAAGGTGAGGCCGGCGAGGCCCTGCCCGGCGAGGTCGGCGACCAGCCCGGGCAGCTCCACGCCGGCCTCCGCGCGCAGCGTGTGCCCGTGCAGGGTGGTGCCCTCGTTGCGGGCCAGGACCGTGAGGCCGGGCACGCCGGCGTCTCCGACCAGGACGTTGGTGCAGCGGCCGAGCACCGTGACCGGCACGCCGAGCTCGCGCGCCGTGAGCACCGCGTGCACGAGCACGCTCGTCGTCCCGGCGCGGACGAGGAACTCGGCGGGTCCGCCGACGCCGTACGCGGTGAGCGACGCGAGAGGGACGGCCTCTTCGAGGCCGGGCAGCTCGCGCCGCAGCGCCTCGCGCACGCCCGGGTCCGCCGCCGGGGCGCCGGGAGTCTGCTCCGCGGGAGTGGTCATGGACCCATGCTACCAGTCGCTGCCTTGACAGCCGGTCGGGCCGTCTCTAAACTCCCAAATCCTAGTGAGTAGTAGGATTTCGACAAAGAGTGAGTACGCCATCAAGGCCCTCGTCCGGCTGGCGCTCGCGGACGGCTCTGCGCCGGTGTCGGCGCGCGACATCGTCGCGTTCACCGGCGTGCCGCCCAAGTTCCTCGAGCAGGTCATGCACGACCTGCGCCGCGCAGGGCTCGTGGAGAGCCGGCGCGGCAAGGGGGGCGGCTACGTGCTCGCCCGCGACCCGGCGGCCATCAGTTTCGCGGACGTGATCGACCACATCGACGGTCCGCGCCCGGAGCCGGCCGCCGCAGCGCCGGGCTCGCCCGGCTCCAACGGCGGCAAGGGACGAATGCGCGGCGGCGACCAGGCCGAAGCCCTGGTCGCCCCGGTGTGGCGCGAGGTGCGGGAGCGCACGCGCGCCATCCTCGGCTCGGCCACCATCGCCGAGGCCGCATCCCGGGCCGCCGAGGCCCCCATGTACTACATCTGACAGGAGACGAGCAGCCATGACGGACACAGACACCACGGCGCAGGGCTTCGAGACCCTCGCTCTGCATGGCGGCCAGGAGCCGGACCCGACGACCAACGCGCGCGCCGTGCCGATCTACCAGACCACGTCGTACACGTTCGACAGCGCCGACCACGCCGCCGACCTCTTCGGCCTCAAGGAGTTCGGCAACATCTACACGCGGATCATGAACCCGACCAACGACGTCTTCGAGAAGCGCGTGGCCGCGCTCGAGGGCGGCGTGGGCGCCCTCGCCTTCAGCTCGGGCTCCGCCGCCGTCACCTTCAGCATCCTCAACATCGCCGGCGCCGGCGACCACATCGTGAGCGCCAACAGCCTGTACGGCGGCACCTACAACCTCTTCGTCCACACGCTGCCGCGGTTCGGCCTGGACATCGACCTCGTCGACCCCAACGACCCGGAGAACTTCCGCCGCGCCATCAAGCCGGAGACCAAGCTCCTGTACGCCGAGACGGTGGGCAATCCCAAGCTCGACACGCTGGACATCGCCGCCGTGGCGGACATCGCCCACGAGGCCGGCATCCCGCTGATCGTGGACAACACGATGGCGACCCCGTACCTCATCCGGCCCGTCGACCACGGCGCCGACGTCGTGGTGCACTCGGCGACCAAGTTCATCGGCGGGCACGGCACGTCCATCGGCGGCGTGGTGGTCGACTCGGGCCGGTTCGACTGGGGCCAGAACGACAAGTTCCCAGGCCTGGTTGAGCCCGACGCCAGCTACCACGGCCTCAAGTTCTTCGAGGCCCTGGGCCCGATCACGTACATCACCAAGCTGCGCGTGAGCCTGCTGCGCGACATCGGCGCCGCGCTCTCGCCGTTCAACGCCTTCCTCTTCCTGCAGGGGCTGGAGACGCTGCCCCTGCGCATGGAGCGTCACAGCGCCAACGCGCTCGCCGTCGCGCAGCATCTGCAGGACCACCCCAAGGTGGACTGGGTCCTGTATCCCGGGCTGGAGTGTCACCTGACGCACGGGACCGCGTGCGCCTACCACTACCGCGGCCTGTTCGGCGCGATCGTCGGGTTCGGGATCGCCGGCGGCCGTGAGGCGGGCCGGCGCTTCGTCGAGAGCACGGAGCTGTTCTCGCACCTCGCCAACATCGGCGACGCCAAGTCGCTCGCCATCCACCCGGCGACGACGACGCACTCGCAGCTGACTCCGGAGGAGCAGATCGAGTGCGGCGTGACCGACGACTTCGTGCGTCTCAGCGTCGGCATCGAGACCATCGACGACATCATCGCCGACCTCGACCAGGCGCTCGCCAAGGCGTGACCCGACTCCCGTTCTGTAGAATCACGCAGTCATGACCGAGAAGAAGCCCGCAGCACGCAAGGAGATCGGCGACGTCGCCATGGGGTACGACGAGGACGTCGGCAACGCCGGCGTCGTCCGCACCAGGCACGTGACGTTCGGCCAGCCCGGCCAGGAGCTCACGCTGGAGGGCGGTGGCACGCTCGCGCCCTTCACGCTCGCTTACGAGACCTACGGCACGCTCAGCGAGCGCAAGGACAACGCGGTGATGGTGTTCCACGCCCTCTCCGGCGACGCGCACGTCGCCGGGCGCCACGGCGCGCGCGACAAGCGCCCGGGCTGGTGGGACATGATGATCGGCCCGGGCAAGGGGCTGGACACCGACAGGTACTTCGTCATCTGCGCCAACGTCATCGGCGGTTGCAGCGGCAGCACGGGTCCCTCTTCCGAGGACCCGGCCACCGGCGAGCACTACGGCACCGACTTCCCGATGATCACCATCAAGGACATGGTGAACGCGCAGATGCACCTGCTCGACCACCTCGGGATCGGCAAGCTGCTGGCCGCCGTCGGTGGCTCCATGGGCGGCATGCAGGCGCTCGAGCTGGCGATCTCGCACCCCGACCGAGCGCATCTGTGCCTGCCGCTCGCCACGGCCGCGCGGCAGCCCACCATGGCGATCGCCTTCAACGAGGTCGGCCGCCAGGCCATCATGGCCGACCCCGACTGGCGCGGCGGCCACTACTACGGCGGTGACACTCCGGCCAAAGGCCTCAGCGTGGCGCGCATGGTCGGCCACATCACCTACCTGAGCGACGAGGCGATGGAGGAGAAGTTCGGCCGCCGCCTGCAGGACATCCACGACTACACGTTCACGTTCTCGGCCGACTTCGAGGTGGAGAGCTACCTGCGGCACCAGGGCCTGAGCTTCACCAACCGGTTCGACGCCAACACGTACCTCTACATCACGCGCGCGCTGGACTACTTCGACCTCACCCGGCAGCACGGCACGCTGGTGCGGGCGTTCGAGGACGTCAAGGCGCGGTTCCTGGTGATGGGCTTCAGCAGCGACAGCCTGCACCCGCCGTACCAGCTCAAGGAGATCGTCAGCGCGCTGCGCGCGACCCACAAGCACGTGAGCTACTACGAGGTGGAGAGCCACTACGGCCACGACGCGTTCCTGCTCGAGCGCGAGAAGATGGAGGGCATCATCGCGGCCTTCCTCTCCAGCGGCGCACGGACGTACAGCCCGTGATGCGGCGCATCGACTACAAGCTCATCGAGGACCTCGTGCCGGACGGCGCGACGGTGCTCGACCTCGCCTGCGGCGACGGTGAGCTGCTTGCCGAGCTCATCGCCGAGAAGCACGTGCGCGGCAGCGGCGTGGAGATCGACCAGGCCGCGGTGGAGAAGTGCATCGGCCGCGGCCTCAGCGTGTTCCACGGCGACCTCGACGCCGGCCTCGCCGACTTCTCGGACCAGTCGCACGACGTCGTCATCCTGAGCCTGAGTCTGCAGCAGCTGCGCCGGCCGCGGATGATCGTGCGCGAGATGGTGCGCGTCGGCCGGCTCGCCATCGTCAGCTTCCCGAACTTCGCGCACTGGATCCCGCGAACCCAGCTCTGCCTCGGCGGGCGTATGCCCGTCTCGAAGGACCTGCCGTACCAGTGGTGGGACACGCCCAACATCCACCTGTGCACCATCCAGGACTTCCGCAAGCTCTGCCGCGAGGAGGGCCTGTGCATCGAGCACGAGCTCTACCTCACCTCGGTGGACAAGGATCCTCCGCCCCGCATGGTGGCGCCCAACCTGCTGGCGCGCGTCGCGATCTTCGTCGTCACGCGCTGCTGAGCGCACTCCCCGCCGCCACGGCCTCAGGTTTTCGGCCCGTCCGGATCGCGGGTACACTGTCTCTACGCTCTGCGTCCCAGAGACCGGCGCGAGCGGCAGAAGGAGCGCATCCCGTCACACCACCGAGCACCGGCGTGACGCGCTTCAAGATCAAAAGGAGAAACAACGTGCCTCAGGGTAAAGTCAAATGGTTCTCGACTGAGAAGGCCTTCGGGTTCATCGAGCAGGAGAACGACAACGACATCTTCGTGCACGTCACCGGCCTGGCCGACGGCGTGACCGCGATCGACAAGGACCAGCTGGTCGAGTACGAGGTCGAGCAGGGCCGCAAGGGCCCGCAGGCCACCAACGTACGGCCCGCGAGTGCTCCGGCCGTCGCCGCGGTCGTCGAGGTCACAGAGGTCGAGGTCGAGGATGAGGCCGGCGACGTCGCGGACGTGGTCATCGTCGATGTCGTGGCCGAGGATGAGGCCGGCGACGTCGAAGAAGTCGTCATCGTCGACGTCGAGGAAGAGGAAGAGGCCGAGTAGGGGCTCTGAGTCGCTGACGGGCCGGCCGCCGGAGGATCGCTCGGGATCCGGTGGCCGGCCCGTCGTCGTTCCGCGGCCGAGTGGGTAGAACCCTGGCGGAGACCACCGAGGGAGGGGCGATGCTCGAGAACATCCACTGGCTGGGTCACGACTCGTTCCGCCTCGACGGCGAGGTGACCCTCTACATCGACCCGTACAAGCTGCCGGCGGGGCAGCCGCAGGCCGGCGTGATCCTCGTCACCCACGAGCACTTCGACCACCTGAGCCCGGACGACATCGGGCAGATCGCGGGTCCCGGCACCGTGGTGGTCGGCCCGGCGTCGGTCACCGGCCAGATCCAGGGCTTGGAGACGGTCACCGTCGCCGCCGGCGACACCGTGGAGGTTCGCGGTGTGGCCGTACAGGCAGTCCCCGCGTACAACCTGGACAAGTTCCGGGAGCCCGGCGAGCCGTTCCACCCCCGGGAGTCCGGGCACCTCGGCTACGTCGTGACCCTGGACGGCGTCCGCTACTACCACGCCGGCGACACCGACGCCGTGCCCGAGATGGCGGACGTGCACTGCGACGTGGCGTTGCTCCCCGTGGGCGGCACGTTCACGATGACGTGGGAGGAGGCGGCCGCGGCCTGCGACCTCATCGACGCCGCCGTCGCCGTCCCCATGCACTACGGGGAGATCGTCGGAGACGTGCGTGACGCGGAGGCCTTCCGCGACCGCTGCCGCCTCCCCGTCACCATCCTGCCGCTGGAGCGCTGAGGAGGAGGAGGGGGTGCCTACTCCTCCACCCACTCCAGGATCACGGCCTCTTCGGGGCAGGCCTCCTCGGCCCGCTCGACTGCCGCCCAGAGCGTCTCGTGCGGCTCCTGCTCGAGCACGTCGGGCAGCCCCTCGTCGTTCATGAAGAACACCTCGGGGCAGACCTGCTCGCAGGCGCCGACGCCCGTGCACCTGGCGTAGTCGACGCTGACTCTCAGCTTGCGTGCCATGGGGGCAGTGTATCGCGCGTCCTCCGTTTGCACCTCGTTTCACAACGCATCCGGAGGGGGTATGCAGGGGGCGAACTGGGCGACGGCGCCCCCACGGGCAACGCCGCGCCGGCGACATCAACGGAGGGGTCCATGCTGAAGCAAGGCGACAAGGCGCCACAGGTCACCGGCGTGTCGTACGACGGCGCGAGCTTCGATCTCGGCGCACCCGGCGAACGCACCGTCCTGTTCTTCTACCCCAAGGCCAACACCGGAGGCTGAACGACGGAAGCCGTTGAGTTCAACGGCCTGCTGGACGAGTTCGCCGCCCTGGACGTGCAGGTGATCGGGGCGAGCGTCGACAAGCCCGCCGCCAACGAGCGCTGGGCACAGAAGTACGACCTCAAGATGCCGCTGATCAGCGACCACGGCGACCATACGGTGGCCAGTGCGTTCGGCGTGGCGCGGCCGATGGTGGGCGTGGCCAAGCGCACGACGTGGCTCATCGATACTGACGGGACGCTGCGCATGGTGTACCCGGCGGTGAAACCCAAGGGTCACGCCGCCGCGGTGCTGGCGGACTGCAAGGAGATCTGGGGCTAGTCGTTCTGCGGCTCTTCGCGCGCGCCGAGGTAGGCCGGCGCGTCGATCATGAAGATGCGGTTGGTCCAGCGCTCGCCGGCCGGCGCGGCCGCCTCGGCGTCGTCGACGGCGCCGATGCGGGCGGTCATGTCGTCGCAGTAGTGGACGATGATCGCCTCCCGGGTCTGCGGCACCACCGGGCTGCCCTTCTCGCGCATGCCGTGGTGCGCGACGATGATGTGGCGGAGCAGCTTGGCGGCCTCGGGCGGGAAGTCGGAGTCCTCCTCGATGAGATCGCGGACCATGTCGTGGCCCATGACGATCTCGCCGTGCAGGCGGCCCTCGTCGGTCATCTGCGGGGCCATGCCGCCGCTGGTGTACGCATGGATCTTGCCGATGTCGTGCAGCAGGGCGCCGGCGACCACGAGGTCGCGGTCGACGGAGTGGAACCGCGACGCCACGCCCCCGGCAGCCTCGGCGACGATGAGCGAGTGCTCCAGCAGACCGTGCCGGTACGCATGGTGGTTGCGCACGGCCGCCGGCGCGATGGCGAACGTGGCTCCCGGCTCGCGCGAGCCGTCGAAGGCGCGCTCGAGCAGCGCCCGCACGTATGGCCTCTCCACCGAGTCGATGAGGGCGTGCAGCCGCTCGGCCAGCTCGGCGGTGCCGACGGGCGAGACCTGCACGAGGTCGCCGGCTTCGTACTCCGCGTCCTCGGCGGCCCGCAAGCGGCGCACCTGGATCTGCGCGCCGTACTGGGGGTGGACGCTGTAGGTGCCGCCGACACAGACGACGTCGCCGGCGGAGAGCCCCAGCGCGTCGTCGGAGGGATCGAAGTGGATGGCGGCCACCTCGCCGCTGGCGTCGCGCAGCTTGAGCCGCAGGTACGCCTTGCCGTTGCGGTCGGTGGCGGTGGTGAGCTCGGAGCACGCGTACACGCTGTCGACGGCCTGCCCGCTCTCGAGGTCGACGACGGCGATGCGAGGGGTGGCGCCGGGAATGCTGGCCTGGTCGGTCATGGGGGTCTCCTTGGTCCCGGACAGGGTACCAGAAGGTCCGGACGGCGACTCCCGGGCGCCGGGTTCACGTTGTGCGGCGCGCTCTCGTGCGTTCAGCGCCAGCCGGCGTCAGGTCTTCTTGCCCGCCGGCCGGGGCCGCTTGGAGGTCGGCGGCCGGTACGCCTTTTTCGGCGTCGCGCCCGCCGCCGAACCGGCGCCGCCCCTGGTGCTGCGCAGGTGCGGAGGGGACGTGGCCCAAGGCTTGCTCGCGCCGCCCTGAGCTTCGGCCGCGATGTCCGCCGGTACGGGCGGTGGCGGCGGCCCGCCGTCGCCGTCTGATCTGGCGGTCTCGATGGTCTCCATGCCGGCCTCCTTCCCTGGCCGGCCCCCGTGCCGGCCCCCCTTGCCGCGACGGCCCGTGCCGGCGCGGCCCACGTCCACAGTCTGCCCGGCAACGGCGGCGTTGACGCGTGCCGGTTGTGGTGCGTGACGGAATGCGCCAGTCTTGGGAACACTCGGGAGGTGGCGTGCGGGCGCCACCGTAACGTCCCCCATCGCGCGAGGAGAGATGACGATGCAGCTCGGCGGCATGGCACTGAGAGACGGCGTGCTCCTGCAGAGCGACGGCTACTGGGCCGCCGCGGTGCGGCAGGAGGACGGCGAGGTCAAGGTCGTCTCCGGGGCGAAGGTGCGGCTGCCGGCGCGGGAGACGCTACGGCGCGTGCCGGTGGTGCGCGGCATCGTTCGCATCGGCGAGGCGCTGGCGATCCTGCCGGCCGTGCGCCGCAAGACGGGTGCGCCGGTGCTCCCGCAGGAGGATCCGAGGCTCCTGGCGGCCACCGCGGCCAGCGCGGCGGCGACGCTCGCGCTGCGCTCCACGCGTCGCGGCTCGCCCGTGCTGCGCGAGCTCGCGGTCGCCGGCGTGAGCCTGGCCCCTGTCCTGTTCGCTCTGCGCGACTCGCGAATCTCGCGCTATCACGGCGCCGAGCACAAGAGCGTTGCCGCCTATGAGAGCGGAGGCGACGCGGCGGCCGAGCACAAGGAGCACGCCCGCTGCGGCTCCAACCTCGTGCTGCCGGTCCTGGTGACGAGCTTCGCCTCGAATCTTGTCCTTCACGCGGCCGGCAAGGAGCGCAAGCCTGCGGCGACGTTCGTGGCCGGGCTTGTGAGCATCGGCACCGCCATGGAGCTGTTCTCCTGGATGGCGCGTCACCAGGACCACCCGGTGGCGAAGACGCTGGGCCGCCCGGGCATCGAGATGCAGCGCCTCTTCACGACCAGCGAACCCACGGAGGAGCAGCTGGACGTGGCGGACGTGGCGCTGCGGGAACTGCTGCGGCTGGAGGGCGAGGCGGCGCCGGCCGCGTGACGCGGAGCGGCGCCTCAGCGGAGCCGCGCCGCGAGGTCAGTCCTCTGGTTCGCGCTCGGCGAGCCGCTTGCGCCGGCGCTCGGCGGCCTTCTCGAACCAGGTCTTCTGCTGGTCCGTCTGCGGCGTGAACTGCGGCACCGGGATGGGCCGGCCCGTGCCGCTGAGCGCGACGAACACCAGGTAGGCCGAGTTGGTGTGCGTCACCACGCCCGTGGTGAGGTCCTCGGCCTCCACGCGCACGCCGACCTCCAGCGAGGTCCTGCCGGCGTAGTTGACGTTGGCGAGGAGACGCACGAGGTTGCCCACCTGGACGGGGTGGTGGAAGTCGATGCGGTCGATCGCGGCGGTGACGATGTTGGTGCGGCAGAAGCGGAAGGCGCAGGCGCCGGCAGCCTCGTCGATGAGCTTCATGATGACGCCGCCGTGGATGTTGCCCAGGTAGTTGGCGTCCATGGGCTGCATGAGGTGCGTGAGGACGAGGCTGGTCTCGCTGCCGCGCGGCAGTGGTTCGGTCATTCGGTCACCCGGGCGGTCAGAGGTCAGACGTCGAAGCTGCCCGGCACGCGTCGCCGGCGCCGGCCCGGCCGTCTGCCGGGAGGCGTCGTGGCCGGTGCGGCGCTCGCCGCGACGGCGGTCCATGATGACCTTGACGTTCGGGTTGTCCCGGTAGTGCTCGACGAGGCGCTTGAACGCGTCCTCGCCCAGCTCCGGAGGTACCACGCAATAGATCACAGCGACTCCCCTGGGCTCACGGCAACCGTAGCACAGGGCCGCGGGCCGCGGCCACTGTCGGCGGACTGTTCCCGTTCACATGTCTGAAGACGCCGTCCGCGGCGGGCGAGGTCGGCGTGCGGGCGGGCCCCGAACACAAAGAGGCCGGAGCGGCCAACGGCGCCGCTCCGGCCCTCTGAAGGGGGTACCGGTGTGAGTATCGGCAGCATCGTACAGTCCTTGAGCGGATTGCCCGGCAGGAGCGTACCGTCTGGTAAGCTACCGCCACACGACGGGTGAGAGAGCGTCGGCTGGGGGGTCTGCGTGTTCCCGTGTTTCGACGAGATCGTGGCCGGTGTCGCGGCGCCGGAGTGGTACCTGCGCCTGGCGACGCCCAGGACCGGCGCATGACTCTGGCGGCCGGGAGCGAGCGCCTGCGCCTGGCGGTCGAGGCCGGCGCGGAGATCACCAGAGCGCTCGCCGGCGACAACGCCCCTGCCGTCATCGCCCGCCTCGTCGCCGAGGCTCTGGACGTCTGGGAGTGCGACCTCTACGAGTACGACCCCGCCACGCGGACCCTCACCGCCGCGGCCGTCTGGTCGCGCCACCTCACTCCGGCCGACCTGACGTGGGTCGGCACCAGCCTGAGCATCGACGACCGCCCCGGTTACGTGGCCGTCATCGAGGGCGCCGGGGCCGGCGTCTCCCGGGTCGGCGACCCCCGTCTCGACGCGGCCGATCAGGCGGCGATGCAGGTGTGGGGCGAGCTGGAGAAGCTGGCCGTCCCGCTGCGCTTCCGCGACTTCGGAGTCGTCGGCTGTCTGGTGCTCACCGAGAAGAGAGAGGGCCGCACCTTCACCGACGAGGACGCCGAGCTCGTCACCCTCCTGGCCGGCCCGGCCGCGGTGGCGGTGCGCAACGCGCGCCTCTTCCGCCTGCAGCAGGAGCAGAACCGCTATCTCTCCTCGCTGCTGGACACGGGGCGTGCCATCACCACCAGCATCACCCTCGAGGACTCGCTCTCGCACATCTGCCGCACGGCGGCCGAAGCGCTGGAAGCAGAGGAGTGCGTCATCTACGAGTACGACGCCGTACGCGACGCCATCATCTGCCGGGCGTTCCACAGCACCAGCTCCTCGCCCCCGCTGCTCGACGACGCCGGCGTCTACCCGCTGGACGACTACCCGAGCGACCGGCGGGTCCTGGCGGAGGGCCGGGTCGTTCAGGAGACGCTCGCGGACGAAGGCCTCCCGGAGGACGTGCGCGGGTCCATGGAGCGGTGGGGGGAGAAGGCCTGTCTCAACGTACCGCTCATCGTCGAGGGGGAGCCGCTGGGCATCCTGGTGCTCATCGAGACGGAGCACGCGCGGGTCTTCGACGCGGGCGAGGTGGAGCTGGCGCGTGCGCTCGGCGAGCAGGCGGCGACGGCGATCCGGCACGCGCGCCTGTACCGGCGCGGCGAGCGGCAGAACCGGCGGCTCGCCGCGCTGCTCGAGACGAGCCGCGTGCTGGCCTCGTCGCTGGACGTGCGCGCCGTGCTCGGGGAGGTACGGCGTGAGGTCGCCGGCCTCTTCGACGTCTCCGCCGACCACGTCAGCCTGATCCAGCGGCGGGGAGAGGCGTACCTGCCCTTCACGGACGGACCTGCCGGCCAAGGCGGACGAGTCCTCCGCGCTGGAGCTCGACGAGCTCCAGCGGGAGGCCGTGACGAGCCTCGCCCCGGCGGCCGACGGCGACGGCTCCCGCCTCGTCGTGCCGTTCGTCTCCGGCGACGTCGCCGAGGGCCTGCTCGACCTCCGCGGCGACGGCGTCGCCGTCGGCGCCGACGAACTCGAGCTGCTGCAGATCCTGGCCAGCCAGGCGGCGGCCGCGCTGGCCAACGCCGCCCTGTACAGGACTCTCGAGCGGCAGGCCATCACCGACGGCCTCACCGGCCTCTACAACCACCGCTACTTCTACGAGCGCCTCAACCAGGAGATCGCGCGCGCCCAGCGGTATGGGCTGCCTCTGTCGCTGCTCATGATCGACATCGACGACTTCAAGCACTTCAACGACCGCTTCGGCCACCCGGCCGGCGACCTCGTCCTCGCCGAGGTCGGGAGGATCCTCGCCACGAAGATCCGCACCGGGGTGGACATCGCCTCTCGTTACGGCGGTGAGGAGTTCACCATCGTGCTCCCCAACACCGCCCGTGACGGCGCCCAGGTGGTGGGCGCCAGGCTCGCCCGCCGGCTCTCCGCGCTCCCCGGTGCGCCGCCGCAGAACGAGGAGGGGGCCGTGCGTGTGGGGGAGAGCATCCGTGTCAACGTGTCCCACGCCACGCTGCCCGGGGTCGACGACGACGCGCGCATCACCGTCAGCGTCGGCGTCGCCTGCTTCCCCGGCGCCGCCGGCGGCCCCGGGGAGCTCGTGCGCAACGCGGACAAGGCCCTGTACCTCGCCAAGCGCCTCGGCAAGAACCGGGTGGAGGTCTTCGGTGACTGAGCCTCTCGACGCCTCCGTGCCTGCCGCCCGCGACCCGTATGCGACCGTGCTCGAGGTCGGCACCACACTGGCCGTCTCGCTGGACCTCGACGAGGTGGTCCAGACGATCGCCCGCCAGGTGGGAGAGGCACTGCGACGTGCAGTGGTGCGACATCAACGAGTGGGATCCCGTGGCGCGGACGCTCACCTACGCCGCGGTGTGGTCCGAGGACCTGCGCGGCGTGGACATCGACTACGTCGGCACGGTCGTGAGCCTCGACGACAGGCCCGAGCGCGACGCGGTGCTCCGCAAGGGCGACCTGCTCGAGCAGTACGTGGACGACCCCGACCTCGACCCCAGGGAGCGCGAGGTCATGGTGAAGTACGAGGAGAAGGCGGTCATGGAGGTGCCGCTCGTCTTCGGCGGCGAGGCGCTGGGCATCCTGGGCGCCGTCGAGAGCCGGCGCGACCGGCGGTTCACCGAGGAGGAGAAGGACCTGTTCCGTCTGCTGGCGGGTCCTGCGGCCACCGCTCTGGGCAACGCGCGCCTCTTCCGCCGGCAGCAGGAGCAGGCGCGGCGCCTCGCGGCGCTGCTCGACGCCAGCCGCACCCTCGCCGCGTCGGTCGACCTGGACCAGGTGCTCGCGGGGGTCGCGCGGCTCGCGGTGGACGTGGCGGACGTGGCGTACGCGACCGTGTACGAGTACCGGCCGCATCACGACGCGATCGTCTACCGCGCCTCGCAGGCCTCGCAGCACCTGCCGCGCCACGTCGCCGACGATCCGCTGGGTACGCGGTATCAACTGGCGGACTGTCCTGGCGAGCGGCGGATCCTGGAGGCGGCGAGCGCGGTGCAGGAGCACGTCTCGGATCCGGACCTCTCCTTCGACCGGCGCCGCGTGATGGAGGCGTGGGGCCAGAGGAGCTGCCTGAGCATCCCGCTGCGAGCCGCCGGTGAGCAGAGGGGCATCCTGCGGCTCGCGGTCACGGACGCCGAGCGGCGCTTCGCCGCCGCGGAGATGGAGCTCCTCGACGCGATCGCGGAGGTCGCGAGCGTGGCCATCCACAACGCTCGGCTCTTCCGCGCGCAGGAGGAGGAGAGCGAGCGGCTGCTCCAGCTCTTCGAGGCCAGCCGCCGCTTCTCTTCGACGCTGGAGCGCGACGCCGTGGTCGTCGCGCTCCAGGAGGGCGCCGCCCGCCTCGCCGGCGCGCCCGGCGCACGGGTGTGGCTCCGCGACGCGGACGGGCTGCTCGAGCCGTGCGGCGGAGCCGAGGGAGAGGCCGGCGAGCTCGCGCTGCGGGCGCTCGCCGGCGCGTGCATCGCCGAGGACGTCTCAGCGCAGGGCTCGGGCCTCGCCGTGCCCATCGTGGTCAAGGACCGTGCGGAGGGAGTCGTGCTGGTCGAGGACCGCGGACATCGACGCTTCTCGGCGCCGAGCGCGAGGCCTTGCAGGTGCTCGCCAACCAGGCCGCCGTGGCGCTCGAGAACGAGCGGCTGTACCGGAGCGCCGAGCAGCAGGCCATCCGCGACGGTCTCACGGGCCTCTACAACCACCGGCACTTCCAGGAGCGGCTTCGCCAGGAGTGCCGTCGCGCGCACCGCTACGGCACGCCCCTCTCTCTGCTCATGCTCGACCTGGACGACGTTCAAGACGTTCAACGACCAGTTCGGGCATCAGATCGGCGACGAGGCGCTCCGCGAGGTGGGCCAGATCCTCTTCGCCGTGACGCGGCGCGGCGTCGATCTCGTCGCCCGGTACGGGGGCGAGGAGTTCTCCGTGATCCTCCCGCACACGCACGCCACTCACGCGCCCGCGGAGGGGGCCGTCGAGGTCGCCGACGATCTCGAGGCTCCGCCGCCGGCGGGCGCCGGCGCGCTGGTCGTCGCCGAGCGCATCCGCGCCGCGATCGCCGAGCATGCGTTCCCCGGGCACGGGGGGCGACGCTACGCGCACACCACGGCCACCGTCGGGGTCGCCGAGCTGCGCGAGGACCAGGAGGCGGCCGGCCTCATCGTGGCCGCGGACGCGGCGCTCTACGAGGGCAAGCGCCGCGGTCGGGACCAGGTGTCGGTCGATGGCTGCTGAGGATGAAGCGGCCGGCGCGCGAGTGAACGCGGAGTCGCAGCAGGGGCGCTCGGGCCGGCGAGGACCGCCTGGTGGTCTACAGGTGAGGCGCGCGTGAGCAGCGGGCCGGCCGCGGGCGGCGGCACGGCCGGCCGGCCCGGCGCGGTGGACGCTCGCGACGTCGACGGTCTCCTGCAGGCCGTCGTGGCCGAGGTCGGCGCGGCGCTCGGCTTCTGGTCGGCCGACCTCTGGACCTTCAGCGAGGACGCCGACTCGCTTGTCTGCCGAGCCTGGTGGTGCCGCGACGGCGCGGCGGCGGGCGCCGGGAGTTGCGTGGGCGCCGTCGTCGGCCTGGACCAGAGCCATGACCTGCGGCGGCTCGTGCTGGCCGCCGAGGTGGTCGAGCGGCACGCCGGCGACGACCTCTCGCCTGCGGACGCGGCGGCGCTGGCGCAGGCCGGGTTCACAAGCCGGATCGACGTGCCGCTCCTGGCCGGCGCTGAGGTGCTCGGAGTGCTCAGCCTTGCGGAGAAGGGGCCCGTCAGGCGTCTCGCCGCCGAGGACCGCGAGCGGCTCGGCTCGCTGGCGCGGCTCGCCGCCGCCGTCCTGCGCACAGCGCGGCTGTACGAGTCCGAGGCGGAGCGCGCCGGCAGGCTCGTCGCTCTGCTCGCCGCCGGGCGCGGCGTCGCGGCGTCGCTCTCCGTGCCGGACATCGTCGCCGCTGTACGCGATGAGGCGGCCGGCATGATCCCCGGAGTCGGCTGCGAGGCCGAGGTCGTACTGCGCCGGGACGACGGGACGTACGCTGTCCCGGGTGCGGACGACGACCCGGAGGAGCACACGCGGCCGCAGATGGCGCGCGCCGACGCCATCGCGCGGCAGGCGGTGGGGCTGGGGCGGGCGGAGACGGCGCGCACGCCGGACGGACGCGCCCGTCTGGTGACGCCGCTGGTCGCAGCAGGACAGGCGCTCGGGTACATCGAGTTCACCGCTCAGGTGCTCCGGCAGTTCCGTCCCCAGGAGGTCGAGCTGGCCACCCTCCTCGCAGGCCAGACCGCGGCGGCGCTGGAGCGGGCGCGGTCGCTCCGCGCCCTGCAGAGCCGCTCCGCCGTCGACACCGTGAGCGGCCTCTACAGCCGCTGGTACTTCTACGAGCGCCTGTACGCGGAGGTCGCCCGCGCGCGCCGCTACCGGGAGCCGCTCGCGCTGGTGGTCGCCGAGGTCGACCGAGAGGCCCGGCTCGCGGCGTCGCGAGGCGCGGCGTTCCGCGACGCCGAGCTGGCGGCCGTCGCACGGCTCGTGCTCTCCAGTCTGCGCGACAAGGTCGACGTCGCGTGCCGGCTCGGCGCCGGACGGTTCGCGCTCCTGCTCCCCAACACGCCGTCCGGTCCGTCCGCGGCCGGTCTGGTCGCCGAGCGCATCCGCGTGCGCGTGGCCGGCACGCATCTCTCGGACGACGAGGTCGGCGAGCTCGGCAGCTTCACGATGAGCCTCGGGGTCGCGGGGTATCCGGATGCGGCCGAAGACGCCGACGAGCTCATGGCCGCGGCGGAGTCGCGGCTGGCGGCCGCGCTCGCCACGGGAGGAGACCGGGTCGAGCCTCCTCTGCCCGACCCGGAGGAAGAGGACGACGACGGGGCGCCGGAGGACGGGCCGGCCTGACGACGGGCCGGCGCGGCCGCGTCAGCCGCTCGCGAGCTGGGTGAGCGCGTCCAGCACGGACGGGTCGCCGCCCAGCACCTGGGCGGCGGCGCCCTCCACGCGCGCCGCGGCGGCGGCGACGAAGTACTCCGCCGCCAGCAACCGGCGCGCTTCGCCCTGCGCCGCGCGCAGCATCAGGTACGAGCAGGTCACGTCGATCGCCATCTCCGCGAGCCGCCGCGCGTGGAAGTCGCGGAAGCGCACGTCGTCGAGCTCGCGTACCCGCGCGATGGACTCCGTCAGCTTGGCACGCGCGGCGCGCACCTTGCCGAGCAGCTCAGGCGTAGCGCCGAAGTCCTCGGCGTCGTACTGGTCGAGGCGCCCGGCGAGCGTGCCGCCGAGGATGCCGCCGATGGCCGCCACGACCTGCAGCTGCGTCGTGCCCTCGTAGATGTTGGTGATGCGCGCGTCGCGCGCGTGGCGCTCCACGGCGAAGTCGCGCATGTAGCCTGAGCCGCCGTGCACCTGCAGCGAGTCGTAGGCGACCTGGTTGGC
Organism: uncultured Thermoleophilia bacterium; assembly: GCA_963793605.1. GTDB lineage: Bacteria > Actinomycetota > Thermoleophilia > UBA2241 > UBA2241 > CAIXSE01. The sequence goes on from CAWCAH010000004.1 coordinate 133,596, forward strand.
CATCTCGGTGGCGCAGGCCTTGGCGAGCGGCGTGGTGAGCGCGGCGAGCCGCGTGTACGTCTTGAGCTCGGCGCGCAGCGCCTTGAGGTCGGTGTCCGGACCCTCCGGCAGCGCCTCGCCGGCCTTCTCGGCCGCCTGGAGCCGCGCGATGCGGTGCTCGAGCACCTCCTTGGTGTCCACGATGAGCGCCGTCTCGTACATGAGCGCGCGTGACGCCTCGATGGCCACCTTCATGTCGGCCAGCATGCCCTTGACGGCGGTGAGGTCGCCGATCGGCGCGCCGAACTGGACGCGCTCGGCGGCGTACTTGACCGCCGCCCGGTACGCCGCCTCGGCGATGCCCTGCGCCTGCGCCGTGATCGCCAGGCGGGCGCCGTTCATCAGGCTCATGACGTAGGTGGTGAGGCCGCGCCGGCGCTCGCCGACGAGCAGCGCCGGCGCGTCGTCGAACTGCAGCTCGCAGGTCGGCGAGCCGTGGATGCCGAGCTTGTCCTCGAGGCGGCGGATGCGCATGTGCTCGTCGCGCTCGTAGAGGAACATGCTGAGGCCGCGTGCGTCCGTGGTGCCCTCCTCGGAGCGCGCGAGCACCAGGCTGATCTGACCGCAGCCGTTGGTGATGAACCGTTTGACGCCGTTGAGCCGCCAGGTGCCGTCCGGCTGCTCCGTCGCCTTGAGCTGCACGTTCTGCAGGTCGCTGCCGGCCTCGGGCTCGGTGAGCGCCATGCTGCCGGTGACCTCGCCGCTGGCGAACCGCGGCAGGTACGCCGCCTTCATCCCGTCGTCGGCGAACTTGTTGACCGTCTCGCTGATGTCCTGCAGGCCGAAGATGTTCATCAGGGCGGGGTCGGCGCGGCTGACCATCTCGATGACCATCACGCTGACGGAGACGGGGAAGTTGAGGCCGCCGTACTTGCGCGGCAGCGTGAGGCCCATGAGGTCGGCCTGCTTGAGTCGCTCCAGGCCCTCGGCGATGCCGGGGGCGTAGCAGACCTCGCCCTGGACGAGCTCGCTGCCGGCGCGGTCGGCGCCCTCGGCGCGCGGCTCGATGTACTCGCCGGCGAGCTCGCCGGCGATCTCGAGCGTGCGCTCGTAGGAGTCGAGGGCGTCCTCGAAGTCCGCTGGGCGCGTAGGCGAAGTCACGGGCCTGCGCGTAGTCGTCCTCGCGCAGACGCACGACGCGCGCGAGGTCGAGGGTGCGCAGCGTCTGCTGGAGGTCGGCGTTGTCGCGTGAAGAAGTTGCTCACGACGCACTCCCCTTCGTCTTGTACGCCTGGATGAGCTGCGGGATGACCTTGTGCAGGTCGCCGACCACGCCGTAGTGGGCGACGCTGAAGATCGGCGCCAGCGGGTCGTTGTTGATCGGCCAGGATGCGCGCGCTCTGGTCCATGCCGGCGCGGTGCTGCACGCTGCCGCTGATGCCGCAGGCGATGTAGAGCTTGGGGCGCACCGTGGTGCCGGTCTGGCCGACCTGGTGGTCGTGGGCGATCCAGCCCGCGTCCACGGCGGCGCGGCTGGCGCCGACGACGCCGCCGACCGTGCGGGCCAGCTCCTCGACGAGCGCGAAGCCCTCGCGCGAGCCGACGCCGACGCCTCCGGCGACGACGATGCGCGCACCCTTGAGGTCCACGCGCTTCTCCTCCTGCACGCGCTTGACCAGCCTGACGGCGAAGTCCTCGTCGCCGAGGACCACGCCGGCGCGCACGGCGATGCGCTCCTTGGCGCGCGTGACCGGCACGGCGACGATGCGTCCGTCGCGGCGCCGGTCCTCCTCGGGCATGACCATGACGCCCTCGCGTACGGTGGCCATCTGCGGCCGGTGCAGCGGGCTGATGATGGTGGCGATGATGTTGCCGCCGAACGCCGGCCGGATCTGGTACAGGAGGTCCTTGTACTCCTCGCCCTTCTGCGTGTGGTCGCCGATGCGCAGGTCGGTGCAGTCGGCGGTGAGGCCGGTGCGCAGGGCGCTGGCCACGCGCGGCGCGAGGTCGCGGCCGGTGGTGGTGGCGCCGTAGAGGACGATCTGGGGCTCGTGCTCGCGGATGAGCGTGGTGACGACCTCAGTGTACGGCTGGGCCAGATAGTGCGCGAGGTCGGTCTGGGCGACGAAGTAGACGGTGTCGGCGCCGCGGGCGACGAGGTCGGTGGCGATGCCCTTGAGGGCGGCGCCGGCGCCGATGAGCACGGCGCCGACCTGCACGCCGAGCTGGTCGGCGAGCTCGCGGGCGCGGCCGAGCAGCTCCAGGCTGACCTCGGCCGCCACGCCGTCGTGCTGCTCGACGACGACCCAGACGTCGTTGCGCTTCACGGGAGCGCTGCCCTGCATGCTATCCAAGGATGTGCTCCTCGATCAGCTCGTGCACGAGCTCGGCGATGCCGGCCTCGTCGGGCTCTACCATGCGCGCCTCGCTCTGCGCGAGCACGACGCTCTCGATCTCCTTGACGCGCGTCGGCGAGCCGCGCAGGCCGAGCGCCTCGCGGTCGGCGGCCAGCGCCTCGTGGTCCCACTGGACGACGCGGGCGCGGCAGACGGGCTTGCCGTTGCGCCCGATCATGCACACCTCGGCGTCGTCGCTCTGCGGATTCAGGTAGCTGTCGTCGTAGTCGGGCATGGCCTCGGCGGCGATGCCCTTGTAGGTCATGACCAGCTTGACGCTGGCCGGGCGGGGATCGTTGGCCTCGCCGGTGACGGTGAGCAGGCAGGGCAGCGGGCTGGTGAGGGTCTCGAACCCGCCCTCGATGCTGCGCGTGGCGGTGACGCTGCCGCGGTCCGCCGCAGTGCCGGAGCCGGCTGCGCCGTCCGCCGGCGCCTCGAGCGCGTCGATGCGGCTCACGCAGGTGATCTGCGGGTAGCCGAGCTTCTCGGCCGTCTGGGGGCCGACCTGCGCGGTGTCGCCGTCGATCGCCTGGCGGCCGCAGATGACCAGGTCGGCGCCGCCGAGCTTCTCGACCGCGAGCGACAGGGCGTAGCTGGTCGCCAGCGTGTCGGCGCCGGCGAACGCGCGGTCGGTGAGCAGGATGACCTCGTCGGCGCCGCGGTACAGCGACTCGCGCAGCACCTGCACGGCGGCCGGCGGGCCCATCGTCACCACGGTCACGCGGGCGCCGTGGCTGTCCTTGAGCTTGAGCGCCTCTTCCAGCGCGTTCAGGTCCTCGGGGTTGAACACGGCCGGGAGCGCCGACCGGTTGATGGTGCCGTCCTCTTTCATGGCCTCGCCGGTCACGTTCGCGGTGTCCGGGACCTGCTTGACGAGGACGACGGTGCGCAGCTGCGGCATGTCAGGCGTCCAGGGTCGGGGGATTGAGTGTGTGGAGAACCTCGGTCACGAAGCCGGAAGGTTACCAGATGGCCCGTACGCGCGCACGTTGCGCGGGCGCGGGCCGGGACGCACTGCGCAGATCTGCATTCGGAATGCAGCTTTGCGCACTGGGGGAGGCGCAACCGCCCGTGGGTCTCCGGCGGCCGGGCTGGTCGCCGACTTCGCCGGGCCGGACAACGCGCGTGAGTCGACCCGCCCGGGGCCCCGTGCGACAATCGTCGCATGACACGGGGCCGTCATCTCTTCGCTTTCGCGCTCGCGGCGCTGACCGCGCTCGCGCTGCTGCCGGCCGCCGCCGGAGCCGCCGGCGGCACGGAGGTGCTCACCGGCGGGCCCGTGAGCCCGGCGCCGCCGGTGCTGAACGACCTCATGGGACGCGGGGCCGGCGCCGCCGCACCCGAGCTCCCCATCGGTCTCGGCGCTCTGCCCGGCGCGCGCGAGACCGCCGCCTTTGCCGCCGGCCGGGTCGCCGTCGCGGTCGTCTTCCTCGAGAGCGACGGCCGCATCATGAAGAGCACGGAGAACTGGTCCCGCGAGGATCCCGACCGGCCCGGTCAGGAGCGTCGCGAGCTCGTCCTGGCCGAGGTCCAGGCCGCCCTCGACTGGTGGAACGCCCGCTCGCCCGACGGCTCGCTCGAGGTGTTCATGCCTGCGGCGGGCTCCTACGGCGCGCCGCGCACGGTGAGGACCGGCTACGAACCCATCCGCATGAGCGTGGGGGTCGGCTGGAGGGGCTTGCCCGTCCTCTCCGACGCCGCCTGGCGCTGGGAGGTCATGACCAGCCTGGGCTTCGGCCACGACACGAGGGATGACTCGCCCAAGCCCGAGACGCTCTACGCCCAGCAGGTGCGCACCAGGAACGACGCCGACTGGGCGTTCGTCCTCTACGTGGTTGACAGCCTCCAGGACTCCGACGGCATGTTCGCCAACGGGGTGGTCGCCTACACCGCCGACCTCTTCGGCCCGTACTGCATGCTCACCTACGACAACGACGGCTACCAGTTCGCCAACTTCGACGCCGTGCTGGCGCACGAGATGGGGCACGTGTTCGGGGCGCTCGACGAGTACGCCCCGCCCGCCGCCGGTTACCCCAGTACCGGCAACCTCACCTCGGGGTATCTGGGCGTGCGCAACGGCAACGCGGTGGTCGGCGGCAACGGCGGAGCCTAGCCCTGCATCATGCTCGGGTCCAACGGGACGCTGGCCGCGTTCCGCGACGGCGACCTCTGCCGGTGGACGCGCGGCCAGACGGGCCTGCGCGACAGCGACGCCGACACCCGGCCGGACGTGGTGGACACCCGGCCGGCGCTGACCACCCGGCTCGAGACCACGGCCGCGGACGGCGCCGTCAGCCTGCGCGGCACCGTCGTCGAGCAGCCGCGCAAGCGCGGCCGCATCAGCGGCGGCGTGTACTTCCGCCGCGACCTCAGCATCCTGGTGCCCCACGATGCGCGGTACAGGGTGGACGGCGGCGCGTGGCAACCGCTCACGGCGGTCGACGGGGCGTTCGGCGAGCCGTCGGAGGCGTGGGCGCTGACCACGGACCCGCTCACGCCGGGCGCGCACGAGCTGGAGCTCGAGGCGACGACGGGGGAGGCGGCGGGCCGCACCAGGACCCTCTGGGCCGGCGCAACGCCCGTGGACCTCGAGCTCGCCACCGACGCGGCGTTCACGAAGATGACCGCGACGGTGCAGGCCGGCAGGAAGGCTCGCGTCTACGTGCGCAGCACGAGCGGCCGGGCTGCCCGTCTCCCGTCTCACGCCCGTCAAGCTCGTGCGCGTGGCCGACGGGCGCGTGCTGACCACGCTCACGACCGGCGAGAACGGCGTGTGGACGGGGACGATCGCGCCGGCGCGCACGCGCGCCTACGAGGTGCGGTTCGCCGGCGCCGGTCAGTTCCTCCCCGCGGCCTCCGGACGCATCACCGTCAAGGTCCGGTAGACCGGTCCCACGGCGGCCTCGGCCCTCGGCCGCCGGCTACCCCTCGACGGGCTGGACGGACGTGCTCGGGATCCAGCCCGACATGCCGGACTCGGTGCGGCAGAGATACCATCCGCCGACCTCGTCGAGCACGTCGAGCACCTGCTTGCGTCCTACGCTGAGCTCGGTGGAGTCGTAGTCGCGGAGCGCGACCGCGGTGTGGCCGTCCGGATCGGGCTGGAGGTACTCGTCCGGCACCCAGCCCGAGCGGCCGGCCTGGTCGGTGCCCCACACGTAGTCCTTCCACACCTGGTCGTGGTGACCGACGCCGAGCGTGTCCCCGGCGCGGAACCGGATGGGGTTGGGGTCGCTCGTGACGTGGGCCTCCACCACACGGACCTTCTGCGGCAGCTCGACGTCCGTCATCGCTCCTCCTCCAGTTCGATAACGCATGCGGCCCGCACCCAGCCCTGCACGCCAGTCTGGGTGCGGCACAGGAGGTAGTCGCCGACCTGCTCCAGCACGTCCAGCTGCTCGTCCTCCGACACCGTGAGGTGGGTGGAGTCGTAGTCACGCCGCGCGACGGCGCTGCGCTGCCCCGTCATCTCGAGGTACTCCTCGGGCACCCAGCCGTGGTGGCCGTCCTCGGTGGCGCACCAGACGAAGGCGGGGTGCTGCTGGTTGCGGTGACCGACGGCGACGCTGTCGCCGGCACGCATGCGGATCTCCTGGACCTGCTCGCGCGTGCACGCGGTGTCGACCCGGACTCGCCGGCTGTGCTGCTCGGTGCTCATGGCGGGGTCAGGAGTCGCCGGGGGTGATGTCTTCGAGGATGCGGTGGGGGACCCATCCCTGGATGCCGCGGTCGTTGCGGCACAGCCACCACTCGCCGACGATGTCCAGCACGTCCAGCTCCTCGTCCTCGAACACGGTGAGCTGCGAGGCGTCGTAGTCCTTGGTGACCACGGCCTCGGTCTCGCTGGTGGAGTCGAAGTAGGACTCCGCCATCCACCCCGAGTGGCCGTGCTCCGGAGTGCACCAGCGCATCTCCGGATACTGCTGGTTGCGGTGGCCGACGCCGATCACGTCGCCGACGCTGACGCTGAGGTTGCGCACGTGGTCGCGAGGGCGCGACTCGATGACGCGGGCTCTGTTCACTTCTGTGTCCATCTGGCCATTGTAGTCCTGTTCCACGATACGGAAAACCGCCTGCGGTCGGAGCCCCGGCGGATGCGGTATCATGAGCGGCCCATGCCCGAGACCGATCACATCTGCGTGCGCTTCGCGCCCTCGCCGACAGGCTACCTCCACCTGGGCAGCGCTCGCACAGGACTCTACAACTACATCTTCGCCCGTCAACATGAGGGTGCGTTCATCCTCCGGATTGAGGATACCGACCTCAGTCGGAGTACGGATGCGGCCATCGTGCAGATCATCGCCTCGATGAAGGAGATGGGGCTGCACTGGGACGAGGGGCCGGGCATGCCGGGCCCCCACGGCCCCTATCGGCAGACGGAGCGCGACGGCATCTACCACGAGTTCGTGGAGAAGCTGGTCGCCGGTGGTCACCTCTACCCGTGCTTCTGCAGCGCCGAGCGGCTCGACGCCGAGCGCGCGGCGGCCCAGGCGGAGGGCGGCGGCTGGGTGTACCCCGGCACGTGCCGCGACCTGGCCGCGGACGAGGTGGCGCGGCGGCAGGCGGCCGGAGAGCCGTACACGCTGCGCGTGCGCGTGCCCGAGGGCCGCACCGTGTTCCACGACATCCTGCGCGGCGACGTCGCCTTCGAGAACGAGACCCTGGGCGACTTCATCGTCGTGCGCTCGGACGGCTCCATCACGTACAACCTCGCCGTGGTCGTCGACGACGTCACCATGGAGATCACCCACGTCATCCGCGGCGACGACCACATCAGCAACACGCCCAAGCAGGTCGTCATCTACCACGCGCTGGGGGCCGAGGTGCCGGAGTTCCTGCACATGCCCCTGCTCTTCGGCACCGACAAGAAGAAGCTCAGCAAGCGGCACGGCGCGACCAAGCTCGAGCAGCTCACCGCCGAGGGGTTCCTGGTCGAGGTCGTGCGCAACTACCTCTGCTTCCTGAGCGCCGAGTTCGACGAGAGCATGATCACCTGGTCGCTGGACGACCTGGTGCGGGACTTCGACGTGACCAAGCTGGGCACCAGCCCGAGCATCTTCGACCCGGAGAAGCTCCGCTGGATGAACGGCCGCTACCTGAGAGCGATGACCGACGAGTGGCTCGGCGGCCGTCTCGTCGAGTACCTGACGCGGGTCGGGTTCTACGGCGACCCGGCCGGCGTCGGCGCGGTCGCCGCCCAGGGCGTGCAGGCGCTCGCCCACGCCGTGGAGGACGCCGAGACCGAGCACGAGCCGCCCACGGTGCCGGACGAGGAGCAGGAGGCGCTCACCCGAGGGGTCGCGCCGCTGGTGCACGAGAAGCTCGAGGTGCTCGCCGACTTCATCCCCATGGCCGGGTGGTTCTTCCGGCCGCTCGAGCTCTCGCCGGAGGCGCTCGAGCGGCTCCGCGGCACGGCGGGAGCGGCGGAGACGCTGCCGGCCGCCGCCGCCGGCCTCCGCGACCTCCCGGAGTGGGACGTGCCGGCCATCGAGACGCTCGTGCGCGAGCTGCCGCAGGCGCTCTCGCTCAAGCCCAAGGTCGTCTTCGCCGCTCTCCGCCTCGGTATGAGCGGCCAGACCGTCACGCCGGGCCTCTTCGAGAGCCTCTGGGTGCTCGGCCGCGACAACGCCGTCGCGCGCCTCGAGCAGGCGGCCGCACTGCTCTCCTAGCGAGCGGCGCCCGCCCCTGTCCCTGCGGCCGGCCCTTCGCCGTGCGCGGCCCGGACGGCGTCCTTCAGTACCTGCCGCGCATGGTCGGCGTCGGGTCCCTCACCGAATCCGAAAAACAGCGTGCCCACGCTGCCTTGGCTCTCTATTCCGTGGATCTGCAGCCCGTGATCGGGGATCAGCCCCGCCTCGGGCCCCTTTTCGTAGTCGACGGCGTCGAGCCGGTCGATCCACGCCCAGTGCGCGTGCGGCGCGTCGTCGTCCTCGCGCTGTGCCCACACGAGCCGCGTGGGAGTGACGACGACCGCCTGGGTCATCGTCTTCGTGTCCGCCCCGGCCATCTTCATCAGGAGGCCCGCCTTGCCCACCCGGCGCGAGACGGTCTCGCAGCAGACCAGAGCCTGCGCCTCCACCGGTCCCATCTCGTGCTCCTGGATGGTCGCGCGGAGCGTCTCGAGGAGGTCCGCGCTCAGCCCTGTCGTCGGGCACACCCGTGTCTCGCGCTCCCACTGCTGCTTCATGGCCGCCCTCCGCGTCGATGCCCGTAGGTCCGAGGATGCGCGGAGCGCCCAGACTGGTCAACGTTCGGCGCCGTCAGGCGGTCAACGCCCCCGTCCGCAGCGATGCGGGGAACAACTCAGGTACCGGAAGACACACGTGAGCACGGAAGCGTGGTGAGTGACATGACCGAGACGAAGGGTCCCGTCTGCGTCGTCGGCGCCGCGGGGCACCAGGGCGGGGCGGCCCTCCACCACCTGCGTGCGCTCGGTATGGAGGCGCACGCGCTCTTCGGCGCGCGGGACGCGCGCCTTGACCGCGACCCGCGCTGGGCCGAGCCGGGGACCGCTACGGCCCACTTCGACCAGCCTGAGGCGCTCGAGCGCGCCCTGCGTGGCGCGAGCGCGCTCGTCCTGGTGCTCGAAGACCCGGACACAGGCCCGGCGGAGCGATTGCGCCACGGCCAGAACCTCATCGACGCCGCGGCGGCGGGCGGCGTGGGCCACATCGTCTTCGCCGCGGCCACGGGCCCCGATCATCACCGCCTCTCCTGTGACGTCAGCTCGGAGATCGGTCGGCGCCTCGAGCGCTCGCGCGTGCCGGCCACCGTTCTGCGGCCGGCGACGTTCATGGAGGAGGTGCCGTGGTACTGGCTCAACCGGTACGGGCGGGAACTGGTGCTCACCACGCCGTTCGTGGCCACCGCGCACCTGCCGCTGGTGGCGCTCGACGACATGGGCGCGCTCGCGGCGCTGGCCGTCACGCGCCCGGACGAGTTCACCGGGAGGACCATCGACGTGGCCGGCGACACGCGCACCCCGCTGGACATCGCCGGGTCGCTGGCCGTGGGTCTCGGCGATCCCGTCCGCTACGAGGAGGTCCAGGTCGAGGGGGTATTCGTGTACCAGGAGGCGTCGACGCAGGTCCACGACACCGAGGGGCTTCGCGCTCTGTACCCGTCACTGCACACGTTCCAGAGCTGGCTCGACGCCGGAGGCGGGCTGGCGCTCTGCAGGAGCGAGGTCGGCGAGGCGCCGCGTGGCGCCCGGCGCGCCGCCTGACCCCGCGCCGGCGGCGACCGGCCGGGCGCCCCCGTCCCGTCGCCGTCAGTCGACGAGGACGAGGGCGAAGTAGCGGTACTCGTCGCTCTCGTCTCTCACGACGTCGATCGTCCGCCCCGCGTTGCGCACGGTGGCGAACACGTCGATGCCGCAGCCCTCCATGGACGGGCGCGCCCTCTCCGGGGTGGGGCAGTCCTTGCCCTTGCCGCAGGCGTCGCACAGGTCGCACGGGCCGGCGCCCATCATCCAGGCCTTGTGGTGACCGGCGAGGAAGAGGTCGCGCTCGAGCGCCAGCGCCGCGTCGTTGAGGCGCCGCGACTCGGGGTCGCTGTTCTCCTCGCCGACGATGGGGCCGACCTCGAGGAGCACGCCGCGGCGGTACTCGGAGAGCAGTCGCTGGGTCACGGAGACCGGCTGCAGATTGGGCGGGCAGGTCTTGTGCATACCCGGCTCGTCACAGCCGAAGAGGCACTTCATGCGCACCCACTCGGCGGCCACGACCGCCTCCGCCTCGATGGGGGTGGCTGCGTCTGCGCCGAGCTGCAGCGCCCGGTGGCACCACTGATCGGGGTGGGACAGGTCCATGGCTACCTCCCGTCTGAGGGCGCTGCCGGAGTGCCCGCGGGCGCTCCGGCGTCGGTGGCTTGATCCGGCGCCTGAGTGCCCGCATCCGTCTCCGGAGGCACTGCAGCTGCCGCGGTCGCGACCTCAGGCGCCTCGGGCGGGGCCGCGGCGATCGCGGCGGCCGCGGACGCGGCCGAGTCCTCCTCCGCCGCCGCCGCGCGCAGGTCGCGGGCCGCCGCCGCTGCCGCCGCCAGCCGCGGCGGCCTCGGCGTCGGCCTTGCGCTGCTTGCGCGACCGCTTCTCCGGCTCGGACGCCGGCGAGGCGGTCGACGGTCGCCGGGAGGTCGGACAGCTTCCTGATCACGGCGTCCGGCGGCTGCGCGCCGTCGGGGAACCGCCGCTTGGTGGGGTTGTACCAGATCGTCCGCATGCCGGCGCGCTGGGCGCCGGCGATGTCGTTGGTGGTGCCGTCGCCGACCATGACCGCACGCCGGGGGTCGAGCGGGAGGCCGCGCTCGCCCTGCCGCAGGAGCGCGGCCCGGAAGAACGCGTAGTTGGGCTTGTGGTCGCCCACGTCGGCCGAGGAGACGACGTCGTCGACGTAGTCGTCGAGGCCCACGCGCTCGAGCGCCAGGCGGACCAGGAACGCCGGCGAGTCGCCGGCGTTGGTGGCCACCACGAGGCGGTAGCGGGCGCGCAGGCGCAGCAGCGCCTCCTGCGCGCCGGTCTCCGCCTCCACCGTGTCCCAGTCCTTCATCGGGCCCTCACGCATGCCGTTGTCGACCATGAGCGTGTTGCCCCAGTCGAGGAACACGACGTCGATGCCCTGCGCCGCGCCGTCGCCGGCCGCCGGAGCGGGCGTCGCCGCCGGCGGCGTGGCCGGCCGCCTCGCCTCGCCCGCGGGGTCCTCGTGCGCCGCGTCGGCCTCCTGCGGGGTGGGCCACGGCATGAGCGCGCGCACCGTCATGGCGATGGTGAATCCGAGAGCCAGCCCTCCGATGACGTCCGACGGCCAGTGGACGCCGAGGTACACGCGGGAGGCGGCCATGGCCAGCGAGAAGAGCGTGGCGGCGGCGAGCACGGGCCAGCGCAGACGAGTGGGCCAGAAGATGACGGCGAGCGCAGTGGCGGCAGCGGTCGCGGAGGTCGTGTGACCGCTCGGGAAGGCGTACACAGCGGCTTGCGCGGCGGCCTGGTCGCTCCCCGGCGGCACGCGGCCGAAGACGAGCTTGAGCAGCGGGTTGAGCACGAGAGCCACGCCCATGGTCAGGCCGAAGTACAGCGCCTGCACCATGCGGCCAGACCACCACAGCCCGCCGACGAAGGCGGCGATGAGCAGGATGAGCAGCCACCAGGTGTCCAGCCCGTCGAGCATCTCGGCGATCGTGGTGAACGGCTCCCGCCTGCGCCCGGAGAACAGGTTGACGACCCGCTCGTCCAAGCCGTCGAGGACGCCGGCGCGCATGAGCACGGCGACGGCGATGAACACGGCCGCGCCCGCGCCGGCCGCGATCAGGAACGCCCGGCGCCGCCGGCCGAGCCGGAGGATGCGCTCAGCAGCCGGCACAGGTGAGGCCGCCGAGCGCCTGCGGCAGCTCTTCGAAGTGGCTGACGATGACGTCGGCGGTGGAGTGGCCGACGTCCTTGTTGTTGGCGCCCACGAAGTGCACCGCCGCCATGCCGGCCGCCTGGGCGCCGGCGACGTCCGTGCGCTGGATGTCGCCGACGTGCGCTGCCTCGGAGGGTCGCGTGTCGATCTCCTCGAGCGCGTGGAGGAAGGCGCGCACGTCCGGCTTGCTGATGCCGTGCTCATTGGAGAAGTAGGTGTACTCGAAGTGGGCGAGCATGTCGTGCTTGTCGAGCAGTTGCCGCAGGACGGAGCCCGGCGAGTAGCCCGTATCGCAGATCACCGCCATCCGGTAGCGCTCGGCGAGCTGGGGCAGGGTGTAGACCGCCCCGGGCATCGGCTCGGGCGGCAGCTCGAGCACCAGCCGCTCGAACCGCCGCACGAGCGCGCTCGAGGGTCTCCTCGGCGAGGCGCACCCGCAGCGCGGCCAGGATGGCGTCGACCAGCTCGCCGCACGGCGGCGTGCGGTGCTCGTTGAGCCACACGACGTCGAAGTGGTCCCAGGCGGCGCCGAGTCCCGCCGCCAGGTCGGCGTCGGAGACCGCGTGGCCCTCGGAGCGCAGCGCCTCGTCCAGCACGTCTCCGCGCAGGCGCTCGCGCTCGCGCCCGCGCGCGTCCACGAACAGGGTGCTCCAGAAGTCGAACGTGACGGCCCTCAGCATGGGCCTAGGGTACCAGACGAGGTGCGGCCGCCGTCCCGCGCCGCTGAGCGCGGCGCGGGACGGCGGCCCTGTCTCGCGACCTCAGAACGCGATCTCGGTGCGCTCCGTCGTCCGCTGAGCGGAGGGGGCAGCCTCGCGGCTGCTCCAGACGGCGGTCGGCGGCCGCTGGACCGTGGTGAGGTTGAGGTCGATGCTTCCGCACGCAGGGCACATCAGCAGCCGCGTGTCGCGGGCCGCGCCCTCCGGGATGCGGAAGGTGTGGCGGCACTCGCCACACTGGTACTCGGTGCTGCCAGGCATCGTGGTACTCCCTTCAAGAAACCACGAGTACATTCATACCCCGAAACCAGTGTTTTGTACTTCGGGTGAAGACCCGGTTTCCGTGCCGACGTCCTGTAGACTCCCCGGCATGGCGGCGGAATCCAAGAACGCGGTGATCGCCGCGATCCTCGGCAACATGGCGATCGCGGTCATCAAGTTCATCGCCGGGTTCATCACCGGCAGCTCGGCGATGATCAGCGAGGGCATCCACTCCGTGGTGGACACGGGCAACGGCGGGCTGCTGTTCTACGGGCTCAAGCGCGGAGCCCGACCGGCCGACGAGCAGCATCCCTTCGGCCACGGCGCCGAGATCTACTTCTGGAGCCTCATCGTCGCCGTGAGCATCTTCGGTATCGGCGGCGGCATGTCCATCTACGAGGGCATCACGCACATCCAGCACCCCGCGGAGCTGGAGAGCCCCGTCATCAACTACATCGTGCTCGCCCTGGCGTTCGTCTTCGAGTCCATCTCCTTCAGCGTGGCCTGGAGGGCGTTCAAGCGCTCCAAGAAGGGGCGGAACACCATCACCGCCATCCGCCGCAGCAAGGACCCGAGCCTGTTCACCGTCCTCTTCGAGGACACGGCTGCGCTGCTCGGTCTTGTCGTCGCCTTCATCGGCGTCTTCCTGAGCCACCAGCTCAACGCGCCGGTGCTGGACGGGACGGCGTCCATCGTCATCGGCTGCATCCTCGTGGTCGCGGCTCTCTGGCTGGCGTACGAGAGCCGGAGCCTGCTGGTGGGTGAGGCGGCGGACCCGGAGCTGGTGGCCGACATCCGCCGCATCGTGCTGGAGGACCCGGCTGTGACGGACCTCGGCGCGGTGCTCACCATGCACCTCGGCCCGGACGCGGTGCTGCTCAACATCGAGGTGGTGTTCACCCCCGGGCTGACGGCGGAGGAGATCCACGAGGCCGTGCACCGCATCGAGCGCCTGATCGGCGAGCCGTACCCGCAGGTCAGCCGCATCTTCATCGAGGTGGAGGCGCTCACCGCGGCCGTCGCGCCCGCCGGCGCCGAGGCTGAGACGGATGCTGAGGCCGGTCCGGAGCCGGAGTCGTTGCCGGAGCAGCAGCCGGGGAGCACTCGCGCCTGACGCCCGGCCTTCGTCGCCCTGCGGCCTCCGCACCGGGCACGCGTTCCAGTTCTCTGGAAGGGTGTGACCCGCCGCTCTCGCGGGAACACTACGCGTGAGGCGCGGGCGCACGACCACCATGCAGGGGACGAGCCCGAGCCCCGAATCACTGTGGCAGAATGCGGCGGCCGGAGCGGATGCTCCGGCCGCCGCTCTTGGTGCTGTTCAAGCCGCCTTTGCTGTCTGCGTCTCCACGCCGAAACGCTCGAGCGCGGAGGCGCCCTCGTCGAACTGAACCATCACGGCCGGCTCGTCGCCGACCGTCCAGCCGTCGTGGCCCGGCGGGATGACGAACACGTCGCCACCTCGGATGTCCATCTCCTGCCCGTCCTCGAGTCTCACCCTGACGTGGCCGGAGATGCCGTAGCCCACGTGCGTGTCCCGGCACAGCGGGGCACCCATGTGGCTCGAGAACCGCCAGCCCGGCGGGTAGGTCTGGCGCTTGACCTTCATGCCGCCGAGGTACAGCGTCTCGATGCGTACGCCGCCCTTCTCCGTCTGCTCGTCGGGCGAGCCGAAGGAGCGTGCCGTCGCTCCGATCCTGTCCATGTGTACACCTCACTGGAGCGGGGCCGCCACGAAGAGGCGGCCCCATACCTTGCGACTTCCCTGCGCTGTCTTCCGGAAACCGTCCACCGCCGGCTCCCGGAGCTTCGACAGACGCCGATCGCGCCTCGGCCGGTGTAGGCTCGACCGACCATGCAGGCTTTCACCGTCGTCATCGCCCTTCTGGCCGTGGCCCTCCTCGGCTGGTCGCTCTCGCGAGCGGCACGCCGTCTGCTGCGACGGCGCGGCGTGCCCACCGACGAGCGTGACGCGGCCCCCGTGGCGCGGCCGCCCCGGCGTGAGAGCGGCGACGACGGGGACGCTGAGGGCTGAGCGGCCGGGGGCTCTCCTTCGCCCGCCCGGCCTGACGTACGTGGGTACGGACCGGCGGCCCGCCCGGTGCTCCGCCGGCCGCCGCCGGGATAGGGTGAGCGGGAATCTGCAGTCGGCCCGTGGAGGCCCGTGCTCACCGGTGTCGTCGTCTACCCCCTCGCGGCTGTGCTCGCGGCTCTCGTCGCGTGGCGGGCCGCGCGCAGCGGCCGGCCCGCCTTCGTCGTCGCCATGCGCGCCCTGTTCGTCCTCTACCTTGGCTGGGTCGTCGGTGCGACCTTGTTCCCGCTGCCGGTGCGTGGCGGCGTGGTCGAGCTCGAGTCCGCCGGCCGGCAGGTCGAGCTCGGGCTCGTCCCGCTCGCGTCGATCCGCGACGTGCTGGTGAACGGCTCCCGGTTCGCGCAGGCTCTGGTCCTCGGCGGCAACGTGCTGACGCTGGCGCCGTTCGGGTTCCTGCTACCCTTCTCCGCCCCGTCGCTGGCCACGTGGCCGCGGATGGCCGCCGCCGCGCTCCTCTTCCCGCTCGGTGTCGAGCTCGCCCAGCTCGGCATCTCGCTGGCGCTCGGCTACTCGTACCGGGTGACCGAGATCGACGACGTGCTGCTCAACCTCGTCGGCGTCCTGCTCGGCTTCGTCGTCTACGTGGCGCTGCGGCCGCACGTGGCGAGCCCCGTGAGGAAGATGGGAGCACGACGAGATTCGGAGGGTACACTGAGGCGGCATGAGCTGGCCGACCATCGTCCGCATCATCGTCGCCGTCGTGTTCGTGCTGTGGCTCGTCACCGACGGCCTGTGGTGGCTGCTGCGGCTCATCGGGCGCAAGACCGGACTCGACGAGAAGGTCGACCACGCCTTCGACACCGAGGGTGAGCTCGAGCGCCTCGGACCACCTGAAGTTCCAGGAGCAGCACCGGGACGCCGGCCACCGGCACATCGGCGGAGGGTTCGGTCTCGTAGGACAGCAGCGTTGTCAGCTTCTCGCCGCTGAGCTTGCGCTTGCAGGCGTCGCAGCAGCTCGACGGCTCGACTCTCCTCCTTGTGTGCGAGGCCGGCGTCGATGGTCGCCCGGTGCTCCCGCGTCGTGATGGCCCTGCCGCAGCGCTCGCAGGTGAGCGAGGTCGAAGGTGCGGCCCCAGATGGTGCGCGTCGTGGCCGTGTCGACCATCGTCGATGCAGTCGGTGGGGCAGAGCTCCCAGCAGGTGCCGCAGCCGACGCAGTCCTCTGCTGCGGCATGGCCGAAGGCGGGCCCGACGTACTTGCCCGAGCCGCGGCCGATGACGGCCAGGGCGTCGTAGCCGGCCGCCGAGCAGCCGCGCACGCAGAGCTCGCAGAGGATGCAGTCCGGCAGCGGCGCATCCTCGACCGGCGCGAACGGCGAGGCGTCCCGCGCCGAGCCGCTCGGCGAGCTCGAGCAGCACCGGCGCCTCGGGCGCGCGCCGCAGCAGCAGGCGCACGTTCATGGCGCGCAGCTCGCGGATGCGCGGCGAGTCGGTCACCACCTCGAGCCCGGCCGAGACCGGGTAGTCGCACGAGGTGGTGAGCTGCGTCCAGTCGCGGCCGGGCCGGCGGATCTCGACCAGGCAGAGCCGGCAGCTCGCGTTGGGCGTCACGGCGTCGTGGTGGCAGAGGCCGGGCACGTCGCGGCCGGCGGCGCGCGCCGCGGTGAGGAGGCTCGAGCCGTCCGGCGCGGTGACCGGCACGCCGTCGATGATGAGTTCCAACGTCCACGACGGCCTCCTCTACTGCACCAGCACGGCGTCGAACCTGCAGACGTCCCTGCAGATGCCGCACTTGATGCAGTGCTCCGGGTCGATGGTGTGCAGCTTCGCGCTTCTCGCCGCTGATGCAGTCCTGCGGGCAGCGCGAGCGCGCAGGCCCGGCAGCCGGTGCAGCGCTCCTCGATGATGCTGAAGGTGATGAGCGCCTTGCACACGCCGGCGGGGCAGCGCTTCTCGTTCACGTGCGCCGAGTACTCGTCGCGGAAGTAGCGCAGGGTGGAGAGCACCGGGTTCACGCCGCTCGTGCCGAGCGCGCAGAGCGAGGTGGCCTCCACGGCGTCGGCGAGCTGCTCGATGAGGATGATGGTCTCGTGCGTGCCGCGCCCCTCGCTGATGTCCTCGAGCAGGTCGTGCAGGCAGGCGAGGCCCTCGCGGCACGAGGTGCAGTTGCCGCACGACTCGGCGGCGAGGAAGCGCAGGAAGTACTTGGCGACGTCGACCATGCAGGTGTCCTCGTCCATCACGATCATGCCGCCGGAGCCCATCATGGAGCCCTCGGCGACGAGCGTGTCGAAGTCCACCGGCACGTCGAGCTTGGCGGCCGGGCAGGCAGCCGCCGGACGGGCCGCCGGTCTGCACCGCCTTGAACTTCTTGCCGCCGGGGATGCCGCCGCCGGCGCCGAAGACGATCTCGCGCAGGGTGGTGCCCATCGGCACCTCGACCAGGCCGGTGTTGTTCACCTTGCCGACCAGCGAGAAGATCTTGGTGCCCGTGGAGCCCTCGGTGCCGATGGAGCGGTACCAGTCGGCGCCGTTCGGTTCACGATCTGCGGCACGTTGGCCCAGGTCTCGACGTTGTTGAGGTTGGTGGGCCGGCCCCAGAGGCCGCGCTCGGAGAGGTGGATGAGGCGCCGGCGCGGCACGCCGCGCCGGCCCTCGAGCGAGGCCATCATGGCGCTGGCCTCGCCGCAGACGAAGGCGCCGCCGCCGCGGCTGACGCGCAGGTCGAACGAGAGGTCGCTGCCGAGGATGTGCTCGCCGAGCAGGCCGAGCTCGCGCGCCTGCTCGATGGCGCGCGTGATGTGCTCCACGGCGAGCGGGTACTCCTGGCGCACGTAGACGTGGCCCTCGCGCGCGCCCATGGCGTAGGCGCCGATGATCATGCCCTCGAGCACGCTGTGCGGGTTGCCCTCCAGGAGGGCGTCGTCCATGAACGCGCCGGGGTCGCCCTCGTCGGCGTTGCAGACCACGTACTTGAGGTCGCCCTCGGCCCTGCGGCAGGCCTCCCACTTGCGGCCGGTCGGGAAGCCGGCGCCGCCGCGGCCGCGCAGGCCGGAGCGCTTGACCTCCTCGAGCACGGCCTCCGGCCCCATCGTCGAGCGCCTTGGCCAGCGCCGAGTAGCCGCCGAGCGCGATGTAGTCGTCGATGGACGTCGGGGTCGAGCAGGTCGCTGTCGCGCGAGCAGCAGGCGCTGCTGGCCGCGGTAGAACGGGATCTCGTCCTGCGTGCGTGCACGGCGCCCGTCGCGGCGTCGATGCAGAGCAGCCGCTCCACGACGCTCGCCGAGCCGCGGTGGCTTCTCGACGATCTCGGCGGCGTCGTCCACGCTTGACGTGCTGGTAGACGATGCCCTCGGGTTGCGAGCAGCGACGCAGCGGGCTGCGCCTGGCAGAACCCGAGGCAGCCCGTGGCGCGGACCTCGACGCCGTCGTCCGCGCTCGCGCCTGGACCTCGGCGCGCAGCGCCTCGACCACCTGCAGCGCGCCCTGCGCCCGGCAGCCGGTGCCGGCGCACACCGCGAGGACCTTGCGCCGGGCGTCCCGCCCGGCGACGAGCGCCTCGCGGCGGCGCTCGAGCGCGGCGGGGTCGGCAAGTCGCGCGCTCATGACTCGCTCCTCTGCGGCGAGGATCTTCTTCACCAGCCGAGAGACCCGCTCGCCGGTCATGTGCCCGTGGTACTCGCCGTCGAGGAGGACGAGCGGGCCGAGCGCGCAGGCGCCGACGCAGCCGACCTCCTCGATGCTGAGCGAGAGGTCGGCCGTGGTGCCGCCGGCGCCGATGCCGGTGTCGCGCTCGAGCTGCTCGAGCAGCCGCGGCGCGCCGCGCACGTGGCAGGCGGTGCCCATGCACACGGTGCACGTGTGCTCGCCGCGGGGCTCGGTGTGGAAGCCGTGGTAGAAGGTGGCGACGCCGTAGACCTGGGTCGGCGCCAGGCCGAGGTGGGCCGCCGTCTCGCGGAGCGCCTCCTCGGGCAGGTACCGGAACTCGGCCTGCAGGTCGTGCAGGACGTTCACGAGGTCGCCGGGGTCGCGCCGCGGGTAGCGCTCCAGCACGGCCGCCACGCGGCTCGTGTCGATGGCCTGGGTCTCGCTCACGTGGTCCACACTCCTCGGCGCCGGCGGACGGCTTCTGCTCAGCCGCCGGCGATCATCGGGAAGATCGAGATCTCGTCGTCCTCCCCGAGCGGCGTGTCCAGCATCTGCAGGTGCCGCACGTTGCGCCCGTTGACGAAGATGATGATCTCCCCGTGCAGGTCGTCGCCGTCGAAGACGGCGCGCCGGAACGGCCGGCCGTAGCGCTCCGCGAGCTGCGTGAGCAGCTCGCGGAGGTCGCCCGGCCGGCCGTCGATCCGGCGCTCCGTCTCCCGCGTCAGGTCGCGGATGGTGGCGAAGTACTTGACCGTCATGCCTTGAGCGAGAGCTCCTTGAGCTTCGCCTTGGTCGGCACGCCGTTCTCGTCCCAGCCGCGCTGCGGCGTAGTACTCGGGCAGCATCTCGCCGAGCTTGCTGACGTGGCCCTTGGAGGCGCCGGTCTTGAGCGGCTCCTCGAGCAGCCGCTTGGGCAGCGTGTCGTCGGCCTTGGTGAAGCCGGCCGCGATGTTCCAGAGCCTCTCCTGGTTCCAGATGCGGTCGCCCGCCTGCAGGAACTCCTCCAGCGTGTAGTCGTAGCCGGTGAGCGTGGCGAGCGTCCTGACCAGCTGCGTCGCCGGTGAGCCCGAAGGTCGCGAACAGGCAGCCCCGGTCGCGTCGAGCGCCGCCGTGAGGTTCTGGAAGGCGATGCCCAGGCCGGCCTTGCCCTCGGTGACGTGCGGGTCGGCGATGCCGCCGCTCTGCAGGACCTCGTGCGAGATGGTGTAGCCGCGCACGTGGCAGCCGCCGCGGTTGCTGGTGGCGTAGTTGAGGCCGATGCCCTGGATGGCGCGGCCGTCGTAGGCCGGCATCTCCTGCTTCTTGGCGGTCATGGAGTACTCGGGGTGGCCGTAGCCGTCGGCGAGGCGGTACGAGCCCTGCGCCAGCCTTGGCGCCGAACCCATCGCCCTCGCCCATCTTGCGCGTCATCTCGACGATGGCCTCGGCGTTGCCCCAGGTGAGGTCCACGCCGTCGGTGTCCTTGGTCGTGATGATGCCGCGCTGGAAGAGCTCCATGGCGCAGGCGATCGAGGAGCCCGACGCGATGGTGTCCATGCCGTACTCGTTGCAGAGGTAGTTGGCCTTGGTGATGGCGTCCAGGTCGTCGACGCCGCAGTCGGCGCCGTAGGCCCAGGCGGTCTCGTACTCGGGGCCCTCGCCGATGCCCTCGAAGCCGGGGGCGTCGACCTTGGTCACCCGGCCGCACGCAGATGATGCAGCTGAAGCAGCCCTTCTTGCGGATCGAGCTGCTTGGCCGCGAGCGCCTCGCCGCCGGTCTTGTCGGCGCTCGGCGAAGTAGCCGTCCTGCCAGTTGCGCGTGGGCAGGCCGCCGACCTGGTTGAGGATGTTGACCAGCACCTCGGTGCCGTAGGCCGGCAGGCCGGTGCCGCCGACCGGGTCGTCGAAGATCATCTGGCGGGCCTTGAGCACCGCGGCGAGGAAGGCGTCGGGGTCGGCGACCTTGACGGCGCCGTTGCCGACGACGGCCACGGCCTTGAGGTTCTTGGAGCCCATGACCGCGCCGACGCCGGTGCGCCCCGCGGCGCGGTGCATGTCGTTCATGATGTTGGCGACCAGCGCCAGGTGCTCGCCGGCCGGACCGATGCAGGCCACCTTGGCCTCGTCGTCGGTCGCCGCGCGGATCAGTGTCCGTGGTGTCGGGCACGGTGTGGCCCCAGACGTCCGCCGCGTCGCGGATCTCGACCTCGTCGTCCTTGATCCAGAGGTAGACCGGCTTGGCGGCCTTGCCCTCGACGATGACGGCGTCGTAGCCGGCGTACTTGAGCTCGGGGCCGAAGGCGCCGCCGGAGTTGGAGGCCGCGAGTGACTCGTTGAGCGGGCCCTTGGTGACGACGTTGTAGCGGCCGGCCGACGGCGCGAACGTGCCCGTGAGCGGGCCGGTCGCGAAGACGAGCTTGTTGGCCGGCGAGAGCGCGTCGGTCTTGGGGTCGACCTCGGAGCGGATGATGTACCCGCCGAGGCCGCGCGCGCCGATGTACTCACGCGCGACCTTGGGGTCGAGCGGCCTCGCGCGTGACCTTGCCGGAGCTGAGGTCGACGCGGAGGATGGTGCCTGTCCAGCCGTACATCTCAGCTCACCTCCTGGAAGGCGTCCTTGAACTTGGCCGCGTAGGCCTTCTTGCGCGCCTTGACCTGGGCGGTGTCGTCCACGTACTCGAGCGCCTTGGTGGGGCAGAAGGCGGCGCACTGCGGTGCGCCGTCGCAGTTGTCGCACTTGAAGATGCTGCTCGTCGGTCGCGTCGTAGCGGGCGTTGCCGAACGGGCAGGCGATGACGCACATGCGGCAGCGGATGCACTTGTCGGCGTCCCAGTCGATCAGCGCCTGGGTGGTCGTGCTGTGGTGCATCGCGCCGGTGGGGCAGACGGTGACGCAGGCGGCGTCGTCGCACTGCTGGCACATCATGGGCACCGAGATGCCCTCGCGCTCCCAGGTGAACGCCTGGACGCGCGAGGCGCCGGGCCGGAACCGCCGCTCGTGCTCGAACGAGCACGCGAGCTCGCAGTTCCGGCACCCGGTGCACTTGTCCGGATGGATCATCAGTACCTTCGCCATGGCATCCTCCCGATTGGAGCGTGTACGCCGCCGGGCTGCGGCGGCGCGGCGCCGCGGAGGTCGCGGCGGACCATCACCCCGAAGGATGCGGGAGGAGGGCGGCGAGGACCATTCGCCCGGTGACCACAATCCGCGCCGCGCGGTTGGTCACGTGCACATCCTGCGGCGCCGGCCGGCTGCCGTCAGGCGACGGGGTCGCCGACGAGCTCGGCGGCGTGCAGGCCGAGGCGCAGGTCCACCACGGCGTCGAGGTCGCCGAGGTCGATGCCGAGCAGCTGCTCCACGTTCGCCAGGCGCTTCTGCAGCGTGTTGCGGTGGATGTGCAGCGCGTCCGCTGTCTCCTGCACGGCGAGGCGGTGCTCGAAGTAGGTGCTGAGGGTCTTGTAGAGGCTGGCGCGGTGCTGCGCGTCGTAGTCCAGCAGCGGGCCGAACGTGCGCTGCACGATGTCCTCGAGCTCCGCCTCGTCGAGCGAGTCCAGCAGGCGGAAGTGGCCGCTGAGCTCCTCGAACGCCGCGGTGCCGCGCGGGTTCTCGGCGTGACGCGCCGAGATGCACGCGGCCTTGGCCTGCTGCAGCCCGCGGGCGGCGCCGGCGATGCCCGGCAGCGGCGCCGAGCAGCCGACGACCACCTCCCGCGGCGAGACGCCGAGCGCGGCCTCCCGCAGCTCCGCGAGCAGCGCGTGCGCCGTCGCCGTCTCGGCGTCGGGCAGCGCCGCGAGCACCACCGCGGACGCGCCTCTGGACGAGGTGAGGTACGGCAGGCGGCGCTGGCTGAGGAGCGATGTCCAGCGCCGCCAGCAGGTCGTTGCCGCGCTGCCCGGCGCCGCGGGCGCCGTGGGGCCGCGAGGCGCTCCTGGCGGGCTCGACGACGGCGATGCGGAGCACGCTCTCGTCGTCGAACCCTTGCTCCTGCAGGCGGATGCGCAGCCTGTCTTCCGGACCGTCGCCGGCGAGGACGTCGCGCAGGAGGCCGCGCCGCAGGCGCCTGCGCATGCGCAGCTCGTCCTTGCCGCGCAGAAGGTCCAGCGTCACCAGTTGCTGCAGGAAGAGCAGAGCCGCGCCGGCCAGCTCCGTGGGGCGCGGCCGCGTCGTCGCGGCGGCGAGCACGCGCTCGGTGTGGCCCATGACCAGCACGTCGCGGTAGAGCACGCGCTCTCCGGCGTCGGTGATGGACAGGGCGTGGCCGGCGGCTCCGTGCGCCGCGCCGTACGCCTTCCACAGGCGCGCCGTCGAGCTCGGGCGCGCCGTCCGCGCTGCGCGAGCACGCCATCACGCGGCCGTGGGCGTCGAAGAGCACGATGGGCATGTCGAGGATGCCGGCGACGCGCTCGATCAGCTCGGCGACGTCCTTCTGCTGCACCACGAGCTCCAGCAGCTGGATCTGCAGGGCCGCGGTGCGGCGCAGGGTCTGCATGTCGCGCGCCGCGGCCGCCGGCTCTGCTTGCTCGCCGCGCTCCCGGGCGCCCAGCGCGGCCTCGAGCTCCTCCGTGTGCAGGCGGACCTGGTCCTGCAGCATGATCGTCGTCTGGAAGAGGCCGAAGTCGGAGCCCTGCACGTTGGTGCCGGCCTCCACCCGGTCCATGAGCGCGTCGACCACCCGGGTGAGACGGGCGACCTCGGCCCTGAGCGCCTCGACCTCGACGTCGCGTGCCGGACGGACCGCGTCAGCCATCGCCGGTCTCCGCCGCCCGGTGGACGTCGCCGAATCCGAGAGCGACCGCCGTGAGCGTCTGGTTCACGTGCACGCCGCAGAACTGCTCGCCGTACGTGTTGAAGCCGAGCGAGTTGTTGCGCCGGAGGATCTCGCCGACCGCCGCCTGCAGCCCCTTCTGGTCGATCTCGAGCCTGCGCAGGATGCAGTCGCAGGTGAGGACGAGCTGCGGCGGCCCGATCTGCGCGCGCACGCGCGCGAAGGCCGCCTCGAGGTTCTCCAGCAGGTCCTCGCCGCGAGCCACGCGCAGCACCACCCCGCGGTCTATGGCGCAGTAGAACTTGAGGCCGCCGCCCGCCTCGACACGCTGGATCGAGCGTACGTAGTTGTTGCCGTCGATGACCACGACGACCGGCGAGGCCGCGAAGTGCTCGGGTCCCAGGTCGCCCGGCTCGACGCCGAGCAGCCGGGCGTACTCCGCCGCCGCGGGCAGCCCGTTGATCTCGCTCACGACACGCCGCTCGGGGTCGGCGGCCGTCACGACCAGCCGCTCGGCCGTCGGCACGAAGTGCTGCGTCTTGAACTCGGTCACCGGGAGAGGTGTGGCGGCGACGACGAGGACGGCCGCGTCCGAGACGAACCGGCCGTCGTGATAGACATACGTGCGCTCGAAGCCGAGCGCGTCTCCCGCCGAACCGCCCACCAGCGGCACCTCGCCCAAGCCCTGCTGGAGGGCGTGTGCGAGCTGCTCCTCATGGCCGAAGAGGCCGTCCACAAGGAGGAAGGCGAACGTGCTGAGGCCGTCGCCCGGCGCGAGCGCGCGCAGACGGCGCCGCAGGTCCTGCGCGAGGGCGACGCCGTCCTGCCGGCGGAAGTCGCTCAGGCCCTCCAGGACGCCGACGACGGGGGTGCAGGCCGTGCTCGTGAAGCTGACGCCGGTGAGGCTCCGGTCGCGGCAGCCGGCCGGCCCGATCTCGCCGGCGGTGGTGCAGCCGGCGACCTGCACGCCGGGGAACCGCTCCCGGAGCGCGGCCGCCAGCTCGCTGCGGTCGTACTGCGTGGAGCAGAAGAACAGCACGAGCGAGAGGTCCGGCTGCACGAGGCCGTCGTACAGCTCGGCCACGGCATCTCCCGGGTCGCCTGCGCACGACTGCGCGATGCGGATGGTCCGCTCCTCGCCCATCAGCAGTCCCCTCTCGCTTCACCGCCGCGGGGAGCGGCGGGTCTCGGTCACGACAATGATAGCCCCGTCTCGGCGGAGGGCTCCGCTCGGGGCCGTCCGGACGCCGCCACATGCGGCCGGCCACGACGAGCGCGAGCGCCAACCACCGCCCGGGTCGCGGCGAAGGCCACGGCGAACGGGCGTTCGCGCGACCGTGCGAGGTCCGGGATGACGGCGAGGAACGCCAGCGCTCCCGCGGCGACCAGCGCGGTCTGCATGAGCCAGACCGGCAGCAGGCTGCCGCGCGACCGCGTCGAGACCCAGACGCCGGCGACGCCGCGTCGCGGCCGCGCCGGCCAGTCCTGAGAGGTAGAAGGACGTCCAGCAGGCGCCCGGGCGCAGGGTCGACGTCCCCAGACCAGGAGCCACTGCGCGACTCCGACGAGCGAGGCCGGTCGCCAAGCGGGCTGAGGCGGGCCAGCAGCCGACGTGCCGCGAAGCCGTACCAGGCGACGGCGACCAGGGCCGAGCCGACCGACCCGGGATGAGCCACCCGGCGAGCAGGCCGGCCGACGACGCACGGGGCGGCGCGACGGACAGCCCGGGGAGCCGGCTGCACGACGGCGGCGGCCGCCACCGCGGCCACGGGCCACGAGAGCGCCGCCACGAGGTACGCCGCCCGCGGCGCGCGCAGTGCGACGAGCGGCCGGATGAGCGCCCGGAACCCTGGCGACGGCGCGTACGCGCCGCTGAGCACCCAGGCGGCGAGCGCCGCGGGGACGGCGCCGACCAGCGCCATGTAGGCGAGAGCCTCGAAGCCGGTCTAGACCAGCCTGACCTCCGCCAGCACCAGGAAGACGCCGGCGGCGAGCAGGAGCCGCCTGGCCCGGTCGCCGGCACGGGCCGCGGCGTCGCCGCTCGGACGCGATCCAGCGCCGCCGCGAGCGCGGGGAACAGCGCAGCGAGGGGGACCGTCGCGGCGAGGATGTTGCCGGAGAGGATCAGCGCCGGCGCCAGCCCCGACCAGGACGAACGTGAGCCAGGGGTGCCGGGCGATGGCTCCGCGGTCGTCCCCGGAGGGCGGGTATCTCCTGTCATGGCGGGCATCCTAGCAGGGCGCGCGCTCCGCCGCGAGCGCGGCGCCGGGGCGACGGCGCGGGCGACGAAGTCGCTCCCGCGCGGTACACTAGACGGCGACCGCCCGGCAGGCGACAGCCCCGCCGGGCTTTTGGACGTCAGGAGAACACCCGTGCACCCCGTCGACAAGATCCGCAACCTCGCCATCATCGCCCACATCGATCACGGCAAGACCACCCTGATCGACAGCATCTTCCGCGCCGCCCACGTGTTCCGCGAGAACGCGCACGTGGACGAGCGCGTCATGGACAGCAACGACCTCGAGCGCGAGCGCGGCATCACCATCCGCTCCAAGCACTGCACGGTGGAGTGGAAGGACTACCTCATCAACATCATCGACACGCCGGGGCACGCCGACTTCAGCGGTGAGGTCGAGAGAGTGCTCAGCATGGTCGACTCCGTGCTGCTGCTGGTGGACGCCAACGAGGGCCCGATGCCGCAGACGCGGTACGTGCTCATGCGCGCGCTGAGCTTCGGCCTGCGGCCGATCGTCATCGTCAACAAGGCCGACCGGCCCAACGCCGACCCGTCCGGCGCGCTGGACAAGACCTTCGACCTCTTCGTC
Source organism: uncultured Thermoleophilia bacterium (assembly GCA_963793605.1). GTDB lineage: Bacteria > Actinomycetota > Thermoleophilia > UBA2241 > UBA2241 > CAIXSE01. Next base: position 159,596 of record CAWCAH010000004.1, read on the forward strand.
GAGCTCGGCGCGAACAACGAGCAGCTCGACTTCCCCGTCCTGTACGGCTCCGGCCTCGAGGGCTGGATCGTGAGCGACATCGACGAGTACAAGAAGGAGGAGCACGAGCGCGAGGAGCACCTCGTGGACGGCGGCGGCCTCTCGCCGGCGCTGCTGCGGGAGCTCGCCGACGCCGGCATGAACGACCTCTTCGAGACGATCGTCGAGAGCGTCCCGGCGCCCAAGGTCGACCAGGACGCGCCGTTCCTCATGCAGGTGAGCACGCTCGCCTGGAGCGACTACATCGGCCGCATCGGCTGCGGCCGCGTGCTCGCCGGCGGCCTCAAGGTCGGCGACGAGGTGCAGCGCATCACGACGCGCCACCTCGAGATCGGCGACCCCGAGGCGGGCTGGGAGATGACGGGCACGGAGGCCGCGCGCGTGACGCACCTCTGGGTCACGCGCGGCCTCGAGAACCGCGAGGTCGAGGAGGCCTCGGCCGGCGACATCGTCTGGCTCGCCGGCCCCGACGACATCACCCTCGGCGACACGCTGGCGTCGCCCGAGCTGGCGGCCATCGCCGTGGCGCTGCCGCCGCTCGAGATCGAGGAGCCGACGGTCAGCATGTTCTTCCTCGTCAACAACGGCCCGTTCGCCGGCCAGGACGGCAAGGCGGCGACGCTGCGCCAGATCAAGGACCGGCTGGAGCGCGAGCTGCGCGTCAACGTCGCGCTCCGCGTCGAGGACCTGGGGCGGCCGGACGGCGTCAAGGTCTCCGGCCGCGGCGAGCTGCACCTCGCGATCCTCATCGAGGAGATGCGGCGCGAGGGCATGGAGCTCTGCGTCAGCGCGCCCCGAGGTCATCACGCACCGCGACTGCGCACGGCAAGCTCCTCGAGCCGATGGAGCAGCTCATCATCGACGTGCCCGAGGAGTACCAGGGCGCGATCATCTCGGAGCTCAGCCTGCGCAAGGGCGAGCTGGTCGGCGTCGAGTCCACCGGCACCGGGCTCGTGCGCCTCGAGTTCACCATCACCACGCGCGGCCTGATCGGCTACCGCAACGACTTCCTCACCGAGACGCGCGGCCTCGGCGTGATGAGCTCGCGCTTCACGGGCTACGGCCCGTGGAAGGGCGACCTGCCCGGCCGCGAGCGCGGCTCGCTGGTCAGCCAGACGAGCGGCGAGGCGGCGGGCTACTCGCTCGAGAACCTGCAGAACCGCGCCGTGCTCTTCGTCGGCAACATGACGCCGGTCTACGAGGGCATGATCGTCGGAGAGAACTCACGCGCCGACGACATGCTCTGCAACCCCACCAAGCGCAAGCAGCTCGGCAACTACCGGTCGTCCACCAAGGACATCGACGCCGGCCTCAAGGTGCCTCGCCCCATCACCCTCGAGAGCGCGCTGGAGTGGATCGCCGACGACGAGCTCGTCGAGGTCACGCCCAAGATCGTGCGCGTGCGCAAGCACATCCTGAGCACCGAGCAGCGCAAGAAGTTCGAGAAGCGCGGCACGCTCGACGCCTGACGGCCGCTCGTCAGTCAGACGTGACCCCCTGGGCCAATCAGACTCGACCACGTCCTAAAGCGTCTCCAGTGGGGTCTTGAGCGCCTCGAGGACCGGTTGGGCGACATAGAGCCGGCGCCACTGGCGGTCTCCCACCTCCGCCAGCAGACCTACCTCCACGAGTGTCAAGACCGCCGTCCAACTCCAGGGCGGAGACGTGGTTGCGCACCTCGCGCATGTCGGTGTCTCGCTCCGGCTCGGTGCCGGCGGCCTCGTCGATCAGCAGTTCCGACAAGGTCGTATGTGTTCCCTCGATACGCGAGGAGAGCACTGCCTCCTGACGCAGGTAGGGAGCGATGAGCAGGTGGGGATTCGGAAGCTGCTCACCAGCGATGGACAGCTCACTCAGCGCGGCATCCGCTCGCGACAGTGCCAGGACGAGGTCGCGGTCGTAGTCGATGTCGGGTGGCAGCGGAGCCGGCACGAAGGCGTCATAGCCTTCCGGCGTTCTCACGATCCGGCCCGCCGAGCTGCTCTTGAAGAGGCTTGTGTCCACGCCTGCTCCGCCCGGGAGAACTCGCAGTGCACTTTCAAAGTGGCGAGAGCTTTGAAAATCCGTGCCGCGATATTTGCAGAGTGAGCGACGCTTTGCAGGAAGCGATCTTCCGCGAAGCGGAAGATCCGCGCGCGCAAGGGCGGGCGCGCGTAGTCCATCGTCATCGTTGGCCGGTGCTATCGTGGATGCATGGTCGCCGTCGAGTTCACCACGCAGGTGCTTCCCCTCATCCTCTTTGGTGGCATCGCACTCGTGGTCGTCGTGTGGCTCCTGCTGACGCGGGTGTTCACGACGACGAAGGCGGGCCGTCATGCCTCGCACTTCCTCGACGTCGGCGGCGCCGACATGAGCCCCGAGGACCAGGTGAAGTTCAAGAGCCAGCACCCCGGAGCCGGCGGCTACGGCTGACCTTGCGCCGCCGCGGCAGGCGTGACCCCGAGATCCTGTCGCAGTCCGTCTCCGCTCCCGCGAGGCCGCCTTCGCCTACAGCGTCTGGGTGGCGGACTCCACGGTGACCACGACGACGGCGCGCATCCAGGAGAAGGTCGACTTCATCCTGTCGAACTCCGCGCCGGACTCCTCCCAGGCCACGGTCCCCTTGATGAGGAAGCCTGTTCCCATGCCCATGTTGCCCTCCACCTTGCTGCTGCCGCAGGTGATGAGGACCTCAGGGTTGTGGCGGATGTTGGCCTCCGTGCGGTTCATGAATCCTGCGGGGATGAGCATGCGGCCGTCGTCGGTGAAGCGCACGTAGCTGTTCCACGTGTTGACCATATGCGGGCCGTCTTCGCCCAGAGTGGCGATGGCGACGACGCCGTCCTTCTTCATCACTTCGCGCAGCTTCTCGGGGATCTCCATGGGGTGGCTCCTTCTCAGGTGGGGGCCGAGGTCAGGTGGTGGACGCCGGCCTGCCGGCGGTGCGTACGGTGCGACGTGTCCGGCGGTCGTGGAACCAGGCCGCCGAGTCCGTGGTGAACGACCGCGGCGCCTTCTCCGCCAGTTCGCCGGCGAGGTCGGCGACGGTCTTGGACGCCAGGGCGTCGCGGAGCGCCTGTTCCGCCTGCGTCATGAAGTGGTGGATGCGGCACGGCCCGTGCGTGGCCCATTCTGGCGCGTCGCCCTCGAACAGGACCAAGCGGTCGCGGATCTCGGCGCAGGCGAACACGTGGCGGTCCGGGTCGACGGCATCCAGCACGTCCAGCACGCGGATGCGGTCCGCGGGCCGGGCCAGGACGAAGCCGCCCGCGACCCCCTCGATGCCGGTCACCAGGCCCGCCTGCTTGAGGCGCGAGAAGACCTTGGCCAGGAAGCGCTCCGGGAGCTGCTGGTAGGTGGCCAGGTCCAGCACGCTGAGCGGCTCGTCGGACGCGGCGAGGGCGAGCAGCGAGTGCAGGGCGTACTCCGCCCCGGCTCCATAGAGTGACGCTGTCACAACTGACACCTCATAGGAGCTAGTTTAGAGCCGGTCGTCGGCGGGCGCAACTCCGGGTGAGGGCTCGCGGCCCCCTACTCCCGTCCCGTCACGAGTGCCGCGCCGGTGAGCCCGAGGTGGAAGTCGGTGGACCAGACGGATGCCACCTTACGCGTCGTGCACAGGTGAAGTCCGACCGCGTCGGTCAGCGTCAGGTCCTGGTCGGAGTAGCGCCGCAGTAGGCCGGCGGCCGCGCGCTGTTCCTCCAGGCCGACTGCCAGCACACGGAGCGGCGTCATCGCCTCGACCATGGCGAGGAACTGCAGCGCACGGGTGCGGTCGTAGCGGCGCAGGAACCAGCCGTGACCCTCGGCGACCACGAGTGTGGTGGTCACCATCCGTGGCGGGTCGCCGAACAGCCTGCGGAAGAGCGGGTGGTGGGAGTCCGATCCGTCGGCGAAGGCGATGAACGCGGACGTGTCGACGTAGGCCTCAGTCCTTGCGGCCATAGACCAGGTCGTCGATGTGGAGGCTGGACTCCGGATCACCGCTCTCGACCATGCCGGCGTACCGCATCCACGGCTTCGAGTGGTCGCCGGGCAGGGCGGCTCTGAGCGCACGGCGCATGAGCTCCGCCAGGGAGATCCCGAGGCGCGCGGCCTCCGCCTTCGCCGCGTCGTAGTCCTCCTGCGAGAGGCTGATCTGGGTCCGCAACATGATAACAACGTAGATGATTGTGTTATCAAAGGCAAGTATCGGCGTTGGCGGCATGCGAAAGACGATACTGGGTGGGTGCGCGGGGAAACAGAGTGACGAACGCTCGCGGGGATGACGTTCCGGAGCATCCCGGAGGCCTGCCACTACGCTCCGCGCGCGGCCTCCACGACCTGGCGCCACAAGGCGACCTTGTCCCCGTACGTCATCGCCGCGTTCGCGGGCGAGGTGGACGGCAGCGTCGTGAGCGCCAGGCCGGCGGGCAGCGCCTGGCGCTCAGTGCCGACGGCCAGCCGGCGGTCCCAGAAGCGGCGCGCCGTCTGGCCGTTGAAGAAGACGGCGCGCACCAGCGGGTGCCCGGCGAAGAACGCCTCGAAGTCATTGACGACCGCGGTCGTCCCGACGATCGAGGCGTCGAGGCTGCCGGGCCGCTCGGCCGAGGCGAGGACGTCCCAGAGCGCGATCCTCGCCTCCGTCAGCATCCGCGTCCTCGCCTCGTAGTCCTCACCGGCCGGCCGCCCGAGCAGCTCCGCCATGACGCGCCAGAAGGCGTTCTGCGGGTTGCCGTAGTACTCGCCGCGCTGCAGCGAGAGCACGCTCGGGGCGCTGCCGAGCACGAGTACGCGCGCGTCCGGTCGTGCGATCAGCGGCAGGCCGGCGACGTTGTGCGCGGGGTCGGTCACGCCCGCCTCGTCTCCTAGTGCAGGAACAGCCGCAGGCCGGTGTGCGCCATCGTCATCCCGTACTCCGCCGCCGCCGCACTGACCACGTCGTCGCGCGCCGAGCCGCCGGTCTGGGCCACGTACTGCACGTTGCTCTTGGCGGCGCGGTCGAGGTTGTCGGGGAACGGGATGAAGGCGTCGGAGCTCAGGCAGATGCCCTCGAAGCCCCGGATCCACGCGGCGCGCTCGTCCGCCGTGAGCGGGTCGGGGTCGGCGGTGAGACCCTCGCGCAGCTTGCGCTTCTCCACGTCGCTGAGTTCGTCCCAGAGCAGGTAGTAGTCGACGAGGTTGGCCTTCTCGGGCTTGGGGAGGCTCGTCGCGGATCGGCAGCGCGAGCGTCTTGGGATGCTGCTGCAGCAGCCACTTGTCGGCCTTGCCGCAGGCGAGCCGCGTGCAGTGCACGCGGCTCTGCTGGCCGGCGCCCATGCCGATCACCTGGCCGTCGTAAGCGATGCAGACGGAGTTGGACTGCGTGTACTTGAGCGCGACCGTCGCGACGAGCAGCGTCTCGAGGACGTCCTCGGGGAGGCCGCCGCCGGCCTCGCCGGCCGCCGTACCGCCGGCGCCCGCGGCCTCCGCGAACAGCTCACGCGTCACCGGCGTCGTGTTGCGCTTCTGGGTCATGGTGAAGCCGAAGACCTCGCGCGTCTCCGTGTCCGCCGGGTCGTACGCCGGGTCGATCTGCAGCACCATGTAGGCGCCGCCCCGCTTGGTCTTGAGCAGTTCGAGGGCCTCGGGCTCGTAGCCGGGCGCGATGATGAGGTCGGAGACCTCGTCGAAGAGCAGTCGCGCCAGCGAGAGGTCGACCACGTCGCTGACGGCGGCGACATCGCCGAACGAGCACATGCGGTCGCCGCCGCGGGCGCGCGCGTAGGCGGTGGCGACGGGCGAGTAGTCCGCGTCGGCAGGAACTGTGAGGCGAGGTACGTCTCCGTCAGCTCGCCGGCGACGGCGGCGCCCGCCGGGCTCACGTGCTTGAACGAGGCGGCGGCCGGTTTGCCCGTGGCCGCCCGCAGCTCGCGCACCAGCTGCCAGGCGCCGAGCGCGTCGAGGAAGTTGATGTACCCGGGTCTGCCGCTGAGCACCTGGAACCCGGACTCCTCCGGGACGGTGACGCCCGCGGGCGTCTGGTGCGGGTTGCAGCCGTACTTCAGGGCGATCTCCATCTCTGCTTCCTTTCGAGCGCGTGCCGTCGCGGCGGTCCGCGGGTAGTCTACGCCGCCCAGGGGGCGGCCTGTGGACTCCGGCCGGCCGGCCGCGTAGCCTTGGCGGCAAGGGATCTGCCGGGAGGGTCCGTGCTTCGCTGGGGTCTGGTCATCGCCATCTCGCTTCTCGTCGCACCGGCGTTCGCGTGGGCGCCGGGCGTGGCCCGCGCCGGCGGGTACGAGGTCGCTGCGGTCTGGGGCGAGGCGGGCGCCGCGCGCGGGCAGCTGTGGACCCCCAAGGGCGTCGCCGTCGCGCGCGACGGCTCGGTGTTCGTCGTCGACTACGCGAACCACACGCTCATCAAGTACTCGGCCGCCGGCCGGCTGCTCGGGGCGTGGGGCGGCAAGGGCTCCGCGCCGGGCAGGTTCCACAGGTGCAGCCGGGTGGCGATCGGCCCCAGCGGCGACGTCTACGTCACCGATGCCGAGAACCATCGCATCCAGCGATTCTCCCAGGCGGGCACGTTTCTCGGTCAGTGGGGTGGTCATGGCGCGGCCGCCGGGAAGTTCGACCTGCCGCGCGGGATCGACGTGGCCCGCGACGGCTCCGTGTACGTGACCGACCAGGGCAACCGCCGCGTCCAGGTGTTCACGGCGAACGGGCGGTTCCTGCGGCAGTGGGACGGAGGGGGCCGGTTCGGCATGGCCAAAGACATCGCCGTGGCCGACTCCGGCAAGGTCTACGTCGTGGACGCCGAGACCGACCGGGTGCAGATGTTCAGCGAGACAGGGCGCCGGCTGGGAAGCTTCGGCGGCCGAGGGCGCGGCGCCGGGGAGGCTCTCCGGGCCGCGGGGACTGGCGCTGGGCGCCGACGGGCACGTGTTCGTCGCCGACGCGATGAACTACCGCATCCAGGAGTTCACCGGCGCCGGCGAGTTCGTGCGTGCGTGGGGTTGCGAGGGCCGGCTGGTCGGGCTGTTCCAGGCGCCGCGCGACCTCGCGGAGGCGCCGGACGGCAGCATCGTCGTCGTGGACTCCTTCAACCACCGCCTGCAGCGGTTCGTCAAGGACGAGTCGGACGACGACGCCGCGCCGGTCACGGCCTGTGGTCAGGCCGGCGGCTGGGCGGCGGGGCCGCTCGACCTCGTGCTCGCGGCGAGCGACGACGACAGCGGGGTCGCCGCCACCTACGTGAGCGTCGGCGGGGCGCGGTTCCGCCGCGCGGACGCGCCGCTGCGGCTGGACCGGGAGGGCGCGCACGAGGTGCGGTTCCTCTCCGTGGACGACGCCGGCAACCAGGAGGTCACACGGCGGCGGGTCTTCCGCCTCGACTGGACGGCGCCCGTCGTCCGCTTCGGCACGCGGGGTCCGCTGCGCGCGGTCGCCCGCGGGACCGTCTCCGTGCGCTGCGCCTTCGCCGACGTCCTGAGCAGGAGCCTCGGCGTCCGGGTGCGTCTGGAGCGCGACGGAGAGACGGCCGCGAGCAGGGACCTGGGGAGCGTGCGCGTCCCGCGCGCCGGGCGCACGCTGCTCGTCCGGGTGGATGCGCCGGCGGACCCGGGCCGCTACCGGCTCACGGTCGCGGCCCGCGACCGCGCCGGCAACCTCACCGAGCGCGCGCTCGACGTCCTCGTCCGCGCGCGGTGACGGCGGCCGGCGCGGATCGCCGCCCGCCGCGTCCGGCTCCTGATCTCACACCGCCAGCAGCACGATGCCGGCGAACACGGCGGCGAACCCGACCCACTGCCACGGCATCAGGCGCTCGTGCAGGAACGTCTGCGCGTAGATCGTCACCACCACCGGGGAGAGTGACCCGAGGATGCTGGTCACACTCAGGTAGCCGATGCCCGACGCGACGATGAAGAGGAAGTTGGCCACGGCGAGCAGGATGCCGATGGCGGCGAGCGCCGGCACGTTCTGACCCTTGAGGGAGAGGCCGCGGCCGGCGAGCAGCACGTAGGCTGCCAGCACCGCGGCCGACGTCACGCGCGTGTCGAACACGGCCCAGACGGGGTTCTCCTTGCCGACGGTGCCGTAGACGAGCAGCATGAAGCCCCAGGCGACGGCCGTGAGCACGGCGAGCAGCACGGCCTTGCGGGCGTTGGCCGCGTGCGTGCCGTGCTGCGGCGTGCGGGAGATGAGCACCACGCCGCCCACCGTCAGCGGCCATGCCGACGTAGGCGTGCAGGCCGGGACGCTCGCCGAGCAGGATCCCGGCCGTCACGGGGATCAGCACCTCCGCGGCGATGATCGGCGCCACCACGCTCATGGTGCCGATCGCCAGCGCCTTGTAGAACATCACGAGCCCGGCGGCCGTGGCGGCGCCGGTGATCAGCAGGAGGACCAGGTCCCAGCCGCCGGGCGGCGCCTGCCGGGCGGCGACCAGGCCCACGGCCGAGGCCGCGGCGGCCATGATCTGGCTGAGCGCGGCCACGTGCCACACCGAGCGCGTGCGCGTCTCCACGCCGGCGAGGTAGTTGGAGGTGCCCCAGGTGAAGCTCGCCAGCAGGGCGAGCAGCGGCCGCCAGCATCTACCCGGCCGCCCCGGCCGTCGTTGCCCCCACTCCTCGCATGGCGGCAAGCGTACCGCAATGGACACCCGCACAGCGAGCGGGTGGATAGTATGCGCACGCTTGGCCACGAGAAGGAGGGTGAGATGCCGAAGTACCTGGTCGTCGCCACCTACAGCCCCGAGGGCATGAAGGGCGTGCTCCGCGAGGGCGGCAGCGAGCGCCGCAAGATGATCGCCGACATGGCGAAGAACCTCGGCGGCGAGCTCGAGTCCTTCTACTACGCGTTCGGCGTCGAACGACGTGTACAGCGTCGTCGACCTGCCGGACAACGTGACCGCCGCGGCCATGGCCGCGCACATCTCCGCCGGCGGCAGGTGCGCTGCAGCGTCACCGTGCTGGTCACGCCCGAGGAGATGGACAAGGCCGCGCGCACCAAGATGTACTACCGCCCGCCGGGGGCCTGACGGCGCCGGCGGGAACCGACGAGCTGGAGGGTCAGTGACTGACGCAAGCAGGTTCTACATCGACGGGCAGTGGGTCGAGCCGGTCCACCCCGGTGCGGAGATCGCCGTCGTCAACCCGGCGACGGAGGAGGAAGTGGCGCGCATCGCGGCCGCCTCGCCCGACGACGTCGAGGCGGCCGTGCAGGCGGCTCACCGCGCCTTCCCGAGCTGGTCGCAGACCACGCCGCGAGGAGCGCATCGAGGCTGCTCACCGCGCTGCGCGAGGCGTACAAGAAGCGCATCCCGCAGATCGCCGAGGCGATGATGACCGAGGTCGGCATCCCGCGCGGCCTCGCCTTCGGCGGCCAGGTGCTCGCGGGCGCGCGGCACCTCAAGGTGGCCATGGACGCGCTGCGCGACTACCCGTTCGAGCAGGACTGGGGCACGACGCGCATCCGGCGCGAGCCCGTGGGCGTGTGCGCCCTGCTCGCGCCGTGGAACTGGCCGATGAACCAGGTGACCTGCAAGGTCGGCCCGGCGCTGGCCGCCGGCTGCACCATGGTCCTCAAGCCGAGCCAGCTCTCGCCGCTCTCCGCCCTGCTGTTCGCCGAGGCCGTGGACGAGGCCGGCTTCCCCGCCGGCGTGTTCAACATGCTCAACGGCGCCGGCGCCGCGCTGGGCGACGCGTTCGCCACCCACCCGCTCGTCGACATGGTCTCGCTCACCGGCTCCACCGCCGTGGGCGGCGTGGTCGGCGCGGCCGCCGCCCCGTCCATCAAGCGCGTCTCGCTCGAGCTCGGCGGCAAGTCCGCCAACATCGTGTTCGGCGACGTGAACGTGGAGAAGGTCGTCCGCTCCGGCGTCTTCGGCGTGATGCACAACTCCGGCCAGACCTGCAACGCCCCGACGCGGATGCTGGTCGCCCAGGAGGTCTACGACGAGGCCGTGGAGGTCGCGGCGCGGGCCGCCGACGGACATCGCCGTCGGCGACCCGACGGACGAGGCGACCTTCATGGGCCCGGTGGCCGGGCGCAAGCAGTTCGAGACCGTGCGCGGCTACATCCAGGCCGGCATCGACGAGGGCGCCCGGCTGGTGGCCGGCGGGCTCGAGCGGCCGGACGGGCTCGACAAGGGCTTCTTCGTCCGGCCCACCGTGTTCGCCGACGTCACGCCGGACATGCGCGTCTTCCAGGAGGAGATCTTCGGCCCGGTGCTGGTGATGACGCCGTTCAAGGACGAGGCGCACGCCATCGAGCTGGCCAACGCCACCGAGTACGGCCTCTCCGGCTACGTGCAGTCGGCCGGGACGTGGAGCGCGCCCGCCGCGTGGCGAGCCGCATGCGCACCGGCATGGTGCACCTCAACGGCGCGCCGACCGACGCCACCGCGCCGTTCGGCGGCTACCGCAAGAGCGGCAACGGCCGCGAGTGGGGCGTGTTCGGCCTCGAGGACTACCTCGAGGTCAAGGCCGTGATGGGGTGGTCGCCGCAGGGCTGAGCGCGAGGCTCAGCGCGAGGTCGGCGAGCACCAGGTCGACGTCCTCGCGCGTCGTCAGCGGGTTGACGAAGCACAGGCGGAGGCACGGTCTCGCCGGCGTGCCTGGTCGGCATGACGATGGCCACGCCGCGAGCCATGGCGTCCGCGCTCCACGCGGCGTAGTCCTCCGCCGTCCAGCCGAGGCGGCGGACGACGAGCACGGTGAACGACGGCTCGAGTACCAGCTCGAGCGCCGGCGACGCCTCGATCCGTGAGGCGGCGTAGGCGGCGATGTCCACGCAGTGGTCCACCGCGGCGGCGTAGGCGTCGGTGCCGTAGGCCAGGACCGACGCCCAGAGCGGCACGCCGCGCGCCCGGCGCGTGAGGTGGATCGCGAGGTCGGACGGGTTCGGGCTCCTCGCCGTCGCAGACGGCGAGGTAGTCGGCGGTCTGCGTCAGGGCGCAGCGGGCCGCGGCGCGGTCGCGGTAGACCAGGGCGGCGCAGTCGAACGTCGAGTACAGCATCTTGTGCGGGTCGACGATGAACGAGTCCGCCCGCTCGATGCCGGCGAGCAGCGGGCGGGTGCGCGGCGAGAGCAGCGCCGCGCCGCCGTAGGCGCCGTCCACGTGCAGGCGCAGGTCGTGGGCGGCGCACACGTCGGCGACGCCGGCGAGGTCGTCGAAGGCGCCGTTGTTGGTGGCGCCGGCGGTGGCGACCACGGCGACGACCTCGTCCGGGTCGAGGCCGGCGAGCGCCTGCTCGAGCGACGCGTGCGTCCAGGCGCCCGTGCGCGTCGGCCGCGGGCGCCGTGACCAGCTCGCAGCCCATGATGTGCGCGGCGGCGGCCATGGACGAGTGCGCCGACGCGCCGGCGACGATGAAGCGGCGGCGGTGCGCCTCCGGCCCGCCGCCGCGCGCCGCCACCAGCGCGCTCAGGTTGGCGATGGACCCGCCGCTGACGAACGTGCCGCCGGCGGTCGGCGGGGAAGCCGGCGAGCGTCCGCGAGCCAGCGCACCACGGCGTCCTCCGCCTCCACGGCGCGAGCCCGCCCTCCAGGTGGCTGCCGCCGTAGATCATCGCCACGGAGAGCGCCATGTCGGCAGCGCGGCGGCCACGGTCGGCGTGCCGGGGATGAAGGCGAGGAACCGCGGGTGGTCCGGCGGCATCGCCGTCGGCGCCACGCGGTCGCGGAACAGCGCGAGCGCCGCCTCCGCGCCGATACCGCGCCGGGCCGATCGCCGGCAGAGGGCCGGCCGGCGCCGACGGCGGCAGGATGTCGCGGCGGCCGGCGAGCCGCGCGAGCGCCCACTCCGTGACCTCGCGCGCCGCGGCCGCGTCTGCCGCGGCCGGAGTGAACATGCCGCCGGCGGCGGTCGCGTCGCTCGCCGGCCGCCGTCACTCGCCGTCGTAGTAGTCGACCTGGCTCGCGCGCCGCACCAGGAAGCCCTCGCCGGCGGCCGGCCACACGCCGTACTTCTCGCTGTCCGGGTAGTAGCTGATGTCGAGCTCGGGCATCGTGGACAGCATGAGCACGCGCACGGGCTCGTCGGTCGTGGTTGGTGACCTTGTGGGCGCCGGCCGGGCCGGGCGGGAAGCACACGGTGTCGCCCGGCTCCAGCTCCTCCTCCAGCTCGCCGTCGCCCTCGGGGTGACGCAGCACCGGCCGGCCCAGCAGGACGATCAGCCACTCCTCGGTGCCGAACTCGTAGTGGTAGGGGCAGATGCTCTCGCCGGGCGGGAGGTCGTAGACGCTCCCGCCGATGCTCCTCGGCGCCGATGATCGGTGCGAGCCTCCTCCCGCCGGCCCGGTAGCCCTGCGGGTCGTCCGGGTCGGTCCTCGTCTCGACCGAGAACAGGTTGACTTTCTCCATCGTTACCTCCTCTCCCGCGCGGGCGCGGTGGTCCGGTGCGGGCGCGTACTCCACGGGTGACGCGGCTGCGAGCGGGGCATGAGTAGTCTATGACCCGTGACGAGCAGAAGCGTGCCGTCGCCGAGGCGGCGCTGGCGTACGTGACCCCGGGCTCGACGATCGGCGTCGGCACGGGGAGTACGGCCGCGCTGTTCATCGAGCAGCTGGCGGCGCGGCCGGGGCTGGTCGCCGCCGCCGTCCCCAGCTCGGAGGCGACGGCGGCGGCGCTGCGCGCCGCCGGCATCCGGGTCGTGGGGCTGGAGGAGGCCCCGTCGCCGGCGGTGTACGTGGACGGGGCCGACGCCGTCGATCCGGAGCTGCGGCTCATCAAGGGCGCCGGCGGGGCGCTCGTGCGCGAGAAGGTGGTGGCGAGCGCCTCCGTGCTGTTCGTCTGCATCGTCGACGAGACCAAGCTGACGGACAGGCTCGACGGCGCGACCGGCGACCATCCCGAGGGCGCGCCGGTCCCGCTGGCCGTGGTGCCGATGGCGGCGCCGCTCGTGAGCGCGCGTGTACGCGCGCTCGGGGGCGCCGCCGCCCTCCGGCCCGGTTTCGTCACCGACGACGGCCTCGCGATCCTCGACGTGGCCGGCCTGCCGCTCGACGACCCGGAGCGCCTGGAGGCCGAGCTGGACGCGATCCCGGGCGTGGTGGAGAACGGCATCTTCGCGCGCCGGCGCGCCGACGTCGTGCTCGCCGGCTCGTCCGCGGGAGTCCGGACCGTCTCCGCGACCGGCTGACGGCTGCGCGGGCCGGCGGACCGGGCCTCGGGCGCGCCCCGGCGGGCGCCCGCCGGCGCCTGTGGTATCGTCCGGCCGGTGGGAGACGGGAGTTCCGGACAGGGGGCACACATGCGCAGGCTGGTGGGGTGGGGCGTCGTCGCGGGGATGCTCGCGCTGCTTCTGATGGTCGTCGCCGGCGGAGGAGCTGCGCTCGCCGCCGCGCTCGCCCGCACCTGCGCCTTCTCCGGAGCAGCGTGCGCCCGCCGCGGACGGCCTCTCCGGCGAGGACTCGCCTGCGCTCGCCGTCGACGGCATCCCGTTCAGCTTCCGGGCCGGCTCGTTCACCCTTCGCGACCTGGACCTCGACGACCGGCCGTTCTCGGGCAGCGGTCTCGTGCCGCGGGAGGACGGCGGGATCCACGACGACGAGGGCGTGCGCATGCGCCGCATCGACGGCGTGCTCTACGACTTCCCGCGCGGGCAGGCGAGCTACGGCCTCGACAACCTCAACTCCTACAGGATCACCGGCGACGAGTTCTACCTCGACCGAGCGTTGCTCCAGGCCAACCGGCTCATCGCCTACCACGACGAGGGCGGAGAGGCCTGGTACTACCCCAACTACCCCTCCAAGTACCGGCACGGTCGTCCGGGTGAGTACATCCAGGCGCCGTACTACTCGGCGCTTCCGCAGGGCCGCATCCTGCTGTTCTTCGCTCGTCTGGCCGAGATGACGGGTCAGGAGAAGTGGCGGGACGCGGCGGACCACACGTTCCTCGCGTTCCTGCGCCCGGGGCCGAGGAGCGGTCCCTACATCCTCAACATCGACTCCGCCGGCTACTACTGGCTGCAGGAGTGGCCGTGGGCGGGCATGCGGCCGGACTGCACGCTCAACGGGCACATCTCATCTCTCTTCGGCCTCTTCGAGTACGCCATGGTGACCGGCGATGCGCGCGCCAGGGCGCTGTTCCGCGGCGCGGTGACCACGGTCGGGCACTACCTGCCGCAGTTCCGCCGCGACGGCTGGGTGAGCTGCTACTGCCTGGCGCACCGCAGCACCAACGCCAACTACCACAACATGCACATCGGGCAACTGCTCGGCATCTACAAGATGACCGGCGCCCTCCTGTTCGCCCGGGCCGCCGACGCGTTCACCAACGACTACCCCAAGCCCGAGGTCGAGGGGAAGATCCTCGTCCATCCTGGTCGCTACGTGGCCGTGCGCGCCGACGACTTCGGCCACGTGCTGGCGCGCCGCGAGGTCAGGATCTCGCGCAAGACCACCTGGCCCGCCACCAAGCGTCAGCGTCTGTGGCGGCGGTCTCCCATCTACCTCCGCGTCGCCACCGGTTCCCTGGCGGGCTGGTGGCTGCCGGAGCGTAGCGGCGGAGTCCACCTGGTAGGCGTGGCGGCCCAGCGCGGATACGACCCGAACCGGACCCTGAGGATCCGCGCCGGGGAGTCGTGTGTGGCTCTGCTGTTCAACGAGAAGAGCCGCGTGACCGCGCGGGCCAAGGTCGTCGCCAAGGACGACCTGCGGCTCAAGATCGACCGGCGCGCGGTCATCAACGGCGACGACAGGGTCCGCGTGAACGGCGGCGAGCTGGACGGCTACTGGCTGACGCTGCGTCCGGGCCTGCGTCTGTACTGACCGCACGCAGCCGGCCGCTTCAGCCCTGATCTCCCGGGGGAGAGGGTGAGTCCGACGGCGAGGGCTCCGGGCTCGGCGTCGGCGTCGGCGCGGGACCGATGCCGTAGCGCTTGATCAGGCGCGCCGTCGTCGCGGCCAGCGCGCGCTCCCACTTGACCTGGCCGGACTCGACCGTGTGCCAGAGGTCCGAGAAGTCGCGGTTGGTCAGGCCCGTGGAGGCCTGGAACTGCACGTACGGGATGCCCAGCTTCCCGGCGAGGTCCCGGCACCCGCGGTGATACATGCGCATCGGGCGGTCCAGCAGCCGGCCGATGATGGCCATGTTGCGGGGCAGGTCGATGATCACCGGGTGCTGCCCCCGGTCGAGGCTGCGCCGGCACACGCGCTCGAGCGCGCGCAGGTTCCAGCGCCAGCGCTCGCGGAAGTTCGGCCAGCGCTTGACCATCCACTGCTCGGCGATCTGGCGCTTGCGCCAATCGGGGAGGACCGTGGTGGACCCGCGGGCGGCGGACCGTGAGACCTGGGCGCCGCCCTTCGCGGCGGCGGCGCCGGCGGAGGCGTCGGACGGTTCGGGGAGGATCACCGCCGGGTCATAGGGTCCGTTGCAGAAGCGGCCGACGTTGACGCCCACGTAGACGATGTCGGTGCCCTGCGGCAGGTAGCCGACGATGCGACGGTCCTGCGTGAACATGCGGTGCTTCGACCCGAGGTTGACGCACTTGACGCGGTAGCCGCGGAGGGAGGAGACCCTGTCCGACCACGAGTCGTTGCTGATCGTGCACTCGCGCGCCGACGAGCCGCCCAGCAGGCAGACGAGCGGCTGGGCCGGCGGGTGAGCGCGCAGATCGGCGACCAGCTGGAGCACGCGGACGAAGTCGAGGGAGTACTCGCCACGAGCATCGAGCTGGGGGGATGCGGCCGAGGCGCCGGCGCCCGCGCCGACGAGGACGCCGACGACGAGCAGCGTCGTCCCCACGGCGATGGCGAAGGCGGTGACGACCCGGCGTGTGAGATCGCTCTGCATCGGCGGTCAGAGAGCCGGGGCCGGCGACGCCGAGGAGGTCGGGTCGGGTGACGGCGTGGGCGCCGGGGTCATCCCGTACTGCTTCAGGAGCTTGGCCGTGGTCGAGGCGAGCTGCCGCTGCCACTTGATCCGCGACTGGGGCAGCAGGTGCCAGAGGTCGCGGAAGTCCCGGTTGCCCAGGTTGAGCTGGCCCTGGAACTGGATGTACGGGATGCCGTTGCGCCGGGCGATGGCGCGGCACCCGGCGTGGTACTTGTCCAGGGGCCTGTCGAGCTGGTGGCCGATGATGGCCATGTTGCGGGGCAGGTCGATGATCACCGGGTGCTGCCCCTTCTCGAGGCTGCGCTTGACGGCGCTCTCGAGCACGCCGAACTCGTAGCTGTAGTTCTTCACGAACGACGGCCAGCGGTTCTGCATCCACTCTCCCACCATCTGTTGTTTGCGCGCGACGGACAGCGGGTCGGTCGCCCCGGGGGACCGGGGTCTGGGGGCCGGCGCCTGGTTCGACGGGTCCGGCAGTACGACGGACGGGTCCATGTGGCCCCGGCAGAAGCGGCCCATGTTGACGCCGATGTAGACGATGGGCGCGGACGTTCGGCAGCAGCCCGACCAGCCGCTTGTCCGTCGTGAGCAGACGCTCCTTGGAGCCCAGGTTGAAGGCGACCATGCCGCAACCCACCTTGTCGCGGACCTGCCGCGTCAGGGAGAGGTCGCTCACCGTGGACGAGCGCTGGGACGACCCGCCGAGCAGGACACCAGCGGGACCTCCGGCGGGTACGCGCGCAGGTCCGCGACCACCTGCAGGGCGTGGCGGTAGTCGGGCGTGATCGCCGCGCGGGCGTCAGGCGCAACGGCTGCCGATGCGACGGCGACGAGGACGGCGACGCCGCCGAGCGCGGCGACGAGACGACGGATGAAGTCCACAGCCCCTCCCCCTCAGATCTGCTTGAACACCATGATGCTGCCGGTGTAGCAGCAGAGCCACACGCTCTTGGTGGGCGCGTCGTAGGTGATGCCGATGGGCAGCGCGTTGGTGCTCACGCTGTCGATGACCTTCATGTCGCTGGTGCGGACCTGGCTCATCGTGCTCGAGTCGTAGTTCACGACGAACAGCGACTTGCCGTCGGGCGCGATGTCCATGCTCCGTGGCTGAGCGCCGGTGTAGACCTTGTCGACCACCGTCTTCTTCTTCGGGTCGATCTTGGCGACGTTGCCCTCGTTGTTCAGCGTCGCGTAGAGGTACTTGCCGTTGCCGGCCATGCAGAGGTGCCGCGGGCCGGCTCCGACGCCGTTGATCCACGAGAGCGAGAAGTCCTCGAGGTCCACCACGGCGATGTTGGTGGTGCCCATGACGGCGATGTACGCCGTCTTCGAGTCCGGCGAGACGGCGATGCCGCGCGGGTACGGGCCGAGGGTGACCGTCTTGACCACCTTGCTCGTGTGGATGTCGACGACGCTGAGGCTGTACGAACACCAGTTGGTCACGAGCAGGTACTTCTGGTCGGGCGTGACGGCGAGGTACTTGGGGACCTCGCCGACCTTGATGACCTTGTCGATCTCGAGGTCGGCGAGCGAGACCCGGTAGACGTAGCTGTCCGACTGGCCGCCGGGCGAGCAGGAGTCGTGCCCCTCGACGAACCCCTCGCCGTACATGGAGTAGTTGGAGACGTAGGCGAAGCGCCCGTCCGGCGTGAACGCGCACTCGACGGGCGCGCCCTGGATCGTCTCGCCGTGGCCCTTGATGTGGAAGTCCGCGGCGCTGATCTTGTCCTGGATGGTCTTGACCAGCTTGAGCGTCTTGGCGTCGTACACGGTGATCGTGTGCTTGTACATCATGTTCTGCGCGAACACGTAGCCGGTGTTGGAGCTGACCACCGACTTGGGTGCGATGTCCGAGCTCACGATGCTCTTGCGCAGGTCGAGCTTGAGCGAGGACGACGGCGGGCCGGTCCAGGCGGTGGGACTCGGCGAAGGAGTGAGGCCCGAGGAGGCGCCGCCCTGGCCGTCCTCTTTGCCTCCGGAGCCCGACGACCCGCCGGTGTCGGCGGACGACCCGCCGGCCGCGGCGGAGGATGAGCCGGTGGCCGAGCCGTCGTCGCCGCACCCGCAGCCCCTGAGCAGGGACGAGGCGAGCAGCACCAGGACGATGACGATGACCACGGCGCCGATGAGGGCGTAGAGGCGACGGCGCCTGATGGCGCGCGCCTTGTCGGCGCGCCGGACCCGGCGCCGCTGCGTCGGGCGGGAGGCGCGGCCGGAGCCTGAGCCGGAGCTTCCGTAGGGGCTGCTCATGGCTGGGCAGTGTACCAGCAGGCCCGGTCTGACGCCCCCGGGCTACCCGGACGGAGCGCGCGCCGGCGTCCATCCCCGATGCGCGCCAGCTCACGAGGCGCTGCTCGAATCACGAGGCGCATCCGTTCAGGGTGCACTCCGTTCCGGGGCTGGTCCTCCATACGTTGTTCGAGATAGGGGACCAGTCGCCGGGGCCATCCTCTCCTGCGCGGGCAACAGGATCAGGTTGTGCGGCGAGATCTCGCTGTGTGCGCGCGGGCAGGCAGCACGGTCCGAGCGGGACCGGCTCCGGCGCGGGACCGGCGTCAGCGCAGCACGGGCGCGAGGCGGCGGAGCGCCTCCTCGAGCGTCGCGCGCGGGCAGCCGAAGTTGAGGCGGAGGTAGGCCGGGTCGCCGAAGGCGGCCCCGGCCGAGAGCGCCACCCCGGCGGAGCGGCACGCCGCCGCCGGGTCCTCGAGCCCCAGGTCGCGCACGTCGAGCCAGGCGAGGTAGGTCGCCTCGACGTGCGTCATGCGCACGCGCGGCAGCCCGGCGACGAACGCCTCGAGCAGTGTCGCGGTTGCCGCGCAGGTACTCGAGCAGTCCGCGGTGCCACTCTCCGCCCTCCCGGTAGGCGGCCTCGGCGGCAGCGACGGCGAAGCAGCCCGGGAACGGCAGGAGCCCTGCGCCCGGGCGCACGAACCGGCGCCGCAGCGCCTCGTCGGCGACCACCGCGAAGGCGAAGTTGAGGCCGGGCAGGTTGAAGGTCTTGCTCGGCGACGAGAGGGTGACGATCCTCTCCGCGTCGCCGGGGCCGGCGAGCGCCGCCGGCACGTGCGCGAGGTCGTCGAGGATCAGGTCGCAGTGGATCTCGTCGCTCACGAGCACGAGGTCGTGCCGGCGGCAGAAGCCCAGCACCGCCTCGACCTCGTCACGCCTCCACACGCGCCCGAGCGGGTTGTGCGGGTGGCAGAACAGCAGCGCGCGCGTGTCGGGCGTGACTGCCGCTTCCATACCGTCGAGCGGCAACTCCCAGCGCCCGTCCCGGAGCTCGGCCGGCACGGTGATGAGGCGCCGGTCTCGGTTGGCCGGAGCCGCCAGGAACGGCGGGTAGACGGGCGTGATCGTCATCACGGCCTCGTCCGGCCCGGCGAACGCCTCGCAGGCGAGGTTGAGCCCCGGCACGACGCTCGGCAGCCAGACGATCCAGTCCTCCTCGACGCGCCAGCCGTAGCGCTGCTCGAAGTGCGCCGCGACCGCCTCCACGAGCGAGCACGTCGTCAGTGCGTAGCCGAACACGCCGTGCCGCGCGCGCTCCTCGAGCGCCTCGATCACCTGCGGCGGCGAGGCGAAGTCCATGTCGGCGACCCACAGCGGCAGCTCGTCGGCGCCGTACAGGTCCCACTTGAAGCTGGCCGTGCCGCGGCGCTCGATGGGAGTGTCGAAGAAGGCGGCGTCCATGTGGCAAGGCTAGCAGAAGCGCGCTGCCGTCGGCCGCGCCGCGAGACAAGACTGTTTCAGTCCTGTATCCTGATGCGGTTGCTCTTTGCCACAGAAGGTCCAGACTCGGTAGCATCCCCTGATAGACCATCCTCGTTTAAGGACGCACCTCGTATGAAGATCCGCTTGATCGAGCCCATTTCTCCCAGTCGCCACCTGTGGTCCAAGTCGTACTTCGTGCGCCTCGGCCTGCCGATGATCGGCGCGTCGCTGGTGGAGGCCGGGCACGACGTGCGCATCTTCAACCCGCAGCTCGCGCCCATCGACTGGGCCGACGTGTACTCCTCCGACTTCGTCGGCCTCTCCAGCACCACATCCACCATCCCCGAGGCCTATCGCATCGCCGACGACCTGCGCGGCCGCGGCATCCCGGTCATCATCGGCGGCTCGCACGTCACCTTCATGGCGGACGAGGCGCTGCGGCACGCCGACTACGTCGCGCGCGGCGAGGCCGGCGAGACGATCATGGTCGAGCTCGCGGAGTACCTGGCCGGCAGCCGCGAGCTGGGCTCCATCACCGGCATCTCGTACCACGGTGAGGACGGCCGGCCCGTGCACGCGCCGCTGCACGACCGCTGTGAGGACCTCGACACCCTGCCCTTCCCCGACATCACGCTCATCGACGGCTGGGAGCGCATCACCAACACGCCCATCATGACCAGCTGGGGCTGCCCGTTCGACTGCACCTTCTGCTCGGTGACGGCGATGTTCGGCAAGAAGTACCGCTTCCGCAGCGCCGAGAGCGTGGTGGAGGAGATCAAGCAGAAGAACCCTGAGCGCATCTTCTTCTACGACGACAACATGGCCGCCAACCGCAAGCGCCTCAAGCGGCTGCTGCAGATGATGATCGACGAGGGCGTCACCGTGCCGTGGGGCGCGCAGGTGCGCACCGACGTCGTGCGCGACCCGGAGCTGATGGAGCTCATGCGGGCCTCGAACTGCGACTTCGTCGCTCTCGGCCTCGAGTCCGTCAATCAGGCGACGCTGGACGGCTTCGAGAAGTCGCAGACGGTGGGCGACATCGAGCACGCCATCAAGGTGCTGCACGACTACGGCATCCGCGCCCACGGCATGTTCGTGCTCGGCGCCGACCACGACACGCCGGACGCCATGCGCGAGACCGTCAAGTTCGCGCAGAAGAACAAGATCGACACGGTGATGCTCAACATCCTCACGCCGCTCCCCGGCACGCAGCAGTTCCAGGAGCTGGAGGACGAGGGTCGCATCATCGAGCACGACTGGTCGTTCTACGACGCTCAGCACGTGGTGTTCCAGCCCAAACAGATGACGGCTCTGCACCTGCTGCAGGAGACGATCAAGGCCAACAAGCGCTTCTACGCGACGTGGCGCCCGGTGTGGGCGTGGCACAAGTGGCTGTGGACGAGCAAGACGCGGGCCGCCGAGCGCAAGAAGGCGCACTGGGACCGCATGCTCGAGTACGGCTGGCTCTGGTACTACTCGCGCACGTGGTGGACGGCCGCCAAGAACCGCGCCCAGCGCCGCCGGCTGCGCGAGCTCAGTAAGCAGCGGCCGCCACGGCCGGCCGCCCAGGCGTCGCGTCCGGCCGGCCCCTCCGTCGGCGCCGAGGTGTGTACCACGGCGGCTGAGGCCGGCGGCGCCGACAACCACCTCGGAGAGCCGGCGCGGCAGCAGGCCTGACGCACCGCGCCCGCGCGCCGGGCCCTCCGGCGCCGCGCTCGCGCACGGGCCCTCCGGCGCCGCGCTCGCGCACCTGGATCCGCGCGGTCGCGGGGGGAGGTATGTCGTCTTGGGGTCGGAGCCTTCGATGGCGCCATCGAGGGTGCATCGAAGGCGCCAAAGAGGGTGCATCGAAGGTGCCATCGAAGGCGCCATCGAAGGTGCAAGTGGTGCGAGGGCATCCCCCCTGCGGCTCGCCGACGCCCCGGCGTGGGGCCTCATTGCGCCGGCGGACGTGACCTACTCGCGCCGGCGCGCGTGCTCGCGGTGCTGGCGGGGAACAGACGGGGTGCACGGCGCGCCGCCGGGAGCGGCGCGCGCCACCACCGACGACAGGACGATCACATGGCTACCGCCACCTTCGCCGCCGGCTGCTTCTGGGGTGTGGAGCAGCGCTTCGCCGCGCTGCCCGGCGTCACCAGCACGGAGGTCGGCTACACGGGAGGCAGCACCGAGGATCCCACGTACAAGGACGTGTGCTCCAACAAGACCGGTCACGCGGAGGCGGTCCGGCTCGAGTATGACCCCCAGCGGGTCAGCTACGAGGAGCTGCTCGCCGCCTTCTTCGGCATGCACGACCCCACGCAGTGGAACCGGCAAGGGCCGGACTTCGGCAGCCAGTACAGGTCGGCCGTGTTCTTCCACGACGCGGCGCAGGAGCAGGCGGCTCGCGCCGCCATCGGGCAGCTCACCGAGAGCGGCGTCTTCAAGAAGAAGATCGTGACGCAGGTGGAACCCGCCGGCGCCTGGTGGCGCGCGGAGGAGTACCACCAGAAGTACTTCGAGAAGCACGCCGGCTTCAGCTGCCACGTCTGAGGCCGGCCGGCGCGGCCGATCGATCGGGCGCGGCCGGCGGATCAGGGCGCGGCCGACTGATTGGGGGCGCGGCCGGCGGATCAGGGCGCGGCCGACGCTCCCTCCTCGGCCACGGCGGGCTCCCCGAGGACGTCCGTGGCCTCGGCGGCGTCATCCCGCGCCGGTCGCTGCGGCGCGCGGCGGGCTCTCCGGCCGCCGCGCCCCCCGGTGAGCCAGGCGTACGGCGTCGGCAGGTAGCGGCGCACCGCTGCGCCCACGGCCACCACGATCGCCACCGTCAGGATCGCGGAGCCGAAGTACACCGCGAGCCTCGCCGCGTCGCTCGACCCCAGCAGGTGCAGGCCGACCCGCTTGAGGATGGTGAGCAGCGGCTCCTGGGCGGCGAAGATGAAGAAGCTGAACGGCAGGAGCGCCACGACGAGCCCTCAGCGTCGCGGTGACGCGGTAAGGCTCGAGCTTGGGCGGAGGCATGCGCGTCAGCTTATCCCGCAGCGCCTATCCTGTGAGGTGCTCGACGAGGATCTTGACGCCGATGCCGATGAGGATGAGGCCGCCGACGACCTCCATGCGGCGGCCGAGCAGTGCGCCGAAGCGCTTGCCGAGCTCCATGCCGATGATGGTCATGACGCCGGCGACGACGCCGATGACGAGCGCCGGCCACCAGATGCTGGTGCCCAGCAGCGCCAGGGAGAGGCCGACGGCCAGGGCGTCGATGCTGGTGGCGACGGAGAGCATGACCATCCGCAAGCCCTTGGTGGGGTCGCAGACCTCGGCGTCCTCGTCATGCTGGAACGCCTCGTAGATCATCTTGCCGCCGATGAAGGCGAGCAGGCCGAACGCGATCCAGTGGTCCACGGGCTCGATGTACTCGGACACCGTGCGGCCGGCGAGCCAGCCGATGATGGGCATCAGCGCCTGGAACAGGCCGAAGTGCCAGGCGAGCCGGAAGACCTGGCGCGGGGTGGCGCCGCAGAGCTGCAGCCCCGCACCGATGGCCACCGCGAACGCGTCCATGGCGAGGCCGAGGGCGATGCCGAGGAGGGTCAGCGTCGACATGGGCCGGAGGGCGTCAGTACGACGGCGCCGGCGAGGCCGACTGCGACGGCGACTCCGACGGGCTCGGGCTCGGCGACGGGCTCGGCGACGGCGGCTGCGGCTTGGGCATGCGGTACTTCTTCAGCAGCCGGATGGTCTTGTCCGAGAGGATGCTCTGGTACTTGACCCGGCCCGGCTCGACCAGGTGGAAGATGTCGAAGAAGTCGCGGTCTTTGAACCCCGCCTGGGCGTTGAAGTGCAGCCAGGGGATGTCGTAGCGCCGCGCGAGGGCGGAGCAGCCGGCGTGGTAGCGCGACACGGGCCCGGAGAAGGCGGAGCCGATCACGGGGAGGTCGCGCGGGAGGTCGACCAGCGCGACCCGCAGGTGGCGACGCTTGCAGGTGCGGATGATCTGCTCGAGCATGGCGAGCTCGCCCGAGAAGTTCGCGCGGAACTCCGGGTAGCGTGCCGACAGCCAGTACGAGACGTAGTAGCGCTTGGTGGACCAGCTCTGGATGTTGTTCTGGTGGTACACGTGCTGCGGGTAGTCCCGCAGCGCCCTCGGGCGGGGCAGCGTGATGTTCGCCGACCGGACCGGCAGGCAGAACCGGCCGAGGTTGACGCCGATGTAGACGATGGTGGGCACCTTGGCCGGCAGGAGCTTGACGAACTCCAGGTCCTGAGCGTAGGTGCGGTGCTTGGAGCCGAGGTTGTAGGCGTCGACGACGTAGTCGCTTCGACGCGCTATCTGCCGCTCCCAGTTGTCGTCCAGCACGGTGGCCTCACGCGCCGAGGACCCGCCGAGCAGCACGACCAGGGGTACCTTGGGCTTCTTGGCGCGGAGGTTGGCGACGACCTGGACGCAGTGCTGCCAATCCCGGCCGTAGTCGTTGCCCCGGAGCTCCTCGCCCACGGGGGCGATGAGGTCCGGGGCGAAGGTCGCGGCCGGCGCCGGGTCGGCGCCGAGGGCGGCCACGACCGGCGCGCCGTCGTCGCCGGCGCGCGCCGGGGCGGCGATGAGCGTGAGCCCCGCGAGGCCGGCGGCCAGGAGGACGATGAGCAGCAGCCTGGCCGCGACGCGCACGCCGCGGTGGCCGAGTGCCTTACGAGCCGCCGCCATCGAACCCGTACTGCTCGAGCAGTGTCGCCGTCTTGGCGCTCAGCTTGCCCTGCCACACCTTGCGACCCGGCTCCACCAGGTGCCAGAGGTCGTAGAAGCTGGAGTTGGGGAGGCTCGCGAGCTGCGGGACCCACTTGATCTTGTACTTCGCCGCGAGCTGCTTGCACTTGTCGCGGTACTTGGTGGTGGGGGCGTTCAGCGAGCTGCCGATGACGGCGGAGTTGCGCGGCAGCTCGAGCAGCACGGGCCGGAAGAGGCGCTTGCCGTTCTCGTCCTCGACGGTCGCGCAGTACTTGAGGATCTGCTCGAGCAGCGCCGGCGTTGCTGCTGAAGTTCGCCTTGTACACGGGGTAGCGGTCGGCCAGCCACTGCTCGCACCAGCGTCTTCTTCTTCGCCGTGGCTGAGGATCTCGACGCCTTGGTAGGCGTGGTACTGCTGCAGGGGGATGTCGCCTGCGCCGGGGCGCCGGCGAGGGCAGTGTGATGGTGGCGCGTCTTCTGGGCCGAGGTGAACGCGCCCAGGTTGATGCCGACGTAGACGATGGTCGGCACTCTCGGGGCAGCTTCTTCACGATCGCCAGGTTCTGGGCCATGGTGCGGTTGCGCGAGCCCATGTTCCAGGCGAGCGTCTCGGGGCCGCCCTCGGCGACGATCTGGCCGCGCCAGCTCGAGTCGCTGATGGTCGACTCGCGCGCCGCGGAGCCGCCGAGCAGGACGACCACCGGCTTGGTGGGGGTCTCGGCGCGCATGTACGCGAGGGCGGCGAGCACGCGGCCCCAGTCGCTCATCGCCGCGCCTTTGGCGCCGCCGGCGCGCGGCGGAGCCGTCGCCGGCCGGCGCCGAGGCGCTCGCGCTCGCGCCGTCGCCGGAGCCGGCCGGCGCTGCCCGAGGAGCCGCCGGACGCCTGCGCGGAGCAGGCGGCGACGAGCAGCGCCGCGAGGACGAGTACGGCGAGCAGGGCGAGCTGGGACGCGCGTGCGGCGGCGGTGCGAGGCCATCTTCCCTCCGGGGTCGGTGGAGCTCGACTTTAGCAGGAAGACGAGCGCGCCGCCGCCGTGTAGGCTTTGCGCCATGGAGAGCCGTCACACCTCCACACAGTTCATGGCCGGCGGGGAGCGCCTGCACCTGCAGGCGTGGCTGCCGGCCGGCCCGGACACGGAGCACCCGCCGGCGCCGTCGGCCGCGATCGCCGTGGTCCACGGGTACGGCGACCACGGCGGCCGCTACACCTGGTTCGGCGAGGACATGGCCGCTCGCGGCTACGCCGTGTACGTGTACGACCTGCGCGGCCACGGGCAGTCGTCGGGCAGGCGCGGCCAGGTCAAGCGGTTCGACGAGTACCTCGACGACACGGCCGTCTTCCTCGACGAGGTCCGGCGCCTGCAGCCGGACGCGCCACTGTTCCTGCTCGGGCACAGCCTGGGTGGGCTCATCTGCACGCGGTTCGCCGAGGAGCGCGCGCCGGAGGTGCGCGGCCTGGTGCTCTCGTCGCCGTTCCTGCAGCTGGCCGAGGCGGTCCCGCCGGCCCGGGTCGTGGCCGCGAAGGCCATGGCCAAAGTGTGGCCCCACCACGACATCGGCAACACCGTGCAGGCCGCGCAGCTCTCGCACGACCGGTCAGTGGTCGAGGACTACGTCCCCGACCCGCTCGTGCACCACGTCGCGCCGGCGCGGTGGGCGGCGGAGACGCTGGCCGCGCAGGATGCGGCCATGGCCGCCGCCGAGAGCGTCGCGCTGCCGCTGCTGGTGCTGTACGGCACCGACGACCAGGTGGTCGACATCGCCTTCATCGAGGCGCTCTTCGACCGGGCGTCGTCGGCGGACAAGAGCATCGAGCGCTACGAGGGGCTCTACCACGAGTGCTTCAACGAGACGGAGCGCGCGCGGGTCTACGAGGACCTCGCGGCCTGGCTCGCGGCGCGGCTGTAGTCGCCGGCCGGCGACTGGCCGCGCGCTCCGGTCCGCCGCTCTACGTCTCCGCCGGGCGTCCTGCCGTACTCATGTAGACGACCGGCTCCACGTCCGGGTCCACGCCCAGGAGCGCCGCCGCCTCGTCGTCGAAGAAGGCGGCGATCTGGCAGGTGCCGAGGCCCAGCGCCACGGCCGCGAGCGCCACGTTCTCGGCGATGTGGCCGGCGTCGAGCAGCACGTAGCGGGCGAAGCGCTCGCCGTACTTCCAGCGCGAGCGCTCCAGCACGGCCGTCCAGACGAACACCGCCTGCGCGTCGGCGCAGATGCGCTGGCCGAGGGCGGCGTTCGCTAGGGGCACGCGCAGGTCGGCGACCACGAGGCGCTCGAGCGCGCGGCCCAGGACGTCGTAGTGGTACAGGCCGCTCTCGAGGCCCTCGACGCGGTTGGCCACCACGTAGTGCTCGACGGGGAAGAGGCCGCCGGCCGACGGCGCGGTGCGGAAGGCGAAGCCTTGCTGCCGCGCCGTGACCCCGGCGGCCGCCCACAGCAGGGCCGAGAGCTCGCCGAGGGCGAGCGGCTCCGGCCCGTACGCGCGCACGCTCCGCCGCCGCGCCAGCGCGTCGAACAGCCCGCCGCGGCCTGGTTCGCCGCCCTGTGCTAAGTCCGGCAGCGGCACGCGCGCGGCCTCGGGATACGTCTTGAACCACTCCGGCTGGTGCGCCCAGTCCATGCGCCCGCCGACGAGGTGGTCGCGGCTGTGCCGCGTCTGCCGCAGGTACGCCTGGCCGAGGTCCTCGCTACCGCCGGCGCCGCCGGCGCGCGGCACTGCCGGCCGCTCCCGGCACGTGCGCGCCCACGCTCACTCGCCGCCCTTGGTCCGGTACGGCGTGGGGATGAACTCCACCGACGGCCGCCGCTGGCTGCGCCGCGGGTAGAGGTTCATGAGCTCGTAGACGGGCTCGGGCACATCCCCGGAGACGGGCAGCCCGAGCTGCCTGGCCTCCTCCAGCCGGATCGGGTAGTCGTGCGTCCAGGTGCCGTCGCTGAGCAGGGCCGCGAGCCGGTCCGCCTCCTCGTCCGGCACCCGGCCGTCGAGCAGCTCGCGCACCGTGGCGCGCACCTGGTCCACGGCCTTGCGCGCCACGTCGCCCAGGATCAGCGTCTCGTCGTCGCGGTTGGGGTTCTCCTGCTCCAGCGCCTTGAGGATCGACGCCGCCGGCCACGACCCGCGCGGCAGGCTGCCGAGCTGCGGGTCCACCGGCCCCAGCACCGCGTCGGGGTCCATCAGGATCGCGTCCGCGGCGAGGGCGACCAGCGTGCCGCCGGACATCGCGTAGTGCGGCACGATCACCGTCACCTTGCCCGGGTGACGCTTGAGCGCGTAGGCGATCTGGTCGCTGGCGAGCACGAGGCCGCCGGGCGTGTGCAGCAGCAGGTCGATGGGCATGTCGTCCGGCGTGAGCCGGATGGCCCGCAGCACCTGCTCCGAGTCGTCGATGTCGATGTAGCGGCCGAACGGCATGAAGAGGCCGAACCCCTCCTGCCGGTGGATCAGCGTGATGAGCCGCGACTCCCGCCGCCGCTCGATGTCCTGGATGAGGCGGCGCCGGCGCCGGTCGCGCCGCCGGCGGAAGTACTGCGGCAGGAGCCACAGCAGCGCCACGGCGATGACGACGGCGAGGAGGATCCAGGAGCCCATGCCCGGTCCTCAGCGCCTCGGCGTCGAGGCCGGGTCGACGTGGAAGGCCGCGAACTGGTTCCGCAGCGCGGCCTGCGCGTGCATCTCTCCGGTCCTCGCCAGGTCCCGGCGCCGGCGCCACACCCGGCCGGCCTTCGTCTCCTCGGGCGGGCTGGGCGGCGGCGTGCGCACGCCGACCACCCGCCCGTGACGGTCGGTCACGAGCGGCTCGTGCTGAGGCGGCTTGATGCGGCGGCGGCCGAACATGCCGGTACTCTTCCCGGGCCGCGCGTTCGGGATGCACCGAGCGCCGGGCCGACGGTGAGCCACGTGGAACCCCGGTGCGTGCGGCGTGACGTCCACTAGGATGTGAGCAGTCGAAAGGGAGGACGCATGTTCAGAGGGATGAGGCGCAAGAGGCAACTGCTCCCGGAGGCGGAGACCATCGCGATGCTCGAGGCCGGCACCTCCGGCGTGCTGGCGGTGCTGGGTGACGACGACTACCCGTACGCCGTCCCGCTCAGCTACGCCTACGAGGACGGCAAGCTGTTCTTCCACGCGGCGCAGGCCGGCCACAAGCTGGATGCCGTCGCGCGCAGCGACAAGGCCTCGTTCTGCGTCATCGCCGGCGACGACGTGGTGCAGGAGACGTTCACCACGCACTTCCGCAGCGTCATCGTCTTCGGCCGCGTGCGCATCCTCACCGACGACGCCGAGAAGCGGCACGCACTGCTGTGCCTGGCGGAGAAGTACTCGCCCGACTTCATGCACGCGGCGGACGCCGAGATCGACGGCCAGTGGAAGCGGACGTGCGCGTTCGAGCTCGCGGTCGAGCACATGACCGGCAAGGCGGCGATCGAGATCGTCAAAGAGCGCGCGTAGAGGGGCTTCCGGCGGATCGCGGGTCCCGCGGCCGCCCAGTGCCGGCCGCTCAGTCCTTGCCGGTCAGCTTGAAGTAGTTCTTGGCGGCCTTGCTGATGGTCTTCGACTTGCGCTCCCTCTCGGCGCGAAGACGTCCGTCCGCTCTGGCCGCGGCCTCCTGAGCCTCGGCCAGCAGCTTGTGGTAGCTGGCCAGCCGCTCGGGCTCCAGGGATCCCGCCTCGACCGCGGCCCGGACCGCGCACCCCGGCTCGTGGTCGTGGGTGCAGTCGCTGAACCGGCAGCCCCCGGCTGCCTCCTCGATGTCCGGGAACACCGAGGCGATGCCCTCCTCGGACCCGGTCAGGCCCAGCGCCCTGAGGCCCGGGGTGTCGATGAGCAGGCCGCCTTGCGGCATCTGGATCAGCTCGCGAGCGACGGTCGTGTGGCGGCCCTTGCCGTCGCCGAGGCGCACCTCGCGCGTGGCCTGTCGCTGCTCGCCGAGGAGCCCGTTGATGAGCGTGGACTTCCCCGCGCCCGACGGCCCGACCAGGACGGCGGTGCGATCGCCGGTGATGTACGCCAGGAGCAGGTCCGCGCTGTCGCCCGAGAGGGCATTCGTGACGAGCACGTCCACGCCGAGCGCGACCGACTCGACCGCCGAGCGCGCCGCCTCCGGGTCGGCGGAGAGGTCGGCCTTGGTGAGCACCACCACGGGGGCGGCGCCCGAGTCCCACGCGAGCGAGAGCTCACGCTCGATGCGTCGGAGGTTGGGCGGGTCGGCGATGGGATGCACGATGAACACCGTGTCGATGTTGGCGGCCAGCACCTGGACGTCTGAGGCCCGGCCAGGGTCGCCGCGGGTGATGGCGCTGGCCCTCTCGAGCACGGCCTCGATGAGCGGGGCGTCGAGGTCGTCGCCGGTGAGCACGGCCACCCAGTCGCCGACAGCCGGCATCTCGGCCGTGCCGCGAGCAGACTTCAAGAGACGAACGGAGCTCTGTGCAGGCGCGATACCGGTCGGCGTGGCGAGCAGTGAAGCGCCGCGGTCGCTGCGGATCACGCGCGCCGGCGTGAGGCCCTGCTCGGCGAACGGCTCAAAGAGCGCCTGCCAGCGCGGGGAGTAGCCGAGCGCCTGGAGTGCCGGGAGTCGGTCAACGGGATCCTCTGCTCGCGCGGATCGGGTCCATGCCCCGTCGCGCACGGCGGCTGTGCTCGGCTGCGTCGCCCAACCTACCCCTGCCGGTCAACGTCGGCGAGCACCGCACGGGCGTCGTCGGCGTCGGCGGCGGAGACGTGGAGCTCCGCGGGGCCGAAGACGTCGAGGCCGACGAGCTGTTGCACATGTTCGCCCTGGGCGACAAAGGGGATCCCGGCGGAGCGCAGGAGCGACTCGGCGAGCGGCAGTCGGCCGCGCTGCGTCGAGCGGAACACGCAGACCGGGTCGGTGAGCGCGGCAGGGCCGCGCCCCGTCGGCTCGACGGCGGCCTCGGGCTCCGCGCCGGGCTCGACCAGGTCGACAAGGCAGTCGGAGCAGCGCGTGAAACCGGGTTGGTACTCCGCGCCGCAGTTCGGGCAGATCATCTGGCGCCTCTCTTTCCGGACGGCCACAGCCGCTGCACCGCTCACACTGCGCGGGCTGCGGACCAAGGATACCGCAGACCGTGCGTGCTCCAGGGCGAGGCGGGCGCCGGGTCCACGCTCCGTTGCCCGGTGAGGAGCTAGAGCAGCCGGCTGAAGTCGCCGGTGCCCCAGGGCGAGGCGCCGACCGCCTGGGCGACGGCCGTTGAGTCGTTACCGCGTTTCAGAGCGTCGAGGATGCCGCCGTAGTAGCCGTTCTTGAGCGTGATCATCGTCGCCTCGAGGCCCTGCTTCCAGCTGGTGTAGGCCTTGACGCCGACGGAGTTGAAGACCGTCGCTCCCGGCATGCTCTGGGTGGTGTTGAGCGGGTTGTAGTAGGCGGTGTTGTACCAGTGGCCGCCCTCGGCCATCTCCCAGGCGGTGACGGCGGCCACGTTGTCGGCCGTTACCGGGAAACGCATGGCGACGAGCAGCGCCTTGGCCCACGAGAGCTGCGTGAACTGGCCGTTCTTGGACATCGCCAGCGCCGCGCCCAGCCCGCCGCTGGCGAGGATCTTCTTGATGCGCTTGGTGACGTCCTGGAGGATCGCCGTGCGCTCGGCGAGCTTCTGGTCCAGCTCTATCTTCTGCTGCTGGACCTCGCGCTCTGCGACCACGGCCTCCTCGTGCTCCTTCTCGACCTCGCGCTCGAGGCGCCGGGCCTCGCGCGCGAGCCGCTGCGCCTCGTTCTCGCTCTTGCGGTCCTGGTCGGCGATCGCCCGCTGCAGCGAGCGCAGGGTGTCGATGTCCGCCAGGCTCTGGATGCTGGAGAGGATGTCGAGCCAGTCGAAGTCGCCGGTCTTGTAGAGGATCGCGGCGCGCTTGGCGAGGATCGCGCGCTGCAGGTCGAGGTCCTGCTCGGCGCGCCGGAGCTCGCGGCGCGTGAGGTTGAGGCGCTGGTTCACTTCGTCGAGCTTGGCCTGCGCCTCCACGACCTTCTGGCCCACGGCCTGGAGGTCCTGCTGCAGGGTGGCCATCTCGGCGCGTGCGCGCTTGGCTTCCTTCTGCAGCTGGAAGAGCGAGGGGGCGGCCGTCGCCGGCGGAGCGGCCACGGCGGCGGCGAGCGCCAGGGCCGCCGCGGCCACGACGACCAGCGCCGCGGCGGCCGCGACGCGGCGCCGCGCGGGAGAGCCCGCGCTGCGTCGCGTTCGGATGTGGGTGGTGTGCTCGAGATGGACCATGTGGGCGTCCTGCGCGCTCGCTGGTACGGGTATCGGCCCGGCCGGGCGCTCCTTGACCGCTGGACAGGCCGGCGCTGCGCACCGGCCTGTACGGGAGGCTTCGCGCCACGGCCGCGAATCCCTCTCACTGAGGGTAGCGGGCGGAGCGCCGCTGCGCGAACCGGGTATTGCTGACTTTATGTATCGGAATTATGTGATTTTCGCGCGCATAGCGGGTACTGATGGGTGCGTCGCTTGCCAGCGAGGGGAGTGCGCCCGCACTCCCTTCTCAAGAACCGTCCGCCGGGGGGCGGACGTCACGCAGGAGGAAGCGCGATGAAGACCCTGATCGGTGAGGACCCGAGAGCCACATGGCGGCTCGCATTCGGGATCACGCTCGCTGCCGTCACCTCAGTCCTGTTCGTCCTCGCCGTCACCGCCACTCCGGCGCAGGCGGTCCCTCTCCCCGGGGGTTCTCTGGACCCGGCCACCATCCCCAAGTACCAGGAGGCCCTGGTGATCCCGCCCGCCATGCCGCGGACCAAGGTCATCAACGCCAGGGGCAAGCGGATCGACTACTACGAGATCGCCGTCAAGCAGTTCGAGCAGTACATCCTCCCGATGGGCTGGTCGCAGACCAACGCCATCGGGCCGACCACCGTGTGGAGCTACGGGTCCATGGTCGACCCCAGACCGGTCGCTGAGGGCGGTACGCTCAACTACCCCGCCCTGACCATCGAGGCCAAGAAGGACCGGCCGGTGCGCGTGAAGTGGATCAACGGCCTGGTTGACGATGCCGGCAACTACCTGCCGCACCTCTTCGCCGTCGACCAGACGCTGCACTGGGCCAACCCCGCCGGCGGCCCGGGCGGCACCGACACGCACGGCATGGACGGCATGCCGTACACCGGGCCCGTGCCGATCGTGACGCACGTGCACGGGGCCCACACCACCGAGGACAGCGACGGCTACCCGGAGGCCTGGTACCTGCCCGCCGCCAACGACATCCCGGCGGGCTACGCCACCGGCGGCTCGTTCTACGAGCAGTTCAAGCAGAAGGCCGAGGCCAGGCAGGGCCAGACGTGGGAGCCCGGCTCGGCGGTGTTCCAGTACCCGAACGACCAGCGGGCGACCACGCTCTGGTACCACGACCACTCGCTCGGCATGACGCGTCTCAACGTCTACGCCGGCCCGGCCGGGTTCTACCTGCTGCGCAAGGACGGCGACCGGGTGGCGGCCAGGCTGCCGAAGCCCGCTCCGCAGCGGGGGGACAAGCCCGGGACCAGGTACCGCGAGATCCCGATCGCCATCCAGGACCGCTCGTTCAACGCCGACGGCTCGCTCTACTATCCCGACAACCGCGCCTTCTTCGAGGGCCTCAACGTGCCGGGGCAGTCGCCGCAGTTCCCCGGCGCGCCCGAGCTCCGCATCCCGTTCACTCCGGACGCGGCGCTGGACGGCCAGATGAGCGACATCTCGCCGCAGTGGAACCCCGAGTTCTTCGGCAACACCATGGTCGTGAACGGCAAGACCTGGCCGTATCTGAACGTCGAGCAGCGGCGCTACCGCTTCCGGCTGCTGAACGGCGCCCAGTCCCGGTTCCTCATCCTCAAGATGAGCAACGGCATGCCCTTCACGCAGATCGGCAGCGAGGGCGGGTACCTGCCCAAGCCGGTCAGGCTGAGGGAACTGCTCATCGCGCCGGCGGAGCGCGCCGACGTGATCGTCGACTTCAGCAAGGTCAAGCGCGGGACGCGGATCGTCCTGCGCAACGTCGGGCCGGACGAGCCGTTCGGCGGCGGCGAGGTCGGCGAGGAGTTCGAGCCGTCCGACCCGGGCACCACCGGCCAGGTGATGCAGTTCCGCGTCGGCAAGGCCACCTCGCGCGACACGAGCGCGAAGCCGCGCGACCTCAGGCTGCCGGCCATCAAGCGGCTGCCGAAGGCCAGTGTGGTCCGCGACGTCAGCCTCAACGAGCTCGACTCGGCCACCGTCAAGGCGAAGGAGGACGCGGACGGCAACGTGGTCCTCGACCCGACAGGCGCGCCGTTCGGCCCGCAGGAGGCCGCGCTGGGCACGTGGATGGAGATGCCCGGAGACCCGATGGGCATGCCCATGCCGATGATGTGGATGGACGAGGTGACGGAGAACCCGGCAGTGGGCGCCGTCGAGGCCTGGAACATCCGCAACTTCACCATGGACGCGCACCCGATCCACATCCACCAGGTGCAGTTCCAGGTGCAGCGGCGCGTGGTCACCGACCCGATGATGTCGCCGCACGGCATGCTCGGCGAGGGTGCGGTGATCAAGCCCGAGGCCTGGGAGACCGGCTGGAAGGACACCGTCATCGTCTACCCGGGCGAGCTGACGCGGGTCAAGGCGAGGTTCACGCTGGCCGGGCTCTTCGTCTGGCACTGCCACATCCTCGAGCACGAGGACAACGAGATGATGCGGCCGTTCCGGGTCGGGCAGGCCCCCGCGGCCACCCCGCTCAGCACGCAACCCTTGTGAGCGCATGAGAGGACGGAGGCCGCGCCCGCCGCAGCGGGGGCGCGGCCTCCGTCCGCGTACGGGTCACGCCGGGCGGGCGGGCGTGGCCGGCGCCGTCACATGGCGACGGCAGTCTCCTGCAACTCCGCCCAGAAGGCCTCCACGTACGCGCGCTCGGTGGCCTGCGTGCCGACCGAGACGCGCTGGATGAGCCGGCCCTTGAGCACGGACGTGCCGTAGAAGAAGCGGCCCTCGGCGTTGACCTGCGAGACGACGGCCGCGTTGTGCGCGGCGAGCGCGTCCTCGTCGCCGGCGAGCGCCGCCGGCACGTGCCGCAGGCACACGGTCTGGAGCGGCGCCGGCGCGAGCAGCTCCCACTCCGGCGCCGCGACCACCTGCTCCGCCAGCCACCCGGCGTTGCCGATGTCGCGCCGCACGAGCGCCTGCAGTCCCTCGCACGCCGTGCTCGCGCAGCAGGAACCACAGCTTGAGCGCGCGGAAGCGGCGGCCCAGCGGGATGCCCCAGTCGCGCAGGTTGCGCACCACGTCGTCGTGGGCGGTGCGCAGGTAGCTCGGGTTCGTACTCATCACGCGCACGAGGTGCTCGGGGTCGCGGACGTAGTAGGCGGAGAGGTCGAAGCCGGTGCCCATCCACTTGTGCGGGTTGAAGACGACGGAGTCGGCGCGCTCCACGCCCTCCCACATCCAGCGGTACTCGGGGCAGATCATCGCCGTGCCGGCGAGCGCGGCGTCGACGTGCAGCCACAGGCCGTGGCGCGCGCAGAGGTCGGCGATGCCGGCCACCGGGTCGAGCGCCGTGGTCGCGGTCGTGCCGACGGCGGCGACCACGGCACAGGGCCGGCGTCCGGCCGCCAGGTCGTCCTCGACGGCGCGCTCCAGCAGGTCCAGCCGGAGCGCGTGCTCCAGATCGGTCTCGATGAGGCGCAGGTTCTCGCTCCCGAACCCGGCGAGGAGCGCCGCCTTGGGGATCGAGCTGTGCGCCTGGTCGCTGGCGTACACCACCAGCGGCGCGTCCTCCCCCTGCAGGCCGCCGCGGTTCTGGCTGAAGGCGGAGGTCCGCTCCCGCGCGCAGAGCAGCGCCGTGAACGTCGAGGTGCTCGCCGTGTCCTCGATGACGCCGGCGAACGTGTCCGGCAGGCCCACCATCTGGCGCAGCCAGTCCATCACCACGTCCTCGACCTCGGTGGCCGCCGGGCTGGTGAGCCAGCTCATCCCCTGCACGCCGAGGCCGGAGGAGACGATGTCGGCGAGCACCGAGGAGAGGTCGCTGTTGCTGGGGAAGTAGGCGAGGAACCCGGGGTGGTTCCAGTGCGTGATCCCGGGCATGACGATGCGGTCCAGGTCGGCGACGATGCCTGCGAGGTCGCCGCCCTGTTGCGGAGGCTCGGCGGGCAGCAGCGCCGCCACCTCGCCCGGCTGCACGCGGCTCATCACCGGCAGCTCGCCGATGTGCTCGCGGTAGTCGGCGATCCAGTCGACCAGCTCGTGGCCGAGCGTGCGGAACTCGTTGGTGTCCATCGGCGCTCCCTCGTCGTCTCGCCGAAGCCTACACGCGCTCAGCGACGGCGCGCGACCAGGACGTCCGAGCTGAGGAACCAGTCCGTGACCAGGAAGTGAGTCGTCACGGACCAGTCGTCCGGGTCGAGGAGCCCGCCGAGCGGGAGAGGGCGGCAGCCGCCGAGCAGCGCGGGACGGATCCGCCAGACGCCCTCCCAGAGGCGGGTGACGACGCGAGCGGCGGCGGCGTGGCCCGGAGTGAGGCTCGCCAGGGCGAGCGCTCCTCCGGGCCGCAGCACCCGGTGCGCCTCGGCGACGAGTGCGGCGGCGTCCGCCGGGGCTCAGGAGGTCGAGGACGTAGGTGCTCACGACCCGGTCGGCCGCGCCGTCCGGCACGGGCAGCCGGATGGCGCCGTCCGTGAGCAGGACGCGCGCGCGGTCCGCCCAGGGCGCCAGGGCCGCGCTCGCGAGCGTGACCATCCGCGGGCTCACGTCGAGACCGACGTACGTCGCGCCGCCCGGCAGGCGCTCGCGCAGCAGCCGGGCGGCGAACCTGCCCGTGCCGCAGCCGAACTCGACGACCGCCTCGAGCGCGGCCGAAGTCGCCCTGCTCCGCGAGCGCGTCGAGCGCGCGGCGCTCGCTGAGCGGCCGCGCGTCCTGCCCACGGCCGATCCGGTCGTAGAAGCGTCGCGCCTGCTCGGGGGTGATGTAGTCCGCCACTAGCCTGAGTCTACCGCCGCGGGTGACCTTGTCGCCCGCGTTCAGGATACGGAAGCCATCGGCCGCTCGGTGACTGGTGTCTTATCTCGTAGAACGTATCCGGGACCAGTCTCGACGCGACTTCTCCGCGGTCCTGCCTACGCGCGCGGGGAGTGGTGGTTGCTCTCGCCGGCTTCACGCGCGACGATTGGCGGGTCCCCCCACAGCGGCGGCCGCCCGCGGCGGCCGGCCCCATCCCGGAGGCTCCGCGTGCGCATCGAACCGTTCTTCGTCGAGCAGTGGATGAACGCCCACGAGACGACGGCCACCTGGAACATCGCCGAGACCTGCGTGCACTCGCTCACGCTCGACGAACTGCTCGAGCTGAGCGGCGACGCCGACGGCGTGCTGCGTCGCCTCCGCGAGACCTGGCTGGGCTACGGGGACATCGTGGGCTCGCCGCGGCTGCGCGCCGCCGTCGCGGCGCTGTACGGCGAGCGCATCGGCCCCGACAACGTGCTCACCGCCAACGGCGCGATCGGCGCCAACTTCCTCGCCCTCTACGCGCTGGTGGAGCCGGGAACCACCGTGGTCAGCGTCCAGCCCACGTACCAGCAGCTCTTCTCGGTGCCGGAGTCGCTCGGTGCGGACGTCCACGTCGTGCGCCTGCGGGAGGAGGACGGCTATCTCCCGGACGTCGACGCCATCCGGGCCGC
The DNA here is from genome assembly GCA_963793605.1 of uncultured Thermoleophilia bacterium. Classification (GTDB taxonomy): domain Bacteria; phylum Actinomycetota; class Thermoleophilia; order UBA2241; family UBA2241; genus CAIXSE01. Next base: position 196,461 of record CAWCAH010000004.1, read on the forward strand.
GGCCGACGACCGGACCACGCTGATCGTGCTGAACAACCCCAACAACCCGACCGGCGCGCTCATCGACGAGCCGCTGCTCCAGCGAGATCGTGGAGGTGGCGCGCGAGCACGACGCGTGGCTGTTCTGCGACGAGGTCTACCGCAAGCTCGAGCACGAGCCGGGGACCACGGCGCCGTCGGTGGCCGACCTCTACGAGAAGGGCGTGAGCAGCGGGAGCATGAGCAAGAGCTACTCGCTGGCCGGCCTGCGCACCGGCTGGGTGGCCGGCCCGGCAGGAGATCGTGCAGCGCTGCCTCGACGTGCGCGACTACACGACGATCAGCGCCGGCGTGCTCGACGACGCCCTCGCGGCCGTGGCGCTCGAGCACCTGGACGCGGTGCTCGAGCGCAGCCTGGGCATCGTGCGCGGCAACCTCGCCGTCGTCGACGAGTGGATCGCGCGGGAGCCGCACCTGCGGTACGTCCGCCCGCGCGCCGGCACCATCGCCCTGGTGCACTACGACCTCGACGTACCGTCGGGGGACTTCTGCCAGGGGCTCTTCGACTTCAGACGGCGCCTTCGTCATGCCGGGCGCCGCCTTCGGCGAGGAGCACTCGTTCCGCCTCGGCTACGCGAGCGCCCGCGACGTGCTCGAGGGCGGGCTTGCCGCCGTCTCGGAGTACCTCCGCTCGCTCGGCGTCTGAGCGGGGGGAGCGACTCCGGCCTGGGTCACCTGGTGTCCTTCGACGCCAGGGCCCCCGTCGGCACTTCACCCGCGCCCAGCGACCGTCCGGGGAATCCCTGGCGCTCTTGCGTCCTTCCGGCGCTGATGTCTGACGAGGTGGATCCGCTGCGGGCGCCTGCCGTCCTGCCGACGGCGAAGCCGCCGCGCGCCGGGCTTCGCGTCGCGCCGCGTGTCGTCGCGCCGATCACGGTGTGGTTGCCGACGGCGCCCACGGCGACGACGTGCGAGGCGGCCACCCTGGCGTGATGGCCGCCGGCGCGGTGCTGCTGCGCCACGGGCGCGCCCTGGAACAGCAAGCTGAACAGGATCCCGACGAGCGCACCGGCGACCACCGCGGCGGTCACGGTCGCCGCCGTGGCCACCATCGGGTGGTGGAGCGTCCACTCGGTCGCGGTGTGGTGTCTCTCGTGCGGATGGATCGTGTAGGTGCCCATCGTGCCCTCCTCGTTTGGACGGTGTCCGCTCCGGAACAGTGCTGGTGCGCGCAGGCTACGGGGCCGGGGGCCTCGCCGCGTCACCCCGAATGGGTGAACCGACGTACGCGGTGGACCCCGGTGCGTGGACTAGAATGCTGGGGATGGAGGAACGACCGACAGAGGACGCGGGGCTGAAGGACTCGGCGCCGCGCCGTACCTGGCTGGCGGCCGAGCGCACCTATCTGGCCTGGCTGCGAACGGGGCTCGGTGCTCTCGGTCTTGCGCTCGCCGTCGGCCGGCTGCTGCCGGCGCTCGTCGACGCCGACCACGTCGCGTTCGGCGTGCTCGGCGCCGGCTACGGCCTGCTCGGCGTCTTCGTGCTCTTCCTCGGCGCGTACCGCGCGCAGCGCGTCCGGAGCGCGCTTGCGGCCGGCCGGCCCGTGCCGGCCGACTTCTGGGAGATCTGGGCGCTGACCATCTTCAGCGCCGTCCTCGCGGTCGCCACCATCGCTCTCGTCGTCGTGGAGGTCTGATCCATGAGTCACTACGGTCCGTCGCGGGAGCTCGTCGTCGAGGTCTGCCGCACGCTGCTCGACCGCGGCTACCTCAAGGCGACCGAGGGCAACGTCTCCGTGCGCGTGCCGGGCGAGGACTCGTACGCGATCACGCCGTCGAGCTACGACTACGGCAAGATGGAGCCCGGCGACATCTGCGTGCTCGGGCTCGACGGCCGGCGGATCCTGGGGCGGAAGAAGGCGTCGATCGAGTCGTCGATGCACGCCGCCGTGTACGAGCTGCGCGACGACGTCAGCGTCATCATCCACACGCACCAGCCGTACGCGAGTGCGCTCGCCCTGATGGAGCGGCCGATCCCCGCCCTGTTCGACGAACAGGTGCGCTACCTCGGCCGCTCGGTCGACCTCGTCCCGTACGCCCCGTCGGGGACGGGGTTCCTCAAGAAGAACGTGGCGAAGAAGGTCGGCGGCGGCGCCAACGCGTTCATCCTCGAGAACCACGGCGTGCTGGTGCTCGGCGGCGTCCGCCGAGCAGGCCGTGCACAACATGGCGCTGCTCGAGAAGGTCGCGCTCGACTACCTGCTGGCGCTGCTCACCGACGGCCGCGCGGAGAAGGTGCCGCTGCCGATCCGCGAGGTCGCCTTCAACAAGCTGCGCAAGGACGAGAAGGAGCTCGCGCGGCAGGTGGAGCAGGCGCGCGCCGCGCGTGAGGCGGCCGAGGCGCGCGCCCGCGACGACGCTCCGCCGGCCGGCCCCACCGCGCCCGCCGGTCCCGGCCGCACCGCCGGCCCCTCCGGCGCCCAGCTCGCCGGCTACTCGATCAGCCGCTACCCGGACGTGCCGGCCGTCTACGAGCGGCTCGGCGCGCTGGTGTCGCAGCCGCTCCGCCCGCTCCGCCGCGACGCCATGGACGGCGTCCTCGCCTGGTTCGACGAGAGCTGCGGCCGCAGCAAGGGGCTCACCGACGCAGCCATGGAGCTCATCCCCGGCGGCGTGCAGCACAATCTCGCCTTCAACTACCCGTTCCCCCTGGCCATGCGCAAGGCCGAGGGCGCCCACCTCTGGGACCTGGACGGCAACGAGTACATCGACTTTCTGCAGGCCGGCGGCCCTACGGTGCTCGGCAGCAACTACGAGCCTCTCCGCAGGCAGGTCGCCGAGGTGGTCGAGGAGTCCGGCCCCGTCACGGGCCTGTTCCACGAGTACGAGCTCAAGCTGGCTGAGCTGGTCAACCGCCTCATGCCGTCGGTCGAGATGTTCCGCATGCTCGGCTCCGGCACGGAGAGCGTGATGGCCGCCGTGCGTGGCGCGCGCGCCTTCACCGGCAACAAGTGGGTGGTCAAGGTCGGCGGCGCGTACCACGGCTGGAGCGACCAGATGGTCTACGGTCTGCACGTGCCCGGCACCTGGCGGTTCGAGGCCAAGGGCATACCCTTCGGGACGACGGCGCGCACGCGCGAGGTGTTCCCCAACGACCTCGACGCGCTCCGGAGGAAGCTCAGGCAGAACCAGCGCATGGGCGGCACGGCGGCGGTGATCGTCGAGCCGGTCGGGCCGGAGAGCGGCACCCGGCCGGTGCCGTTCGGCTTCAACGCCGCCGTACGCGAGCTGTGCGACGAGTTCGGCGCGTTGCTCGTCTTCGACGAGGTCGTCACCGGCTTCCGGCTCGGGCTGGGCGGGGCGCAGGGGTACTACGGCGTGCGCCCCGATCTGACGATCTTCGGCAAGTGCATCACCGGCGGGTACCCGATGGCCGGCGGGGTGGGCGGCCGCCGCGACGTGATGGCGAGCTTCGCCGGCGGCATCGGCGGCAAGACCGGCGAGCGCGCCTACATCGGCGGCACGCTGAGCGCCAACCCGCTGAGCTGCGCCGCCGGCTACTTCGCCATCAGCGAGATGGAGCGGACGGGCGCTCCGGTGCTGGCCGGGATGGCCGGAGACAGGCTCACCGCCGGCCTCAACCGCATCATCGACAGGTACGGGCTGCCCTTCGTGGCCTACAACCAGGGCTCGATCGTCCACCTCGAGACCTCGGGCGTGATGCTCCTCGACCTCAAGCACCCCGTGCGCTTCGCGAAGCAGATGAAGCCGCGCAAGCACATGATGGAGGAGATGGGCGCGGCCTACGCCGCCAATGGCCTCATCACGCTCGCCGGCTCCCGGATGTACACGTCGATGGCCGACACCGACGAGGTGATCGACGACGCGCTCGAGCGGTTCGAGCGCGTGCTCTCGAGCGTCGAGGGCGCCTGAGGCCAACGCTCCGGCATGACGGCGGCGCGCTAGAATCGTACGGCGGCATCATCAGGGGGCGCCGGCGACCGCCGGCCGGCTTGCGAGAAGGGGGAGCCATGAGAGGCCCGCGCATGTTCGAGTTCGCCGTCCTGCTCTTCATCGCCGTATGCGGTGTTCTGGCGGCGGTCGCCCAGGTGCACGCCGCCGCCCCGATCACGTCCGTCCGCTGGGTGCGTGAGTACGCACCCTCCGGCGGAGAGGACGAGTGGCGGGGCTCCGCCGTCGGCCGCGACGGCAGCCTCATCGTCGCCGGCACTTCTCGCGCATCCACGCAGGGCGCCGATATCGTCGTCGCCTGCTATGAGCGTGACGGCGGGCGGAGGTGGCTGCGCCGGGTGGCGCTCGCCGGCGAGCAGGAGACCAGAGCGGTCGCTCTCGGCAGACGGGGTGACGTGTTCGTGGCTGCTTCGCGCACGGCGAGCGGCGCGAGCGACAGGGACATCCTGCTCGTCCGGCTCTCTTCCCGCGGAGAGGTGCTTTGGAAGGCGTACTACCGGCGCTCGGGAAGGGAGGAGTACCCGATCGGTCTGGGGCTGGACTCCTCCGGCAACGCCTACGTGGCCGGCACTCGCGGAACGGACACCAGGCGTGACGACTTCCTGCTGGTCAAGTTCTCACCGGCGGGCAAGATCCTCTGGAAGACGTCCTGGGACGGCGGCGGAAGCGTCGACTGGTGCAGGGCGCTGCGGGTGACCGGCAGGGGTACCACGTACCTCACCGGTCAGGCGGGGGGCGCCGAGGTCTTCGTCCCGCTCGTCTGCGTGCGCGCTTCCGGGCAGATCGCCTGGGTCCGGACCGTGCCGCTGGCCAGCAACGGGGTGGAGGAGGGCCGGGCGCTCGCGGTTCGCGGCTCGACCGTGGTCGTGGCCGCTGCCGTCAGCTCCATGGCGCACGACAGGGAGGCGTGGGTGGCCGCGTACGACACGGCCGGCGACCTCCGCTGGGCACAGGGATGGTGGCGCACCGGGGACGGCGCGTGGCCGAACGCGGTCGCCGTCGACGCGAGCGGCGGCGTGGCTGTGGCCGGGTTCGTCGAGCACCCGGAAGGCGGGAGTCTGCCTCTGAGGCGCGGGTTCCTCGTCAGACGGGCGGCCGACGGGGGACTGCTCACTGCGGCGTTCTCCCCGGCGGTGGCCACGGCGAGCACGACTCCCGTGAGCTTCTGGGACATGGAGCTCGCGCCCGACGGCAGCGCGTACTGTGCGGGGAACTCGGGCGGCGACGCCGTGGTCGCCGAGTTCTCGCCGACGGGCGGCCTTGTCCGCTCCGGGGTCGTGGCCGCCGACGACCGTTCCAGCGAGTTCCGCGACGTCTCGGTGGCACGCGGGACCGACGGCGTGACGCTCGTCTACGCCTGTGGATGGACGGATGTCGCCGGCGACATCGACGCGCTCGCCGCCCGCTTTCGTCCCTGACGCCGACACTGCGCTCCAGGTCCTGAGCCTGATGCTTTGATGCTATGATGCCGTGGCGGCATACTCAGGCCATGGAGACCATCATGCGCACCACCCTGAACCTCGATGCCGAGGTGCTCGCGGAGTTCAAGCGGCGGTCGGCGGAGACCCACAAGACGCTCAGCCGGCTCATCGAGGACGCGCTGCGCGAGCACCTCAGTCGCGAGCGCGATGTAGCGGCGACCAGGCCTGTGGAGTTCCCTATCGTCGGCGGCCAGGGGCTCGCGCCAGGCGTGGACCTCTCGAGCAACGCCGCTCTGGCGCCGTATCTGTTCGGCACGCCGGGTGAGCCGGCGAGCGCGCGCTGACCTTCCCGTGCTCCTGCCGGACCTGAACGTCCTGATCTCGGCCCACCGCTCCGACAGCCCGACGCACGAGCCGTGCCGCGACTGGCTGCAGGCGGTCTTCGCGGGAGATGAAGCGTTCGGCCTCTGTGCTCCGGTGCTGATCGGCCTGGTGCGCATCCTCACGCACCCGCGAGTGTTCCGCCCACCCGACACTCACGACCAGGCGTTCGCCTTCGTCAGCTCGCTGGTCGCGCACCCGAACGCCCTGGTGCTCAACCCCGGCCGCGACCACCTCGCGCTGTTCGAGGGACTCTGCCGTCGCGCGGATGCACGCGGCGACCTCGTCACCGACGCCTACCTCGCCGCCCTGGCCGTCGAGACCGGGGCGTTGCTCGTCAGCCTGGACGGGGACTTCGCACTGTTCCCCGGCCTCCGCTGGTGTGAGCCCGGCTCCGGGAAGGGCGTGAACTCCTCGAGCGCGAGTTGACGTCACCGGCATCCCCTGTAAGTTACGTCAGGTGTGAGTAAGGTGCAGCAGCCCGTCACCCGGTACGTCCTCGCCGTCGATCTCGGCACGTCCGGCGCGAAGGTCGCGCTGATCGGGCTCGACGGGCGCGTGGCCGGCTGGGAGTTCGCGCCCGTCGAACTGCTCGTGCTGCCGGGCGGCGGCGCGGAGCAGCGGCCGGAGGATTGGTGGCGGGCCGTGGTCGCCGCGACGCGGCGACTGCTCGCCCGCCACGCCGGGCCGGCCGCGGACGTCGCCGCCGTCTGCTGCAGCACTCAGGGAGAGGGCACGGTGCCGGTGGACGGGGGCGGCGCGCCGCTCACCAACTGCCTCCTCTGGATGGACATGCGCGGCGCCCCGCACCTGCGCCGGCAGTTCGGCGGGTTCCCCGCCATGCAGGGCATCAGCCTGCTCAAGGTCCGCCGCTGGGTGAAGCTCACCGGCGGCATGCCCTCGCCGACCGGCAAGGACCCGGCGGCGCACATGCTGTACATCCGCGACGAGCTGCCGCAGGTGTACGAGCGCACGTACAAGTTTCTGGGCGTGCCGGACTACCTGAACCTCAAGCTCACCGGACGCATGGCCGCGAGCTACGACTCGATCATGACCAGCTGGGTGACGGACAACCGCGACGCGGACGACGTGAGGTACGACTCCGCGCTGGTCGCCGACTGCGGCATCGACGCGGACAAACTGCCGGAGATCGTGAAGTGCACCGAGGTGCTCGGCCGGCTCACGCCGGCCGCGGCCGAGGAGCTCGGGCTGGCGCCGGAGACGCAGGTCGTCGCCGGCGCCATCGACACCACGGCCGCCGCGGTCGGCGCCGGCACGACGGACGACCTCGCCGTGCACCTCTACCTCGGCACGTCCTCCTGGATGGCGGCGCACGTGCCGTTCAAGAAGACGGACGTGTTCAACAGCATCGCCTCGCTGCCGTGCGCGGTGCCCGGGCGCTGGCTGCTCACCGCGCTGCAGGCCACCGCCGGCGGCAACCTCACCTGGCTGCGCGACAACGTGCTCTACCACCAGGACGAACTGCTGGCCGAGGCGGAGCAGCCGGACGTCTTCAAGATCTTCGACCAGATCGCGCGGCGCGTGCCGCCGGGCAGCAACGGCGTGCTCTACACGCCGTGGATCTGGGGGGAGCGCGCGCCCGTGGACGACCGCGCCCTGCGCGCCGGCCTCCACAACCTCTCGCTGGCCAACACGCGCGAGGACATCGTGCGCGCGTTCTTCGAGGGTGTCGCCCTCAACACGCGCTGGCTGCTCGGGCCGGTCGGCAAGTTCCTGGGCCGGCCCGTCGAGAGCATCAACCTGGTCGGCGGCGGCGGCCAGTCGGACGTCTGGGCGCAGATCGTGGCGGACGCGCTCGGCGTGACCGTCCGCCGCGTCCGCGACCCGATCCAGGCCAACGCCCGGGGAGCGGCGTGGATCGCCGCCGCCGGGCTCGGCGAGATCTCCTTCGCCGACGTGCCGAGGCTCGTCGAGTTCGACGGCGAGTTCACGCCTGACGCCGCGGCCCATGAGGTCTACGATGCGAGCTACGAGACCTTCACCCAGATCCACAGACGGATGCGCCCTGTGTACCGGCGCATCAACCGCGGCGATCGGGGGGCGACGTGAGCGATGTGGGGGGAACCGGCGACGGACGGTACCGTGTGTACGGCTACCGCTGGGTGGTCCTCGGCGTGTTCATGCTGGTCAACGTCCTCATCCAGGTGCTCTGGATCAGCTACGCGCCGATCATCGCCGACGCCGCGGACTACTACGGCGTCTCGCACCAGTTGGTCAGCCTGCTGGCGATGGTGTTCATGATCGCCTTCATCCCGCTCTCGCTGCCGGCGGCCTGGGTGATCGACTCCCGCGGGTTCCGCACGGCGGTCGGCTTCGGCGTGGTCATGATGGGCGTGTTCGGCGTGGCGCGGGGCCTGGCCGGCGACAGCTACCCGCTCGTGCTCGCGAGCACCGTCGGCATCGCCGTCGCGCAACCGTTCCTGCTCAACTCCTGGACCAAGGTGCCGGCCAACTGGTTCCCGGCCAACGAGCGAGCCACGGCCGTCGGCCTGATCACCCTGGCGAGCATGCTCGGAGTGGCGGTGGGTATGGCCGTCTCGCCGATCCTCGCCGGCATGATGTCCATCGCCTCCATGCAGCTGGTGTACGGCGTCGCCGCCGCGGCGTCCGCCGCGGCGTTCCTGCTCGTCGCCCGGGAGAGGCCGGCGACGGCGCCCGGACCCGCCGGGGCGGAGGTCCGGGCGCTCATGCTCGACGGGCTCAAGCACGCGCTCACCGTCAAGCCGTTCCTCGTCATCCTCGCCGTGGCGTTCGTCATCATGGGCGTCTTCAACGGGGTCACGACGTGGGTCGGCGACATCATCCTCCCGCGGGGGTTCGGCGCCACCGACGCCGGCGTGCTGGGCGCCCTCATGCTGGTCGCCGGCGTGGTCGGCGCCGTGGTGCTCTCGGCGCTGTCGGACCGGCAGGGCAAGCGCATCCGCTACCTCGTGCTCACGCTGGCACTCGCCATCCCCAGCCTGATCGGCGTGGCGTTCGTCTCCACCACCGTGCTGCTGTACGCCAGCGCCGCCGCGCTCGGGTTCTTCATCGTCGGCGCTCTGCCCATCGGCATGCAGTACGCCGCGGAGGTGACGTTCCCCACGCCGGAGGGCACCTCCAACGGCCTCGTCCAGCTGTTCGGCCAGTGCTCAGTCGTGTTCGTCTACATCATGGGACCGCTGCGCACCGGCGGCGGCTCTTTCGCTGTTTCGCTGCTGCTGATGAGCGTGCTGCTCGCGGTGTGCGCCGTCGTCGTCTCGCGGCTGCGGGACCCTGCGGAGGTGCTTGCGAGGCTGCGTGGCGACGGCCGGCGCGAGGCGCTGTCCGGCGCCACGCCTGCAGGCTCGCCCGCCGGCGCCGACGCGCAGCGCCCGCCGGCTCTATAATCCCGTGCAGGAAGTACTGGCGAGCGACCTGGGAGGGTCCGCGTGAGCACGATCGGCCCAGACGCCACCACCCCTGCGGCCGCCGCCCTGGAGATGAACGGCGGCGGCGCCACCGGCGACGACGCCGCCTCCGGCGGCGGCGCGATGCCCGGCAACGACGTCCGCAACGGCGCCGGCGCCGATGCGGACGTCGCCGGCGCGGCCGAGGCGCCTCACCGCCGGCCGGGTCCGCGCGAGCGCCGGGCCTTCGTGGTCGCCACGCTCGCCATCGCGGTCTACCTCCTGCTGGCGTACCTCGTGTTCGTCAGGCCGGGGGTGCACCGCGAGGACCACGTGCTCGCGGCGCTGCTGCCGGCCGCCATCCTCGCTCTCTTCGCCGAGCTCTACCCGCGCATGCCGGCCGGTGTGCGCGCGTCGCTCTGCCTGCTCATCGGCGTGTTCGCTCTGGTGACCGGCGTCGTGGCCGTCGACCGGCTGCTCGTCGAGGGAGTGAGCGCCGGTGCGCTGGTCGGCGTGGTGCCGCTGGTCGCCGGCGCCGTGCTGCTCCCCCTCGGCGCGTGGATCGCCGTGGTCTCGCGCAAGCGCGGCGGACCGCTGTGGTGGACCATCCTCCGCCGCGCCATCGTCACGGTGGCCGCCTTGTTCGTCGTGTACTGGGTGGTCCTGCCGGTGAGCATGGCCATCATCGCCACCGAGCGGCCGCACGCGGACGTCGAGGCGGCCGATCTGGGCCGTCCGTACGAGGACGTCACGCTGGTGACGCGCGACGGCGTCAAGCTCAGCGCCTGGTACGTCCCCTCGCAGAACCGCGCCGCGATCATCACCTTCCCGCGGGAGTGGACCATCGGCGCAGGCGCGCATGCTCGCCGATGCACGGCTACGGAGTGCTGCTCGTGGACCCGCGCGGCTACGGCGAGAGCGAGGGCGACCCCAACGCCTACGGCTGGGGGTCGACCAGGGACATCGACGCCGCGGTGATGTAGCTGCGCGGCCGGCCGGAGGTGCAGAGGCGGCGCATCGGCGGCCTCGGCCTCTCCGTGGGCGGCGAGCAGATGCTCGAGGCCGCCGCTCGCAACACCGGCCTCAAAGCCGTGGTGAGCGAGGGCGCCGGCATCCGCTCGGTCCGCGAGGCTTTGCTCCGCCGCGGTCCCAGCCCCATCGAGCTGGCGCTGCAGTACCCGCAGGACCTCGTGCAGACGGCCTCGGTCTGGCTGCTCGGCGGCGAGGACGTCCCGATGTCGCTCAAGAACGCCTCGCTGCTCATCGGGCCGCGGGCCGTCCTGTTCATCTACGGCGAGGACGGCCAGGAGGTCGAGAAGGCGCTCAACCCCGTGTACTACGACGCGGCCTTCGACCCCAAGGGCATCTGGGAGGTCCCGGGCGCAGGGCACACCGGTGGGTTCCAGGCGCAGCCCGAGGAGTACGAGCGGCTGGTGGTCGGGTTCTTCGACAGGGTGCTGCTCGACAAGACGGAGTAGGGCGAGGCGCGCGAGCCGCAGCCCGGCGCGGTCAGCTCTCGCGCAGCGCCAGGAGCTGGGAGACCGTCACGAAGCGGTAGCCGTCGGCGGCGAGGGCCTCGAGGATGCGCGGCAGCGCCTTGCGCGAGGCCTCCCGGCTCTCGTACATCACGTGCAGCAGGATGATGTGCCCCGGGCGCACGTTCTCGCGCACGTAGGCGACCAGCGCGTCCGGGTCGTCGGCGATGCCGCCGATGGAGTCCGGCTCCAGCGACCACATCACCGTGGTGCGGTCGTGCCGCCACAGGTACCACGGCGCGGCGAGCAGGCGCTTGCCGTTGGGCGGGCGCACGTAGATGGGCCCGCCGTAGCCTGCGGCGCGGATCACCGCATCGGTGCGCTCGATCTCCCCGGCGATCGCCTCCTGCGACATCGCCAGCAGTCGCGGGTGCGACCACGTGTGGTTGCCGATCTGCTCGCCGGCCGCGACCAGCGCCTTCAGCGCGGCCGGCGCCTGCTCCGCGTCGTGCCCGGTCACGAAGAACGTGCCCACGGCGTCGTGCGCCTCCAGCGTCTTGATGACTCCGGCCGTGTACTCGGCCACCGGGCCGTCGTCGAAGGTGAGCGCCACCACCTTCTCGCTCGTCTGCACGTGCGTGACCAGCTCGCCCAGCAGTTGGACGTCGCGGGTCTTGGAGAGGCGGAACGCGCCGTAGCCGGTGACGGCGAGCGCGACGAGCGCGACGGCGAGGATCCGGAGCGCGGCGCGCGGGCGGGAGCCGGCCGCGCCGGCGAGGCGGCGCCAGAGGAGCCAGAGCGCCGCGGCGATCGCGGCCGCGACGAGCAGTGCCGGGACGACGTCAAGCATGCGAGGAGAGTAGCAGATGACGCGGCGCCGGCCGCCGGGCCGTGCGTCGTCCGCCACTACCGCGAGATCAGGCCCTCCAGCCGGCTGCCGATGTAGCCGATCGCGTTGAAGCCGGTGTGCGTGAGCCACGGCGCGAGGATGCTGCCGGAGCGCAGCCGCAGCCAGCTGAAGAACATGCCGGCGACGCCGGTCGCGAGCACGACGAACGCCACCGCCGCCGCCTGCAGCAGCAGGCTGCCGCTCGCCGCCGACGCTCCCGGGTTGGTGTCCAGGGAGTTCAGCGTCGGCAGCACGTGCCACACGCCGAAGACGGCGGAGCTGAGCAGCGGCGGCCACCCAAGGGCGGTGCCGCTGCAGGAAGAGGCCGAGGAGCGCCCCGCGGAAGATGAGCTCCTCGGCCATCGCCGTCCCGAACGGGATGCGCAGCAGGAGGGTGTAGAGAGCCTCCGGCGTGCTCGCGTCGACGATGGTGGTGTCGCGGAAGAAGTCGCGCGTCCACGGGATCGCGAGGCCGAGACCCACGGCGGCGGCGATGGGGATGAGCGTGAGGCCGCCGAGCTTGAGGCCGGCCAGCATGCGGTCGCGGGCCAGGCCGAGGTCGCGCCAGCCGGCGCCGAGAGCGTGGACCGCCGCGACCGCGGCGCACGCCGGCGGCGAGGTTGACCGGCACGTAGAGCTCGCTGGGGACGACCCGGTTGATGAGCACGCCGTAGCCGATGACGGCCGCGGCGGCGCCGATCTCGAGCGCCGCGGCCGCTCCCGGCTCCGCGGCCGCGGCTCGCCGCGGCCGGCGCTTCCCGGCCGTGCCGCGGCTGGGCGCCGCTACTCGATGGCGTAGGCATCGATCCGCTTCTGCAGCCGGACGGTGTCGGCGTTCGTCCAGCCGGCGGGCCGTCCGAGCTCGGCCCAGGCGGAGACCATCATGTTGCCGTAGTTGTGGCCGTGGCCGTTGGGCACGCCGGTGCCGTGGAACTGGTCCACGGTGACCTGCGCCCAGCTGACGAAGGGGAACCAGATGGACGCGGTGTTGACGTCCGGCCCGCGGGGCTCGGCGAGCCAGTCGGGCCGGCTCCACAGGATGCTCCAGTACCACCACACCACGGGGTCGGAGGCGTGCTGCAGGTAGAGGAGCCGGGGCTCGTTCCACGGACCCGGCGGGTCGGCGTAGTCGGCCGGCGAGGCCGCGAAGCGCACGCTCCGCCCCTGCTCGACGACCGGCTGCCACTCCGGGCTGCCGGCGTCGCGGCTCGCCTCCACGGTGCGCCAGAGGGTCGTGTCGTTGGGCGTGCCGACGAACACGGCCCCATCGGTCTGGCCCGTGACCGCGCCCACGTCCGGGAACGCCGCCTGCTGGGCGAACGAGCCGAGGCTGAGGCCGTAGGCGTACAGCCTCGGTCGCGCGTCTGCAGGCAGCTGCGACCACTTGGCGTGGACGGCGGCGAACAGGGCCTGCCCGGCGTCTTCGGCGCGCTGCTTGTCCACGAGGAACGAGATCCAGCTGGGCAGGTACGAGTACTGGATCGTCACCTCGGCGCTGTCTCCGTTCCAGATGTACTCGAGCGGGTCGGCGGACTGCGGCTCGATCCAGCCGGTGCCGGTGGTGCCCATCACGACCAGGACCTGACGCGACCAGGCGTCCGTGCGGTCGAGCTCCTCGACCGCGAGCCGCGCGCGCTCCTCTGCCGTCGGCGCGCTCTCGACGCCGACGTATACGCGGATCGGCTCTTCAGCCGGCTCTCCGGTGAAGTCCTCGATCTCCTCGGCGTCCGGGCCGCGCCCGATGAAGTTGCGGCCCTGCATGCCGAGCGAGTCCCAGGTGACGAGCGAGCCCGGCCCGCCGGAGCGCAGCGAGCTCGTCGCCTTCGTCGCCCCCTCCGCGGTGGTGTCGTTGGTCTTGCCGTACACGCTGTCGGCGAGCGACGACGCCTGGGTGAGGAAGGCGCTGAAGGCGATCAGGAGCGGGATGGCGACGATGACCGCGCCGACCACGATGGCGGCGTTCCGCGGGACCCAGCGCGAGAGCAGGTTGCCGACGGCGCGCGCGGCCCAGCGCAGCAGGCGCGCGATCGCCAGCAGGACGACCCAGATGAGCAGCGCGATGGGGAGGGCCGCCGCCGGGGACCAGGGGGAGCCCGGCTCGAGCGTCATGAGCTCGCGCGTCTGGTTGTTCCACACGCCGCCTATGTACAGCCAGGGCACGACGAACGCGACGCCGGCCGCCACGAGTGCGATCCAGGCGATGCGGCGACCTCGCGGCGACGGCCGCCACGACGTGGCCTTGCTCGCCGCCCAGAACACGAGCGCGCCCAACCCGTACCCGGTGGTGATGGACACGCCCGTGACGAGCCCCTGCAGCAGCGGGCTGCGTGGCAGCAGGGAAGGGGTCAGCGAGAAGCCGAAGAAGACGAGGGCGCCGAGGATGCCCCCGTAGCTGAGCGGGGCGAACAGCTTGGCGCGGGCCCTGGGTGGTCTGGCGCGAGTCTGGGCTGAAGACGGCATGGCGCTATTCTCTCGCACTTGGAGCCTGCGAAGGCAACCAAAGCCTCCGGGGGTCGGGCGAGCCGACCTGGGGTAGGGTGCAGCACAGATGACGCTTCGCAGACAGAAGAAGACACGGACACGGGCGGCGACGGCAGTACTCATCGCCGCCCTCCTGCTGTTCGCGGCCGCGCTCAGCGCCTGCGGCGCGGCCGCTCCGCAGGCGACGGAGCCGCCTGCCGCGGACGGTACGACTCCTGCCGCCTCCACCAGTCCGTCCGCGTCCGGGGCCGCCGCCTCACCCTCTCCGGGCGCCTCCGTGACATCCGCGAGCCCGGCGGCGTCGCCCTCTCCGGCGCCGACCCCTGAGCCGCCGCTGGACAAGCCGAGCAAGAAGGACCCGATGCGCGTGTACTTCGGCGGCGACTCGCTCTCTGGCATGCCCGGCATGTGGCTCGGCATCCTGCGCAAGAAGGACGGGCTCGCCAGGGTCAAGGCGGACTACGTCGAGAGCTCCCGCCTCACGTACGGCGAGCCCGTGGACTGGCCGTCGCGCGTCAAGCAGCAGATGAGCTCGGGACACTACGACGTCGGCGTCTTCATGATCGGCGCCAACGACAGCGGCATGCCCATGGTCGCCGGCGGCAAGAGCGTGATGTACCCCAAGAGAGCCTGGCTCGAGGAGTACGAGCAGCGCGCCAAGCAGATCGCAACGCTCATGCTGCGCGCGGGCGTCAAGCGCGTGTACTGGGTCGGCATGCCGGTCATGCCCAGCTCCACTGAGTCGAAGAAGATGCGCGACCTCAACGAGCTGTTCGAGAACGTCGCCGCGAGCAGTCCCGACATCGAGTACGTGGACAGCTACGACCTGCTCTCCACCAAGAGCGGCAAGATCGACGGATCCCTGCGGAGCGGCGACGGAGTGCACTACACCGACAAGGGCGCGCAGACCGTCGCCAAAGCCGTCTGGAAGGCGATCAGGCAGGACTGGGGCGGACGATAGGGCCACAGGGCGGATGCCGCGACCATCGTCCATCCCAGGCGCCGGTCCGCCGAGCGGCGGATGCCGCCCCGCCGCGCGACCGCCCGCGTGAAGAGAATCGGCCGACCGGGTAGGACTCTCCTCAGCGCGGCCGCGCGGGGAGGCCGCATTGCGAACGGTGGGGTGGACCGCTGTGGGGGAGTCGCGGTGACCGGCACGGAGCGGCGTGGTCCGGACGAAGCGTACCGGCTGATCGTCAATGGCATGATGGAGTGCTTCGCCCACTGTCGCATGCTGTACGACGAGCAGGGCCGGCCGGACGACTTCGAGCACCTCGAGGTCAACCCGGCCTTCGCGCGGCTCACCGGGATCGAGGACGCGGCCGGGAGACGCGCCACCGAGCTTCTGCCGACCATCAGGCAGGAGACGCCCGAGCTCCTGCAGATCTTCGCCCGCGTGGCGGAGACCGGCGAGCCCGCCGAGTTCGACATCGACTTCACGCCTCTGGGGAGGTGGCTGCACGTCTCGGCCGTTCGGCCGCGGGAGGGGGAGTTCGTCGCGTTCTTCTACGACATCTCCGAGTTCAAGTGGGCCGCCGGGCTCGCCCGCGAGAACGAGGAGAGGCTCCACCGCTCGCTGGCGGCCGCCGGCGCGGGCACGTGGGAGTGGGAGGTGACGACCGACGAGAACCGCTGGTCCGACGAGATCTGGGCGCTGTACGACCTCGACCCGGCGGTGCACCCGGCGAGCTACGAGGGATGGCTCGCGTCGGTCCGCCCCGAGGATCGCGACGGGCTCGAGAGCCTGCTCAGGGACGCGGTGGCGAACGGAGCGGATCTGGACTTCGAGTGGCGCGTCGACACGCGCGACGGCTCGCCTCGGTGGCTGCTCTCGCACGGGAGCGCGGAGCGCGACGCCGAGGGGACGCTCGTCCGGTACCGCGGCGTCGTCATCGACGTCACCGAGCGCAAGCGGGCGGCGCTCGAGATGCTCGAGAACGAGCAGCGGTACGCCGCCATCTTCGAGCACTCGCCGATCGCGATCTCGCTGACGGGCATGCCCGACGGGCGGATCGTCAGCGCCAACGCGGCCTACTGCCGGCTGATCGAGGGCCCGCGCGGCGAGATCGTCGGGCGCACGATCGTCGAGCTGGGCATCGCCACGGAGGACCAGTGGGAGGACATCGTCAAGGAGCTGTACGCGCAGGGCGCCATCCGCGAGCAGGAGATCCGGCGCCAGAAGACTCGGCGGCGAGCCGATGATCGTCACCGTCAGTCTGGTCCGGGTGCTGCTGGGCGGGAAGGAGCACGTGCTCTCCATGATCCGGGACGTCACCGCCCAGAAGCAGGCCGAGGAGGCCGTTGAAGAGGGCCGCGCGCAGGCTCGCAGCGGCGCTCGCGAGCATGACCGACGGTGTGTACATCTCGGGCGCCGAGGGCGACCTCGTCGAGATCAACGAGGCGTTCGCGAGGGTCAACCGGTTCGCGAGCAAGGAGGAGTGCCTCCGGACCTTCAAGGAATACCCCGATCTCTTCGAGGTCTTCCTCGACGGCGCGCCGGCGCCGCTCGAGATGTGGGCGGTGCCGCGAGCGCTGCGCGGCGAGGCCCGCTCGGACGTCGAGTACGGGATCCGCCGCAAGGACACCGGCGAGTACTGGGACGCCAGCTACAGCTTCGCCCCGATCCGCGGCCGGGACGGCGCCGTCGTCGGGTCCGTGTTCGTGGAGCGCGACATCAGCGACCGCAAGCGCGCCGAGCGGGAGCTCACAGAGAGCGTGGAGCGGTTCCGCTCGCTGTTCGAGCACATCCCGGTGGCGGTCTTCACGACGATGCCGGACGGCCGGGTGGTCTCCGCCAACCCCGCCGGCTGCCGCATGTTCGGCTGCACCGAGGCCGAGATCTGTGCCGTGGGGCGAGGCGGCCTGCTCGACGCCGCCGACCCGCGCCTTGCGGCGGCGCTCGAGGAGCGGCAGCGGACGGGCAGCGTGCGCGGCGTCGTGCTCACCGCCATCCGCAAGGGCGGGGAGCGGTTCCCGGTGGAGTTGGACTCCGTCATCCTCCCGGGCGAACCGGCACACTCGTTCGTCATGATGCGCGACATCACGGAGCGTCTGGCCATGGAGGCCGCGCTGCGAGAGAGCGAGGCAGAGGCCCGCGAGACGGTCACCAGGCTCTCGCGGGCCCAGCGCCTCGGGCGTATGGGCGACTGGGAGTGGGACGTGGCCACCGGCGCCGTCCACTGGTCGGACGAGGTGTACAGCATCTACGGCGTGGACCGCGGCTTCACGCCGACGTTCGACGGCATCATCGCCATGCTGCACGCCGAGGATCGCGACCGCGATCTGGCCGAGGCACAGGAGCTCCTGGACGACCCGAGGCGCTCCTCGGGGGACATCCGCTTCCGCATCGTCCGGCCGGACGACGAGGTGCGCCACGTGTACCAGACGGTCGTCGTCGACCGCGACGACGAGGGGCATGCGACCCGCGCGTACGGCGTGATGCAGGACGTGACCGAGCTGCGGGAGACGGAGGAGGCGCTCGTCCAGAGCGAGCGCAGCCTGCGCCGGATCTACGACGCGGGTCTCGTCGGTGTCGTGTACTGGACGGCCGACGGTGGGATCACGGACGCCAACGACCGTTTCCTCGAGATGCTCGGGTACACGCGAGAGGAACTCGAGGCGGGCGAGGTCGGCTGGGCCGGAGTCACGCCGCCGGAGTGGAACGCGCGCGACCAGGAGTCGCTCGACGAGCTGAGGACGACCGGCCGCAACGCCGTGCCCTTCGCCAAGGAGTACTTCCGCAAGGACGGCACGCGGCTGCCGATCCTCACCGCTGCGGCGACGCTGAACGACGAGGGCACCCGCGGGATCGGACTGGTCCTGGACATCAGCGAGCAGAAGCGTGCCGAGGGCGAGCTGCGGCGGCTCAACCTCGAGCTCGAGGACCGTGTGCGCCGGCGCACCGCGGACCTCGAGGCGGCGAACGCGGAGCTCGAGGCGTTCAGCTACTCGGTGTCCCACGATCTGCGCGCGCCGCTGCGGCACATCTCCGGGTTCGCGACGCTGCTGCTGGAGAAGCTGGGTGAGGACGACGAGGAGGCCGGGCACTTCCTGGACCGGATCACGCAGTCGGCGGCGGACATGAGCGTCCTGATCGACGACCTGCTGCAGCTCTCCCGGGTGGGCCGCGCCGAGATGCACGTCGAGCAGGTGGACATGGCCGCCCTCGTCGACGACGTCCTCGAGGTCCTGCGCAGCGACCTCGGCGAGCGCCGCGTCGACGTCTCGGTGGGGGAGGTCCTGCCGGTCGCGGGCGACCGGACGCTGTTGCGGCAGGTGTGGGCCAACCTCCTCGGCAACGCGTTCAAGTACACGCGTCCGCGCGACCCCGCTATCGTGGAGATCGGGTCGCGGCGTGAGGGCGGCGAGACCGTGTATTGGGTGCGGGACAACGGGGTCGGGTTCGACATGCGGTACGTCGACCGCCTGTTCCGGGTGTTCGAGCGTCTGCACCGTACGGAGGACTTCGAGGGCACCGGGATCGGCCTCGCCAACGTCGCCCGTATCGTCGGCCGCCACGACGGCCGCTGCTGGGCGGAGTCGGAGCTGGGAGCCGGGTCAAGGTTTTACTTCGCCCTGCCCCGTGGTAAGTGAGGGCCAAATGGAGACCACCCAGTGAGACACTTGCCGCCAATACGGGGGCCGCGGCCGGCGGTGCGTACGTGATGGAGCGCGGGACCGGAGATGTCGCGCCGGGCACGCGGCTGCGTCTGCTGTGCGTGGACGACCGTGAAGAAGACGCCGAGCTGGAGCAGCTCAACCTGTCGCGAGCCGGGTACCAGATCGAGGTGACCCGGGTCGCGTCGGAGGGCGAGTTGCGCGAGGCGCTGGCGTCCTGCGACGGCTTCGACCTGGCGCTGCTCGACTACACGCTCCCCGGCTGGGACTGCCGTGAGGCGCTCGCCCAGCTGATCGTTGCGTGCCCGGACGTGCCGGTCATCTCCGTGGCCGGCACCATCGGCGAGGAGGCGGCCGTCGAGCTGCTCAAGCTCGGAGCCGCCGACTACGTCTCCAAGGACCATCTCGCACGCCTCCCCTACGCGGCCGGGCGCGCGCTCAGCGCGTCCGCGGAGCACCGCGCGCGCCGTCTGGCCGAGGGCCGCCTGAGGGAGGCGCTGACCGGGACCGTGGCCGCGATGGGCGCGCTCGTCGAGATGCGCGACCCCTACACGGCCGGTCACGAGCGGCGCTCGGCCGAGCTGGTTGTCGCCATCGGGCGCCAGCTCGGCCTCGACGAGGACGACGTCGAGACGCTGGACCTCACCGCGCGCATGCACGACATCGGCCAGATCGCGGTGCCGGCCGAGATCCTCACGCGCCCGGGCAAGCTGTCGCACAACGAGTTCACGCTGATCAAGGCGCACCCGCAGGTGGCCTACGACATCCTCGCGTCCATCGACTTCGGGCGGCCGGTCGCCGAGGTGATCCTGCAGCACCACGAGCGTCTCGACGGATCCGGGTATCCCTTCGGCCTCAAGGGCGACCAGATCCTGCTGCAGTCGCGCGTGCTCGCCGTCGCCGACGTGGTGGAGGCGATGTCGTCGCACCGGCCGTACCGCGCGGCGCTCGGGGTGGAGGCGGCCCTGGCGGAGGTCTCCGCCGGCGCGGGCAAGCTCTACGACGCGCGGGTGGTCGCCGCCTGCGAGGAGGTCTTCCTCTCCGGATTCGCGTTCGAGAGCTGACCGTCGCCGTCGCCGAATGCAGGCCGCTGGTCCGAACGGTGACGGACCCTCTGCGGTCCCGCTACCATCACACTCATGGACCGCACGACACGACGACTCCACCGCAGCCGGGCGCGCCGGCGTCAGCTGACCGCGCTCGGCGTCATCGCGCTCTGCGCGTTCCTCCTCGGAGTGGCCGTCGCGTGGGCGGGCGGCGGTGGGGGCGCCGGCGAGGCCGCCTCCGGCGGCATCTCCGGCCGGGCCGCCGCGTCCGGCTCCGGGAGCGCCGCATCCGCGTCCCCGGGCCCCACGCAACCGGTCACGGCGCGGGTGGTCAGCGGCGGCGACGTGATGCCGGACCGCTCGGTGGAGCAGTACGCCAACGCCAACGGACCGGACGCCGTGCTCAAGGACATCGCTCCCGTGCTCCAGAAGGGTGACGCCGCCTGGGTCAACCTCGAGGGCGTCACGTCCACGCTCGGCGAGCCCAAGACGGAGAAGGTGTACACCTTCGAGGGCCCGCCGTCGTTCGCCCCGGCCCTGGCCAGGGCCGGCGTCAACGTCGTGACCATGGGCAACAACCACTCCGTCGACTACGGCCGCGCGGCGCTCAGGGACACCATCGCGCGCCTCGAGAAGGCCGGCGTGCAGGTCGTCGGCGCCGGCAAGGACTTCGATGATGCGCACGCGCCGGCCGTCGTCACCACGGCCTCCGGCGCCACCGTCGGGTTCCTCGGCTACAGCGACGTCTGGTGGCCGGGGTTCGAGGCCACGGACGGCCACGCCGGCGTGGCCCAGGCGTTCACCGATATCGGCCGCATGAAGCAGGACGTCAGCCGGCTCTCCAAAGAGGTCGACTACGTCGTGGTGGGCTTCCACTGGGGCTACGAGTACCAGCACTACCCGGTGAGCCAGCAGACCACAGAGGGGCACGCGGCCATCGACGCAGGCGCCGACCTGGTCATCGGCCATCACCCGCACGTGCTGCAGGGGTTCGAGACCTACAAGCGCCGGCTCATCGCCTACAGTCTCGGCGACCTCGTGTTCGACCACATCTCGGTCCCGTCCGGCCAGACCGTACTGGTGGACGCCACGCTCAAGCCGGACGGAGTGACCGCGCGCCTGGTGCCGGCCTACGCCTCCACCACCGGCATCCCCAGCATCCAGCACGGCGACGCGGGGCGGACGATCCTCAAGCTTGTCAAGGAGTACTCAGCGCCGCTCGACACGTCGATCCGGATCGACGGCGACATCGGCTACGTCCGCGCCGGCAAGAAGTAGACCGGGCGGGGGTGCGGGCGCCGCTGCGGGACTCCCGCGCCGGTGGGCGCGCGGCCCCGGCCTCAGCGTGCGCCGGCCCGCCGGGCGGGCAGCCGGCGCAGGATCGCCACGCTCACCCAGAGCGCGGCGACGGCCACGGCTCCGAACCCGCCGATGGGGCCGGCCAGCTCCGCGGTCGTGAACTCCACGCCGGCCCGCACCTGGCTGATCGACTGGGCAACGAAGCCGGGCCCCAGGAAGACGATGATGCCCAGGAGTGCGGCCGCGACCAGGTACCCGGGCGCGGCCCGGCGCAGCAGGAGCCGCGCCGCGATGAAGCATGCCGGGACGATGAGCGCGAGGTCCAGCGCGAAGGTCACGGCGGTGCTGTACGTGTCCATCCGCTCGGGAGGGCCGCCGGAGGCCAGAGCCTCGCCGAGTGGCATCAACCAGACGACCGCCGTCAGCAGACCGGCGACGACGAAGAACACGCCGGGCAGACGCCGAGGCAGTCGCGCCAGGCCGTGCTCTCCGAGCGCGCCGAGGTCGATCGAGCGCACGAGCAGCACGAGCGCGTAGAAGCTCGCCGAGAGAGTCGCGACATACACGAGGAACAAGGGGTTGTACGCAGCGGCCAGTGACAGGCTCGAGGAGATGTAGAGGAAGTACGCGACGACGCCGGTCAGGGCGAGCGCGCCGCGCAGCGACCCGCGCCGGTAGAGCACGAGGCAGACGAGGAGCGCCGGGATCCCGAGGACGACGGTGACCACGTCCGTCCCGCGGAAGCCGGCGCCCGTGAACACGGTGTCGTAGCGGTACAACCCCTCGCCGAGGAGCTGGGCGCCGTCGCCTCGCACCGTGGTGACTGAGCTCGGGCCGGGCCCGCCGCTCTGGAGCACGCCGGCCAGGCCGGCGACCAGCGCGAGGACGGCGATGAGCACGCCGAGCCGGAGGACGGCGCGGGAGACGCGGACGGCCGCCGCCCCGGGCTGCCCCGGGTCGTTCGCGGCAGAAGCGGTCGGAGCGGTCATGACGGATCCTCCAGGTCCATGCCGGGTCGCGGAGACGGCCGTCAGTGCGCCCGGGCAACTCGGCGGACGACCGTCCAGACCGTCAGACCGGCGAGTATGAGGGCGTTGACGACCAGGCCGGCGACGGCTGCGTCCCTCCACAGCACGCAGACGGCCAGCGAGACGCCGGCGGCTGCGAACGCGGCCACGAGCCACCAGCCGCGGCGCAGCACGATGCCGGCGGCGGCTGCGACGAAGAGGACGGCCGCGGCGAGCCAGACGACGCCGAGCGCCGCGTAGGCGGGGGAGTGCGGGTCGAGACCGGTCAGGTACGTGGTCGTGTTGGAGACGCCGCCGCCGATGCCCCAGATGTCCTTGAGGCCGACGAGGTGAGCGAGCGCGTGAAGCACGAAGAAGCCCGCGACCAGCAGAGCGGCCGCGCGGGCCGTCACGGCCCGGCTGCGCGCGACGGGCTTGGCGCCGGTGTCGGTGTGGACGGTCATGACTCCTCCTTGCCGGGTGGGATTTTACGATGTAAGCTTACGTTGTAAAGAGAATAGTCCTTACACCGTAAAGTCGTCAAGGGCCGTGCGACGACCACCGTGGCGGGAAGGGGGAGAGATGGCAGAGACCGGCAGGCAGGGCAGGCCGCTGCCCGGCCGGCAGAAGCAGCGGCAGCCGCTCAGCCGCGAGACCATCATCGCGGCCGCCCTGGAGATCGTGGAGGAGCAGGGACTCAAGCGGCTCACCATGCGGGCTCTGGGCGACCGCCTCGGCGTCGAGGCCATGGCGCTCTACCACTACTTCCCCAGCAAGGACGCGCTCCTGGACGCCGTCTCCGAGATCGGCGGCACCGTCGAGGCGCAGTTCGGCGCCTTCTTCGACGACATGAGCGCCAGGGGAGCGACGCCCGGGGAGATGATCGTCGCCCTCGGCCTGCGCTACATCGACTTCGCCGAGCAGCACCCCGGCCAGTTCCAGCTGCTCTTCAACACCCTCCCCATCCAGTTCCGCACCTGGGAGGAGTTCATGACCGGAGAGTCCACCTTCGCTATCCCGCAGCTCGCGGTGCAGACGGGCATCGACGCCGGCGTGTTCCACGAGCGACCCGGCTACGGCCGCGACGAGATGGCGTACAACCTCTGGGCGCTGGTGCACGGCCTCGCCGTGCTGCGCACCACGCGGCTGCGGTTCATGGAGGCCGACTACGACCGCGTGTACCGATCGCTGCTCGGAGCGCTCGTGGAGCAGTTCGAGGGTCCGCCCGCCGCCTGACCCGCCGGCGTCGAGCCGCCTGCCGCGGGCGGCTGGTCTTCAGCCTCCCGCGCCCCTCGCGGTCACGCGATCTTTCAGCGCCGCCTCCGCGTCACTCCTCGACGCTCCGCGGCTTGCGCCGCATCAGCATCACGACGACGGCGATCACGACGACGACCGCGACGACGATGCCCACGATGAGGCCGGTGTTGCTGCCGCCGGACTCGGTCGAGGCCTGGGTCGCGACCACAGGCTTCAGGTTCACGTAGGTGTCGCGGAGCATGTTGCGGAACGCGGCGCCGTCTTCGCCCTTCGGCACGTGGCTGTACCCGGTCCACGTGTCCGTGCGGTACGCCTGGACGAGCGTGTTGTACCAGAGGATCGAGTAGGGCGCGTCGGCGTACAGGATCTGCTGCATCTCCTGCACGAGCTGTTGCCGCTGGGCCGGGTCCACGGCCTCGGATTGCTCGATGTAGAGCGCGTCGTACTGCGGGTTGGAGTACTCCGAGTCGCTGCCGTTCAGGATCTGGCCGGTGGTGAAGGTGCTCAGGATGTAGCCGGGGTCGATGTCGGCCGTCCAGCTCCAGATGTAGAGGTCGTTGTCGGCGTTGTCGTAGTTGAGGTCGTAGAAGGCGTTCTCGTCCATCACCTGCAGGTCGGTGCCGATGCCGACGTCCTTGAGGTACGAGGTGATCTTCTTGGCCGCGGTGATGTCCATCGGGTACTCGTTGAAGCGCGGCCAGGCGGAACTCGAGCTTCTCGCCCTCCGCGGTCCTCGCGGATGCCGTCGTCGCCCACCACGTAGCCGGCCTCGTCGAGCAGCGCCTTGGCCTTCTCCGGGTCGTAGGTGCGCAGCTGGTCGGCGGGCACCGCCCAGCGGTAGAACGTGTCGACCGGCGACAGCAGCGACGACGCGGGCTGGGCGAGCCCGGCCATGGCGACGGCGGCGATGGCCTCCTTGTCGACGGCGTAGTCGATCGCCAGGCGGACGTTCTTGTCGAGCAGCAGCTTGTTGCCCTTGCTCTTGGGGCTGTCGTAGACGTTCATGCCCAGCTCGTGGAAGCCGAGGCCGGGCGCCGCGACGGAGGTCGAGCCCGGCACGCTCTTGAGGCTCTGGAAGAACCCGGGGTCGAGCTCGATGGCGGCGTCGAGGTTGCCGGCCTTGTAGTCGGCCACGACGCCGTCCTGCGTCTGGTACATGTTGAAGAAGACCTCGTCGACGGCCGGCTCGACGCCGAAGCCGTCCTTGTAGTACGGGTTCTTCTCCATCTTGACGTACTTGCCGCTCTTGTACTCGGTCACGTGGAACGGCCCGCTGGACACGGTCGGGAGGTTCTTCCAGCTCTCGACCTTGTTGTCCGGGACCTCGCTCCAGATGTGCTCCGGCAGGATCGGCACGTAGAGGGCGGTCATCACGGCGTTGGGCTTCTTGGAGGTGATGACCACGGTGAGGTCGTCGGTCGCCTCGACCTTGGTGACGTTGGGGAAGTAGCCGATGTACATCCCCAGCTCCTGGCGCAGGATGCGGTTGTACGTGTAGGCGACGTCGCGCGCGGTGAGCGGCACGCCGTCGCTCCACTTGACGCCCGGGCGGATGTGGAAGGTCCAGACCTTGCCGTCGTCGGTGATGCCGCCGTTCTCGAGGGTCGGCACCTCGGTCGCGAGGTCGGGCACCGGCTTGAAGTCGGCGTCGTACCAGGTGAGGAAGTTGTAGCCGACGCGGAAGCGTCTCCCACGGGATGGTGCTGTACGTGGAGAACGGGTTCATGTTGTCGACTTCGCTCTGCAGGCCGACGCGGTAGATGACCTTGGCGTCCGACGCGGCGGCGGACGGCGAGGTCTCGGCGAGCGCCAGCGCCGGCACGGCGGCCATGACGATGAGCGTGAGCAGCAAGACGGCCGGCAGCGTCAGCCGGCCCGGACGACGAGTGTGCATGGATCCTCCAGACTCCGGTACCCCCGGGACCGCGGCGCGGCCGGGCCTCTCTGGCGCCCAGTCTAGCCTCTCGCTAGTACGCGAGCACTTGACGAGACGGCCAGTGCGCCGGCGAGCTTCGGGACGGCGCGGCGAAGCCGCGAGCGGCCGGACACGCCGCCTGGCCACGATGGCCGCCGCGGTCAGCCGAGGGTGAAGAAGAAGGTCGCGCCCTTGCCCGGCTCGCCCTCGGCTCGGCAGCTCCCGCCGAGCTTGTCCAGGGCGCGCTGCACGGTCGCCAGGCCGATGCCCGTCCCGGGAGACTCATCCTGGACGTGCAGCGATGAGGGGCTCATGGCCCAGGCCGAGCATCTCCTCGGCCTTCTTGGTGTAGCCGATGAAGACGAGGCGTTCGTCGCCGTCGAGGCGATACATGTGGGCGCCGAAGGGGGCGTTGTCGACGACGGCCTCGGTGCACACGGTGCCCACGTGCCGGCCGTCCACCACGATGGGACAAGCAACGTCCACGAGGCCGTTCTCGCACTGGTAGCGGACGGGCTCGCCGTGCGAGGTCAGGCGCTGCCTGATACAGGCGTCGCTGCGCCGGCAGCGCGCCGCCGCCTGAGGCGAGGCGCGGTGGAAGCGCACGCAGACGTCCTGCCGTCCCGACGAGGTCACGAACCGCCGGCGGGCGGAGACTCAGACCGCCTCGTCCAGCGCCTCCTCGAACTGGCTGGCGTAGAGGTCGTGGTAGAAGCCGCCCGCGGCCATGAGCTCTTCGTGGCTGCCCTGCTCGATGATCGCGCCCTTGTCCATCACGAGGATGATGTCGGCGCCGCGGATGGTGCTCAGGCGGTGAGCGATGACGAAGCTGGTGCGCTCGCGCATGAGCTCCGCCATCGCCTGCTGGATCAGCACCTCGGTGCGGGTGTCGACCGAGCTCGTCGCCTCGTCGAGGATCAGGATGTCGGGGTCGGCGAGGAAGGCGCGCGCGATGGTGAGCAGCTGGCGCTCGCCCTGCGACATGTTGGTGGCGTCGTCGTCGAGCAGGGTGTCGTAGCCGTCGGGGAGCGCGCGGACGAAGTGGTCCACGCGCGCCGCTCTCGCCGCCGCGCGGATCTCGTCCTCGGTGGCGCCCTCGCGGCCGTAGGCGATGTTGTCGCGGATGGTGCCGCTGAACAGCCACGTGTCCTGCAGCACCATGCCGAACAGGCGGCGCAGGTCGCTGCGGGCGTACTCCCTGATGTCGACGTCGTCGACGCTGATGACGCCGCCGTCGACGTCGTAGAAGCGCAGCAGCAGGTTGACCAGAGTGGTCTTGCCGGCGCCCGTCGGGCCGACGATGGCCACGGTCTCGCCGGGCGCGACGTCGAGCGTGAGGCCGGAGATGAGCGGCGTGTCGGGCAGGTAGCGGAAGGAGACGTCGTCGAAGCGGATGTGGCCGTGCGTGTGGTCGCACTCCACACAGGCGGCGGCGTCGGGCGTCTCCTCGGCCTCGTCGAGCAGCTCGAAGATGCGCTCGGCCGAGGCGGCCGTGCTCTGCAGCACGTTCATGATGCCGGCCACCTGCGTGATCGGCATCGTGAACTGGCGCGAGTACTGGATGAACGCCTGCACGTCGCCGAGCGAGATGCGGCCGGTGGCCACCATGAGTCCGCCGACGACGGCGATCGCCACGTAATTGAGGTTCATCACCGAGTTCATCACCGGCATGATGATCCCGCTGATGAACTGGGCCTTGAAGCTCGCCTGGTAGAGCGCCTCGTTCTGCTCGTCGAACTCGGCGATGGCCGCGTCCTGGCGGCCGAACACCTTGACCACGTTGTGGCCGGTGAACATCTCCTCCACGTGGCCGTTGAGGTCGCCGGTGGTCTCCCACTGCCGGGCGAACTGCTTCTGCGAGCGCTTGGCGATCAGCACCGTGATCACCACCGAGACGGGCACCACCAGCACCGAGATCAGCGCCAGCAGCCAGCTGATGGTGAGCATCATGATGAGCACGCCGATGATGGTGAGCGCCGACGTGATGATCTGCGTGAGGCTCTGCTGCAGCGACTGCGAGATGTTGTCGATGTCGTTGGTCATGCGGCTGAGCACGTCGCCGCGCGGGTGGTCGTCGAAGTACTTGAGCGGCAGACGCGCCAGCTTCGCGTCCGCCTTCTGCCGCAGCCGGTAGATGGCGCGCTGCGCGACGCCGGCCATGAGGTACGACTGCAGCCACTGGAACAGCGCACTGACCAGGTACACGGCGGCGAGGAAGGCGAGCGTGCGCCCGAGGGCGTCGAAGTCGATGCCCTGGCCGGGGGCGAGGTCCATCCCCGAGATCATGTCGGCGATACGGTCCTGGCCCTGCGCGCGCAGGCCGGCGACGGCCTGCTCCTTGGTGGTGCCGGCCGGGATCTGCCCGTTGACGACGCCCTCGAAGAGGATGTTGGTCGCGTTGCCGAGGATCTTGGGCCCGACCACGGCGAACGCCACGCTGGCCACGGCGAGCAGCACCACCAGGATGAGCAGGGTGCGCTCCGGGCGGAGTTCGCCGACGAGCCGGCGCATGGTGCCCTTGAAGTCCTTGGCCTTTGCGGTCGGCTGGGTGAGCGCGTGGCCGCCCGGGCCGGCGGGACCGGGGCCCTGGGGACCGCTCGGCCGCTTCGGGGTCTTGTCGGCCGCGCTCATGCCGCGCCCTCCACGCCCAGCTGCGAGGTGACGATCTCGCGGTAGGTCTCGCTGGTCTCGAGCAGCTCGTCGTGGGTGCCCTTGCCGGCGATGGTGCCGTCGTCGTCGAGCACGACGATCTGGTCGGCGTGCATGATGGTGCCCACCCGCTGCGCCACGATGATGACGGTCGCGTCCGCGGTGTGCTTGTGCAGCGCCGCGCGCAGCTTGGCATCGGTGGTGAAGTCCAGGGCGGAGAAGCTGTCGTCGTAGATCTGGATCCTGGCCTGCTTGGCCAGCGCCCGGGCGATGGCGAGGCGCTGGCGCTGCCCGCCGGAGACGCTGGCGCCGCCCTGGGCGACGTGGGTCTCGAGCCCCTCGGGCATCTCCTCGACGAAGTCGCGCCCCTGGGCGATCTCGAGGTAGTGCCACAGCCGCTCCTCGGCCGCCTCGTCGTCGCCGTGGCGCAGGTTGTCCGCCACCGTGCCGTTGAAGAGGAACGACTTCTGCGGCACGAGGCCGATCCTGCGCCACAGGTCCTGCTGGGAGAGCTCGCGGACGTCCACCCCGTCCACGAGCACGGCGCCGCCCGTGGCCTCGTAGAAGCGCGGGATGAGGCTGATCAGCGTCGTCTTGCCGCTGCCGGTGCTGCCGACGATGGCGGTCGTCTCGCCCGGTCGCGCCGTGAAGGTGATGCCGCTCAGCACCGGCTCCTCGGCGCCGGGGTAGCGGAACTCCACGTCGCGGAACTCGACGAGGCCGGCCTCGGGCACGTCCTGGGCCGGCCGCTCCGGGTCGACGATGCTCGGCTCGACGTCCAGCACCTCCATGATGCGCTGCGCCGAGACGGCGGCGCGCGGCACCATCACGAACATGAACGTCGCCATGAGCACCGAGAACAGGATCATGAACACGTACTGCAGAAACGCGGTGAGGTCGCCGATGGGCATGCTGCCGTCGGCGATCTGCTTGCCGCCGAACCACATGATCGCGATGGTCGTGAAGTTCATGATGAGCGTGACGGCCGGGAACACCATCGCGAACAGCCGCCCGACCTTGAGCGAGGTGTCTGTCAGGTCTCGGTTGGCGACGTCGAAGCGCTTCTCCTCGTAGGCCGTCCTGTCGAACGCGCGGATGACGCGCACGCCGCTCAGGAACTCGCGCGTGACCTGGTTGATGCGGTCGATCTTCTTCTGCATGGACATGAACAGCGGCGTCGCCCGCGAGATCACGAGGCCGATGAAGGCGCCCATGACGGGGATCGCGACCAGGATGACGGTCGAGAGCGTGACGTTGAGGCGCAGGGCCATGATGACTCCGCCGATGGCCATCATCGGCGCCATGAGCACCACGTTGAGCATCATGAGCACCACCATCTGCACCTGCTGCACGTCGTTGGTGGTGCGCGTGATGAGCGACGGCGCGCCGAAGCGGTTGACCTCGGCCTGGGAGAACTTCTGGACGCGGCGGAAGAGCGCGCCGCGGGTGTCGCGGCCCAGACCCATGGAGGTCCTGGAGCCGAAATACACGGAGGCGATGGCGGCGAGCGCGGAGACGAGCGTGACCGCCAGCATCACGGCGCCGACCTGCACGATGTAGGTGGTGTCGCCTTCGACGACGCCGTTGTTGATGATGTCGGCGTTGAGCGTGGGCAGGTAGAGGTTGGCGATGACCTGCACCAGCGTGAGGATGACGACGAGGACGATGAGCCAGCTGTAGGGGCGCAGGCCGGTGCGGAGCAGGCGGATCACCGGCCCGCCTCCTCGTCGCCGGCCGTTTGGCCGCCGGCAGCCGGGCCGCCGGCCGCTGGGTCGCCGGCAGCCTGCGCGGCGGCGACCTCGGAGATGCGCGCGCCGAGCTTCTCGAGCAGGCGCGCCAGGTCGCGGCGGTCGCGCTCGGAGAGCGTCGCGAACGTCGCGTTGACGTACTCGCTCACCGCGACGCCCATCTCGTCGCTGCGCTCGCGGCCCGCGGGAGTGAGGTACACGCGCGTGAGCCGCTGGTCGGCCTCGTCCGCGCGGCGTTCGACGAGGCCGGCCTTCTCCATGGTGCCCAGCATCTTGCTCACCGTGGGCGGCGCGACGTGCAGCATGCGCGCTACGTCGCGCTGGGTGGCGCCGTCGTTGACGCTGAGCAGGCGCAGGCACATCGCCTGGCCGGGGTGCGTGCGGCCGCCGGCCATGGTCGCCATCATGTTCTTGAAGTGCAGCTTGGCGGTCGTGAGGAAGGCGCGGAACGCGCGCGCCGAGAGCTCGTCCACGCCGTCGAGCTCCGGCGCCTTCCAGGCCGGGAACGGCTCGTCCGCCCGGCTCCGGGCGCTCTCATGTGCGGTGGTCCGTGACATGCGAGGACGAAGGATAGCAGGCTAATGGTTAGCTGGCAAACGGTTACCTCTCGGCGCCCCCGGAGGTTCCAACCCGCCCTCGCGGGTAGGTACCACACGGAGGGACGGGCGGGTCCCTGAGGAAGATTCAAGCCACCAGTTCCGGAGATGATGGCCACCCAGGTGAAGACAGATCGGGCCGAGGCCCGCAGGAGCCGCCGCCGGGCGGCGCGGCGGACGGCGATCAAGTACGCGGCGATCTACGCGGCCGTCTCCATCGCCTGGATCGTCCTGTCCGACCGTATCCTGGTCTCGCTCGGCCTGCCGCAAGACGTGGAGGACTTCCTCGCCTCGGTCAAGGGCGTCGCGTTCGTGCTCGTGACGGCGGCGCTGCTGCTCGTGCTCACCTTCCGCTACTTCAAGAGCCTCGAGGTGACGCAAGAGAGGTACACGCGGCTGTTCGAGAACGCGGTGGAGGGCCTCACGCTGTTCAAGGTCGTGCGCGACCAGGAGGGCGAGCTGGTCGACCTCGAGGTCGTGGACATGAACCCGACGCAACAGGCGCGCACGGGGTTGAGCAGGGACGAGGCCGTCGGCAGACGGCTCAGCCGGCCCGACGGCCTCGACGAGCGTACGCGCTCGTACCTCGAGGTGGTCGCGAGCGCCGCCGGCAGCGGCGGCCCCGCGCGGTCGGAGCTCCACGTGGAGGGGGACGACGCCTACGAGCTGCTCGAGGCGTACCCCGTGGGCCGCGACCGCTGGGCGCTCTCCGCGCTGGACATCAGCGGCGTGCGCCACGCGGAGAAGGCACTTCGGCGGCAGGAAGAGACGATCCGCCGCGCCTACGTCGACGTGCTCGACGCGGTGACCGGCGGCAAGCTGATCCTGCTCACCGACGAGGAGCTCGCCGGGCAGCTCGGCGTGCCGCTCACCGACCCCACCCAGTTCCTCTCGCCGCGCGACCTCTCCCGCGCGCGCGGCGTCGTCGCCCGCACGGCGGCCGCGGCGTTCCCGGACTGGGCGCCTCACACGGACGTCCGCACACCGGTGGGCGAGGCGCTCGTCAACGCCCTGCGCCACGCCGGCGGGGGCATCTACCAGCTGTACGCCCACGGCGAGGTGCTACAGGTCGTGGTCCGAGACGAGGGCCCGGGTATCGACTTCCGCACGCTCCCCCGGGCAACCCTGCAACGGGGGTTCTCGACCGCCTCGAGCCTGGGGATGGGGTTCACGATCATGCTGCAGGTCTGCGAGCGGGTGCTGCTCAGCACGCACCCCGGGCGGACGACCGTGGTCCTCGAGTTCGTCCGTCAGGCCCCGGGGAGTCGCGACGCTGCCATCGACGAGCTGGACGCACGGGTGTCCTGACGCCCGCCGTCCGGCGGCCCGCTGCGCGCGCCCCGGACCGGGCGACCTCGCCGGCAGCGGCCTTGGCCTTCGCGACGGCTCTGCCCTTCGCGCCGGCCGGATCGGCTCTCGCGCCTGCGCTCTTCGCTCAGTGGGGTCGGGCGACCTCGCCGACGAGCTCTCGGAACGCTGCGAGGTAGGTCTGGACGTCGTCCGTGGTCGCGGCCACCGACATGGCCGGCCCCGCGGTGCTGATCGCCTCCCAGACGCCGCGGTTGGCGAGGTACAGCCGGAGCAGCGCATTGAGCTCCGGCTGCTCGTCGGCGTCGGCCTCCGCCGCGTCGCGCGGCAGCCGGCCGCTGAGGTTGACGCCGCTCCGCGGCCCGAGACGCTGGATCTTCCAGGGCAGGCCGGCGGCGTCCACGGCGGCCTCCAGACCGTCGGCCAGCGCCGCCCCGAGCGCCGCCGCGCGCGCGTAGGCCTTGGGGGTGAGCACCTCGGTGAGCACCGCGCGCGCCGCCGCCATGCTCAGTGCGTTGGCGAACATCGTGCCGCCGGTGGCGAGCTCGCCGGTCACGCCGGCCAGGCTCTCTCCGCGCTCGAACGAGCCCTGGAGCTCGGCGGTCATGCCGTAAGCGCCGAGCGGCAGCCCGCCGCCGGCGGCCTTGCCCACCACGACCAGGTCGGGCGTGAGTCCGTACACCTCGGTGAGCCCGCCAGGGGCGCAGATCAGCGTGTGGGTCTCGTCGAGCGCGAGCAGCGTGCCGGTCTCGCGCGAGAGCCGCCGCAGCGCGTCGTGGAACCCCGGCTCGGGCAGCACGACGCCCTCGTTGGTCAGGGCAGGCTCGGTGTAGACGCAGGCGAACTCCCGGCTCGCCAGCGCCGCGGCCAGCCGCTCGACATCGTTGAACGGCACGACCTGGATGTCGTCGCCGGCGCCGGGGGCGAGCCCCAGATACGAGAGTCGCCCCTCGCCGGCGTAGCCGGCCAGCATCTCGTCGCCGTGGCCGCCGTAGTTGCCGGTGAAGGTGAGGACCCTGCTCCGGCCGGTGGCGTGCCGGGCGAGCCGGAGCGCCTCCATGTTGGCCTGCGAGGCGGACAGCGTGAACTGCCATGCCGGCAGGCCCCAGCGTTGGGCAAGCTGGTCGGCGACGACGATCGCGTCCTCGGTGGGCAGCATGAACTGCGAGCCGTTGGCGACCCGCTGCTGCACGGCGCGCACCACGGGCTCCGGGTCGATGCCGCAGAACGTGCTCTTGTCGCCCACGTTGGTGTCGAGGAACCGGACGCCGTCGACGCAGGTGAAGTGGGCGCCGTGGCCCTCGTCGATCCACACGGGAGGGTGGGCGAAGTAGCTCGCCATCCAGCTCATCGGCACGCCGTGGGGCATGCGCGAGCGCGCGCTCTCGCGGAGCGCCAGGCAGCGCGGGTGCTCGCGCGCGTAGCGCTCGATCTCGCGCTGCCACAGCGCCGCGACGACCTGCGGGTCGACTCCTGACCGTTCGTCCATGCGTTGCATCATACCAACGCCGGTGAGCCGGAGCGCCGGAGCGCCGGCGCGGCACGACGGCGGCCTGCCCGGATGCTCGCCCGGGTGCCGGCGCGACTTCTCGGCGCCGACTCGCACGGTCGTCTGCCGGAGCGCGCGCGGGGGGGACATGTCATCTGGGGGTGGGCGCCTTCGATGGCGCCTTGGCGGCACCTTCGATGGCACCTTGGCGGCACCTGCGATGGCTCCCTCGGGGCGCCTTCGATAGCGCCTTGGTGGCGCCCTCGATGGCGCCATGGTGGTGCCTTCGATGGCACCCTTGTAGCGCCATCCAAGGCACCGCCCCCCGCGCACACACACCTCCTGCGGAGGGCGAGCAGCGACCGGGCGGCGGCGGCGCGTCGGGCGGGCAGTCCCGCCGGCGGGCGGCGCGTCGGGCGGCGATCGTGTGTCAGGCGGCGCGCATACGGTTGTTGCGCGCGCCGTGCTCCACTTCCGCGAGGCCCAGCGCCTCCAGCACCGGCGGCACGTAGTTGGCGAACCGTCCGCGCAGGCCCGTCTTGAGGCCGTACCAGCCCCCCACCGGGTTGTCCGGCGAGCGTCCCCACGCCTCCACGGTGCCGTCTGCGGCGGGCTTCTGCTCGTCGGCGCTGCCGAGTGGCACCCAGTCGCCCGCCGCGGTCAGCATCGCGTGCAGGTCCTCGATGCAGCTGAGCCGGTAGCGGAGCTCGGTCTTGCCGACGGTGACGACGAGCGCCGGCGGGTCGGCGGTCTCGTCGCGGTACGCCTGATACTCGGACTTGCCGGGCGGAGTTGCGAGGGTCCAGGGGTCCTCGCGGGTTCCGGTACCTCGTGTCGCAGTCGTCTTCTTGCCCCTCGGTGCGACTCCGCATACTCCCGTGGTGACGACGCCTCCGTCTGCGGCGTGGCATTCGGGAGGCCGGGAATGTCAACTTCATGACGATCGAGGCGGAGGATCGGCCCGGTTCGGGCACAGATGCGTCAGGCGACGTGCGCCGTGTGGTGCTGGACGCCCGGGGACCGGGCTTTGCCGATGAAGGCCGAGTGGTGGAGCGCGCGCTCCGCGACCGGCCCGGCGTGATCGCGGTCTCCGCCAATCCCGTCGCGCAGACCGTGCTGGTCGAGTACGACCCGGCGGCGATCGGCCCGGAGGAACTCCGCCGCGGCATCGTCGGTTGCGGATATCGCTGCGCGGGCGAGTGCGTCCCGCGTCACCTCTGCGCCCCCGCCGAGGAGCCGGACGGCGTGTACGAGACGTCCGGCTCGGCGGCCGGGCACCGGGCGCACGCGGGCGCGCATGCGGCGTCGGCGCCTGCGACGGGAGCGCACGGCGGCCACGGAGACATGTCCATGGCCGCCATGGCCCGCGCTCTACGCGACCGGTTCTTCGTCGCGGCCGCGCTCGCCGTGCCCATCATGTTCTGGTCGCCCATGGGCACGGCGCTCCTCGGCCGCGAGCTCCCGGCGCCGTTCGGGATGTCCAGCGAGGTCTTCCAGCTGCTGCTGAGTCTCCCGGTCGTCTTCTACTCGTCCTCGGTGTTCTTCTCCGGCGCCCTGCGCGCGCTGCGCAACCGGACCCTGGACATGATGGTCCTCGTCGCCGTGGCCATCGGCGCCGGCTGGCTCTACTCGGTGGCGGTGACGTTCTGGATCGACGGCGAGGTGTTCTACGAGGCCGCCGCCTTCCTCGCCGCGTTCGTGCTGCTGGGTCACTGGCTCGAGATGCGTGCGCGCGGCGGCGCCAACGAGGCGATCCGCAGCCTGCTCGACCTGGCGCCGCCGATGGCGCTGGTCGAGCACGACGGCGAGACGCGCGAGGTGCCGACCAGCGAGGTCGTGGTCGGCGACGTGCTCGTGATCAAGCCGGGGGCCAAGGTGCCGGTGGACGCCGAGGTCGTCCGCGGTGAGAGTCACGTGGACGAGTCGATGGTGACGGGTGAGAGCATGCCCGTGGCCAAGGCGCCCGGCGACAGGCTGATCGGCGCGACCGTCAACGGCACCGGGTCCTTGCGGGCGCTGGCGAGCGCGGTCGGCGCCGACACCGCGCTCGCCCAGATCGTCAAGCTCGTGCAGGAGGCCCAGAGCAGCAAGGCGCCGGCGCAGCGCCTCGCGGACCGGGCGGCCTTCTGGCTGGTCCTCGTGGCGCTCATCGGCGGCGCCCTCACCTTCGTCGTGTGGCTCGGTCCGGCGGGCGCCAGCGTCTCCACGGCGCTGCTCTTCGCCATCACCGTCGTCGTCATCACCTGCCCGGACGCACTGGGCCTCGCGACGCCGACCGCCGTGATGGTCGGCACCGGCCTCGGAGCGCGCCACGGCATCCTGTTCAAGAGCGCCGTGGCCCTGGAGCAGATCGCCGGCCTGGACACCGTGGTCCTCGACAAGACCGGCACGCTCACGGAGGGCAAGCCTGCGGTGGTCGGGGTCACCGCGCTGGACGGTTTCGGCCGCACCGAGGTGCTGGCGCTCGCGGCGGCGGTCGAGGAGCAGAGCGAGCACCCGCTCGCGGCGGCCGTGGTGGCGGCGGCGCGGGAGACCGGCGTCACGCCGCCGCCGGCCGAGCGCTTCACGTCCATGCCCGGGCATGGCGCGGCGGCCTGGGTCGAGGGGCGGCGCGTGCTCGTGGGCAACGCGCGTCTGCTCGAGCAGGAGGGCGTTCGCCTGCGCGGCACGCGCGAGCGCGCCGAGAAGCTGGCGGGCGCCGGCCGCACCGTCGTGTTCGTCGCCGTCGGCGGCGAGGCGGCGGCGCTGTTTGCCGTCGCCGACAAGATCAGGCCGACGGCCGGGCAGGCGGTCGCGGAGCTGCGCGCGCTCGGTCTGCGCCCGGTGATGCTGACCGGCGACGCCGAGGCGACCGCGCGCCGCGTCGCCGGCGAGCTCGGTATCGACGAGGTCCTCGCCGGAGTGCTGCCGGACGGCAAGGCCGACGCCGTGCGGCAGCTGCAGCGGCAGGGCCGCAAGGTGGCCATGGTCGGCGACGGCGTCAACGATGCGCCCGCCCTGGCGCTGGCGGACGTCGGCATCGCCATCGGCGCCGGCACCGACGTGGCGGTCGAGACGGCGGACGTCGTGCTGATGCGCTCGGATCCGGGGGATGTGGGCCGCGCCATCGCCATCGGCCGGGGCACGCTGCGCAAGATGCGCCAGAACCTCGGCTGGGCGGTCGGCTACAACGCCATCGCCCTGCCGGTGGCCGCCGGCGTGTTCGCGCCGGTGGGCCTGACGCTGCGGCCCGAGATCGCTGCCATCGCGATGTCTGGCTCCAGCATCCTGGTCGCTGTGAACGCGCTGCTGCTCAAGCGCCTGCGTCTGCCGGCCGTCCAGGCGACGGACGGCGCCGGGGCGGCCGCCGCCGGCGGGCAGGAGCCGCCCGCGGAGCCGGTCGCGCGCTCACGGGCCGTGAGGCGGCACGAGCGTCCCGGCGAGCGCCCCGCCGCCTGACCCCGGCCGGCAGTCAAGGCGCCGGTCCTCCGGCTCGCCGACCTACGCGTGCGGCCGTACGCGCAGCCGAGCTCTGTTCACCACACGAGAGCGGTAGTACCTTGGCGTCACCGGAGTCACTGCGAGAACCGCGGAGGGTGTGGCCCGCGGCCTCGCACCATCAGGGAGGTCGCCATGAAGAAACCACTGCTCGTCCTGCTCCTCGTCCTGCTCGTGGCGCTGGCCGCCGCGCGCGGCCGGCTCTGGCCGGCGGCCGGGCAGCGCCTCGCCGCCGGCCGCCGGCCGCTCCAGCCGGTCGGCACTGGTGCAACTTCGTCATGGCCGGCAAGGACGCCACGGCGGACGGCTCGGTGATGATGGGCTACAACAACGACTGGTCGGCCAACAACTACCAGTACCTGGAGATCGTCCCCGGCGACGCCACGCACTACCAGTACGTCAAGCTGCTCACGCTGGGCTCGATCCCGGAGGGCGGCGTCAACGTGAAGCAACTGGGGGTCAACTACGGGACCTTCACCGACCTCGACCCGAGCGTGCTGGCCGCCGACCCGTACGTGAAGAAGGGGTACGGCGGCGAGCTCTGGGACATCCTGCTGCAGGAGTGCGCCACCGTGCAGGAGGCGCTCGCCCGGCTCGAGCAGATGGCGGTGACGGGCTTCGAGGCCGGCGCCGCAGGCAGCTTCGGCCTGGCCGACCCCGACGAGGCGTGGCTCTTCGAGCTCCTCGGCGGCCACCACTGGGTCGCGCAGCGGGTGCCCGACGACGCGTTCCTCGCGCACCCCAACATCGTGACCATCCGCCAGATCGACCTGAGCGACACGGAGAACTTCCGCGGCTCGCCCGACCTGGTCTCGTTCGCGCAGAGCATCGGCCGGTACAGTCCGTCCGACGGGCCGTTCGAGGTCGCCTGGGCCTACGGCGACCGCGCCGAGCTGCAGACGTACTACGACACCAACCGCCTGTGGGGCGCGTACGACAGCGTCGCTCCTTCGCTCGGCCTGACCCCGACCATGCCCTACGCGACCCGGCCGGTGTACGTGGAGCCCGACGACCCGGTGACCCGGCAGGACATCCAGGAGATCTGCCGCCTGCACTACGAGGGGACCAGCGCTCGACCAGACGTCGGGCTACACGCTGATGAGCCCGCACAGCCAGACCAACCGGCCGATCTGCCACTCCACGACGGACTACAGCGCCGTGTGGCAGCTGCGCGACTGGCTGTCCGATGATATCGGCGGCGTGCTGTGGGTCGCCCCGAGCCGCCCGTGCTCGAGCACGTACATCCCGTTCTACGGCAGCATCACGAGTGTTCCGGCGGCGTTCACGGGCCGGACCGCGTTCACCACGTTCCGCGCGGTGGCTGAGAGCCTGGACAAGAAGGGCACCGTGGGCGGGACGACGCGCTACGGCTACTACATCCCGCTGGTGCGGAGCGTGTACGGCGCGTTCGAGGCGCAGTGCACGACTGCGCAGGCGAGCACGGAGGCGACGGCCGCCGGCATGAGCGGCGCCGCGCGCATCACGTACCTGACGGACTACTCGGCGCAGCGCGCGAACCAGGCGCTGAGCCTGGCGCAGGGCCTGCCGGCGCAGATGCCGTGAGACGCTGAGTGAAGGGGCCGGCGCCGAGGGGACTGCGCGCCGGCCCGGAGCTCACGAGGGGCGGGCGGCCGTAGGGCCGCCCGCCCCTCCGCGTCTTGCCGGCCGGCTCTCGGCTCACCAGCCCCAGGTGCCGGAGGCGACGCACCACGCCGGCACCGCGAACGTCACGGCGGCGAGCACGGCGATCACCGTCGCCGCCACCGAGCGCCGCGCCAGCAGAATCCTGATCGTCACGGGGACCTCCTCTGATGCTCAGGTCATGTGGAGACTGTACCCGTGGACGAGCCGTCTCACGGCCCGGTGCCGAGCTGCCCGGTCGCGGGGTCGAAGAAGCGCCAGTGAGCGCTGTCCGCGACCTTCCAGACGCCGTCGACCTGCCGCAGCGAGTAGTCGTAGACGACAACGCTCGGCACCCAGTCCTGCTGGGGGACCGCCCGGTCCTTGTCCTCGTCCCAGAGGATGACCTCGTAGCGATGGCCGACGCCCGCCCTCACGTGCACCTCGCCGTCGATGTCCTTGCGCGGACCGTCCCAGTACGCGATCCAGCCGGTGGCCCCCACGATTCGGCGTCCGCGGCGCTCGGAGTCCTTGAACACGGTCACGTAGTCGTACGCGCGACCGTCGGCGAGCGCCGGGCCGGTGGCGTACCGCTCGAGGCGTCGCAGGAAGCGTTCCTGCAGCGCCGCCCGGTCGCTTCTGGTCAGATCCCCGCCTGCCGTGCCGGAGATGCGGATCGGGTCTTTGGCCAGCTCGTACCCGACGATGGCCTGCCGGGCCTCCGCCTGCACGCCGTCCGAGAGCGGACCCCATGCGCCGGTCGCGTAGGTGATGCCGGCGACGGCCGCGACGACGGCGGCGGCGAGCAGGGCGATCAGGACGATCCTCGTGGTCCATCGTCCTGCCCGCGATGTTCCGGCCGCCACGTGCGCCTCCTCTTCCGCGCGATCGTGCTCAGACTACTCCCCCCGCAACGGTCGCGAACGCCGCGGCTGCGGTAGGCTGCCGGCGCCGACTGAGCCCACTCCACGCCCCATCGGAGGCCTGATGCTGATGAACGAGACCCTCACTCTGCTCGATGCACGCTGCTCGACGCGCGCCTACGATCCCGCTCCGCTCACCGCGCCCGAGAAGCAGGCGATCCTGCACGCTGCGCTGCGGGCGCCCACGGCCGGCAACATGCTGCTCTACTCGATCCTCGAGATCGAGGACCAGGTGCTCAAGGACCGGCTGGCGGTGACCTGCGACCACCAGCCGTTCGTCGCCCGCGCGCCGTGGCTGCTCCTGTTCGTCGCCGACTACCAGAAGTGGATGGACCTCTTCGCCGCCTGCGGCTGCGACGACCTGCCCGGCGTGCCCGCCGGCGCGACGCCGGGCGCCGGCGATCTGCTGCTGGCCTGCGACGACGCGCTCATCGCGGCGCAGAACGCCGTCGTGGCGGCCGAGTCGCTCGGCATCGGCTCGTGCTACATCGGCGACATCATGGAGCTCGGCGAGGAGCACGCCGAGCTGCTGCATCTGCCGCGCTGGACGTTCCCGGCGGCGCTGCTCTGCTTCGGCCGCCCCAAGACCCGGCCGCACCGTACCGGGCGCTACGAGCGGCACGTGGTGCACAAGGACGTCTACCGGCGCCTCACGCCCGAGGAGCTCGCCGAGACCTCGGCCGAGCTCGACGCGCTGCACGGCGTGCGCGAGACGCCCGAGGGCCCGCGCGGATGTGTCCAGGACGTCTACGCGCGCAAGTTCACGGCCGACTTCTCAGTGGAGCTGAACCGCTCCGTGGCGTGGTGGCTCGAACGCTGGACGTCAGGTACTGTCTGACGGCTTTGCTCGGGAGAGTACCTGGCGGAGGCGGGCGTGGAAGAGTACCTCTTCAACCTGTTCGGCATCTCGGTGCTGGCCTTCGGCGTGCCCTTCGTGCTCGGCTTCTTCCCGCGGCTGCGGGTGCCGGCGATCGTGCTGGAGATCGTCGCCGGCATCCTGGTCGGACCGCAGGTGCTGGGCTGGCTGCACGTGGACGACGTCGCCCGGTTCCTCGGCCTGCTCGGGGTCGCATTCCTGCTGTTCCTCGCCGGCGCCGAACTCGACCTCGGCGCGCTCCGCGGCCGGCCGCTCCGGCTCGGCATCGCGACGTTCTTCGTCTCGTTCGCGCTTGCCGCCGGCGGCGCGTACGCGCTGCACGCCGCCGGCGTCGACTCCGCGCCGCTGCTCGTCGCCGTCGCGCTCTGCTCGACCTCGGTCGGCATCGTCGTGCCGGTGCTCAGGGACACCCACAACCTGCACTCCGACGTCGGCACGCTGGTGGTCGCCGGCGGAGCCGTCGCCGAGTTCGCGAGCATCGCCCTGCTCGGCGTGCTGTTCGCCGTCCCGGCGGAGTCCACGCTCGAGGAGTTGGTGATCGTGGCGATCGGCCTGGTGGTCCTCGCCGTGTTCGTCGGCGTGATCGTGCTCATCGGCTGGGCGCTGCGCCGCGCCGCCGCCTGGAGCCCGGGCAAGAGCGTCGCGGCGCGCCTCGACCTCACGACGTCGCAGATCAGCACCCGCTTCGTGGTGATGGTGGTCCTGGGCGCCGCTTCCATCGCCGCGGTCTTCGGGTTCGAGGTGATCCTCGGGACGTTCCTGGCCGGGATCCTCTTCGGGGCGCTCATCAGGGGCTCGGAGCGGGAGTCGCTCTACGGGACGCGGCTCGACGCCATCGGCTTCGGCTTCTTCGTGCCGATCTTCTTCATCGTCAGCGGCATGCGCCTGGACATCCGCGCCGCGCTCACGCCGGCCGGCCTGCTGGCCGTGCTCGGGTTCCTCGCGGTGCTGGTGGTCGCGCGGGCGCTGCCGGCGGTCCTCTTCCGCCGCGACCTTGACCGTCGCGGCGTGCTGGCGAGCGGCCTCATGCTGGCGACCAACGTCTCCTTCGTCGTGGTCGCCGCGGACCTCGGCGTGGAGGCGGGACTGCTGCCTTCGTCGGTCGCCTCGTCCCTGGTCCTGGCGGGGTTGGTCTCGGCCGTGCTCTTCCCGGCGCTCTCGCAGTCCCTGCTCGCGCGGGAGTCGACCGGAGGCGCCTGACGTCAGGCGGGCCGCCGCCCGGACTCAGTCTCTCGAGCGCCCGGCGGCCGCGATGGTCTCCAGGTAGACCGGCAGCATGGCCTGCTCGAGCTGCGCGAAGCAGGCCTCGATATGCACGTCCGGCGCCCTGTTCTCGTGCATGAACGCGAGGCCCATGATCGCCGCCCTGAGGACGGAGAGCAGCACCTGGGCTGAGGGGTCGTCGGGGGAGAGGTGCAGCGCTTCAAGGCTCGTGGCCGCGATGCGGTCCCACTGGCGGGCCTTCTCGTCGAGGTGAGAGGTGGGCCAGAGCGCGAAGGCCAGACGCCAGTGGTCACTGGTCTGGATCAGGTGACGGTACAGTGCAAGGTAGGCGCTGAGACGCTCGGCGGGGTCGCGGATGCTTCCCACGACCCGCTGGGCCTCTTCGCTCTCCTGGACGGCCAGCTCTCCGATGAGCTCCAGGACCAGGCCGTCCTTGTTGCCGAAGTGGTAGGAGATCGCGGACTTCGTGACCCCTGCCTCGGTCGCGACCGTCTGGACCGAGAGCTCGTGCAGACCGCGCGAGGTGATGACCCGGCGTGCTGCGGCCAGGATCCGGTCGTGCGGCGTCTCCCTCCCCGGTGCCGAGTCCATAGGCGCCATCCTATCTGTCGCCGTCGACCGGGTGCAGCGTCGAGAGATGCTGGACGAACGTTCGTCCTTGGGTATAGAGTGCGTTGCGTTTGTCACTGTGTTGATAGTGGAAAGCAGCCCGCGAAAGCAGCACACGAAAGGAATCAGATGACCTCTCGCTCTTCGAGGCACGCGCCGGCGCCGCCTCCTCCGGTCGCGCCGGCCGACCGTTTCAAGCGCCTGGAGCTCGCCAACGACGACTTCCCGTACTACCAGGGCTGGCCGGTCTGGATCTCGGGGCGGCAGTGGGCGCTCGTGCTGGTCGTGCTGGCGGCCGCGTTCGCCTTCCGGCTGGTCAGCCCGTTGGACGGCGACTACTCGATCTTCATCACCGTCATCGTGTTCTCCGTGCTCCCGCTCGTCGGCCTCTACGCCGTCGCCCATCCCGGCTGGACGGCCGTCTTCCGCCGCCTCACGTGGCGCCACTTCATGTGGGGCGTCGCCTTCGGCCTCATCAACGTCGTCG
This sequence comes from uncultured Thermoleophilia bacterium, assembly GCA_963793605.1. GTDB lineage: Bacteria > Actinomycetota > Thermoleophilia > UBA2241 > UBA2241 > CAIXSE01. The sequence goes on from CAWCAH010000004.1 coordinate 238,595, forward strand.
TTAGCTGGATCCTTGGCGGGATCGTCACGGTGATCGCCGAGACGAGCGCCAACGCGGCTACGCAGAGCATCACCGAGAAGGCCGCCCCGGAGATCGTCGCCACGTACGCCTCGGTCGCCATCCAGCTCTTCGGCGAGGAGCTGCTGACCATCCTGCCGCTGCTGGCGCTCCTGTACCTGTTCTCCGCGAAGATGAAGTGGTCGCGCAAGAAGGCGCTGGTGTGGGCGTGGATCATCTCGGCCATCATCTTCGCGCTGGTGCATCTGCCCACGTACGACTGGAACATCCTCCAGTGCCTGGTCGTGATCGGAGGCGCGCGGCTCATCCTGTCCCTGGCGTACATCAAGACCAAGAGCATCTGGGTGAGCACGATCGCCCATGTCCTCAACGACTGGGTGCTCCTGACGCTGCCGTTCTTCAGCGTCGCGGTGAGCAACTCGCTCCAGTGACGCGCGGTCCGCATACCGAATCGGAGGGTCCATCATGAGAGTCCAACCGCGACCGAGCCTGGCCTGGGCCATCGGCATCGGCTACGCCATCCTCTTCCTCGTCCTCGAGCTGATCATGGGCGTCGGCTACGACGTGATCGGCGCGACGACCGACAACATCATCAAGGGCATCGTCGTACCCGTCGCCATCGGCGCGCTCGTCCTCGCCGTCGTGACCACGGCGCTCGGCTGGTGGCGGCCCGTCCTGCGCGAGCTTCCCGAGTCTTCGCCGCCCCGCCCGCCGCGCTGGCTGCTGGCCGTGCCGATCCTGGTGTTCATCGGCGTGCTGCTCGGCATCGACTACGGCAACCTCGGCAACATGGGCGGCGCCATGATCCTGTGGCTGGCCATCGGCACCGCCCTGGTCGGCTTCAGCGAGGAGATCGCCTACCGCGGCCTCGCCGTCGTCGGCTTTCGCGGCGGCTACGGCGAGGTCAAGGTCTGGCTGTTCAGCGCGATCCTGTTCGGCCTGCTGCACGGCGTGAACGTCATCCTCGGGCAAGGCGCGGGGCCGACGATCCAGCAGGTCATCTTCGCCTTCATCCTCGGCAGCGTGTTCTATGCGATCCGCCGCATCACCGGGACCATCATCATCCCCATGGTCATCCACGCGATCTGGGACTTCGGCTCGTTCACGCACGTCGCCGGCAAGGCGACGGGCGTCGTAGACCGGGTGGACCTGACCGCTGCCGGCCTGTCCGCGATCCAGCAGTTGCTGGTGCTGGTCGCAGTGATCCTGGTCATCGTCGGCGCGACGCGGATCCTCGGGACGAAGAAGCACGTCGCGCAGCGCGCGCGCGCGTAGGCCTCACAGGGGCGGCGGCGGGCGCCCGGCCGGGCGCCCGCCGCTGCGCCCACGTCACTCAGTCGGCGTCCGCCGCCGGTTCGCTCGTCGTCGCGCCATCGGCTGTCGCAGCCTCCGGGCCGCCGCCGGCCTCGCGTTTGCCGGCGGCCCAGTGCTGCGCCCGCAGGCCGACCAGCATGGCGACGAACGTCACCAGGTACACCTGACCCGATACGGCCTCGGCGGTTGCGATCAGCCGCGCCAGCGGCGTGACGGCCGTCAGGTCGCCGTAGCCCACGGTCGTGATGGTGGTCAGGCTGAAGTACATGAACGACGTCGTCGGCTGGACGCTCCCGAAGAACGTCGACCCCTGCAGGCCGTCGATGGTCAGGAACGCGTAGGTGAACGCGATCGGAAGCAGCAGGAACGCCGAGATCGCGCCGAACAGCGTCCCCGTCGTGACGGTGCGGTGCTTCAGGAGCCGGCGCATCACCACGAGCGGCGCCAGCGCGGCCAGGACGAGAAGCGTAAGGGGGCGCGTGCCCTCGCGGGCGAACAGCGGGGTGTCCGAGAACAGACCGTAGACGATCTGCAGGACGACGATGAAGAGCACGAAGGCGACCAGCACGTCGGCCACGCGCCTCCACTTGAGCCGCACCCCGGACGCGCGCAGAGCGAGAAGCAGCGTGGCGCCGACGAGGACGCTGGTCGCGATGGAGGCGACGCCGGCCACGAGGTCGCCGGCCGGCGCGGAGAGGTCGACGAGCGCCAGGGCGACGATCGCCAGGATGGTCAGCGCCAGGACCAGCCCGAACCGGTCGAGGTAGCGGGACTGGTCGTCGAACAGGATGGGTCGCTTCGTCTTCTTCGGCATGACGGCTCCTCCGGGCGCGGGAGTGGGGTCCCTGTGTATTCGCCGCCGCGTGCGCCGCCCCGCCTCGGCGGCCCGGAAGGCCCGAACGCAGAGGCGCCTGTGCTATATTCGGGCCGCATGAGCACTCCCGCACAAAACCCGCCGGAACGCAGCGACTTCATCCGCGACATCGTCGCGGCGGACCTGCGCGAGGGGCGCGTCGCTGAGGTCGTCACGCGCTTCCCCCCGGAGCCCAACGGCTACCTCCACATCGGGCACGCCAAGTCCATCTGCCTCAACTTCGGCATCCCGCAGGAGTTCGGCGGGCGCTGCCACCTGCGCTTCGACGACACCAACCCGATGAAGGAAGAGCAGGAGTACATCGACGCCATCGAGGCGGACGTGCACTGGCTCGGCTTCGACTGGGGCGAGCACCTGTACTTCGCCTCGGACTACTTCGAGCAACTCTACGAGTGGGCGGTCGAACTGATCAAGGCCGGCAAGGCCTACGTGGAGGACCTCTCCGCCGAGGAGATCCGCGAGCACCGCGGCACGCTCACCGAGCCGGGCCGGCCGAGCCCGTGGCGGGACCGGCCGGCCGACGAGAGCCTCGACCTCTTCGCGCGCATGCGCGCCGGGGAGTTCCCGGACGGCGCGCGCGTCCTGCGCGCGCGCATCGACATGGCCGCGCCCAACATCAACCTGCGCGACCCCGTGCTCTACCGCATCCTGCACGCCGAGCACCCGCGCACCGGCGACGCCTGGTGCATCTACCCCATGTACGACTTCGCGCACGGCCAGTCCGACGCCATCGAGCGCATCACGCACTCCATCTGCACGCTGGAGTTCGAGGCGCACCGGCCGCTCTACGACTGGTTCATCCAGAACCTGCCGGTGCCGGCCGAGCCGCACCAGTACGAGTTCGCGCGCCTCAACCTCACGCACACCGTGCTCAGCAAGCGCGTGCTGATGCGGCTGGTCAACGAGGGCGTCGTGCGCGGCTGGGACGACCCGCGCATGCCCACGCTCTCGGGCATCCGCAGGCGCGGGTTCCCGGCGGAGGCATCCGCGAGTTCGCGGCGCTGGTCGGCGTGGCCAAGACCGACAGCGTCGTGGAGGTCGAGTATCTGGAGCACACGGTGCGCGACGTGCTCAACCGCACGTCCCCGCGCCGCTTCGGCGTGCTCGACCCGCTCAAGGTGGTCGTCACCGACTACCCGGAGGGGCAGACCGAGGAGATGGACGTGCCCAACAACCCGGAGGATCCGGAGGCGGGCACGCGCAAGGTCGGCTTCTCGCGCGAGCTGTGGATCGAGCGCGACGACTTCATGGAGGAGCCGGTGCGCAAGTTCTTCCGGCTCGCGCCCGGCCGCGAGGTGCGGCTGCGAGCGGCCTACTTCGTCACCTGCAACGAGGTCGTCAAGGACGAGGCGGGGAACATCGTGGAGCTGCGCTGCACGCACGATCCGGCCACGCGCGGCGGCGACGCTCCCGACGGCCGCCGCCCCAAGGCCACCCTGCACTGGGTCTCGGCCGCCCACGCCGTGCCGGCCGAGGTCCGCCTGTACGAGCACCTCTTCACGGACCCGTACCCGGGCGCCGGCGGCCGCGACATCTTCGAGGCCGTGAACCCCGACTCCGAGACGGTGCTCAGCGGCTGCCGGGTCGAGCCGTCGCTGGCCGGTCTGCCCGCCGGCGAGACCGTCCAGTTCGAGCGGCTCGGGTACTTCTGCCCGGACCCCGACTCGGCGCCGGGCGCGCTCGTCTTCAACCGCACACTGACGCTCAAGGACACGTGGGCCAAGCTGCGCAAGCAGGGACGGCAGGACACGGCCTGAACTGAGTGATACGGTCTGGGTGCGACGCGGCGGTGTCCACGACGGGGGCTTGAGCATGGTTGACGAAGACAGCGGTCACAAGACCCAGGGCTACTCCGCGGACGACCCCTTCCTCCTCTGGGCGCTCATCGCCCAGACCAAGGACGCGATCCTCAAGGCACGCCAGCGGGACTACGCGCGCTTCGGCATCAGCGACGACCGGCGCGCCATCCTCTACATCATCATGAACAACGGCGGCACGGCCACGCCCGTGGTCATCGCGCGCAACCTCTTCCGCGAGCTGCACTCCGTCACCGAGATGCTCAAGCGCATGGAGAAGGACGGCCTGGTGGAGCGCCGCAAGGGCACCGGCAGGTCCAAGATCGAGGTGGTCATCACCGCGCAGGGCCTCGACGTGTTCGAGCAGTCGCACCACAACGAGACCGATCAGCGGATCTTCTCGGTGCTGACCAAGCAGGAGCGCGAGCGCCTCTCGCAGTACCTGTGGAAGCTGCGCAGCCGGGTGCTCGAGGACCTCGGCATCCCCGAGTGGTCGCTCGACCTGCAGAACCCGAACGACACTCCCTGAACCGCACGCCGGACGCCCCAGCGGGGCCACCGACGGTTGAGCGTTCCGGCCCCTCGAGGTACACTTTTCGGACGCCGCTGGCGAGTGGCCTAATTGGCAAGGCACCTGACTCTGGATCAGGGGATTGAAGGTTCGAGTCCTTCCTCGCCAGCCATTTCTTTGCCCGCTCCGGGTATCATCCCTCTCGTGGACGACGACCCTGATCCCGACGCGGGCCATCTCCGATGAGTGAGGCGCTGCGCATCCTGGCGGCCCTCGGGCTCGTCGCCCTCAACGCCTTCTTCGTCGCGACCGAGTTCGCCATCACCCGTGTGCGGCTCAGTCAGGTCGTCGAGCTCGAGCGGCAGGGAAAGCCCGGCGCCAAGGCCGCGCGCCGCGCCGTGGAGCAGATCGACGCCTACCTGGCCGCCTGCCAGCTCGGCATCACCATCGCCAGCATCGGGCTCGGCGCGCTGGCCGAGCCCGCCTTCGAACACATCCTGGAGCCGCTGGTCGGCTCCATCGCCCCCGGCGTCTCGGTCGGCCTGAGCCTCGCTCTCTCGCTGGCGATCGTGACCATGCTGCACGTGGTGCTCGGCGAGCTCGCGCCGAAGTCGCTCGCCATCGCGCGCACCACAGGGACGGTGCTGTGGGTCGCGCGGCCTATGCGTGCCTTCTACCTCGTCACCAAGCCGGTCGTCGACGCGTTCAACTGGCTGGGCAACCTGGTGCTCAAGCCGTTCGGCATCCCGCCGGCGCGCGAGGTGGGCCACACGCCGCACACCGAGGACGAGCTGCGCATGCTGCTGGCGCAGAGCGTCAACGAGGGGTTGATCAAGTCCTACGAGCGCGAGTTCGCCGAGAACGTGCTCGTCTTCGGCGATCTGCGCGCCCGCCAGGTGATGGTGCCGCGCTCGGAGATCGACTACCTCGTGGTCGGCGAGTCGATCGAGGAGGCCGTGCGGCGCGCGAGCGGCAGCCTGCATACGCGCCTGCCGCTGTGCGAGGCGGACGGGCTGGACAGCGCCGTCGGGGTCGTCAACTTCAAGGAGCTGCTCCGCCTCGCGCTCGACGGCGTACCCGCGGAGCTGGCCGACCTCGCGCGTCCGCTCACCCGCGTCTCGGAGTCCATGCTCGTCGACCAGGTGCTGCGCGAGATGCGCAAGCGCCGCCAGCACATGGCGCTCGTGGTGGACGAGTTCGACACCACCGTGGGTCTCGTCACCCTGGAGGACATCCTCGAGGAGATCGTCGGCGAGTTCGAGGAGGAGGAGGACGGCGAGCACCCGCCGGAGATCCGCCGCGAGGGCGACACGCTCGTCTGCGCCGGCACCGCGCCGCTGGGCGAGGTCGAGGACGAGCTCGGCGTCGACCTCGAGAACGCCGGCGAGGCGACCATCGGCGGCCACGTGGTGGAGCTGCTCGGGCGTGTGCCCGAGGCTGGGGAGGTCGTCCGCGTCGACGGCCTGCCGGTCTCCATCACCGCCGTCGACGAGGCGCGCATCGTCGAGCTGCGCTTTCTCCAGCTCGAGCCGGACCAGGCGGGCAAGGACGACTGACCGCCGGGTGCGCCGCTCGCCCGCGGACGACGCCGGCTACTCGAGCGTGTGCCCCTTGATGAGGTTCGTCTTGCCCGGCTGGTTGGTGAGCAGCCCGGCGGTGATGACGACCACATCGCCGCGCTTGCCGTAGCCCCCGGCGAGCACCAGGTCGTTGGCCTGACGCACGGTCTCCTCGAAGCTCTCGGTGGGGTCGCCGTGCAGCGGGCACACACCCCAGGACAGCGCGAGCTGGTTGACCACGCGGCGGCTCGGGCTGATGGCGACGACCGGCTGTGAGGGGAAGTGCCGGGCTACGGAGCGTGCCGTGGCGCCGGACCAGGTGGCGCTGACGATGGCGGCGGCGCCGACGCGGGCCGCCACCTCGCAGGCCCCGTGGCTGATGGCGCCGGACACGCCGGTCGGTCCGTCCGCCCACGGCCGCGGCGCGCGGCCCTGGCGCTCGATGTCGGCCTCCACCGCCTGGGCGATGCACGCCATGGTCTCCACGGCCTCGACCGGGTAGGCGCCGACGGCGGTCTCGCCGGAGAGCATCACGGCGCTCGTCGCGTCGTAGATGGCGTTGGCCACGTCGCTCGCCTCGGCGCGCGTCGGGCGCGGAGCGGCGATCATCGACTGCAGCATCTGCGTCGCCGTGATCACCGGCTTGCCGGCGATGTTGGCGGCGTGGATGATGCGCTTCTGCCAGATCGGCACCAGGGAGGGGTCGATCTCGACCCCGAGGTCGCCGCGCGCGACCATCACCGCGTCGGCTGCGGCGATGATCTCCTCGTGCGCGGCGAGCGCCTCCTTCTTCTCGATCTTGGCGACCACCAGCTGGTCGCCGTCGGCCGCCTCGACCAGCGCCTTGAGCTCGCGCACGTCGTCGGCGCAGCGGACGAAGGAGAGCGCGAGGTAGTCGACGTCCTGCTCGAGCGCCCAGGCCAGGTGCTCGCGGTCGGCGGGGGTGAGGGCGCTGATCGGCAGCTGGGTGTCGGGCAGGTTGACGCCTTTGTGCGACTGGGCGGCGCCGTCGTTGAGCGCCTCGAGCACCACGGCTCCCGGCCGGACGGCGCGCACCCGCAGGGCCACCGCGCCGTCGTCGACCAGGACGAGCTCTCCCGGCCGGAAGTGCTCGAGCAGCTCCGGGAAGTTGACCGGCAGCGCCGCGCCCGGCCCGCTGCCGAGCTCGACCTCGTCGCCGCGGCGCAGGAGCACCGGGCCCGGCAGGTCACCGAGGCGGAGCTTCGGGCCCGGCAGGTCGACCAGCACCGCGAGCGGCGAGCCGTGCCCTGCCGCCGCGGCGCGCACGGCGGCGATGCTCTGCTCGTGCTCGGCGCGGCGCCCGTGCGAGAGGTTGATCCGCGCCACGTCCATCCCGGCCGCGACCAGGCGCTCGAGCACGCGCGCGTCCCGCGTGACAGGGCCGAGCGTGGCGACGATCTTGGTGCGCCTTCGTGTCGTCGTCTCGCAGGCCGGGTCGCCCAAGTGCGGTTCGTTCGTCATTCAAGCCTCTCTGTGTCGGCGGACTGGGGCACAGCATAGGGCATCCGCCCTCCGGACGAGCTCACATCTTCGGCGGGTCGCGTCAGGAACGGGCGAGAGGGATGTCACGGGACGGCGAACCTCGACCGAGCGAGCGAGACCCGTCGGGTTGCGCTGCCGCGCATCTGGGAAGGTCTACAGTACGGGTCCTCTCCCGTCCCCGACGACGTCGCCCCGGCGCCGTCCCGGTCCTGCTTCGGTGAGTCGGCAATCCTCTTCGCGGTCGATGTCGCAACCGTGGCCCCCCACAAGGAGGGCAAGATGGATCCCAACGCACCAGTCACGGCGACGGCGGGTCTCCCCCCGGTGACTCTCGAGACTTCGAGCGCGATCGGCGAGACTCGCGGCGAGCGCTTCGCGCGCAAGGCGCACCGCACGCGCCTCTACATCTACGCCGGTACGGCGGTCGCTCTGCTCGTCGCACTGATCGCACTCGTCATCGCGAACACCGGCGACGTCGAGGTGAGCTGGGTCGTCGGATCCTCGTCGGTCTCGCTCGTCTGGCTCGTGGTCATCTCGGCCGTCCTGGGCCTGCTGCTCGGCATGGTGCTGGCGGCTCTGTTCCACTGGCGTACGCGCACGCCGCGCGGCTGACGCTGCCGGACGTGGTGTGAGCGTCCGTCCGCAGGCGGGCGCCGCAGAGTCCCCCGCCCTCCGGCGCTAGTTGGGCTGATCTCCGGTCTCACCCTGATTCCGCGCCGGCTGCGCGATGAGGATGTAGATGCTGACCAGCAACACCCATGCCGGGAAGACGAGGACGACCCACCAGGACTGGGTGAAGACGAAGAGCAGGACCAGCGCGACCACGACGGTGATCAGCGCCATCCAGCGCGGCATCACGCGGGTGCGCAGCCACAGACTCGCCTGCGAGAGCTGGAAGATGGCCGCCATGCGTATCGCGTACACGCCAAGGATCTGCGTGACCGCGTGACGGGCGTAGGTGTAGGTGGTGCTGGATGCGAACCCCTCGGGGTCGTTCGCGGCCGCGGCGACGATCGCCCCCGCGGTCGCGGCCGCCGCGAACATCATGGCCAGGAACAGCAGGCCGCTGCCGATGAACACCGTGGAGAAGAACTGGTCCTCGAACCTGCCCAGGCGCTCTCTGGCCACCGCGATGAACCAGAGGAACGCGAGGCCCGCGAACGGAACGAGGAAGAGGGCGAACTTGACGAGTCCCGTGTCTTCGGTCAGCCAGGCGCCGGTGTCGTTCGCGGCGTCGCCCATCTTCTGACGAAGGATGGTCATGCTGACGGTGAACAGCACCGCGAAGATGATGCCGGCGATCGCGCCGGCGACCGGCGTCGCGGCCCGGCGCGCCACTTTCCTAGATGTGACCTCAGTTGATGAAAGCTCGGTCATCTCAACCTCCAGCGGCTTGACCGCGCACGCGACAGGATGTCGGCACGCTGTGGGCGGAATGCTCAGTCTCCTGAGAGGCCATCGCGGGGCGCCTCGATTCGAACGCTCATCTTCCCGCTCCACCAGCGTGGGGCGTTCTTGGCTCAAGGGGTGACGGCTCTGGTGGCACAGCGGCGTCGCCCTTCGCCTTGGGACGCTCGCGCCACGTGCCCAGGCCCACGCTCACTTCGAGCCCTCCGAGTAGAGTCAGGTCGAGGATCCATGCCCACACCAGGAAGGCGATGCCGGTGCCGAGCACGCCGTACACGCGGTCATACGAGCCGAAATTCGCAAGGTAGAAGCTGAAGGCCGCAGAGGCGATGAGCCAGATGGTCACACCGCAGCAGGCACCGATCAGATCGTGGAGGACGCGCCGCCTGTGGCTGTGCGGCGCGGCGCGGTAGAGCAGCAGGAAGACGGCCACGGCGACCAGGAAGAAGAACGGCCAGTCGACCGTCGTCCAGACCTGGACCGCCGTTTCGTCGATGCCCAGCAGGTCCCCCAACCACTGGGCGAAGGGGGTCGCCAGGACGACCACCGTCGCGGCGAGGGAGAGCAGGACGGCGAGCAGCAGCGCAAGCCCGAGCCGCACCGCGAGGCCGCTGAACCAGCGCCGCGTGTCGCGCTCGCCGCCGATCCCGGCCGCGGCCCACATGAACGCCGCCACGTAGCCGGAGGCAGTCCACAGGGCCATCAGGACGCCGACGCTCAGCAGCAGTGGCGTTCCGCTGCTCGCAAGGACACTGTCCAGCACGCCGCGCACGAACTCGACGGCCCACGGCGAGCCAAGCTGCGCGACGGCGTCGAGCAGCGACTGCAGCGCCTCGGGCGTGAGCCCGATCACTCCCAGGAGCGCCGTGACCACGATGAGGATCGGGAAGAGGGCCAAGACGAGGTAATACGTGAGCGCCGCGGCGTGCCGCGGGAGATCGTGCTCCTTGATCGGCCCTCCTGCAGCGGCGACTGCCGCTCGCGCGCGCGACCACCACTTCGTGCGTGACGTCGCCATCGACTCTCCTTGCTCAGCTCCTGACGGCGAGTCCGCCGGTGCTGGCACTCCTCCTGTCTGAGGACTCACGAGGTCTTGTCACGCCCCCGGGTGCTCACCCGACAGAGTCGTTGCTGTGCCCGAGCCGGCCGGCTGCCATTGCGATGCCAGCTCGTCCAGCCGCGCCTGGAGTGGCTCTCGGCGACTCTCGGGCGCCAGAGCTGTCAGCTCGCGCAGGAGGCATTCGACGCGCCGGCGGATGCGCACGTTGTCCGCTCCGGCATCGACGATCTCGTCGACGGCGAGGGCCACGTAGTCGTCCCAGCTCGGCAGGGCGAGGAGGACGCGCGTCCTGCCGTGTGGGCCGGTGATCTCGCCGGCGTCGAGGTCGCGGCCGACGAGCATCCGCAGCAGGTCCTCCTCGCAGTCCAGGACCTGCACGGCGGTGGTGGGGTCGTTGATCGCCGGCGACAGCGCCCGCAGGGCGATGTCCACCAGCACGCGGAACGCCATCGTCGGGTCCTGCTCGAAGGTGCGTCCTGCTCCCGGTCCGGACGGCCTTGACCACCGCCGCGTCCAGCGAGGGGTCCACGGAGCCGTGGATGACGGCGACCGTCGCCCGGTGGTGCACCATCTCGCCGGTGGGGACGACGATCTCGACCGCCGCGTCGGCGCTGCGGGCCGCCGCGATGATGCGCGGGACGTCGACGTCCTGGATGATGCCCGAGCGCGCGGGCCACGCGACCTCGCGGCGGCCTTCAGGCAGGGCGAGGAGACCGCGTCCGTGGCCGTCTCGCTGCCGCGCCCCGCCGTCGTCCCGCGGCAGCTCGTCGGCGTACACGCCGTCGAGCACCCCGCGCCCGCGCTCCGTGACCTCGGCGAGGACGGAGCCGAGCTCGACGGAGCCGAAGGCGCGCATCTGCAGGTTGCGGTAGACGACGATCGCCCCCATGAGCAGGGCTATCATGACGATCGGGACGAGGCCGCTCATCTGCTCGGAGGCCGCATTGCCGGAGGCGGACGCGAACGTCTGGCTGTAGGCGGCGGCGAAGGCGAAGACGAGCACGCCGGTGATGAAGCCGAACCCGTGCCAGATCCTCGGCGAGGTGTAGAAGAGGTTCAGGCGCGGGGTGTACGTGGTCGAGCCGAACTGCACGACGAGGAACGCCAGTGAGAAGGCGATCGCGAGGAAGCCGAGAAGGCCGGCACCCACTGCGAACAGCATCTGAGTGGTCTCGGCGCGCGGCACCGTGAACCCCACGGGGATGCGCGGCAGGGCGAGCCCCAGGGCGATCCCGCCGACCACGTAGGCCAGCTGGATGAGGGTGATGCGCAGGCGCCGGTGCCGACGCAGCGTCCGCCCCAGCCGGCGTGCGGCCGGCGCCTCCTCGAAGGCGTCTCCGCCTGTCTCCGCGCCCACGGTTCCTCCCCTCCTAGCTGCCGGCGTCTTCCGCGGCCACCAGCGGCGCGAGCAGCGCCGCCGATCCGCGGCCGGGGCACCCGGCGCATCCGCCGGCCGCCGTCGGACGCGCCCCGCGGCGCCGAACACGCCCGCGGCCTTGACCCGCGTCGTAGGCGTCGAGGCCGATCTTCACGAACGGCGCCGCGAACACGCCGCCCACGGCGCCGAACAGGATGCCGCCGGCGGTGGTCGCGAACAGTACCACCAGCGGGTGCAGATCGAGGGTAGAGCCCAGGGCGAACTGCGACACCAGCGTCTGCAGGAACCCGTTGGAGATGATGACGATGATCAGCATCGGGATGGCCATCGACAGCCCTCCGGCCCCGTAGGCGATGAGCACCGCGAACGCGCCGCTGACGATCGCGCCGAAGAACGGGATGTAGTTCATCATCCAGGCGACGATCGCCAGCGTCCCCGGCATCGGCACGCCGATGATGAGCGCCCCCACGAAGATGACCGCCGCGTTGAACAGGCCGACGAGCGTGCTCCCGAAGATGTAGCCGCGGAAGAAGCGCGCGCTGTTGGCGAAGATCGTGTAGGCGACGGGCTGGGGCACGGGCGGGACGTGCCGCGAGGCCCAGGCGGCGATCTTCCTCCCCTGGATCAGCACCCACACGAGGATGTTGATGCTGATGAAGACGCCGAAGATCAGCGACGCCAGGCCGGCGGCCACGTCCGCGACCGTCCCGGCCGCGCCGGTCGTCGCGTACTTGAGCACGCCCCCGATCGCCGTCTTCATCGAGTCCAGGGTCGACTGGTCGACGCTCGTGGACGCGAGCGCCTCGCTGATGGAGTCGAACGCGGCCTGCAGGTTCTCCTGGATCACGGGCAGCTGCTTCACCAGGCCGTAGAGGATGACGAGCGCGATGAAGATCCCCAGGGCGATGAGGAAGACGAGCACGAGCAGCGCGCCGAGCCAGCGCGGCAGACGGTGCTTGTGGAGCCAGTCCACCACGGGCAGGAAGGTGCCTCCGAAGAGCACCGCGAAGAGCGACGCCAGCACGACCATCTGGATCGCCGCCGCCGCCCAGAAGAGCGCGAGCAGCACGAGGAGCGCGCCGACGACGATCCAGCTCCAGCGTCCGACGTCGCGGGCCCACTGCGGCGCGGCGAACGCGCTCTGCTCGCCGGCAGCCCCGGCGACCTCGGCCGGCTCCGGTGCCTGCGTCGGGTCGTCCGCGCCGGTCATGATCCGGGCGTCCCGGCGTCGTCCAGCGGGATGCGCGCCTCGGCCCACCACTCCGGGGCCGGCACCGGGACCGGCGTGTAGGGCGCGCGCGGCGTGCCCGGCGTCGGCGGCAGCTGGTCCATCACCTGGGCCTGGCGCGAGACCACCGCTTCCTTGGTGACGTTGAACACGGTGAGGTCCTGCGTCTGGACCACAGGGCCGTCGTAGCCGGCGCGGAGTTCAGCCTGGATCATCGGGATGACCTGCGGGCTGAGCAGCGTGTGCCAGAGGCCGGCCACCCGCGGCCGCACGAGGCTGAACACCTTGGCGGCGGCCGTCGGCGAGGTGTGCGCCGCGTTCAGCGCGATGGTCGCGCGCTCGATGGAGAGGCCGGACGCGGCCGCCAGCACCGCGGCCGGCGGGAAGACCTCGTGGATGAGCAGGTCGCAGCCCTCCGCGGCGCGCACCAGCGGCCAGGCCGCGCAGGTGTCGCCCGAGTAGACGAAGGAGAGGCCGGCGAAGTCGAGGCGGTAGCCCACGGCGCCGTTGCCGGCGTGCACCACCGGGAACGAGGTCACGGTGACGCCGTTCTGCTCGTAGACGACCCCGGTCTGGTTGAAGTCGAACTCGGTGACCTCGATCTCGAGGCTCTCGGGGTTCATCGCCCCGGCGCTGGTCGTCGCGTCCCAGGCCAGCGCCTCCCGGATCCCCTCAACGAAGTGCCGGGTGCCGAGACGGGGCTCCGCGCCGCTCGGCCCCCAGACGCGGACGGGTCCGTCGGCGCGCCCCACCTTGGCGTAGCTGCCGGAGAGCGTGATCAGGTCGGCGGTGTGGTCGGCGTGCAGGTGGCTGAAGAACACCTTGTCGAGCAGGTTGACCGGCAGCCTCAGGCTCGCGTAGTTGGCGAGCGAGCCGCCGCCGAGGTCGAAGACGAGCAGGTCGCGCTCGGGGTTGCCGACCTCGACCAGGATGCTCGCCGAGGCCTGGGCGCGCGTCGTCCAGGGGTTGCCGCTGCCGAGCACCGTCACGCGCAGCTCGCCGTCCTCGAGCGCCTCCTCGCCGGGGACGAAGGTCTCGGCGTACTCGCGCCGCGGCGCGCCGACGACCGGCGTCAGGGTGATCGCCTTGGTGCCGCCGGCGAACGTCGGCGCGGGCAGGGATGTCAGGTCGTTGTCGGTCATCTCATCGTCCTCCTGCGTTCAGATCCGTGGATCTCAGGTCTCTGCTTCGATGTGACGCACGGCGGCGTCCACCGTCGGGAACACGTGGTCTTCTCCGATGGCCTCCAGCAGGCCGGTCTCGCGGCCGCGGTCGAGGATGGGAGCGTGCACCTCCGCGAAGTACACGTGCACGCCGCCCTCACGCAACTGCTTCACGAGCCCTACGACCATCTCCGTGCTGGTCACGTCGAGCTCGTCCTGGGTGCCGGCGTCGAGGACGACGGCCCGGGGCGGCGGCTCCTGCTCGGCGATCATGGCGCGCACTGCGTCTCTGACCGTCAGGGCGTTGGCGTAGTACACGGGCGCGTCGAGACGCACGATGAGCACGCCCGGCACCGGCGTGTCGTCCGGGTGCCGGGCCACGTCCGAGTAGGCTCCCGGCACGCCGGGCACGCGCCCGAGCGAGGAGAGGCGTGCACGGCTGGATCGGTAGATCACGAAGAGCAGCGAGGCCAGCAGGCCGATGATCATGCCCTCGAGGACGTCGATCAGCAGCACGCCCCAGAGCGTGAGCACCCCGAACCAGACCTCGACCGGCGCCGCGCGCCGGAGCCTCGCCAGCTTGCGCGAGGTGACGAGGTGCCAGAGCGCGTGGATGATCAGCGCCGCCAGCACGGCTTCGGGCAGCGGCGCGAACAGGGGCGTGAGGAAGAGCAGCGTCACGATCGTCACGACCCAGGCGACCAGGTTGGCGACCTGGGTGCGGGCGCCGGCGCCCTCCTTGACGGCCGACGCCGACATGCTGCCGCCGGCGATCATGCCGCCCAGCAGGCCGCTCACCAGGTTGACCACGCCATGGGCGTTGAGCTCCTGGTCGGCGTCGACCTCGTAGCCGTGCCTCTCGGCGAACTCGTGGGCGACGCCCAGCGCCTCGCTGTAGGCCAAGAGCACAACGCCGATCGCCGTCACCACCATCCCGGCCAGCGCGGAGAGCGGCACGTCCGGCAGTGCGGGTGTCGGCAACCCTTGCGGCAGCGTGCCCACGACCGCGACGCCGTGGGCGCCCTCCAGATCGAGCGCCGCGCTCAGCGCGATCGCCCCGAACAGTACGACCAGGCCGGCCGGGATCTTGCGGCTCAGGCGCGGCAGCAGGAAGAGCAGCGCAAGCGCCGCGGCTCCCACCGCGAAGGCGGTCCAATCGGCCTGGGGCAACTCCTTGATCGTCCCCACGAGCTTCTCGACCGTGTTGCCCTCGGGCTTCTCGACCCCGAAGAGCTTGGAGAGCTGCCCCACGGTCACGAAGACGGCAAGGCCCACCACGAAGCCGTCCATCACCGGCTTGGAGAGGAACTGCGTGATGAACCCCAGCTTGGCGAGGCCGGCCGCAAGGAACACCGCGCCGGTGACGAGCACGAAACCGGCCGCGTAGGCCGCGTAGGTCTGGGGATCGGACGCGGCCCCCGCGGCGGCCACCGCTCCCGCGACGGAGGTGGCAAGGAGCGCCGCCGTCGCCGACGTGGCCTGGACCGACAGGTGGCGCGCGGTCCCCAGGAGCGCGTAGATCAGGAGCGACGCGACCAGCGTGTAGAGACCGGCTTGCGGCGGCAGGCCGGCGATGCCGGCGTAGGCCATGCCCTCGGGCACCACGAGCCCCCACAGCGTGAGCCCGGCGATCGCGTCGGCGCGCAGCCACGTGCGCTGATACCGAGGCAGCCAGTGAACGATGGGGACGAAGCGGCCGATCCCGGACGGTTCGTCCGTCACCAACCCCACAAGCCCAGGATTGTCCTTCCCCTCCATCCGAGTCGTCTCCAATCGCTCCGCGCTGCGGAACTTACCAACGGTAATGGAAGGACACAAGCGTCATGCCGACTCCTGCGCGTCCCGTTGGGTGGCCACGAGGAGCTCGCGCAGCGCGGTGATCTCCGCACGCATCTCCGCCAGCTCGGCCTTGAGCTCGCCGACGTCCGCGGCCGGCGCGGCTTCGCGCGCGACGCCGGGCACGTGGTCCTCCAGGATGCTGAGGATCACACGTTCGAGTCCGGACGCCACCTCGTCCTCATGCATGTCCTCAAGTCCCCAGGCGGGCCGCAGCCAGGACTCACCCGAGACCCAGCCGAGGTAGAGGCTCCCGACGCACGCCGCCACGAGGCGCGGGGCAAGGTCCTTCTCGGCGCGTTCGGCGGGAGAAGCCGACTCCGCCTGCCGCTCGACGAGCTCGATCAATTGCTCGACCGCCGCGAATCGGCCAGTAGTCTGGTCGTAGGGAAGACCGGTGAGCGCCGTTCGCATGAGAAGGCGCCCGTAGTCGCGGGCCTGCGGCTCGAGACGACTTCTCAGGATGAGCCTCGCACTCTCGAGCAGACCGAGGTCGCCGCGCGCCATCGACGTCATGTGGCCGTCGTTACGCGACAGCACGGCGCGGAAGAGGTCCTCCTTGCTGCCCGCATACTGATGCACGAGCGCGTGCGAGACGCCGGCCTGCTCCGCGATGTCGCGCACGGTGACGGCCTCGTAGCCGCGCTCGCGGAAGAGCACATCCGCGGCGTCCAGGATGGCAGCAGTCGTCGCATCGCGGCCGCGCCGCGGATGTTGAGCGTCCTTTTCTGCCACTCCGGCCTCCTCAATCTGCTATCGGGATGGGGCGCAAGTGAAGCCCAGTACGCTCTGTCCGACCGTATGTTACCTCTGGTAAGATGCGCCGCACACGAGTCGCCGGGAGTCGCAACGTGAAGTCGCCCATCAGCCTGCCGAGGGGCAGGGACGTCAAGAACGATCTCATCGCCGGCCTGACCACCGGCCTCGTGCAGATCCCCGACGCGATGGCCTCGGCGATCCTCGCCGCCGTCAAGCCCGTCAACGGGCTCAACACGCTGGTCATCGGCACGCCGATCGGCGCCCTGTTCGCCGGCTCCGTGTTCATGACCGTCACGACCACGGGCGCCATCGCCCTCGCCGTGGGCGACGCCGTGGGCGACGCAGGCGCGGACGAGCGCACGGGCGTGCTCATCATGCTCACCCTGATGGTCGGGCTCATCCAGCTGGCATTCGGCCTCCTCAAGCTCGGCTGGATCACCAAGTTCGTCTCCAACAGCGTGATGGTCGGCTTCATCACCGGCGTCTGCATCCTCATCATCCTGGGCCAGCTCGGCGACCTGACCGGCTACAGCAGCGAGTACTCCAACAAGGTGGTCAAGACCGTGGACCTCGTCCTCAACTTCGACGAGATCTCGTGGACGACGCTGGCCGTGGGCCTGGTGACGGTAGGGCTGATCCTCCTGCTCGGGCGCACGCCCGTGAGCAAGTTCGCCATGGTGCTGGCGTTCGCCGTGGTGACCGTCGGCGTGGCCCTGCTCGGGCTCGGCGTGCAGCTGGTCAGCGACGTCGCCGCCATCCCGTCCGGGTTGCCGGAGTTCCAGGTCCCCGACTTCTCCAAAGCCGTGGAGCTCATCGTCCCGGCGATCGCGATCGCCGCGATCGGCCTGATCCAGGGCGCCGGGGTCAGCAAGAGCGTGCCCAACCCCGGCGGAGAGTACGGCGACGACTCACGCGACTTCGCCGCCCAGGGCGTCGCCAACGCGGCCGTCAGCTTCTTCCAGGGCATGCCTATCGGGGGGTCCGTCTCCGCCTCGGCGCTGAACGTCAGCTCCGGCGCCCGCTCCCGCTGGGCGAACGTGTACGCGGGCGTCATCGTGGCCGTCGTCCTGCTGCTCTTCGGCAGCGCCATCGAGAAGGTGCCGATGGCGACCGTTGCGGCTCTGCTCATCGTCGCGGCCGTAGGGTCGTTGAAGCCCGCAGCCGTCCTCGAGGTGTGGCGGACCAACTGGGCCGCGCGGGTCATCATGCTGACCACCCTGGCGTTGACGCTCGTGCTGCCGATCCAGTACGCCGTGCTGGTGGGCGTGGCGATCTCCACCATCCAGTACATCTCGAGCGCATCGCTCGACGTCAGGGTGCGCCGTCTGGTCCGCGAAGGGGAAGAGCGGTTCCGCGAGGAGGATCCGCCCCAGCGGCTGCCCGACGAGGAGGTCACCATCCTCGACATCTACGGGAGCATCTTCTACGCGGCGGCCGACGTGATCGCCGACAAGCTGCCGGACGTGCGCGATGCGAGTGGGGCCGTCATGGTGCTGCGTCTGCGCGGCCGCGGCGAGGTCGGGAGCAGCGCGATCGGCCTCTTCCGGCGCTACGCGACCGACCTGCAGCAGGGCGGCGGAGCGCTCCTCCTCGCCGGCGTGGGCCACGACATGGCCGACCAGCTGAAGCGCACGGGCATCGAGGACCTGCTGGGGCAGCACAGCATCTTCCCGGCTCGCAGCCTGGTCTACCGGTCGACCGAGGCGGCCTTCGAGGAGGGCCGTCGTCGGCTGCAGTCCCAAGCGCTGGGATCCGAAGGGTGAACGGCGATGGGAGTGCGAATGCGCACGTCCGCCTTGGTGATCGGCCTGCGCGGACAGGAACTCGCCGGGCTTGCCCGCGTCGTAGTCCTGCGCGTACGCTCCGAAGAGATTGATGACAGCCGATCGGTCAGCGGCGTTGAGCGAGGCGTCGCCGGGCCCGTTTACTGATAGTGGCGTTGCGATGTCTGGGGAGGATGAATCATGAGCAAGCAGCCGAACATCCTGATGATCGTGACCGATCAGGAGTATGCCCACCAGTCTCTGCCGGCGGGATTCGTCCTCTCCAACCGGGATCGCATCCATTCCCGCGGGGTCACCTTCGTCAATCACCACGCCACCACCACGGTCTGCACCCCCTCCCGCTCGGTGATGATCACCGGCAGGCATGCGCCGCACACCGGCATGTTCGACAACACCAACTTCGCCTGGATCGACGACATGAAGGCCGACGCGGAAGCCCTGCCCACCATCGGTCATCTGCTGCGTGACCAGGGCTACCACACCGTCTACAAGGGCAAGTGGCACCTCTCAGAGCTTCCAACTCAGGGCTCCCGTGAAGCTATGGAAGCCTACGGCTTCTCCGAGTACCAGGAGTGGGGCGATGCGATAGGCGGGCCCATGGATGGGCTCTCGAAAGACCCCAAGACTGCGGATGAGGCCGCTGACTGGCTGACGAAGCGCGCCCCCGAGGTTGCCGGGGCCCAGCCGTGGTACATGGCCGTCAACTTCGTCAACCCTCACGATGTGATGTTCTACGACACCGACGGCGAAGAGACGGTCCAGGCCAACGCCATGTTCCCGATCTTCGACGCGCCCGATACGCCGCTCTACAACCAGAGATGGCAAACGGCCTTGCCCGCCTCCTTCTTCGACGACCTGGAGGGACAGCCGCCGGCCGTCCGCAATTACGAGCGCCTGTGCGACGTGTACTACGGCCGGATCCCGATGGACCGCCGGGACATGTGGCACAACCACGTCAACTACTACCTCAATTGCCTCCTCGACGTAGACCGGCACATCGGAGCGGTGCTGGATGCCCTGGAGGCGTCCGGCCAGGCCGACGACACGATCATCATCTTCACCGCGGACCACGGCGAGATGGGCGGCGCCCATCACCTGCGCCAAAAGGGCAGCGTGGCCTTCCGGGAGACCGTCAACGTGCCTTTGGTGATCGCAGATCCGCGCCACCCCGGCGGGGGCAGGACGGACGCGGTGGGTTCCCATCTCGACCTGGCTCCCACCATCCTGGCCTATGCCGGCCTGCCGGAGGCTGAGCAGCAACAGCGCTACCCGTTCCTGAAGGGACATGACCTCTCAGGGATCGTGGAAGACCCCGCCTCGGCCGGACCGCGTGGCACCAGCGCGGAACCCGGCAAGGGCTGCCTGCTGACCTACGACATGATCGCCACCGTCGACGCGCAGTGGTTCGCCCGCAACGCGGTCAGGGTGTTTGACGCAGCCGCAGCCAAGGCCGGCGTGGAGTTCCATCGCGGTATGGAGTCGTTCAAGGGCATGCTGGATGAGATCGGCGTGCCGGACCTTGAGAAGCGGGAGCTGTTCCGCTGCGTCTTCGATGGTCGCTACAAGCTGGTCCGCTACTTCGGACTGGGTGGGTACAACCTGCCGGCAACGGTCGAGCAGTTGCTGGCCGACAACGACGTCGCTCTCTACGATCTGCTGCTGGATCCTGAGGAGATGGACAATCTGGCCGACCCGGCCAATCCCAAGTACAGCGAAGAACTCCTGTCGGCCATGAACCAGAAACTCAATGCGCTGATCGATGAGGAGATCGGGGAAGACGAGGCCCTGTTCACCCCGTAGATGGGTGCCTCAGCGGACCGCGAGCCGCGGCCGCTCGACTCCAGCGTTCCTGAGCGTCTGAAGCAGCCGTCGGCGTGAGCCCCCTGAGCGTGGCCAGGCCACGCCCCGGATTGCCCCGATTCACCCTCGAACGACCCCGTTCGGGCACCCTCCCAGCCCTTCCAGGAGACCTGTGCTCTCGGAGGCCAAGTGGTGTCCTGTGGGGGTGGGAACGGGGAAGGAGCGGGGAAGGGGGAAGGAAGCCGAGCTCTCAGGCGCTGAGGCGGGCGGCGGAAGGGCGTTGCAGGAAATCCCGGCAAACGAGGTGGTAGCGCATACGGGATTCGAACCCGTGTTACCGCCGTGAGAGGGCGGCGTCCTAGGCCCCTAGACGAATGCGCCACGCAAGAACGGGGCTGCTGCGGTGAAGGCCGAGGCTCTCAGCGGCAGCGGCGGATAAGGGTAGCACAAGACCAGCGCACGGAAAACCCCGGCCCCGGGATGCCGGCGGGCATGTAGGGTAGCGCCGATGGGCGATGCGGGGACGACAGGACGGCCGGCGGTCGAGGTGACCTACCGGCGGGCGGAGGAGGCGGACCTGCCGCGCGCGTTCGCGGTGTTCCGCGCGGCGCTCAACGCGTACCTGGTCCCCGCCGGTCAGACGCCGGTCCCGGACGAGGACCAGCAGTCGCCCACGTACCTCCACATGCTGCGCCACGACGCCGAGCGCTTCTGGGTGGCCGAGGCGGTCGTCGAGGAGCTCACCGGGGGCGGGGACGGCACGCTCGACGGCGTCGGCGCGCCCGGTGGGACCGGCGCCCGCGGAGACGCCGGCACCCTCGGCGCCGGCGGCAGGCAGATCGTCGGCTGGGGGAGCGGGCTGCTGAGGGGGGACTGGTGGTTCCTCAGCAGCCTCTTCGTTCTCCCCGAGGCGCAGGGGCTCGGGGTCGGCGCGCGACTTTTCGACCTGGCGGCGACCGGCGCGCCGCCGGGAGCGGTGCGCGCCACCATCACCGACTCGCTGCAGCCCGTGTCCAACAATCTGTACGCGCGGCGCGGGCTGCTCCCGCGAGAGGTGCTCATCGGGTTCGACGGCCGGCCGACCGAAGGCCGCATGGCGCCGCGCCTGGGCACGCTCGCACCCGAGCCTCTGACGCTCGCGTCGATCACCGAGCTCCGCGAGATCGATGCGTCCGCGGCCGGCGTGGACCGCTCCGTGGACCACGAGTTCTACCTGACCACCGGCGGCCGCTTCGGCTACCTCTTCCGTCGTCGCGGCCGCCCAGCCGGCTATCTCATGCTGCGCCAGGACGGCTGGGTGGGGCCGGTCGCGGCCGTGCGCGCGCGGGACATGGAGGCGATCACCGCCTTCGGCATCGCCGACCTCCAGGCGCGCGGCTACGCGGAGCAGGTCCGCGCCGGCGTCACCGGCCGCTGCGAGGGGGCGCAGCGGGCGTTCTGGGGGGCCGGGCTGAGGTTCTCCAGCACACCCGGCCTGCTCCTCTCCTCCCGCCCCTTCGGGCGCCTCGACCGGTACGTCGCCGCCTCGTACGGGCTCTTCTGACACGGGCGCGCCTCGCGCGCGCGGCTTCCGGGGGCGCGGGTCGTTCCGCGCCGGCGTCCGGCGGCTCCCGCCATCCGGGGCCCCCGTGATACGGTTCGTTGACTGAGGAGCCACCCCGGGAGGCACGTGAGTCACGCCGACGAGGTCATCACCGACGTCAACAGGCGCCGCGTGCTTGCGCGCGCCCACGAGGACAGCTTCACCGTCGCCTGGGACTACCCCGGCCGCACCCTGCTCGAGGTCCGCATCCTGCGGTCGTGCGAGCGCGCGGCCGGGTCCGCCGCCGACGGCCCGGCTCAGGGTCAGGAACTGGTCTACGAGGACGTGACCGGCTCGTTCCGCGACGCCGGTCTCCAGCCGGACGTGCCCTACTTCTACACCCTGTTCGCCCGGCATCCGGGGCAGGAGTGGGTGCGCTGGGGAGAGTACGCCGCCGGGCGGGAGAGGGGCGCGGCGTGAGGCGCTTCGCATTCTGGCTCCTGCTCGTCACCGCCTGCCTCGCGCTGCTGCCGACGGCCGCCCTCGCCTCCGGCGACGAAGCGACCAAGGACGACGACAAGCAGCCGACCCGGCCGGCCGCGGCGACCGCCGCCGCAGCCGCGGCCGAGGCCGACCCCGCGGTCGCCGCCGTCCTCGAGGGGACCGGCGCGACCCTCGCCAACACAGCGCCGTGGGGCGGATCGGCCGGCGAGCCGGCCGGCTACCGCCTCGAGTACCGCTGGCCGGCGGCGCAGGCCAAGGGCGTCAACGAGGTCTGGCCGCTCCTCCGCTCGGACGGCGGCCTCCCGCAGCCGCCCTACGACTCCGCCGAGTACCGCATCCGCGCGAGCGAGGTCAGCGCGCTCCAGGTGGACGTCCTCCTCCAGACCTCTTCGGTGATCCAGGTGCGACCGGTGGACGGAGAGACGGACTTCGTGCTGCAGGAGCAGACGTGGGCGCCGTTCAGCTGGTTCCCCTGGTTCACGTCCAACCCCTGGATCCTCGCGCCGCTGTTCATCGGGCTCGCCGTGATCCTCATGGTGCGTGCGTGGCTGCGCTCCCGCGCCTGGAACCGGCGGCTGCCGTCGATGACCCGCCACGACCGCCAGTTCATCGGCCGGCTGGCGGTGCTGCTCTTCCTGGGGGCCGGGTTCGCGTGGCAGTTCTACGAGGGCTGGTACGCGGCCACAGGGCCCAGCGTGGACTCCAGCGCCACGTCGGCCAGCTCGCTCGCTGCGCTTCCGTTGCTGCTCATCCCGCCGGGACTCTTCGTCGCCGGCCTCATCCTGGAGCTCAGCGCCGGTCCTCACCGCGGGTCGTGGGCGCTGCTCGCGCTGCTCGCGGGCGCCGTCAGCGCCTACGAGCTCGCCTCCGCGATGACCGGCGCCACCACCAACCTCAACCTCAGCTACTTCATCCTGCTCGCCGTGCTCTGCCTCATCTCCATCCCGCGCGCCTTCTCGGCGGGCAAGATGGGGTGGAGCCGCAGCGCCGCGCCGCGGTACGGCTGAGCCGCCGCCCGGCTCTCCACGCGCCGCCCGGCCTCCGCCCAGCGCCGGTTCGCGCCCTGCCGCCCGCGACTCAGCCGCCCGGTCTCTCGTCTGCCAGAAGTCCCGCTGGATGAGCTCGACCGCGTTGCCGTCGGGGTCCTCGATGAAGCACAGCCGCGGCCCGGAGCCCTCCAGCAGGTAGGGCGGCCGGGTCACGCGCCCGCCGGCCGCCTCGATCCCCGGCAGGATCGGGTCGATGTCCTCCACCTCGAAGGCGAAGTGGCCGAAGCGCTCACCGCCGGGGTACGCGTCGTCCTTGCCCCAGTTGTAGACCAGCTCGATGGCGAAGTTGCCGGCCTCCGGCGCCATGAACACCAGGGTCGCCTTGCCCTTGGTGAGCTCCGAGCGGCGCTGCTCGCGCAGGCCGAGCTCCTCGTAGAACCTGATCGCGCTGTCCAGATCCCTGGTCCTGGTCGCGACGTGCACGAACTCCATCTCGGTCCACCTCCCGCGCCCGGCCAGTGGCTCGTGCCGGTTGCCGTTCGATATGCTCAGGAGCATGACGGTCCATGCCTTCGGCGACAAGGTACCCCGGTTCGGCCCCGACGCGTTCGTGCACGTCGACGCTACCGTCATCGGTGACGTCATGCTCGAGGAGGGCGTCACCGTCTGGCCGAGCGCCGTGCTGCGCGGCGATGTGGAGCAGATCGTCATCGGCGCCTTCACCAGCTTCCAGGACGGCGCCGTCGCCCACGCCGACCCCGGCACGCCGCTGCGCGTCGGCTCCGGCTGTGCCGTGGGCCACGGCGCGATCCTCCACGGCTGCACGGTGGGCGACGGCTGCCTCATCGGCATGCACGCCACGCTGCTCAACGGCTGCGAGGTGGGGGAGTACAGCATGGTCGCGGCCCAGGCGCTCGTGCCGCAGAACCGCGCGTACCCGCCGCGCAGCCTGCTCGTCGGCTCGCCGGCGAGGGTGGTGCGCGAGCTGACGGACGAGGAGATCGAGCACATCACCCTGGTGCGCGGCCGCTACTCCGCCCGCGGCAAGCTCTACGCCGAGCAGGGGTTCGGAGCCGATCTCTCGGCGTTCCGCCGCTGACGGGGCGCTGCTCCGGAGCGCCCGGCGAGCAGACGGCCGGGGTCCCGGGGGCGGGGAGGTCGCGCGGGGTGCCTCGGAAACCGTAGGAGTGCTCCCGACGCCTGTGCACCCTTCCCCTGCGAAGCTGATCCCGGCCGGAGGCCCGGGCGGCTGGCGTTGCGGGTTTGCGAGTGAGCGTTCACTCACATACTATGGGGGAGTCCTGTTGACCTCCAGGAGGCACCGTTGTCTCTCATCCACACGGAGAAGCTCACGCGCCGGTTCGGGCAGATCGTGGCGATCGACGAGCTGGATCTCGAGCTCGGGGCCGGCGGCGTCGTCGGCCTGGTCGGGCCCAACGGGTCCGGCAAGTCGACGCTCATCCGGCTGCTGCTCGGGCTCATCCGCCCTTCCGGCGGCTCCGCCACCGTCATGGACCTGCCCATCTCTCACCCTCGCGCCTACGCCTCGCGCGTCGGTGCGCTGATCGAGAGTCCGGCGTTCGTCCCGTCTCTCTCGGCGCGTGCCAACCTGCGCTCCCTGGCGCGCCTGCGCGGCATCTCGAACGCCCGGGTCGAGGCCGTCCTCGACCTCGTCGGGCTCAAGGATCGCGCCGGCGACCCGGCCAAGCAGTTCTCGCTCGGGATGAAGCAGCGCCTCGGCATCGCCGCGGCGCTGCTGCCGGACCCCGAGCTCCTGGTGCTCGACGAGCCGACCAACGGGCTCGACCCGGCCGGCATCGTCGAGATCCGCGACCTCCTGCGGTCTCTCGGCGACGACGGCCGCACGGTGATCGTCTCCTCGCACTGCTGAGCGAGATCGAGGCCGCCTGCGACACGCTCGTCGTCATCCGGTACGGCGAGCTGTTGTTCAGCGGCCCCCTCGGTGAGCTCGTCGGGCGCGCCGGTGAGTGCATCGAGGCGGTGCCCGAGCGGCTCGAGGACCTGGAGAAGCTCGACCATGCGATGGCGGGGATGGGGTGGGAGACAAGTGTCTCCGCCGCGCAGGTCTGCGTGATCGCGTCGGCCGGCCGGGCCGCCGACGTGAACCGCGCGGCTGCGCGAGCCGGCATCACCCTGAGTGCGCTGCGGCCGCGCGAGGCCAGCCTGGAGGAGGTCTTCCTGCGCATGACCGGGGAGACGCCCGGGGGAGGTGGACCGATGATCCGCGTGGTCCGCAGCGAGCTCGTGCGGCTCAAGACTCCCGCCTTCCTGCTCGGAGGGGCGGGTCTCATGACCCTTCTGGGCCTCCTGGCGACGGCGGTCCTCTTCTTCACCACGGGCGGCGGCGGCTCCGGACCGCCCGGCGCCCAGGGGATCTCCACGGCGATGCTCGAGGCCTCGGACGGCATGTTCGCCGGTCTCCAGAACTTCGTCAGCATGGTCGGCATCGTCGCGCTCGTCATCTGGGCGATGTCGGTGACCACCGACTACTCCAGCGGCCTGATCCGCTTGCTGGTGCAGGCCGAGCCCAGTCGTCTGAGGCTGCTGGGCGGCAAGGTCGTCGCGCTGACGCTGTTCACCTGTGCCTCCACGCTGGTGGTCACGCTCGTGGTGCTGGCCGTCGCGCCGCCTCTTGCCGCCGCCACCGACGTCTCGACCTCTACCTGGGACATCGGCCTGACCGGCACCGTCCTGGCCGGCTACGTGCAGTTCACGCTCAGCGTGTTGCTCTGGGGCGTCGTGGGCCTGCTCGTCGGCATCCTGACCCGGAGCACGGGGATCGCCGTCGGCATCGGCATCGGCTACCTGCTCGTGTTCGAGATGGTCGCTGGTATGCTCCTGGAGAGCTCCGCCAAGTGGCTGCCGGGGTCGGTGTTCACGGCCATCGCGACCGGGGGCAGCTCGGACATGAGCTTCACCGCCGCGGCTGCGCTCGGCGCCGCCTACGCGGGAGTGGCCGTGGTGGTCTCGGCGGTCACGTACCACCGGCGCGACATCACGGCATGAGTGGCGTCGCTGCATGAGCTGCGTCACGGTATGAACGGCGCGAGACGCGAGGACTGATGACTCCGAGACGCGGCGAGGATACGCGAGAGGCCCTGATGGAGGCCGCGCTGCAGGTCTTCCTGCGGCGCGGCTTCGCGCGCGCCACGACGCGCGAGATCGCCCAGACCGCGGGCGTGGCCGAGGGCACCATCTACCGCCACTTCGAGGACAAGCACGCGCTGTTCCAGGCGGTGTTCCACTCGTTGCTGGGTGAGGTCGGCGAGCAACTGCTCCGGTTCCGCGCTCGCGCCGGCACGGAGACGCTGCGCGATAACCTCGCGTACCTGTTCGAGCTGCTCGGCGCAATGCAGGAGCGGCTGGCGGCGCTCATGGGCTCCATGTGGTCCGACCCGGAGCTGGCCAGGCAGGTCAGGGAGCGGACGCTCGAGCTGTCGCCGCTGGGGTTCACTCCTCCCTCGCCGGTCGGCATGGTGGCCGAGTACGTCCGGGCTGAGCAGGCGCTGGGGCGGATCCGGGGTGATGTGGACGCCGAGCAGGCCGCGAGCGTGGTGGTGTCGATCCCGCTGGCGGCCGGCATGGAGAGGGCGCTCAGTGCGCAGCAGCTCTCGGAGGCGCCGGGGTTCCCGGCGCCCGAGCCGTTCCCGCTGCCCGGAGAGGGCGCTCTCGACATCCTCGTGCGAGGGCTGGAGCCGGCCGGCTGACCGGCCGGCCGGCCCGCCGGTTGACCGGCCGACCGGCTGCGGCGCGGTCGGCGCTCAGCGATGCCCGACTGGCGCCGTCGCCGTCGGGGTAGCCTGAGCGCATGGCCGTCATCTCCGACTCCGACACCCTGTTCGTGGAGGACCGCGCCGCGTGGCGTGAGTGGCTCGCGGCGCACCACCAGAAGCGCACGCAGGTCTGGCTCCTGCTGCACAAGAAGCACGTGCAGGAGCCAAGCGTGCGCTACGACGAGGCCGTCGAGGAGGCCCTGTGCTGGGGCTGGATCGACGGCCTCACCAACGCCCGGGACGAGCGCAGCTACGCGGTGCGGTTCACGCCGCGCAAGCCGGGCAGCGTGTGGAGCGAGAGCAACGTGGCGCGCGTCACCCGTATGATCGCCGAGAAACGCATGACGCCGGCCGGCATGGCGCTCGTGGAGGAGGCGAAGCGGCGCGGGACGTGGGCCCAGGCGACGTCCGGCTGGCTCGACGTGACGCCGCCCGACCTGGAGGCCGCGCTGGCCGGCGTGCCTGCGGCGGCCGCCCGCTGGGAGGAATGGCCGGCCTCACCCCGCCGCCAGTACGTGTACTGGGTGCTGGACGCCAAGCGGCCGGAGACGCGGGCACGGCGCATCGCCGACGTGGTCCGCCGCGCCGCCGCCGGCCTCAGGCCGGGCGAGAAGGAGTAGCGGGTCGCGGCCGCGGCGCGGCCGCGTGACGACGCTGCCCGGGGCCGGCGGGTCAGTCGCCGAGGTGCGCGCGGACGGCGGCGACCAGCTCCGGCAGCACTTCGCCGCCGGGCCCCCGCAGGAACACGTCGGCCGCCTGCGAGAGCGCGTCGCGCTCGGGGTTGACGTCGATCACGACGGCGCCGGCCTCGCGGGCGATCATCGGCATGGCCGCCGCAGGGTAGACCACGCCGGACGTGCCGACGATGAGCATCACGTCGCAGCCGGCGCTGAACTTCTGGGCGGCGTTCAGCGCGTCCGGCGGCAGCCCCTCACCGAACCACACGACCTCGGGGCGCAGGTAGCCGCCGCACTCGGGGCAGCGCGGCGGCTTCTCCTGCTGGTCCGCGAAGTCCGTCCAGGCGTAGCCGCGATGGCGTCCCTCGACGCAGCGGAAGCTGTGCATCGTCCCATGCAGCTCGATGACGTGGGACGAGCCGGCGCGCTGGTGCAGCCCGTCGATGTTCTGGGTGATCACGACGACCCGCGGCAGCACCTGTTCGAGCTCGGCGATCGCGTAGTGGCCCGGGTTGGGCTCCGCCTCTGCGGCGACGCCGAACCGGTGCTCGTACCAGCTCCAGACGAAGGCCGGGTCTGCCTCGTAGGCCTCGGGTGTGGCCAGCTGCATGGGGTCGTACCGCGCCCAGAGCCCGGTCTCGGGCTCGCGGAACGTGGCGATGCCGGACTCCTTGCTCACGCCGGCTCCCGTGAACACGGCGAGCCTGGCCGAGCGGGCGAGGGCGCGCGCCGCCGTCTGGAGGGCGTCGTCGGGACGAGGGTCGTCGAGCCTGTCGCTCACGTGAGCCTCCTCTGGCGAGTGCTGGTGGCCATCCCGGATTCTACGCCTTAGGTCCGCGCCGGAGGCCGGTCGGGTCATCGCCGGTAGCTTCTCCTCCCCGGCGTCTGCGACACTACCCGCAATGAACGACCACGAGGAGATGACGACGGGCGACGAGCCGGAGGCCACGCGGCTGCCGGCTGCCGATGCCGACGCCAAGCCGGCTCCCGACCCCGAGGGGCCGGCGCCCGCCGAGGTCGCGGCGTCCGGCGGCGGCCTGAGCGTTCTCGCCGCCGCCGTCACGCTGCCGTGGACGTTCCTCTACGGCATCACCGGCGTCTGGGCCGTGGCGCTAGCGGCGCGTGCCGCCGGCCGTGGGCTCAAGCAGGTGGACGCCGGGTACACGCGGTTCGTCACACCCCCGCAGCTCGCGTTCGTCGGTGCGCTGCTGCTGGCGGCCTTCGCGGTGCTGCTGGCCTGCGGCCTCCTGCTGCTCTTCCGGCGGCGCGCGGCGGGGGCCTGGCTGCCGCTGCTGCTGGTCGCCGCCGGCCTGACCGCCGGCGCGGTGTGGGCCGGCGTCAGTGGCGGCATCCACCCGCTGTTCTGGGTCCTGCTGTTCTTCGGCCTCGCCTACGTCACCGTGGTCTCACTGGTCAAGGTGCTGCAGGTGACGGGGGCGGAGCGCCGTGACAGAATCGACCGGCCATGAGCACCAGTATCTTCGTCGGGCACGCCAAGCCGCCGTCCAACACCGTGAGCGGCCAGATGTACACGATCCTCAGCGTCGTGTGCGAGGTCGACATGGACACGGGCGTGATCGTCGCCGCGGAGTTCACGGTCGCGACCGAGCTGGCCAAGGACTACCTCAACCGGCTGCTCGCCGGACGCAACCTGAGCACCGACGAGGACGCCATCGTCGCCGAGCTGGAGAAGTGCTACTTCTCTGGCACGCAGAAGGCGCTCATCCAGTGCTTCCGCGACATGGCCAAGCGCTACCGCGCCCAAGCGGGGCCGGGCCGGCCGGATACTCCGGCCCAGCCGGCGCCGCCGGCCCCCTGACCGCCGCTTCGCCCCACCCTGCGCGCCGACCCCTGGAGCCGCACACACCCGGTCGATAGACCCGACCGCCGCGCCTCGCTATACTCCGCTGGTACATACCAGTAGCCGCCTCGGCCGGCGACGCCGGCGTGGCGACCTCTCATCCCCGCGGAGGACGAACAATGCCCAGCCTGCTGCCCAGCGTCGATCCGGACGGCCTCCTCGAGTACTCGGTGGTCTACACCGACCGGGCCGTCAATCACATGTCGAAGCTCTTCCAGGGCGCCATGAACGACATCTCCTCCATCCTCAAGGAGACCTACAACGCAGCGGCCGTGGCGGTCGTGCCCGGGAGCGGCACGTTCGCGATGGAGGCCGTCGCCCGCCAGTTCGCCACCGGCAAGCGTTGCCTCGTCATCCGCAACGGGTGGTTCAGCTACCGCTGGACGCAGATCTTCGAGGCGGGAGGGATCCCCGCGGAGGCGCTCGTGCTCAAGGCCCGCCGCACCGGCGACGAGCACCAGGCGCCGTTCGCGCCGGCGCCGGTCGACGAGGTGGTCGCGACCATCAGGGAGTGGCGGCCGGACGTGGTGTTCGCGCCGCACGTGGAGACGGCGTCGGGGATGCTCCTGCCCGACGACTACATCCGCTCGGTGGCCGCCGCCGTGCACGAGAACGGCGGCCTCTTCGTCCTCGACTGCATCGCCTCCGGCGCCCTGTGGGTCGACATGAAGGCGTGCGGCGTGGACGTGCTCGTCAGCGCGCCGCAGAAGGGCTGGTCGGGCTCGCCCTGTTGCGGTCTCGTGATGCTCGGCGACGCCGCCCTTGCGCGCCTCGCCGAGACCTCCAGCACGAGCTTCGCCTGCGACCTCAAGAAGTGGCTCGAGATCATGCAGGCCTACGAGAACGGCGGCCACGCCTACCACGCCACGATGCCGACCGACTCCCTCATCCGCATGCGCGACGTGATGGCGGAGACGCGGGACTACGGCTTCGCCGCCGTGCGCGCCGAGCAGGTCGAGCTGGGCGCGCGCGTCCGCGCGCTCCTGACGGCGCGGGGCGTCAAGAGCGTCGCCGCGCCGGGGTTCGAGGCGCCGAGCGTGGTCGTCGTCTACACCGACGACGACGGGCTGCGCACCGGCGCCAAGTTCGCGGCGCAGGGTCTGCAGACCGCGGCCGGCGTGCCGCTGCAGTGCGACGAGCCGGCGGACTTCGCGACCTTCCGGCTCGGCCTCTTCGGCCTCGACAAGCTGCACGACGCCGACCGCACCGTGAGTGCGCTGGAGGCGGCGCTCGACGAGGTGCTCTGAGGCCGGGACGCGGCCGCGTCCGTCCGAGGGGACGGCGCGCGGCCGCGGATCGGCCCTCGCGCACGCCGCGGCAGGGAGACGGCGAGCGGTCACTCTGAATCCAGGTACCCGGCAGGTACCTGCACGCGTCCAGAATCGCCGGCGCCCGCCCAGGAGAGGTACCTGCCGGGTACCTGGTTTTCGAGGACCTCTGAGTCGAGTACTCCGGCCCGCCCCGGCCGGCTCGCCGACCTCTGTCCTGCGCGGGCGAAAGCCACGAAGCGCAGCCGGAGGGGCTCCTTGGCGTTGTGGCCCGCGCGGTCGTTTGCTAGCGTTCATCTGTTCGCGCCTTCGCGCGCGGTTCCGGGGGGATCCGCAAGCGACCCGGCGGGCCTGTCCCCCCGCCGTCCCAAGGAGGGTTACATGAGCGACGAGACCGCCAACGGCCCCGAACCCACCATCGAGGAGCTCAAGGCCAAGGCCTACCAGCCCATGGAAGACGCCATGAAGCTCCACCCCTTCTACCGCGGCAAGATCGAGACCACGCTCAAGTGCTGCGTGCGCGACTTCCAGGACTTCGGCATCTGGTACACGCCCGGCGTCTCCGCTCCCTGCCTCGAGATCAAGGACGACCCCGAGAAGGTCTACGAGCACACCAACAAGGCCAACACCGTG
The DNA here is from genome assembly GCA_963793605.1 of uncultured Thermoleophilia bacterium. GTDB lineage: Bacteria > Actinomycetota > Thermoleophilia > UBA2241 > UBA2241 > CAIXSE01. The sequence continues at coordinate 269,833 of CAWCAH010000004.1, forward strand.
GCCGTGATCAGCGACGGCACGCGCGTGCTCGGCATGGGCGACATCGGCCCCAAGGCCGGGATGCCGGTGATGGAGGGCAAGAGCCTGCTCTACAAGTACCTCGGCGGCGTCGACGGCTTCCCGCTCATGGTCGACACGAAGGACCCGGACAAGTTCATCGAGTTCGTCAAGCTCGTGCAGCCCGGCCTCGGCGGCATCAACCTCGAGGACATCGCCCAGCCCAAGTGCTTCCGCATCCTCGACACGCTGCGCGAGGAGTGCGAGATCCCCGTGTGGCACGACGACCAGCAGGGCACCGCCTGCGTCACGCTCGCCGGCCTGATCAACGCGCTCAAGGTCGTCGGCCGGCGCATCGACGACGTCGAGATCGCCTTCATCGGCTCCGGCGCCGCCAACGTCGCCATCAGCCGCCTGATCTTCAGCTACGGCGCCGACCCCGAGAAGTGCCGCATCGTCGACTCCAAGGGCATCCTGCACAAGGGCCGCGCGGACGTCGAGGCGGTCAAGGACGAGTGGGTCGACAAGTGGAAGTACTGCAACATCACCAACTCAGAGCAGCGCACCGGCACGATCGAGGACGCGCTCCGTGGCGCGCACGTCTGCATCGCGCTCAGCAAGCAGGGTCCGGACACGATCCTCCCCGAGTGGATCAAGGGCATGGCTCACGACCCGATCGTCTTCCTCTGCGCCAACCCCATCCCCGAGATGTGGCCGTGGGACGCCAAGGCCGCCGGCGCCGCCGTGGTCGCCACCGGCCGCAGCGACTTCCCCAACCAGGTGAACAACTCCGTCGGCTTCCCCGGCATCTTCCGCGGCACGCTGGACGTGCGCGCCAAGACGATCACCGACGAGATGTGCATCGCCGCCGCCGAGGAGCTCGCCAAGGTGGCCGAGGACAAGGGCCTCAGCGCCGACTACATCATGCCGACCATGGACGACTGGGAGGTGTTCCCGCGTGAGGCCGCCGCGGTGGCGATGAAGGCCATCGAGCAGGGTATCGCGCTGCGCACCGACCTGACGTTCGAGCAGGAGGTCGAGGAGGCCACGGCGATCATCGCCAGGGCCCGTGGCCTGGTGCAGGACCAGATGGCCCTCGGCTACATCCCCATGCCCGAGGGCAGCCGCGCGCCGGCGCCGACGAAGGCGGCGACAAAGGCGGCCGCCAAGTACGCCGGCGACTACGCCGGTGAGCTCGCCGACAAGGCCGTGGACAAGATCGGCCCGGCCGCCGACAAGATCGCGGCGGCGACGAAGGCCGCGATCGACAAGGCCACCGAGGCCTTCACCAAGGCTACGGCGAGCATGAAGAAGAGCGACGGCGTCGAGGACGCCGAGGTGGTCTCCGAGGAGCCGCCGGCGTGGACGCCGCCGGCCGCCGAGCCGGAGCCTCCGGCGGGCGCGGAGAGCGGCGGCGAGGGTGACGCCAAGAAGGACGAGTAAGGTGGGTGACATCCGGGAGGTCGACGTCGCCGAGGTCACGGCGGCGGTCAAGGACCTCTGCATCACCGCCAACTACGACCTGCCGGTCGACGTGTACGACGCGCTCGTCGCCGCGCAGCGAGGCCGAGGAGTCGCCGGTCGGCCGCGAGGTGCTCGGCCAGCTGGTCGAGAATGCCGACATCGCCGCGGCCGACCGCGTGCCGATCTGTCAGGACACCGGCTTCGCGGTGATCTTCGCCGAGGTGGGGCAGGACGTGCACCTCGCCGGCGGCGACTTCGAGGACTCCGTACACGAGGGCGTGCGCCAAGGCTACGGCGACGGTTACCTGCGCAAGTCCGTCGCCGAAGAGCCGGGGCACGCCCGCCGGAACACCAAGGACAACACGCCGGCGATCATCCACACCAGCATCGTCCCGGGCGACAGGGTCTGCCTCACGATGATGGCCAAGGGCGGCGGCGCCGAGAACATGAGCTCGCTGAACATGCTCAAGCCGGCGCAGGGCTGGGCGGGCATGGTGGATGCGGTGGTCGAGACCGTCAGCCGCGCCGGCTCCAACCCGTGCCCGCCGGTGATCATCGGCGTCGGCATCGGCGGCACCATCGAGAAGGTCACGTTGCTCGCCAAGCGGGCGCTGCTGCGGGACGTCGGGTCCACGCACCCCGACCCGCGCATCGCGGCCATGGAGGACGAGCTGCTCGAGAAGATCAACGCGCTCGGCATCGGCCCGCAGGGCCTCGGCGGGCGCACCACGGCCCTCGACGTCTTCATCGAGGAGATGCCGTGTCACATCGCCAGCATGCCGATGGCCGTCAACGTCCAGTGCCACGCGCAGCGGCACAAGACCGTCACGCTCTGAGGGAGGGGATCATGGCTGCGAAGAAGATCACGACTCCCCTGACGGACGAGGCGGTCAGGGACCTGCGCGCCGGTGACGCGGTGGAGATCACCGGCGTGGTGTACCAGGCGCGCGACGCGGCGCACAAACGGCTCGTCGCGCTCATCGAGGCCGGCGAGCCGCTGCCGTTCGAGCTCGCCGGCGCCGTCGTCTACTACATGGGGCCGAGCCCGGCGAAGCCCGGCAACGTCATCGGCTCGGCCGGCCCCACGACCAGCGGCCGCATGGACGCCTACGCGCCGCTGCTCATGCGGCACGGCCTCAAGGGCATGATCGGCAAGGGGCTGCGCACGGCCGAGGTGAGGCAGGCCATGCAGGACGAGGGCGCCGTCTACTTCGCCGCCACCGGCGGGGCCGGCGCCCTGCTCGCCAAGCGCATCGTCGGCAACGAGGTCATCGCCTACCCCGAGCTCGGCGCCGAGGCCATCGCGCGGCTCGAGGTCGTCGACTTCCCGGCCGTCGTCGTGATGGACTGCTACGGCGGCGACCTGTACGCGGAGGGTCGCGCGGAGTACGCGCGGGAGGTCTGAAGGGCGCTCGTGCGCGGCGGCTCAGCCGCCGGGGCGCAGATGCATCCGGCCGCCGCGGGGTGACGATGATTCTTCGTCACCCCGCCGCGGCCTTCGTCATCCTGTCGCCGGAGCGCTCGGAGAGTCAGACTCAGGCCATGACTCGTCCGTCCTCAGCGCCTCGTGTCGCCGGCCCGGCCCGATTGCCTCGCTCACCCGAGTGTGTTGCAGAATGCAACCACGCCGGGTACGTTGAGGAGGAAGGGAGGTCCGCAATGGCCACACTCCACGTGCGCAACGTGCCGGACGATCTGTACGAGCGGCTCAAGGCGCTGGCCGAGGAACACCACAGGTCGCTCTCGGCCGAGGTGATCGGCCTCCTGCAGGGGGCTGCGACGTTGGATTCGCGTCGCAAGCAGACGCTGGCCGCGCTCGCCGAGCTTCATCAGATCGCATTGGCCAACGGCCCCCAGCCCGAGGGGCTGGCGGCGGAACTGATCAGAGAAGTCAGAGACGAACGTGAACGGGAACGCTGACATCGTCCTCGATGCCAGCGTCGCTCTCGCGGCGCTGCTTCTCGAGCCACTGCACCGCCAGGCACTGTCTCTCATCGAACTCGCGACCGCAGAGGGTTCGCGATGCTTGTGCCCCGACTCGTTCGATGCAGAATGCGCGGCGGGCATCACACGAGCTGTTCGCCGGGGGCGCATCCAACGGGAGTCTGGTGAGCGGGCTTGGGTCCGGCTGGCCGCGCTCCCTCTCGAGCGCCATCCCTGTCAGCTTCTTGGGCTCGATGCGCTGCGCATCGCCGCAGACTCCGGGATCTCGGCTTATGCCGCCATGTACGTGGCCCTGTCGAAGGCCGAGGGACTGCCGCTTGTCACCGCCGATGCCCGACTCGTTCGCGCGCTCGCGAACACGGAGCACAAGACGGTGCTGCTGGGCGAGACGACGAGATGACTGAGACGGGGTGGCATGAAGCCGCCCCGGTCTATCAGGGCTGCCGGTCGCCTTCCGCGCGCAGCCAGTCGCGCACCATCTCGGCGAGAACGGCGAAGGTCGCGTCGAGGTCGACGGAGTCCGGGTCGGTCGCGACCTGGAGCGACATTCCGTCAATGGTCGCGACGATCAGGCTGGCCAGAGAGTGCACGCGCACGGCAGTGGCAGGGTCGGCCGGAGGATCGGTCGCGCAATCGTGCGCGCCGGCCGCGGCCTCATCGAGCCCGAGCTCGAGCCAGCCGCGGCGCGCCAGGTCGTAGTCGAAGGCGAACTTCTCGCGCAGGATGGGATCGCGGACGCCGTGGGCCAGGGCCTCGGTGAGGCCCACGCCGGCGTCCGCCGTGGCGATCAGCCGGCCGAGGCCGCGCACGCAGGCCTCCACGCGCGCGGCCGGCGGCTCGATGTCCCTGACCTCCGCCACGAGCTTCTCCCACTCCTCGGCCTCGAGGCGGCTGAAGATCGCGTGCAGCAGGCCGGCCTTGCTGACGAACAGGCGTCTCACGGTCGGCGGGCTGACGTTGGCCTCGTGAGCGACGCGCTCGATGGTCACCGCCTCGTAGCCGTCGGCGACGAGCACGCGGCGGCCGGCCTCGACGATGTGGATGGACGTCGGCGAGAGGCCGTCGATCCACTCGTCGAGCGGACCCTGCGGGTCGGCGCCGGCGCGGGGACGGCCGCGGCGCCGCGGAGTATCGGCGGCGCCGGTCACCGGCGCCGCTCCCGCCTTGCGCCGGCGGCGGAGCCGTGCCCGGGGCAATTCATGTTCTTGACAGATGTGCTACGAGCCATACGGTCCGGATTGTACTGCCCGGCGGCGCGCTCTTGGGGTGTGGCCGCGCCGCTCGACCAGGGGGAGATCATGAATCGCACCGAGTTCCGTCCGAAGCCGCGGCTCGCGGTCGTGGTGCTGGCCGCGCTGCTGGCCTGCGGCCTGGCGTTCGGCGCCGTGGCCGCAGCGGCGGACGACCCGCCGTCCCCGGCCGCCTCGCCGGCCGCCGCGACCGTGCTGCACGTCGGCTGGACCGCCGAGCCCGACAACCTCAACCCCATGGTCGGGTACGAGACCTCGGCGCTGGAGATCTTCCACCTCAACTACGACTACCTCGTGGGGTTCAAGGCGAGCGACCTGCAGCCGACCCCGGAGCTCGCGACCAGCTGGACGACTTCGCCCGACGGCAAGGTCTGGACCTTCAAGCTCCGCGAGGGCGTCAAGTGGCAGGATGGGGAGCCGTTCACCGCCGACGACGTGGTGTTCACCTTCCGGACCATCATCGAGGACGAGGTGAGCAACTACGTCGGCTACACGGAGTTCATCGAGACGGTCGAGGCGATCGACCCCTCCACGGTGGAGTTCACCTGCAGCAAGCCGAAGACCAACATGCTCGGGATGCCGATCCCCATCATCCCCGAGCACATCTGGAGCAAGCTGACGGCGGCGCAGATCACCAACACGTTCGCCAACAAGCCGCCGATGATCGGCACCGGTCCCTACCAGGTCGTCGAGTGGAAGCGCGGCGAGTACGTGCGCGCCGTGGCCAACAAGAGCTACTGGCGCGGCGCGCCCAAGGCCGACGAGGTCATCTGGAGCCTGTACAAGAACCAGGACACCATGGCCGCCGACCTCAAGTCCGGCGCCATCCAGGTGGCCTGGGACATCCCGCAGGCCCAGTTCGGAGCGCTGGACGCCGACGCGAACCTGGCGGCCATCGGCGGCGTGCTCAACGGCTTCAACCACATGGGCTTCAACTGCTACACGGGCAAAGCCTCTCTCGGGAACCCCGTGCTCAAGGACGCCGCCTTCCGCCGCGCGCTCAACTGGGCGATCGACAAGCAGAAGGTCGTCGACATCGGCTACTTCGGGCACGCGGAGCCGGCGACCACGATCATCCGCGCCAACTACTACAAGCCTCCGCTCGACTTCCACTGGCAGCCGGCCGAGGGCGAGGTGTACACCTTCGACCCCGCCAGGGCCGGCTCCGAGCTCGACGCCGCCGGCTACCGGGACGCGGACGGCGACGGCGTCCGCGAGGACAAGGCCGGCAAGCCGATCGAGCTGCGCCTGTACGCGCGCTCCCAGTCGGCCACCGACCAGCGTGTCGGCAAGCTCATCGCCGGCTGGCTCGAGGCGGTCGGCGTCGGTATCGACTTCCAGGTCATCGACGAAGGCGCGATGAGCGACAAGATCTACAACTACAAGGGCGACACGTTCGCCCCCGACTACGACATGTTCCTCTGGTACTGGTACAGCGACCCGGACCCGAACTTCATCCTCTCCGTGCTGACGGAGGCGCAGATCGGCTCGTGGAGCGACACGCAGTGGAGCGACCCCGAGTACGACCGGCTGTACACCGAGCAGCAGACGACCCTCGACGCCGAGGCGCGCAAGGAGCTCGTCTGGAAGATGCAGCAGATCGCCTACGACCAGAGCCCGTACATCACGCTCACGTACCCGGAGTGGCTCGAGGCCTACAACGACACGCAGTGGACGGGGTGGGTCAGGACGCCGTCGGGCGACGGCCCCGTGATCTACACGCAGTACAACATCGACAGCTACCTGTTCGCCGAGCCGAAGCCCGCGGTGGCGGAGACGGCGAGCGGCGGGAGCGGCTCGACCGGCGTGATCGTGGCGGTCGTGGCGGCGGTCGTGGTCGTCGCCGTCGTCACCGTGGTGGTCGTGCGCCGGCGCAAGCGCGCCGTGGAGGAGTGAGGCTGTCATGCAGATACGACGGAGTGACGGCGTGAGGACGCTCGACTGGCAGGAGGTGGAGGACATCCTCGCGGGAGCCACCGCGCTGGGGTGTGGCGGCGGTGGCGACTACGAGGAGGGCCGCGAGCTGATGCGGCGCGCCTACGACGAGGGGCGCGCCGTGCGCCTCGCGGCCCCGGACGAGCTCGCGGACGACGCCGTCGTCTGTGTGCCCTACGGCGTCGGAGGGCTCACGGTCGGCGACGAGGCCGTGTACGCCGGCTTGCAGCCGCCGGCCGAGCACCCGTCCGTGCTGGCGGTCCGCGCCCTGGGCGAGCACCTCGGCGTCGAGTTCGGCGCGCTGATGACCGGCGAGCTCGGCGGGACGAGCATCTCGGACGCGTTCTTCCCCGCGGCGATGCTCGGCCTGCCGGTGGTGGACGCCGACCCCGTCGGGCGCGCCGTGCCGGAGCTCGAGCACTCGCTGTTCAAGGTGAACGGCCTGCCCATCGCTCCCGAGGCCGTGGTCAACGAGATCGGCGACACCGTGATCGTCACCCAGGTCGCCGGAGACGCGCGCGCCGAGGCGCTGGTGCGCGCGCTGGCCGTCGCCAGCCGCAACCTCGTGTGGGTCGCCGACCACGCGCTGCCGTGGGGCGACCTGCGGGACGTCGTCATCCCCGGCGCCATCGGCCTGGCGAAGCGCACGGGCGAGGCCCTGCGTCTCGCCCGCGAGAGCGGGCAGGACGCGGCCGCGGCGGTCGCGGCCGCCTCCGGCGGCCGCGTCGTCTTCCGCGGCCGCGTCACCTCGTTCGCGTGGGAGGAGCGTGACGGCTTCACCTGGGGAGAGCTCGAGCTGGCCGGCGAGGCTGCGCACGCCGGCTCCTCCTACCGCATCTGGTCCAAGAACGAGAACCTGCTCGCCTGGCGCGACGGCTCGCCGGACGTGATGACGCCGGACCTCATCTGCTGCTTCTCGGCCGAGACCGGCGCGCCCGTCACGAACCCCAACCACGCGCCCGGCGCGGCCGTGACGGTCGTCGGCATCCCGGCCGCACCGCAATGGCGCACCCCGGCGGGGATCAGCACGCTCGGCCCGCGACACTTCGGCTTCGACCTCGACTTCGTGCCCCTGGAGGAGCGCGCCCGCCCGGCCTGACGCCTCGCCGGAGCTTCGCCAGGCCGCCACGCGGCGCCGTCGCGATGCACGGCCGCGCGGCGCTGCCTCCTGCTCCGCGCGCCGCGGGGGTATGTGTCGTCGGGGGTCGGCGCCACATCCAGCGCCACATCCAGCGTCACATCCAGCGCCACATCCGGCACTGCATCCGGCGCCACATCCGGCGCTGCCTCCTGCTCCGCGCGCCGCGGGGGTATGTGTCGTCGGGGGTCGGCGCCACATCCAGCGTCACATCCAGCGCCACATCCGGCGCTGCCTCCTGCTCCGCGCGCCGCGGGGGTATGTGTCGTCGGGGGTCGTCGCGTCACATCCAGCGTCACATCCAGCGCCACATCCAGCGTCACATCCAGCGTCACATCCAGCGTCACATCCAGCGCCATCCAGCGCCACATTCGGCACTGCATCCGGCGCCACATCCGGCGCCACATCCGGCTCCGGCCCTGCAACACACATACTCCCTCCCGGCCGCCGCGGCCGCCGCCTCCCGCGCCCGGGCGCGGCCGCCGCCTCGCCCGGGTACAATCGAACGATGGAGGAAGCGTCGTGACCGCCTGGCTCCTTGCTGTCGGCAGGATGCTGGGTCTGGGTTCCATCGCCGGCATCCGGCCGTCGCTCACGCTCGCCGTCATCGGGGTCGTCGGCTACTTCGACTGGGGCGTCGAGACCAACTCCACCTTCTCCTGGCTCAACCACTGGCTCGCCATCGGCATCTTCGTGGTGCTGGCCATCCTGGAGTCCACGTTCGACAAGATCTCCAAGCTCGACCGGCTGCAGGACAGGCTCATCATGCCCTACCGCCTGGTCATCGGCGGGATCGCCGGCGCCTCCACCATCCCCTTCGGCTGGAGGGGCATCGTGGTCGGGGCGGCGGTCGGCGCCGGGGCCGCCTGGTTCGCGCAGTACACCAAGCACCTCTCGCGGCCCAAGAGCGTGCCGAGCGAGGCCGTGCGTGCGCTCATCAGCGCCGCGGAGGACCTCGGTGCGTTCCTTGGGAGTGTGCTCGTGCTCGCGGTGCCGTACTTCGGGTACGCGTGCGTCGGCGTCACGGGGTTCGTCTACTGGCGACTTCGCGACCGGCGCCGGGCCAAGTACAGGCAGATGCGCCGGGCCGTGCCGCCGCCGGCCACCGACGGAGCCTCCCCGGGGGCGCCTCTCGATGCGGAGGTGGACGCCGCGGACGACGAGCCCGGCGACGATGAGCGCTGACGCCTCCGACTGCGGCGTCCGCCGGCTGCGGATGGTCGAGGAGCAGCTCGTGCGCCGCGGCCTGCGCGACCAGGACGTGCTCGCGGCGATGCGCTCGGTACCGCGGCATCTCTTTGTGCCGGACGAGGGATCCGCGGAGGCCTATGCGGACACTCCGCTGCCCATCGGCCTCGGTCAGACGATCTCGCAGCCGTACATGGTCGCGCTCATGACGGCGCTGCTGGAGGTCGACGTGCGCTCCAGGGTGCTGGAGGTCGGCGCAGGGAGCGGGTATCAGACCGCCGTGCTGGCGGAGGTGGCCGGCGAGGTCTACGCGGTGGAGCGCCTCGCGCCGCTCGCCGAGCGCGCACGCGCGGCGCTGGGCCGTCTCGGGTACGCCAACGTGCACGTCGCCATCGGCGACGGCGCCCGCGGCTGGCACGAGCAGGCGCCGTTCCAGGGCATCCTGGTCGCGGCGGCGACGGACGAGGTGCCGCCCGAGCTGCTCGGGCAGCTCGCCGACGGCGGCCGGCTGGTGATCCCGGTCGGCACGCGCCGGGGCGACCAGGTGCTGACCGTGGTCGAGCGCACGGGAGACTCGCTCGAGGAGCGCCACGACACGCGCTGCCGGTTCGTGCCTCTGGTCCGCGACGCGAGTCCGGACGAGCGCCGCAGGACCGCCCTGACGGGGAGCGAGGCGGATGCCGGCTCCGGCCTGGCTCAGCTCGGCGGCGAGGACGCCCGCGGCGACAGCACCTACCCCGAGGAGGAGGCCCGCATGAAGTCCGTCGACGTCCGTGTGAGCGGTGGCGTGCAGGGTGTGTACTACCGCGCCACCGCCCGCCGCGAGGGCGCGCTGCGCGGCCTGCGCGGCTGGGTGCGCAACGAGAGCGACGGGGGCGTGCGCCTGCACCTGCAGGGGGCGCCCGAGGCGGTCGACGCGATGCTCGACTGGTGCCGCGTCGGGCCTCCGGCGGCGCGGGTCTCGCGGGTCACCGTGCTGGATGCTCCCGCCGACCTCACCCTGCACGACTTCGAGGTCAGGTGATGGGGTGAGGTGTACTCTACGCGCAGCAACTGAACTACCGGGAGGTGGACGGTGGGAGTACTGAAGGGTGGATTCTTGGCCGGCGCTGTCGCCGGCGTCGTCGCGGGCCTGCTGCTGGCGCCCAGGAGCGGACGGGAGACCCGCGAACAGCTCCTGGGCCAGGCCGGCATCAGCGGCCAGGTCGACCGCATCAAGGGCGCCATCGGCGCCGGTAAGGATTCGGCCTCCGACCAGAACGAGGTGCTGCGCCGCAAGATCGAGGAGACGCGCGCGCGTCTGCGCAGCCAGATGGACGCGGACGGCAACGGCGCGGGCGGCGAGGACGCCTACGGCGGCCCTGCCGGCACGGCGCCGGACGACGTCAGCTGAGCGCCCCCGTCCGCTGCGGGCTGGGGGCGGCGGCCGCGGCCACTGGGGCCGCCGCTCTCGGCCTCGCCTACCTGCTGCACGAGGCCCAGTGGGTGCGCCGCGTGGACCGGCGCCTGGCGGCGCCGGACGCCGGCGCGGCGCTCGACGGCCTCACCGTGGTGCAGCTCTCCGACTTCCACGCGGGGTTCACGCCGAGCCTCAACCTGCGCGCCACACGCAAGGCCGTCGACCTGGCGCTCGCGGCGCGGCCTGACCTCGTCGTCGTCACCGGCGACTTCGCCGGCGGTCGCGCACAGCTGGACGAGCTCCGGAGTCAGCTTCTGCGGCTCCAGCCCCGGCTCGGCGTGTTCGGCGTGCTCGGCAACCACGACCACGGCGACAGCAAGGCGCCGTTCGTGCGCCCGACAGACCCGGCGTTCGTCGCCTCGTGCGGCGTGCGGCTGCTCACCAACGAGGCGGTGACGGTGGACGCGGGCGGGGCGTCGGTGCAGGTGGCCGGGGTCGACGACACCGACGGCGGCCACGACGACCTGCCTGCGGTGCTGGCGCAGCTGGACCGCGGACCCGGTGTGCTGCGCCTGCTGCTCACGCACCACGCGAGCGTGGTGCGGCAGACCGCGCCCGGCGACTTCCACATGACGTTCGCCGGCGACACGCACGGCGGCCAGATCTGCCTGCCGCTGCCGGGCCGCCGCATCCTGCTGAGCGACCTCGGCGCCGAGTTCGCCGAGGGGGCCTACGACGTCGGCGGCCGTCCGCTCTACGTCACGCGCGGCGTGGGCACCAGCATGCTGCCCTTCCGCGCCTTCTGCCGGCCGGAGGTCGTCGTGTTCCACGTGGAGGCCGGCCGATGAGCCGCGCGACCTCGGGCGCGCTCCTCCCGGCGGCGCTGGTGGTCGTCCTCGCCGCACTGCTCCTGCCGCTGGTCCTGGCGGCGTGCGGCAACGCCGACCCCTTCGTGGGGCTCTACTGGGAGCCGTCCAGCGGGCGCCGCGTCGAGATCCGTCAGGACGGCGACGCCTACAAGCTCTACTACGGTCGCGACCTTCGCGCGCACACCGCGAAGCGCGAGGGCGACGAGCTCGTCATCACCGATCCCATGGGGGGCAAGACGGTGGTCCGGCTCACCGGGTCGGACGGCTCACTGGAGCTCGTGACCGGTGGTGAGACGACCTCGCTGGAGCGGCTGGACCAGCACCAATAGGGCGGCGGCGACCCGTGCTGCGTCAGCTCCCGCGGGAGAAGATGCGCACCAGGGGCGGCGAGACGTTGTCGATGGCCGCCGTGGGGCAGACCTCGGTGCACGCGAAGCAGCGCACGCAGGCCGCGTCGTCGTAGTCCGGGAGCGGGTCCATGGCGATCGCCCGCGTGCCGCAGATCGCCGCGCACTCGTTGCAGCGGATGCACGCGTCCGGGTCCACCAGCCGCGGACGCGCGGTGATGAGGTTGCGCGTGATGCGGTGCAGCGACGGCGGCAGGAGCTCCTGCATGTCGCGGCGGACCGGCTTGAAGGTGGGGTCCGGCTCGATGGGGTCGCCGGCGAGGGTGTACGGGTCGTCGAGGTCGACGAGGCCACGCCGCGCCGAGGCCGCGATGGTATGCACGGCGCGGCGCTCGTGGGCCGTGCGGTCGGCCAGCGCCACGTCGAGAGCGACGGCGTCGTGGGCCGCGAACAGCGAGCCCAGCTCCTTGGGCTCTCCGCTGCCCGGACCCTGGCCCTCCATGGCGATGATGCCGTCGATGATGGTGAACCGCGGGCGCACGGCCAGGTGGAGGTCGAGCAGCATGTCGGCGAAGTCCTCGCGACGCTGCGCCTTGACGTGCAGGTGCGCCTTGGCGAGTCCGGGGATGATGCCGTAGGTGAGCTTGACCCCGCCGGTGAGGCGCATGAGCTGGTGGGTCTTGAGCACGCCGACCTGGACGATGGCGTCGGCGTCCAGGAACGCCTTGCCGGCCGGGAACGACCGGTACAGCCGCCCGGCCGGAGCCTGGAGCACGACCCGGTCGTCCTCGATGTCGACGATCTGCACCTGTTCGGCAGCGCACACGTCGGCGATGCCGCTCATCTTGTAGGCGCGCGCGACCTTGGCGGGGCCGTTGGGGCCGCCGGGGCTGTCGGCCACGAACGGCTCGGCCCCGGCCGCCTTGACGGCGCGCAGCACGCATCTGAGCGTCTCGGGGTGCGTGGTGACGGCCTTCTCCGGCGGGGCCGCGCGGAGCAGGTTGACCTTGATCGCGACGCGCTCGCCGGGGGCGACGATGGCGGCCCAGCCGCCGAAGGGCTCGACGAGGCGCGCGAGCGCGGCATCGAGCCCCGGCCCGTGGGCTGCCTTGACGTGGGAGACGAGCGAAGGGCCCCTCGGCCGCGGGTCGGACTTCTCGCTCACGCGCCGGCCCGGACCAGCTACTTGACGCAGCGGGCGTACTTGAGGAAGGCCTCCAGGGCCTTCTCGACGGCCTCGGGGGAGGCGACCTGGTCGCCGGCCTCCTCGTTGAGGCACTCGCGCATCTTGAGCGAGATGAGCAGCACGCCCACGCGGTCGAGTGCCGCCTTGGTGGCGGCGAGCTGGGTGAAGATCTCCTCGCAGGGACGGCCTTGCTCGATCATCCGCTGCAGGCCGCGAGACTGGCCCTCGACCCGGCGCAGGCGGTTGATCAGCCGCCCGGCCTCATCCTGATCCATGTACTCCTCCACGCAGCCGACTATACCCCCCGGGGGGATGCCCGACAATAGAGTCATGACCTGAGCCTGACAACGCTGGTACCTGCCCCCCGTAGGGGTATGAGGACGTCAGCCCAGGCGCTGCAGCTGGTCCTCGGCGACGCAGCGCAGGTCGGCCAGCACGTGGTCCGGGACGGACTCGCCGCCGGAGCCTACGCCGAGCCGCGCCTTGGGCTTGACCGTGCCGTGGTAGTCCGAGCCGCCGGTGGGCACGAGCGCGTACTTGCGCGCGATACCGAGGCAGCGGGCCACGGTCTCCTCGTCGTGGAGCGGGTAGTAGCACTCGATGCCGGCCAGGCCGTCGCGGGCCGCGTCCCGCACGATGCGGTTGAGGCCGGCGGGGTCGGTGCGGATGATGCCCGGGTGCGCCAGCACCGGCAGCGCGCCCGAGGTGCGCAGCAGCTTGAGGGCGTGGCCCAGGGCGAGCCGCCGGCGGTCCACCCAGGCGGGGGCGCCGCGGCGGAGGTAGAGCTCGAACGCCTCGCTGATCGAGCTCACGTACCCGCGGCGCATCATCGCCTCGCCGATGTGCGGGCGGCCCACGGCGCCGTTCTCCGCGGCCGCCTCCAGTGCGCTCTCGTCCAGCGGCATGCCGAGCTCGGCCAGTCGCTCGAGCATGCGCGCGTTGCGCTCGTCGCGATACGCGCGCAGCGCGGCGAGCTCCTCGCGGAGCTCCTCGGTGGGCATGCCGGCGAGGAAGTAGCCGAGCATGTCCATCGTCACCCGGTCGTGCTCGAGGTTGAGCTCGACCCCGGGCACGACCTCGACGCCGAGCCGCCCCCCGGCCTCAAGCGCCTCCCCGAGTCCGTCCACGGTGTCGTGGTCGGTGATCGCGACCGCGGTGAGCCCGAGCGCGGCCGCCTCCTCCACGACCTGGGTGGGGGTCTGCGAGCCGTCCGAGAAGGTGGTGTGTGTGTGCAGGTCGATCACGCTCCTAAGCCTACCCCGGACGCACGGGTAAGATGAGAGCAACTCCCATCCTCGTCTGGAGGTCCGCCGATGCGCATCGGGATGATCGCTCCGCCCTGGTTCCCCCTGCCGCCGCAGCGATACGGCGGCATCGAGTTCGTCGTCAGCCTCCTCACCGAGGGCCTGGTCGCCCGCGGTCACGACGTCACGCTGTTCGCCAGCGGCGACTCGGAGACGCAGGCGCGGCTGAGCTACATCTTCTCCCGCGCCCCCTACGAGCAGATCGAGAAGGGCGCCCACCTCGAGGTGATGCACAGCCTGGAGGCGTACAAGCGGGCGGCTGAGTTCGACGTCATCCACGACCACGACGGCCTGGCCAGCCGCGCGATGGGCGCGCTCGTCCACGAGCTCACCGGCACGCCGGTGGTGGCCACGCTGCACGGCCCGGCGGACGCGGTCACCCAGGAGATGCTGGGCTCACTGCGCGCCGACCTCCAGTTCATCGCCATCAGCGACTACCAGCGGCAGGGGTTCCCCGACCTGCGGTTCGTCGGCACGATCCCCAACGCCATCGACGTGGAGCACATGCCGTTCGCCGTCGACAAGGACGACTACCTGCTGTACATCGGCCGCATGACCGCCGACAAGGGCGCGCACACGGCGATCGAGGTGGCCCGCCGCCTGGGCCGGCGGCTCATCATGGCGGGCAAGGTCAACGAGGGGCCCGAGCGGGAGTTCTTCGCCGCGGAGGTCGAGCCGTACCTCTCCGACAACATCCACTACCGCGGCGAGGTCGACCACCAGACCAAGGTCGAGCTGTACAAGCGCGCCCGCTGCACCCTGTTCCCCATCCAGTGGCCGGAGCCGTTCGGCCTCGTGATGATCGAGTCGCTCGCCTGCGGCACACCGGTGATCGCCATGCGCCAGGGCTCGGTGCCGGAGGTGATCGAGCACGGGCGCAGCGGGTTCATCGTCGAGACCGCCGACGAGATGGTCGAGGCGGTGGCGCGCATCGACGAGATCGACCCGGCGGAGTGCCGGCGCGCGGTCGAGGAGCGGTTCGGCAGCGAGGCCTTCGTGGCCGCGCACGAGGCGGCCTACGCGCGGCTGCTCGCGCCGGAGCCCGAGAGCGCCGGCCTGAGCTAGTTGAGCTCCAGGACGCCGGCGTAGCCGCCGAGGCGGTTCGGCGCGCCGGTCCGTCTCTCTGGACGCGAACGGGTAGTCGGCGAGGAAGACGTCCACCACGCGCGGGTCGAACTGGCTCCCCGCGTGGCGCGCGAGCTCCCCCAGCGCCTCGTCGACCGGCAGGGCGGAGCGGTACGGCCGGTCGGTGGTCATGGCGTCGAAGGCGTCGCAGACGAGCAGGATGCGCGACGCCAGGGGGATCTCGTCGCCCTTGAGGCCGTCCGGGTAGCCGGCGCCGTCCCAGCGCTCGTGAGCGGAGCGGATGATGCGCGCTATCGGCACCAGGTAGTCGATGCGCGAGATGATGCGCTCGCCGATGATCGTGTGCTGCGCCATGGTGTCGAACTCGTCCCGGGTGAGTGAGGCGGGCTTGTTGAGGATGCTGCCGGGGATCCCGATCTTGCCGATGTCGTGCAGCACCGCGGCGTACTGCAGCATGCGGAGCTCCCCGTCGGAGAGGCCCATGCGGCCGCCGACGGCGACGGCCATGCTCGCCAGCGAGTCGGCGTGGGAGGCGGTGTACTGGTCCTTGGCCTCCATCGCGGCGGCGAGGGCCGTCACCGTCTCGAGGTACATGCGGTCGAGCTTCTCGTAGGCCTCGGCGTTCTGCAGTGCGATCGCGATCTGGCCGCCGATGGTGGTGAGCAGCGGGAGCTCCTCGGGCCCGAACTCATGGGTGTCGCAGAAGCCGACGGTGAGCGCGCCCACCACGCCCTCCTGGCGCGCGAGCGGCACGACGAGGAAGGCTGCGCAGCTGGTTGGTGGCGCGCGCCGGCGCGCTCAGGTGCTCGTCGGACTCCGCGTCGCGCACCTCGAGGCCGGTCCCGTAGAGCACGGCCCAGGCGGCGAGCTCGTCCGCGGCCGGCGAGGGTACGGGGCAGCGCCGGCCGCCGCTGAAGGCGGCGCGCGTGGTCTGCCCCTCGTACACGAGGAAGACGCTCGCCGCGTCGGCGTCCAGCATGGCGCGGATCATGTCGGCCAGGCGGCGGAGCTCCGCGTGGGGGTCCGGCGTCTGGGCCAGGGTGGCGCCGAACGCGCTCAGGTTGCTGATCTCCAGGGCGAGCGACTGGGTCTTCTTCGAGAGCCCGTCGATGCGTGCGGCGACGTGCGCCGACATGGTGTTGAACGCCTGGGCGAGGCTGCCGATCTCGTCGTGCCGGTGCGTCGGCAGCTCCTGGTGCAGGTCGCCGTGGGCGATCGCCGTGGCCGCGGCCGCGAGCCGGCGCACCGGCTTGCTGATGGTCTGCGCCACGACCAGGCCGATGACCGCGGCGAGCAGGAGCGCGAGCAGGAACGCGCCGACGGTGATGGCGTCGATCTCGTCGAGCGCCGCGGCGAACGCGTCACGGCGCACGGACACCTCGAGCTGCGCGACCGTCTCTCCCGAGTCGTCGCGCAGCGGCACCAGCTTGCTCGTGAAGGCGCCGTCGGTGAACGCCTCGCCGGTCGTCGCCGCGTCGGCTCCCGCGACGGGGGACGGGCTGCTCACGGACGGGCTGGTGGCGGCCGAGAGGGCGCCGTCCATGTACACGGCGAGGCGGCCCTGCCCGCCGGTGAACCGGTTGACGCCCTGGAGCACGGCGTCGGTGATGGCCTGTCCGAACACCACCACGCCCGCGGATCGGGAGGGGTGGGTCTGCGCGATGACCGGGGCCGCCGCCAGGACGTACAGGCGGCCCTCCAGCCCCGCGAGGTCCACGACCGTCTCGCCGCGGCGCGCGGCCTGCACGAGTGCGCTCGGCCAGAGCGGCGTCGTGACCTCGGCGCCACCGCTCGCCACCTCCCGGCCGCGGGCGTCGAACACCTTGACGACGTTGGTGTCGCCGTTGGTCGGTACCCAGTCGGCGACGTTGTCGTCGATCCAGCCGGCGTCGCCGGTGCGCACGGCGGTGTGGAAGTCGTCCCACACCGCGTAGTCCTTGATGTGGGTGCGCTCCTCGAGCATGCGCTGATGCAGGACTTCCCTGGCGCCGCCGGCCTGCGCGGCGATCTGCTGCTGCTCCACCTCGTGGAGCGCCCGGGCCGTGCGCGAGTAGACGAGGCCGCCGAAGACGAGCAGTGGAGCCACGGCGACGAGCACGAACGCGACCATGAAACGGCTGCGCACGGTCCAGTGCAGGGCCTTGCTCATTGTCCGGTGCCCCCCATGTGGCCCTGTATCGGCAGCCGTTCGGGGTGCTTGAACACCTATGACGTGCCTGTCGCGTGTCCTTGGCAGGCCCTAGCGCCTGCGTCTTGACGTTTTGCGCGACCGCTCGAGGGATGGTGAGTGATAACCTCACCAAACCTTCCTCCAGGCCAACGATACCCACGGCTCCTGGGCACCTGTGCCTAGACGGATGTACCAACCCGCGCGGCATGCCGGCGGACCGGCGGCGGCCCCGTGGCCTCATCGACCGACGGCACCGGCCCGGCCGTCGTCCTTGTCGCCGCCCGGGGGCGACGATAGGCTGGGGCGCATGAAGCTCCCCTACGAGGACGTCCACCTCATCGCCGACCCGCTCTACGGGTACCTGCGCATCACGCTCTCGCGGTCCGGCGAGATCGCGGAGCCGGACGTCATCGACAACCCGTGGGTGCAGCGGCTCAAGCGCATCCACCAGCTGCAGAGCTCCTGGTGGGTGTTCCCCACCGCCGAGCACAGCCGCTTCGCCCACAGCCTGGGCACCATGCACCTCGCCGGTGAGCTGGCGCGCCAGGTGTACCCCACGCTGGCCGAGGTCGAGGCCGGCACGCCGTCGCTCCCGCTGGTGCAGGAGACCCTGCGCATGGCCGGCCTGCTGCACGACCTCGGCCACGGCCCGTTCAGTCACTTCTGCGACGAGGAGTACCTGCTGCCGGTGTTCGGCGTCGACCACGAGCAGATCTCGCAGCAGCTCATCGTCGGGGAGCTCGGGTCGCTGCTCGCCGAGCTGCGGCGAAGCCCCGCAGGGTCCTTCGCCGCCGGCGAGGCCGTCGACCCATGGCACGTCGCGTTCCTGGTGCGGGCGGAGGAGCCGGGAGCGGGCGCCGCCGCCACGGCCGGCGCACTCCCGAGTGCGGCCGCCTCGGCAGCGGCGGCCGGCGACCCCATCCCGCGCTGGGTCCGCCTGCTGCACCGCGCGCTCTCCGGCGCGGTCACGGTGGACAACCTCGACTACGTGCGCCGCGACGCGCGCATGTGCGGCGTCGGGCTCGGCCCCATCGACGTGGACCGGCTCATCTACTACACCTTCTGCACCGCCGACGGCCTCACGTTCCACAAGCGCGCGCTGAGCTCGCTGCGCGCGTTCCTCAACGCGCGCTTCTACATGTACGAGAACGTCTACTTCCACCGCATCGGGCACGCCATCGACCTGCATCTGGCCGAGATCTTCCGCCCCACCATGGAGCTCATCCTGCCTCAGAGCCCGCTCGACGACCCGGCCACCTACCGGCGGCTCTCGGAGTGGTCGCTGTTCACCACCGTCGAGGCCTGGCTGGACGAGCCGCTGCACAGCGAGCGGCGCGAGCTCGCGGAGGAGTGGCAGAGCATCATCCACCGGCACATCAAGTACAGCATGGTGTACGAACACCACGTGGAGCGGCAGCAGCCGCTGCCGGCGGCGCGCGACCTCACGCGTGAGGAGTTCCACGCCGCCATCGTCCGGCGCCTGCCGCCGGCGCTCCGCGACCTCGAGTTCGTGGTGGACATCGCCTCGCAGGACCCGCGGCCGCTCAACCCGTTCGTCGGGCCCAAGCGGCTGCCGGTCTACGACCCGGCCACGGACCGTATCGAGGAGCAGCTCCTCGGCGGCATCCTCGAGTTCGTGCCGGCCAAGGCTCACCTGTACCGCGTGTTCGCGGTGGGCCGCGACCACGAGCGCGAGCTCGCGCTGGCGGCCCAGGCGGCGCTCGACGAGGTGGAGCCGCCGAGCCTCGTCAACCTCTGACGAGTCTCGTCAACCTCCGCCGAGCCTCGTCAACCTCCGCCGAGCCTTCCCCATCCCTCCGGTGAGCGTCACCGCGGCTGACGGCGGTCGCCCGTGGCAGCCGTCGACGGGCGTTCCGCCGACGCCCCATGGTCGGTGATCGGCCCCTCTGTCGCCGGGTACCTCGCAGGTACCTGGATCCAGAGTGCCCTGAGGACGCACTCCCTGAGCGCCGGCACCGCGTGCCGGGCAGCGGATGGCGGTCTGGCCGGCCTCAGACGATGAACTGAGTGACGAGCAGCAGGAACCCCACTGCCAAGAGTGCGACGACCACCAGGAGGACGATGATGAGCGTGTTCAGCATGCTGCCGCCGGAGGGGGCCGGGCGCGGCGTGCTCTTCCGGGTCGCGCCCTTGCGCGGCGCCGCCTTGCGCGCCGTCCTGGCCGGCGCCTTGCGCGCCTGTGTCTTGCGCGCCGCCGTCCGTGAGGCGCGGCGGCGGTCAGGGCGCGCGGAGGGGCTCACGTGAGCGGGTGCGTCATGTCCTCGGGTCGCACCCAGGCGTCGAACTCGTCGGCCGTGACGAAGCCCATCCCGACGGCGGCCTCCTTGAGCGTGAGCCCGTCGCGGTGCGCCGTCTGGGCGATCGCCGCCGCCTTCTCGTAGCCGATGTGCGGCGTGAGCGCCGTCACCAGCATGAGCGAGGCGTCGAGGTGACGGCGGATCACCTCGAGGTCGGGCTCGATCCCGCGCGCGCAGAACGCGTCGAACGCGCGCGCGGCCTCCGCCAGCAACTGCGCCGACTCGAGCAGCGCGTGCAGCATCACCGGCTTGTAGACGTTCAGCTGGAAGTTGCCCTGCGAGCCGGCGAACGCCACGCTTGCGTCGTTGCCGAACACGCGCACGGCCACCTGGGTGAGCGCCTCGGCCTGCGTGGGATTCACCTTGCCGGGCATGATGCTCGAGCCCGGCTCGTTCTCGGGGATCCGCAGCTCGCCGATGCCGTCGCGTGGGCCGGAGGCGTACCAGCGCACGTCGTTGGCGAGCTTCATGAGCGCGCCGGCCAGCGTGCGCAGCGCCGCGCTCGCGTTGACGACGGCGTCGTGCGCCGAGAGTGCGGCGAAGAAGTTGGCGGCGGGGTGGAACGGCTTGCCGGTCAGCTCGCTGATGTGCGCCGCGGCGGTCTGCGCGAAGCGCGCGTCGGTGTTCAGCCCGGTGCCGACGGCGGTACCGCCGAGCGCCAGCTCGTGGAGGCCGGGCAGCGTGCCGCGCACCGTCGCGAGCGCCTGGTCGAGCTGGGCCACCCAGCCGGAGATGACCTGGCCCAGCGTCACCGGCGTGGCGTCCTGCAGGTGCGTACGTCCCACCATGACGACGCCGTCATACTCCGCCTGCTTCGCGGCGAGGGTGTCGCGCAGCTCCTCGATCGCCGGCACGAGCTGGTCCTCGAGCTCCACGGCGGCGGCGATGTGCATCACCGCCGGGAAGGTGTCGTTGCTCGACTGCCCCAGGTTGACGTCGTCGTTGGGGTGGATGGGTGTGCCGGCGCCGCGCCCCGTGCCGGCCAGCTCGTCGGCACGGTTCGCGATCACTTCGTTGGCGTTCATGTTGCTCTGCGTGCCGCTGCCGGTCTGGAAGACGACCAGCGGGAACTCGGCGTCCAGCGCGCCGTCCATGACCTCGGCGGCGGCGCGCTCGATGAGCTCGGCCTTGGCCTGCGGCAGCCGGCCGAGCTCTTCGTTGGCTCGCGCGGCCGCGAGCTTGAGCACGCCGAGCGCCCAGATGACGCGGCGTCCCCAGCGGAAGTTCTGCGTCCCGATGGGGAAGTGCTCGAGCGAGCGCTGCGTCTGCGCACCCCAGTAGTGCTCGGCCGGCACGCGCACCTCGCCCATGCTGTCGTGCTCGATGCGCCACTCGTCGCTCATGCCGATAAGACTACCCCTTCGCGGCGCAAAGGTGAGCCCGTGGACAACGAGGAGGAGAGGAGTATCGTGGGAGATGCGCCGGCTCAGACAGGCTCCTGAGGGGAGGACCAATGGAGGCGTTGCTCCTCGTGGCAGGCGCCGATCCGGACGCACAGGCGTGGGCACGCTGGCTGACGGATGTGATGACGTCGTGGCCGATGCAACTTGTCATCCTGCTGCTCTGGACCGGCCTGTGTGTGCTCCTCGCGGCGCACGCCCGGCGCGAGTGGGAGAACGGCCTGCGCAACAAGTACCTCGTCGCAGGCCTCTTCGTGGCTGGTGTCTTCTTCGTCCTCCAGTTCCTCTTCGCCAGTTCGCTCGTCGGCGGAGTGAGCTGGCCGGCCTGGCCGTTCGTGGTCGAGGCCATCGCGCTGCTCGCGCTCTGGCTGTACGCGTTCGTCCGCTTCATGACCCGGCAGCGGAGCGGGGAGGGCGACGCCGAGTCCCGGGAGCGCGGGGCGGCGCTGGACGAGTCTTCATCGGGCACGAGGGCGGATCTGCGTGAGCATCTTCACCAAGGCCTTCAACAAGCTGGGGTACGACAGTCTCGCCGCGCGATTCCCCGGCACGACTGAGCCTCAGGGCGAGCGCTGGGAGAACCGCTGCGTGCAGTTCGGATCCATGCGCTACGACTGGTGCGTGACCGTCATCGCGGCCCAGGATGGGCTGTGGCTGCAGGCGCGGCCGCCGCTGCAGGGCACGCAGCGGGCCATCCTGGTGCCGTGGGCCGAGATACGCGACGTCAAGTCCACGCTGCTCTACTGGCGTCGGGCGATGCGGCTCGCCTGCGGCGAACCCGTCGCCGGCACCGTCACCGTGTGGCAGCCCGTCTGGGACGTCGCGGGGCCGCTGTGGCAGGCGGCGCGGGCCGGCGGAGTGTCCGCCGCGCCGTCGGCGGGTCAGCCGCCCTCCGCCGCACCGTCGGCCTGACCAGGGTCAAGGCGCCGCGCCTCGCTCTGCGGCATCATGGTCCGGTGGATGAGTACGCACCCAGGCCGCCGCGCCGACTGACGCGCGAGGAGAAGACGATCGCGGCGATGGTCGCCCTGTACTGTCGCGACCACCACGCGACCACGGCGGCGGACTCCGGCGAGGGACTGTGCCACGCATGCGCCGAGCTCCTCGGCTACGCGCGCGTCCGGCTGGAGAAGTGCCGCTACGGACTGGACAAGCCGACCTGCGCCAACTGCGAGACACACTGCTACAGGCCGGCGATGCGTGAGCGCGTGCGCGAGGTCATGCGGTACAGCGGCCCCAGGATGTTGAGGCGCCATCCGGTGCTGGCCGTGGCGCACCTCGTGGACGGCCGCAAGACTCCGGAGGAGTGACCCACAGCGTCCATCCCCGCGGACGCCGGGGCATATGTGTTCGGGGCCGACCCCCAGACGACATACACCCCCGCCCCACACCCAGCATCGGAGCGCGTGGCGCGACCGTAGGGAGCCGCGGCCGGCAGGGCAGTCGCGCCGGCCGCCGGGGCCCCATCCGGCCGCCCTCTACTTGACGATCCGTCCCTCCGCGTCTTCCTTCACGTGCTTGGGGCGGCCGTACTTGCGCGTGGCGAGAAGGTAGGCGACCGCGCCGGTCGGGATCGGCATCCAGTAGCTCGCGAGGCGATAGACGAGCGTCGCCAGCAGGGCCTGGTCGGTACCGATGCCGGCGAGGCTCAGGGTGCCGACCAGGCCGGCCTCCACGAAACCCAGGCCGCCGGGCGTGATGGGGATCATGCCGAGGAACGCGGCCACCACGTAGGCGAGCAGCACCACGGACGCTCGCGGCTCCGCGCCGACGGCCGCGAGCGCGACGAGGAGCGCCGTGAGGTCGAGCAGCCAGTTGCCGGCGCTGTAGATGAGCGCCTGCCACCAGCCGGAGCCGAGCACTCGCCGGATGAGGTCGCGCTCGTCGACAAGGCGGTCGGCGAGGCCGTCCATGGGGGGGCGCCTGCGCAGGATGCGGTTGCGCGCCCGCTGCAACACGGCGCCGACCCAGAGCAGCGGGCCGTTGGCGAAGAGCAGGACGGCGCCGCCGGCGAGCAGCCCCAGGCACACGACGACGGCGATGGAGCCGACGCGGAAGAGATTGCGCTCCACGGAGGCGCCGGTGATGAGGATGGAGACGATGCTGATCACCGGCAGGCCGAACAGCGTCGCCGTCGAGATCAGCGACACGGCGGTGACGCTGGTCGCCGCCCAGGTGGTGCCGATGCCGGCCTGGCGGAGCATGTCGAACTGCATGGCGCCGCCTGCGGCGGCGCCCCCCGGCACGATGCGGCTGAAGGCGTTGCCGGCCAGCTGGGCCGTCGCCACCGGGAACCAGGGCTTGACGTCGAGGGCGAGCCGCAGCAGCGCCCACATGCAGGCGAAGCTGGCGACCTCGGCGAGCACGATCGGGATGCCCCAGAGCGGGTTGACGTGCTTGAGCTGCGGGCCGGATGAGAACACCGCCGCCAGGCTCGGCCACACCACGTAGAGGCCGAGCGCCGTCAGGCCGAGGATCACGGCGCGCTTGATCCAGACCGCCGTGCCGTTGGCCGGCTGGCGCTTGACTACCGCGCGGAGGCGGCCTGCGGTTCGGGGTCGTGTCTGCCCGTGGGGGCCTCCTCGGCCGGCAGGTCAGAGGACGTTGGAGAAGAGGCGGGCGGCCTGGTTGCGGAACTTCTTCAGGCCGCCTACTGCGTCGAGCTCCTCCCGCGTGACCTCGTGACAGTGCGTCATGTCCACGGTGAACGCGTCCGCCACCTGCTGGGTGAACCCCTTGTCGAACACCCAGACCATCAGCTCCTTGTGCAGCTTGAGGCTCCGCTGGTCCATGTTCATGGTGCCGACGGCGCAGGCCGTGTGGTCCACCTGGATCGTCTTGGCGTGGAGGAAGCCGGCCTCGTAGAGAAAGACACGCGCACCCGCGTCGATGAGCTTGCGGTAGTAGGTCTGCGCCGCCCAGAGAGCGATGGGCTTGTCCGGGATGCCGGTCATCATGAAGCGCACGTCGACGCCGCTGAGGGCGGCGTTGATCATCACGTCGTAGATGCTGTAGTCGGGGATGAAGTACGGCGACTGGATCCAGACGGATTCTTCGGCCTGGCCGATGGCGACCATGTGCGTGCGGCGGGCCGCGCTCCAGGGGTCCTCGACCCCCTGCGCGGCCACCTCCACCAGCGTCCCCGTCTCCACGGCGCCCGGGTCGGCGCGCCGGCATGAACTCGGCGGCGAAGAGGTTCTCGCCGTCGGTCTTCTTCAGCTCGTACCAGCGCGAGGCGAAGAGCTTCTCCAGCGCGGCCACGGCCTGGCCGGTCAGGCGCATGTGCGTGTCGCGCCAGGTGGCGAAGCGCTCGCCGCCGTCGATGTACTCCTGGCCGACGTTCATGCCGCCGGTGTAGCCGATCTCGCCGTCGATGACGACGATCTTGCGGTGGTTGCGGTAGTTGATGCGCAGGAGGTCGGTGACGTCGGCCCGGACCACTGCGCCGGCGCGCTTGAGCTGCTTGAGCTCGGCCTTGCGGAAGGTGATGCAGCCCATCCAGTCGTACATGATGCGGACCTCGACCCCGGCGGCGAGCCGGTCGAGCAGGATCGGCACCAGCTCCGCCGTGAGCCGGTCCTGCTCCCAGATGAAGTACTGCAGGTGGATGAACCGCTGCGCCGCCCGCAGGTCCTCCTTGAGGCGGTGGTACTTGGTGGCGCCGTCGTTGTAGAGCTCGAGCGACGAGGCGGGCAGGACCCGGGCGACGTTCTCCTTGCTGATCGCCCGGGAGATCGGCTCGGCGATGGAGTCGCCCCACTCCTCGTAGAAGCGCGCCACGGCCTGCACGTTGCGCTCGTAGATGGGCGCCATCTCGCGCTTCTCGGTCTCGCGCAGGTCGTTGACCCAACCCTTGCGCCGCGCCACGACCTTCCAGTCGCGGCCGAAGAAGATGTAGAAGAACACGCCGACGAGCGGCAGGAACAGCAGGACGAACAGCCAGGCCAGCGTGATGGACGGCTCGCGGTCGTCCATGATGAGCATGACGATGAGGACGGCCCAGTAGACGTAGAACACGATGTCGATCCACGCCGGCAGGAACGTGAGGAAGACTGTCATGGCGGGGACGCTATCCGACCGTGCTCACGATGTCACCTCACCGGGCGTCAGGCGCCGAAGGGCGCGCGCATCGACTTGGCCCGGAACGCGCCGGCCAGCACCTCGCCGCTGAACTCGCCGGTGTCGCCGCCGACCGCGTACTGGTACAGGGCGGCGGAGTAGATGCCGCGCAGCGTGGCGCTCAGCATGGCCACCACGACGACGGCCAGGATGGTCACGGCGATGACGGCCACACCGGCCGCCGTGACGCCTGCGTTGATGATCAGGGCGCCCAGCGCGATCCCGACGACGCCGATCGCGAGCCCGATGAGCCCGAAGATCAGGCCGATGCCGGCGGTGCCGATGATCTGCTCGCCCCACGTCTTCTTGAGCAGCGAGGCGCTGCGCTTGATGGCCGCGATGGGGCCGACGCCCTCGACCACCAGGACCGGGACGACGAGGAACGTGATGACGTTCCAGGCGAGTCCTCCGAGCGCGGCGAGCGATGGCTCCCGCGATCCCGCCGCGCTCGCGCAGCACCTGCAGCACCAGGCCGACCGTGGCGGAGATCGCCGCCCAGCCGAGGATGGAGCCGATGTGGCTCCAGGCGCCGCGCAGGCCGTCGCCGAGCGTCGGGTCGCCGCCCTTGAGGCGGACCATCGCGGCGCTCACGAGGGCCGCGTTGAAGAAGATGATGACCAGGTACTGCACCAGGTAGAAGAGCACGAGCAGCACCCAGGCGCTCACCGGGACGCCCTGGTCGCCGGTGAACGTCTCCCAGTAGCCCGTGAAGACGCCCGGGACGATGAACGTCGCCGTCACGATCACCACGGCGACGGCGGAGACGATGGGGAAGACCACCAGCTCCTTGTCCTGCCGGAGCACGCCCCAGCACATCTTGACCAGCGCCACGCTGCGACCCCAGCGGCCCATGCTTCCTCCTCGACTCCCGCCGCTGCCCGCACCGTCCCCCCAGGGGTTCGCACTCTGGATATCGACCCTGCCCCGTCGCGGCTGAAGCTACGCCTGCCGCGGGGTCCGCCGCGGGGTAGAGTCATCCGCGAGCGACTCGGGAGGGCACCATGGCGCACGACCCCGTGCATCTGTTCATCGGTCTGTACGACGGCGAGGCGGCCGCCGGGCGGGACTTCGACAACGTCGTCTCGCTGCACCGGCAGGGGCTGGTCGCGGCGTACGACGCGGCGCTGCTGGAGCGCGGGGAGGACGGTGAGCTGCGCGTGGCGCACAAGAAGCGCAGCGGGCACCACGTCCTGACGGGCCTCGGGCTGGGAGCGCTGCTCGGCGTGCTCACGCCGTTCATCGTCGTGCCGTTCGCGCTGATCGGCGCCGGCGGCGGCGCGCTCGTCCGGCACGCCGAGGGCAGCCTGCCGAAGAAGGACGCCGACGAGCTCGGCGAGTCCCTGCAGCAGTACGCGGCGGCCGTCGCCGTGGTCAGCAACAAGACCGACGTGGACCGCGTGGAGCAGATGCTCCCGGAGGCCTCGCGGCGCGTCGCCAAGGTCCTGGACGTGGAGAAGGACGAGTTCGCCGAGGCGCTGCGCGCGGCGGTGGAAGAGGGGTGAGAGGGCCGGGCGGCGCAGCGCCTCCCGGCCTCGGCCGGCCGGAGCTCGAGGGAGCGCCGGCCGCCCGGTCACGTCTTCAGAGCGAGAGAGCGGCTGTGGCCACGTGCCGCACGACCATCCAGCGGATGGTGAACACGGGCAGCGAAGGGATGCTGCTGTCGGCGCTGCCCTGCGCGGACACGCGGTCGCCGACGACCACGTCGGCGAGCTGCGCCTTCTGCGGCCAGCCGTTCTTCATCACCCACAGCCTGGCGCCCGGGGCGACCTGGAACGTGCACGTGCCGTGATAGTAGGGGCTGAGCGCGCGGCTCACCTTGGCCATCTTCGCGGTCAGGGTGCCGGCCGCGGCGTCGACCGCGGTCACCTCGCCGCGGAAGGCGAAGCGCCGGATCTCGTTGATCGGCAGCCGGCGCATCACCAGGCGCTTGCCCACGTGGACGCGCCGTGCCCGACGAGTAGTCCACGCGCCCCTCGACGCGCAGCTTCTCGCCGACCACGAGGTCGCCGAGGGCGATCGGCGTGTACACGGCTCCGGCGGCCTTGAAGATCTTCGCGTCGGAGGCGACGGTCACCAGGAGGTCCTCGCCGATGGAGTCGGCGACCGCCCGTGAGGCCAGGTGGACGCGGACGGTCGCTGTGCCGGCCGCGGTGTCCACGGCCTGGATCTTGCCGACGCAGGTGAAGTGGTCCACGGGCTCCCACCACGGCAGGGAGACCGGCCAGGCCGACGCCGGCGCAGCCACGACCAGCGCGGCGACGGCGACCAGGGCCACGATCAGAAGCTTCTTCATCTTGTTCCTCCTCGGGAGTACGGCGGGGACCGCTCGTGTCGTTCGCCGCAGCAACGCCCGTGGGGCGGCGCACCCTAACGCCGGCGCCACGACGCGCCGGCTCCGGTGACCGCGGCCCCAAGGCGGTGTTAGGCTCCGGGGTACGCCGGACGTTCTTCGGCAGAGGTGGGGCGCCGCGGGCGGCCGCCTCGGGGATCGGGGAGGCCCGTGGGCAGGGTCTGGAGGTCGGCACAGCACGAGGACGACGCGCGCGACGACGTCGCGCGCCCGGGCGAGGCGCGTCTGGTCGACGGGCTGCGCCGCCGCGCCCCCGAGGCGCTGGCGGGGCTCCACGAGGAGTACGCCGCCGGCATCTACAACCTCGCGCTCCGCGTGGTCCGCCACCCCTCCGACGCCGAGGACATCACGCAGGACGTGCTGATCCGCGCGTTCGAGCGCCTGCCCCAGGACCGCGAGGTGCTCCTCCGCCCCTGGCTCTACCGGCTCACGCTCAACCGCTGCTACGACTACCTCCGGGTGGCCGCACGGCGGCCGCTCGCCGCGGCCCCGGAGCAGGAGGCGCCGTCGCCGCACGACCTCTTCGACCAGTCCGAGCTGCAGCGGCTGCTCGAGGCCAGTCTCGGCGACCTCACCCGCCGCCAGCGCGCGGCGCTCCTCCTCAAGGACGTCCACGGCCTCACGCTGGTGGAGGTTGGCGCCTGTCTCGACCTCACGCCGGGGTCGGTCGAGGTGCTGCTCGCCCGCGCACGCAGGGCGTTCCGGGCGAGCTTCGAGGGCCGCTGCGTCGCCGCCGGCCGCCCCGTGCCCCGCTCGGCCGGCGCCCTGGTCGCCTTGCCGCTCCTGCCGCTGCCGGCCGCGCTGGGTGCGCCGCCGCTCGCGCTGCCCGTCTCCGCGCCGCTCGCGCCGGCGGCCTCGGCGCCCACCTTGGCGCCGTTCGTGCCCCTCGGGCCGGCCGTCGGCGCGCCGCTCACCGCCGCCACCGGCGGCGGCATCGGCGCGCTCCTCGGCCTGCCTGCGTCCGTCAAGACCGCGGTGCTGGTCGCCGCGGCCGCCGCGTCGCTCGGCTCGGCGGAGCTGGTCGCCACGCGCGCCGACCAGCGGCCGCCGCGCCCGCAGCCGCGCGCCGCGGTGGCGCGGGCCGCCGTGACGCACGCCGTGACGGCGACGGCCGCGGGCCCGCGCGAGGGAGCCGCCGCGGCCACCGTGGCGGCGGCGTCAAGATCCGCCTCGCCGTCTCCCTCGCCCCGCGCGTCCTCGACTCGCCGTCGCGACCGCCGAGCCTTCGCCGCAGGGCAGCCCGCTGGCGATCCCCACTCCGGTGACGACGCCGGACGGCTCCCCGTCGCCCACACCGGACGCCCACGCCACCACGCCGGCCTCGCCGAGCGCCACGCCTTCGCCGTCGGCCACCCCGACCGGCCACTCCGAGTGCGGACCCGAGCCCGTCGCCCTCCTCCGACGCCTCGCCGGCGCCCGCGCCCACCGGTCTCTGACCCGCGAGGGCTGATCTCGGACGCGCCCCGTGCCGCCACGGTGTCGACGCCCGCCGTCCGGGTACGATGAGATTCGGCCAGACACGCGACCAGGAGGTGATCCGTGCCTCTCCAGCATCCCCGCAACCCCATCGCCCACAGCAGGCTCGCGGCGGCCGCCGACGAGGTGTTCACGAGCGAGACGTCACGCGTACCCAAGCACGAGCTCCCCGCCGGGGAGATGCGCGACGAGGTGGCGTACCAGATCGTCCACGACGAGCTCATGCTCGACGGCAACGCGCGCCTCAACCTCGCCACCTTCGTCACCACCTACATGGATCCGCACGCCGACAAGCTGATGGCGGAGACGTTCGACAAGAACATGATCGACAAGGACGAGTACCCGCAGACGGCCGCCATGGAGATGCGCTGCGTCAACATGCTGAGCCGCCTCTTCAACTCGCCCGAGCCCCGCAAGGCGACCGGCTGCTCGACGACGGGCTCGAGCGAGGCGGCCATGCTCGGCGGCCTCGCGCTCAAGCGGAAGTGGCAGCAGCGGCGCAAGGCCGAGGGCAAGCCCACCGACAAGCCCAACCTCGTCACCGGCATCAACGTCCAGGTGTGCTGGGACAAGTTCGCCAACTACTGGGACGTCGAGATGCGCCTGGTGCCGATGGAGGGCGAGCGCTACCACGTCGCCGACATGCTGCTCTCTGGCCGCTCCCATGACGCAAGGGGCCGAGGAGTCCAGCTTCCATCACTGAGCCGCTGGGCCGCCGCCCGCCGAGGTCTCCCCCCAGGGTCCGCCGCCGAGTGTGCCCGCCGAGGTCCGCCCCCCGAGGTCCGCCCGCCGAGGTCCGCCCGCCGAGGCTCGACGGCCGGGCGGGCCGGCATGTGTGCTCCGGATGAGCACCTCCAAGCGCACGCCCAGTAGGCCCATGGGGTGTTTGCACGTACGTTTGGTGGTGCTTGTCCGCAACGCACTACCCCCTGCGGTCTGAGTATCCTCGCCGGGCTTCGGCCGGGCCACCCGTCATGCCTCGGGGTGGCGAAGGGCGATGCGATAGAATCCGCGCGCCCGTCGTCGTCCCGCCGGCGCTCCTCGCCCGGCTGACCAAGGAGCCTGCGCCCCATGTGGACCATCCTCATCTTCATCGTCATCGGCATGCTGGCCGGCTGGTCCGCCAGCCTGCTCATCCGCCGCGAGAAGTACCCCACCGACTGGGGCGTCCTCTTCATCATCGGGATCTCCGGCTCGCTGATCGCGGGCATCCTCATCAACCTGATCCTGGGTGACGGCTTCAAGATCCAGCCCGGCGGGATCATCGGGTCCATCGCCGCCGCGTGCCTCCTGCTGTGGCTGTACACGCGCGCGCAGAACCGCCAGGCCGGCAAGGCGCAGGCGCACCGCTCCACGAAGTCCGACGGCACGCACCGCGAGCGCAAGGGCGGCAGCAAGCACCACAAGAAGCGCTGACCGCAGGGCTGCGGCCGCCGGCGGCGAAGCCTCTCCGGCGAGTGGCGCACGGCGCCGGTGACCGATGCGGAGGCGGTGGGATGACGTTCACGGAAGCCATGGAGTGGACCTCGCGCGCCTTCGAGGTCGCGGCGATCGTGGTGCTGGTGGTGGGCTTTCTCACCGGCGTGGTCAAGGCGTTGCGCGCCCGTCTCGGCGACCGCGAGGAGGAGTCGTACGCCGTCCTGCGCCGCTACTTCGGACGCAGCATCCTCCTCGGCCTTGAGATCCTCGTGGCCGCCGACCTCATCAGGACCGTCGCCGTCGACCAGACCTGGGAGAACGTCCTGTCGCTCGGTCTGATCGTCCTCATCCGGACCTTCCTGAGCTTCTCGCTCGAGGTGGAGATGGACGGCGTGTGGCCGTGGCGCCGCTGGTCGCTAGGCAAGGCGAGCGGCAAGGCCGGTCCGCCGGCTGCGCCGGGGGACGCCGGCTCGGTCTGAGCGCCGCGCGCACCGCGATCGGGGGTCGGGGTATCATCGCGGCATGAGCGACGCCGGATGCAGCCCTCAGGCCCGGCGCGTCCTGCTGGTCGTCGCGAACCGGGAGCAGTTCCCGGAGCCGGCGTTCCCCGTCGGCGCGCTGTACGTCGCGCGCGCCGTGGAGGCCGCCGGCGGCCGGGCCCGCGTCTTTGACGCGGGCCTCTACCGGCGGCCCCTCGCTGCTCTTCGGGCCGAGCTGACGGAGTGGCGGCCCGACGTGGTCGGGCTCTCGCTGCGCAACGCAGACAACGCCGCCTGGCCGCACACCAACACGTACACGGAGTGGTACGCGCGCGTCGCGGACACGGTCCGTGCCGCCGCACCCGGAGCGGGCATCGTCCTCGGCGGCCCAGCGTTCTCCATCTTCCCCCGGGAGATCCGCCGCGCTTTGCTGGTCGCCGACGGCGTCGTCGGCGACGGCGAGCCGGTGGCGCGGCGGATGGCCACGGGCGCGGCGCTCGGCGGCGTCGTCGAGGAGTTACTCCCCGACCTCGCCGACGTCGGCCTGCCGGGCGACCTCGGCGCCGTCTTCCCCGGAGCGCACAGGTACCGCACTGCCGGCGTGCAGACGGCGCGGGGCTGCCCGCACCGCTGCGTGTACTGCACCTATCCGCGGCTCGAGGGCACGCGGCTGCGCCGGCGTCCGCCGGAGGATGTCGCGGCGGAGATGGAGCGCCTCCGCCGTGACCTCGGCACCACCGAGCAGTTCGTGGTCGACTCGTCCTTCAACGCCGACGAGGACCACATGATCGCGGTCTGCGAGGAGCTGGTCCGGAGCCGCACGGGAGCAGGCGCGCCGCTCGCGGACGTCTCCTTCTCCTGTTACCTGCAGCCGCGCGTGAGTCACCCGGACGTGTTCCGGCTGCTGGGCGCGGCCGGCTGCACCTCGGTGGACTTCGGCATCGACACCGCTGCCGAGGCGGTGCTGCCGGGGTTCGGCAAGCTGTTCACCATCCAGGACGTGCGCGAGTCGACGGCCGCGGCCAAGGCCGCCGGGCTCGACGTCTGCCACTCGCTGCTCTTCGGCGGCCCCGGCGAGACGCCGGCGACCGTGGCCGAGACGGTGCGCGTGACCGACGAGGTGGCGCCGACCGCCGTGGTGGCCATGGTCGGCCTGCGGATCTACCCGGGCACGGCGCTCGCCGGTCTGGCCCGCGAGGAGGGCCTCATCGGCGAGCGCCAGCCGCTGCTGGAGCCGCGGTTCTACGCCGCCGGCCGGATGGCCGGCGACCCGGAGATGCTGTGGCTGCCGCGGCAGGTGCAGGCGGCGGCAGCCCCGCGCCGGAGCTGGTTCCTCCCCGGCGCGCGCGACTGGAGCGCCGCCTGGGGGCCGCGGCTGCTGCGGCGCTTCGGCAAGGCGGGGCCGCTGTGGCGCAACTTCCCGCGGCCCCGCTGGTACAGGTACGTCTGACGCCGCCTAGACTCGCTCCGCCGGTCGCGTCGCTCTCGTGCACGTGCGGGTGCATGCTCAGCGGGTCCGCGCCCGGGCCGTGCGCGTGCGCGTGCCGGTGCGCGGTGGAGGCATGGCGGTGTGTGTGCTCGTGGATCAGGTTGACGGAGAGAAGCAGGTCGCGCTGCGCGAGCACCTCGCCCGGCTCGCCGTCGGCCACCACGGCGTGGTCCTCCGAGAGCACGACGATGCGGTCGGCCGCCTCCGCCGCGGCCGAGAGGTCGTGCGTGGCCATCACCACCGTGCGGCCCTCGCGCTTCCACTCGTCGAGCACGTCGAGCAGCCAGACCTGGCTGCGCGGGTCGAGCGCGCTGGTCGGCTCGTCGAGCAGCAGCACGCGCGGGTGCATGGCGACGATGGCGGCGATGGCGACGCGCTTCTTCTCGCCGCCCGAGAGCGAGTACGGCGGGCGGTCGAGGAGCTTGTCGATGCGCAGGTGGTTCGCGACCTCGGAGACGAGGCTCTCGACCTCGTCCCGCGGCAGGCCGAGCTGCAGCGGCCCGAAGGCGAGCTCGTCGCGGACGTCGGAGCAGAACAGCTGGACGTCCGCATCCTGGAACACGAACCCCACCCGGGCGCGGAAGTCGCGGCGGTAGGCGGGGTCCTCGAGCGCGTCCTCGGAGAGCGGCGCGCCGAAGGCGAGGATCTCCCCGGCGCTGGGGAAGACGAGCCCGTCGAGCATCTTGAGGAGCGTGGACTTGCCGGAGCCGTTGGCTCCGACGACCGCCACGTGCTCGCCGGGCAGGACCGTGAGGTCGATCCCGGCGAGCGCGGCCGCTCCCGGCCGGTACTCGTGGCGGACGCCGCGCAGGACGAAGTCGGGCGCGGCGCTCACGCCGTCCCCCGGCCGGCGGCGAGCGCGAGCGCACAGATCGCCAGGCTCGCCGCCAGCCACGCCCAGTCGGCGGCGCCGACATGGAGCCGGCGCAGCGACGGCATCGCGCCGGTGTAGCCGCGGGCGAGCATCGCGTCGTAGACGTCGTCCGCCGTCTTGAGCGACTTGCGCACGACGAACGCCATGCGCTCGGTGACCCACCCGCGGTCCTCGCGCGCCGTGCCGCGCCGAAGGGTGCGGCTCTCCCGGGCCAGGTGAGTCTGCTCCACCGTCCTCAGCAGCGTGAGGATCTGGCGGTGCGTCATGGCGAGGGTCGCGACCACCACGTCGGGGAAGCGCAGTGAAGTGAGGGCGCGCAGCAGGTCGGACCAGCGCATCGTCCACATGATGAGCAGCGCGAAGCCGGCGGCGGCGGCGACGCGCAGCACCAGGGTGACGAGGCCGAGGAGGCCCGGCTCGGTGAAGGCGAACGGTCCGACCTCCGCGACGACTTCGCCGGGCGTGAACCAGGAGAGTGCCGACGGCAGGGCGACGAGGAACGCCAGCAGCCCGGCGGAGAGCCACACCTTGCGCACGAACGAGAGGACCGGCGCACGCGAGGCCGCGGCGAGCACGACGGTGAGGGCGACCAGGGCGAGCAGCACCCAGATGGAGTGGACGAGGCTGGTGACGAGCGCGAACAGCACCAGCGTCGCGAGCTTGACGCGCGGGTCGAGGCGCTGCAGCAGGCCGGGCAGGGCCGCGAGCTCCTCGTTCTCGAGCACGTCGTGGACGGAGCGGCCGACGGCGTCGGCGGTCTTGCGCGCCAGAGAGCGGCCGCCGCCCGGCCGTGCGCGCGGCCCCGCAGGTGGTCCGTCGTCCTCGCGGCCGCGCGGCCGCCTGCGTGCCAGGAAGGCGGCCGCGCCCCAGGCCAGGGCCGAGACGAGCACGACGCCGACGACGCCGGCGAGCAGGTAGCTCACGGAGCGTGTTGCCGACGCCCGGCGTGGAGTAGTCCGGCATGGCCGCGCTCCACGTGCCGCCCAGCTCCTCCAGGTCGCCCGGCACGTAGCCGAGCGCCGCCTGGAGCTGCTCCGCGCTCCACTCGCCCCACGCGGTGCCGGGAGCGAGCGCGCCGAGCGGCGTGAGCAGCAGCAGCACGGCGAGGCCGGCCCAGAGCCAGCGCAGCGGCCGGCCGGCCGGCCGGGTCGCGAGCAGCTCCGGCTGCGTGCGCGCGAGCGCAGCGAGCACGCCGGCGGTGACGAGCGCCTCGATAGGGCCGAAGAACACGAGGTGCTCGAGCGCCATGGCGGGCACCGCCACGTCGAGGCGGTAGGGGGCGTAGAGCGCCTGTCCGGCGGCCGTGTGCGCGATGTACGGCTGGATGCCGAAGAGCACGCCCGCCACCACCGCGCCGGCGGTGATGCCGACGTACGCGCCGGCCCCCGCAGCGGCCGCCCGGCGGGACGACGACGGTCGGTCTCCGCCCAGCAGCCTGTACACGTAGTAGCCGGTGAACGGCATGATGACGGCCATGGTGAAGCAGTTGGCCGCGAGGGCGGTGATGCCGCCGTCGCCGAAGAGGCCGGCTTGGACGACGAGGGCGATGGAGATCGCGATCACCGCGGCCCACGGGCCGAGCAGGATCGCGATCAGCGTCGCTCCCACCGCGTGGCCTGTCGACCCGCCGACCACCGGGACGTTGAACATCATGATGACGAACGAGAACGCGGCAGCCAGCGCCAGCAGCGGGATCTGCCGCGTGCGCAGCGTGCGCTCCACCTTGCGCGCCGCGATCGCCCAGATGGGCAGCATGACGACCCAGAGGACGAGGAACGTCTGCGGTCCGAGGTAGCCGTCCGGGATGTGCAGTGCGACGGGGGGCATGGCGCAGCGGCGCCCGGGCTAGGGCCGGCCGGCCGGGTCGTCCGGTGCGCGGCACTCGAGACACACGCCGAACGCCGTGACCTGGATCTGCCCGACGGCGAAGTCCTTGCGCGCGAGCTCGTCGTGCACGGGCGCCAGCAACTCGTCGCCGAAGTGGCCGACCTCGCCGCACCGCGTGCAGACGAAGTGGTGGTGGGTGGGCTCGGGGGTGACCTCGTAATAGGCGGCGACGCCCTCCAGGCGCGTCTCCACCACGAGGTCGAGGCCGACCAGGAGCTCGAGCGTGCGGTACACGGTGGAGACGTTGACGTCCGGCAGCGTGCGCCGCACCTCGGCCGCCACCTCCTCCGCCGTCATGTGGCGGCCGGCGTCGCGCAGCACCTCCCAGATGAGGTTGCGCTGCGGGGTCAGGCGGTAGCCTTGCTCCCGGAGTGTCGCGCGCGCGTGATGCATGGGCTGCGACTGTAGGGCACCTGCAAGTCGTTTGCAAGAGCGTCGCAGGCGTGCGTGACCGCGGGCGTGGCGCGTCCGAACCGGTAAGATACTCGATCATGAAGAGCTTCGTGACAGGCGGCGCCGGGTTCCTCGGCTCGGCGGTGGTGCAGCGACTCGTCGCGCGCGGCGACGAGGTCGTCGGCTTGGCGCGCTCGGAGGAGGGCGCCACGCAGCTCACCCGTCTGGGCGCCCTCCCCGTGCGCGGCACCATCACCGACGCACGCGCTCTCGACCAGCTGCTCAACGACGTCGACTTCGTCTTCCACATCGCCGGCGCGTACCGTGTGGGCATCAAGGAGTCCGAGCACGAGGACATGTTCAAGGTCAACGTGGACGGCACCACCATCGTCCTCGACGCCGCGATCACCGCCAAGGCCAGGCGCATCGTCTACGTCTCCACCGTCGGCGTGTTCGGCAACACGCGTGGCAAGGTCGTCGACGAGACCTACGAGCGGCCGGACCGCGACTTCCTGAGCTACTACGACGCCACCAAGTACATGGCGCATCGCGTAGCGGTCGGGCGGCAGGCGGCCGGCGCGCCGCTGGTGATCGTGCAGCCCGGCGCCATCTACGGGCCGGGCGACCACAGCGAGATCGGAGCGCAGATCGAGCAGGCGGCGCGGGGCAAGACCAGGATCCGCGCCTTCCCCGAGCTCGGTTTCACGATGAGCCACATCGACGACGTGGCCGACGGCGTCCTGCTCGCCCAGGAGCGGGGCAAGGACGGCGAGTCCTACGTCCTCGGCGGCGAGGTCACCCGGCTGGGGACCATCGTGGACACGGTCGCCGACCTCACCGGCCACAAGCGGGCACGCCTCAAGGTGCCGTCCACCGTGTTCCAGGCCGTCCAGCCGCTCGGGCCGCTCGTGGGGCGCATCACCGGCACCGGGCCCAACCTCCACGAGGTCATCCGCGCCAGCAAGGGCGTGACGTACTGGGCGACGAGTGCGAAGGCCGAGCAGGAGCTCGGCTATGCGCCGCGCCGGCTCGAGCAGGGCCTCAAGGACCTGCTCGCGGCGCGCGGCGCCTGACGCCGGACGCATCGCCGTCCGAGTACGGCCGCGCCGGGCGATCGGTCCCGGCAGCGTCTCTCATTGCGTGAAGTACTGGACGAGCACCTGCTGCTCCTCGGGCGTGACCTGAGCTCCGCGCTGAACCATGTTGTCGACCAGCGCCTGCGCCTCCGCCGCGCTGCCGGCCCGGTAGGCGAGCGCACGGTCGGTCTCGTGGCACGAGCCGCAGCGCTGGTCGATCACGGCGACCGCGTCGCCGCTCGCGGTCGTCGCCGTCGGCGTGGGCGTCGCGCTCGCGGCGGGCTCGGGCGTGCCGCCGCTCGAGGCTCCGCTCCTGGCGAGCCCCGCCGTGTAGCCGGCGATGAGCGTCTGCTTCTCGGCGTCGGTGAGCTTGGCGTCCCGATGGATGAGCGTGTACTGGAACGGAGGCATCTCGCCGCCGTTCACCACCTCGGCGAGCTCCTCCGCCGACGGGACTCCGGCGAACTCGGAGAAGTTGAGGCTGGCGCGACCCCCGTCCACGTCGCGCTGGACGAGCCACGAGGACGGGGCGATGTTGGTCGCCCACCACCACACGGTCTCGTTGCTGTGGCAGTCGTAGCAGGACTGCTTGGCGATGGCCTCGGCCTGCGGGTCGGCCCACGGGAAGGGGTTGGTGGCCTCGGGGTTCGTGTGGCTGCTGCGGCCGTACGGGATGAACTGGATGACGATGAACAGGACGACGGCGATGCCGATCGCCCAGAGCAGGATCCTCTTCCACGAGCGTCCACCGGTCCGGGGCATGCGCCTTCCTCTCGTCCGCCTACGATGCGGAGCATTTTACTCCGCAAGGAATGGAATGCACACCGTGCTCCGTTGGGTGCGGCGGCGCCCGGCGAGGTCCGCGCCGGGGTAGGGTGGTGGCAGCAGAGGCCGCCGCTCGCGGGCCCGCCACCAAGAGGGAGGCGCAGATGACGGACCCGCCGGAACGCCGCTTCGCGGACGCGCTGGCCAAAGCGCGCGCGGAGTGGGCCGCCGCCGACCCGGCGGCCTGCGCCGCGCGCGCCGGCTGCCGGCAGAGCGACGACGGCGTCGTCGTGCCGCTGCTCGGCGCCCCGCACGTCGTCACGCATCCGGACGGCGCTGTACTGGTCGGGCCGGACCGGCCGGCGCACGTCGCCGTCGCCATCCTCCTGCTGCACTACCTGCTCGGCGCGGCCGGCACGCCGCAGGCGGGCTCCTGGAGCGCCTACAGGGAGCTGCCCGACGGGCTCTTCTACGCCGCGTCGTTCGCGCGCCGCGCCGAGGAGCCTCTGACGCGCGCTTTCGCGGCGTCCGTGGATGCGCTCGACGGCTTCCGTACGGCGGCGCGCGCCCTCGGCGGCGACGCGCTGACGCTGGGCGACGCGTCCTTCCGGTTCGTCGCTCTGCCTCTCGTGGAGCTCGCCGTGGTGGTGTGGGCCGGCGACGACGAGGAGCCCGGTGAGGCCCGCGTCCTCTTCGACGCCAACGCGGGCCTGCAGCTGCCCGCCGAGGATCTGGCCGGGCTCGGCGGGCAGCTGGCGCACCGGCTCGCCGGGCTCGCCGGCTGACTCTGAGGGCGCCGCTGCTCGCGGCGGCCGAAGGATGAGTCAGTCGCCGGCCGCCGCCCCGCTCCGCGTCCGGGGCGCGGCGCGCCGGCCGGCCAGTATCCCGCGCACGGTGACGATCGTCAGCGCCCCGATGATCAGCGCCATGCCGGCGGCCTCCCCTGCGGAGGGCCGCTCTCCGAGTTGCACCCACGCTGCGGTGACGCCGATCACCGGCGTCGCCAGCGTCGCGATACCGGCGGCGCCCGCGGAGAGCCGCCGCAGCCCGAACAGCCAGAGCAACCACGCCACCGCGTTGCCGAGGAGACGTTGTACGCGAGCGTGAGCGCGAAGGTAGCCGTCCAGTCCGGGCCGCCCTGCCACGTGAGTGCGGCGATCAGCACCAGGGGCAGCGAGCCGAAGAGCATCTGCCACGTGGTGAGCGAGAGGAGGTCGAACTCGTGCGTGGCCTGGAGGCGCTTGACCACCACTGCGCTCGCCGCCCAGCAGAACCCGGCGGCCACGGCGAGCAGCGCTGCTGGACGCGCCCTGCAGGTGCCACGGCGCGAGCACCAGGAGCAGGCCGGCGAGGGCGAGCGCGACGGCGAGCCACTGCACGCCGCGAAGGCGCTCGCCCAGGAACGCCCACGCGAGCAGCAGGAGCCAGAACGGCATCGTGTAGGTGAGCACCGACGTCTTGCCGGCGCCTCCGCTCTCGAGCGCCCACATCAGCAGCCCGACGAAGCCGGTGGTCTGCAGCAGGCCGATGGCGACGGTCCACAGCAGCGGCGGCGGCTGAGCGACCGGCGCAGCACCAGCAGCAGGGCGAAGAGGCTGAGCGCGCCGAGAAAGGTGCGCAGGGCGGAGAACGTGAACGGCTGGGCGTACTGGAGCCCGACCTTCATCACCACCCAGTTGTAGCCCCAGATGACGGCGAGCAGGGCGAGCGCCAGGGCGCCGAGGTCGCGGCCGCGGCGGTCCATCAGTCGGTGACCGGTCGCACGTCGGGCTCGCCGGCAGCGGTGGCGCGCGCCGGGTCGCGCCGCGCCGCGACGATGCCGTGCGCGGCGAGCACCGCGAGCGCGGCGATGATGAGCGCCATGCCGATGCCCTCCACGAGCGTCGGCACCTCGCCGAGCTGCAGCCAGGCGGCGACCACCCCGACGACCGGGATCGAGAGGGTCCCGAGGCCGGCCGCACCGGCCGGCAAGCGCGTGCAGCGCGTAGAGCCAGAGGAACCAGGCGACGGCGTTGGCGAGCACCACCGTGTAGACGAGGCCCCACCAGAAGGTGAACGTCCACTCCGGGCCGCCGCTGTACGTGAGGACGGCGGCGATGACGAGCGGGACGGAGCCGAACGCCATCTGCCACGTCGTGAGCGAGAGCACATCCACGGTGTGGCGGCGCTGCATGAGCTTGACCAGGAGTGCGCTCAGGGCCCAGGAGAACCCGCCCAGCACGGTGAGCACGCCACTGAGCGCGTCGGAGAACGCCCACGGCCGCACCACGAGCACGAGGCCGGCGAGCGCCAGCGCGACGGCGAGCCACTGCGCTCCGCGCAGGCGCTCACCGAGGAACGCCCACGCGAGCAGCAGCAGCCAGAACGGCATGGTGTAGGTGAGCACGCTCACCTTGCCGGCGCCGGCGTCGTGCAGCGCCGTGATCACGAACCCGACGAAGAAGGTGGTCTGGAACAGTCCGATGAGCATGGTCCAGGCGAGCGGCGGCGGCCGCAGCGGCTTGCGCAGCACGATCATGACGGCGAAGAGGAGCGCGGCGCTGAGGGTCACGCGCAACGCCGCGAACGTCAGTGCGTCCGAGTAGTCGAGCGAGACCTTGGTCGCTACCCAGCCGTAGCCCCAGATGGGACCGAGCAGGACGAGGGAGAGGATGCCGAGGTCGCGCGTGCGTGTGGAGGAGGTCTCAGGCATGGGGCCATGCTAGCGGAGTTCTCGGGCGCGTCCCGCCGCAGGGCATGACGCAGGCGGCCGCCCAGCCGGGCCGGAGCCGGGGACGACCGCCTGCGTCACATCTCGTCGACTACTTGCGCCAGTAGTTCTCGGGGCCGTAACCGTAGACCAGGCTGTAGTAGAAGCCGCCGACGTTCTCGGAGAACATCGTGGTGGTCCTGGGGGTGTACAAGGTCACGTAGGGCGCCTGCTCCAGGATGGCGGCCTGGACTTCCTCGTACTTGGCGATGCGGGCCTCGGCGTCTGTCATCGCCTGCGCCTCGGCGATCATGTCCTCGACGCCCTGGTCCCACCAGAAGCTGTTGTTCATGCCGCCCTCGACGGCGCCCGCCTTGTTGAAGAGGGTCATCCAGTCGATGGGATCGGGGAAGTCCATGTACCAGAGCGCGGTGCCCATGGGGGCCTTGCCCGGGGTGGAGGCGAACGTGTACCACGTGGAATTGGCCATGAGCTTGATGTCGGCTTCGATGCCGACGGCCTTGAGGTCGGCCTGGATGGACTGTACGAGCTTGGGATTGGGATCCACGTTGTCGGAGCACAGGGTGGTCGAGAAGCCCTCGCCGTACCCGGCCTCGGCCAGCAGCGCCTTGGCTTTCTCCGGGTCGTACCCGTACCACTCCTGGTCCGCCACGTGTCCGGGCATGCCTGGTGGGTAGAGCTGGTACAGAGGCTCCGCCTGGCCGCTGAGGAGCTTGACCAGCTTCTCACGGTTCACCGCCCAGGACACGGCTTGACGGACCTTCACGTCGTCGAGCGGCTTGATGCCTGTGTTCAGGAACATGTAGATGGTGCCGACCAGGGGCGTCGAGTACACATGGTCCTTCCACTTCGGGTCGGCCATCATCCTCGCGGTGTCGGCGGGCGGGAGGTTGTCGCCGAGGATGTCCACCTCGCCGCGCTGCAGCTTGAGGAAGGCAGTCTGCGGATTGACGGAGAGCTCGAACCGGATCTCGTCGAGATAGGGCTTGCCTTGGATTCGGTAGTCGGGGTTCTTCTTGAGGACGATCTCCTGCCCCTGGGTCCAGTGATCGAACACGAACGGCCCGGTGCCCAGCGGGTGCCGGGCCACCTGCTTCTGGCCCCACTTCTCGACCCACTCCTTGGCGAC
Organism: uncultured Thermoleophilia bacterium; assembly: GCA_963793605.1. Lineage (GTDB taxonomy): Bacteria > Actinomycetota > Thermoleophilia > UBA2241 > UBA2241 > CAIXSE01. Next base: position 310,994 of record CAWCAH010000004.1, read on the forward strand.
CACGTCGCAGAACTCCATGCCGAGTGCATTCTGGAAGGAGAGGTCGGGAGCCACCAGATCGATCTGGATGGTGTAGTCGTCGAGCGCTTTGTAGCCGGTGATCTCGTCGGCTTTGCCGGCCTGGAACTCCTCGGCTCCCTCGACGGCGGTGTAGAAGTAGGTGCCGGGCGCGAGCGGATGGCTCATCATGCGCTCGAAGCTGTACTTGAAGTCCTGAGCCGTGACCTCGCGGCTCACCGGGGGCTGGAACTTGACGCCCGGGCGAACCTTGATGGTGTACGTCTTGCCGCCGTTGCTGATTGCGGGCATCTCGGCGGCGAGCTCGGGCACCAGTTCGGTGCCGGCCTCGCCCTCCTTGGGCGGATATCCGAACAGCGCTTCGAACACGTTGTGCTCGATCTGCCAGTCGATGAGGTTCCAGGCGACGGCTGGGTCGAGGCTCGTGGGATCGCTCTGCCAAGCGAACGTGAGACTGCCGCCACTCGTCGGCGTGCCCGCAGCTTCGGCGCCGGCGCCGCTCTCGCCGCTTTCGCCCCCGCCGCAGCCTGCGATGAGCAGTACGACAAGGACGCAGAAGGCCGAGAGGACGCAGCCCCTGGCGATCGTGAGACCCACTCTTGTTGCCACTGTGTTCATGTCGCTCCCCCCGTGAAGCTTGCGTGGACCTCAGTCGGCGACCGCGCCTTGACACGCCTGACTATGCATGAGCATGCCGGGAACGCAAGCCTCGGGATGAGCGCGGTCCGTGGGTGGCGGGGGAGTAGGATGAGGTCGCCAATCGGACCCGGGGAGGACCCGATGCACCTGGATCGTGAATTGCTGCGCGAGCTCTGCGAGTGTCCGGCGCCCAGTGGATTCGAAGGCGCGGTCCAAGCGATCGTGCGGCGCCGGCTCGAGGCCGTCGCGGGTGTCGTCGTGGAGGCCGACCCCATCGGCAACCTGTGGGCCGGCGTGGGGCCGGAGGACGGACCTCATGTGGTCGCCGTGGCGCACGCCGATCAGATCGGTATGGTCGTCACATACATCGACGACCGCGGCTTCGTGCGCTTCGACGCGATCGGTTGGCTCGACCAGCAACTCCTGCCCGGGCATACCGTGCTCATCCACGGGGCGGGTGGCCCGGTGAGGGGGGTCGTCGGCAAGCTGCCCACTCACATCGTTCCCGAGGAGGAGCGCGGCAAGGCCAAGCCGTTCAGGGAGCAGTACATCGACATCGGAGCGGCGGATCGCGGGTCTGCAGGCGCTCGTGTGGCGGTGGGCGACGCCATCACGTTCGACCAGCGGTTCCATGAGCTCGCGCCCGGTCGCATCGTCTCGCCGGCCGTCGACGATCGCGCCGGCGTGTACGCGGTCGTGAGCGCCCTCGAGCAGTACGCGGGAGCGCCGGGGACGGCGCGGCTCACGGGTGTCTCGACCGCGCACGAGGAGACGACCGTCATGGGCGCCAAGGCCATGGCGGCCCACCTGCGCCCCACCTGCGTCATCATCGTCGACGGCGACTTCGCGAGCGATCACCCCGGCGTCGACGCCGAGACGCTCGGCGGGGAGATCCTGCTGGGCGGCGGACCCGTGATCGGACTCGGTTCGACCACGAACCGCAAGCTCTCCCAGTTGGCCCTCGAGGTTGCGGAGCAGGAGCGGATCGCGGTGCAGACGAAGGCATACCCGGGCCGTCTGCTCACGGACGCCGAGGAACTCGCCGGGGTCTATGGCTCGGCGTCGATGGCTCTCAGCATCCCCATGCGCTATGTCCATTCCGCCGCAGAGGTGGTAGACGAGGCGGACATCGAGCGCACGGCGGCACTCATCGTCGCCCTCACCCGCCGGGTGGGTGAGGTCTACCAGCAGGGCTGCTTCACTCCTTGAGTGGCGCCCCGTCCGGGGCCCCCTGCGCCAGACCCTTCAGAACACCCCCGTTTGCCCGACTTCTCGCGGTACTCAGGCGTCGAGCGATTGCCCTTGCGTTCTCTTCGTGTTCATGCATATTAGAGAAATATCACTGGGGTGTTCAGGCGCGGGCCGTCGGGGACTGCCCGCCATGAATCAATCGACCGGCAACGAAAGGAGCGCGCGCTCACCCATCGCACCTAGTCTGAAAAGAGCCAGGAAGAGGGGGATCAACAGTAATGACCGGTGCACCATCAGCCAACCGCAGGTTCGCGCTCGTCGCGATCTGCATGCTCGTACTGCTCGCCGTCTCGAGCCTCGCGCTCGTCGCCTGCGGTGGTGACGGGACCGCCTCGTCGTCGGAGTCACCGGCGGCGGCAGGCGCCATCACTCCCGGCGGCGTGCTCACGGTGGCCTGCCAGCCGCCCGCCAACCTCGACCCGCACTTCGCCGCTCTGGCGCCCGAGGAGCTCATCAACCACCAGGTCTACGACTGGCTGGTCATCCTCGACGGCCAGAACAATCCGACGCCGAGTCTCGCCACCGAGTGGGAGATGTCCGAGGACGGCAAGACCTGGACGTTCACCATCCGCGACGACGTCAAGTTCTCCGACGGCACGCCGCTCACGAGCGAGGACGTCAAGACGAGCTTCGACCGCATGCGCGACCCCAAGGTCGGCGCCCCGACCGCGTCGGTGTACACGTACATCAAGAGCATCGACGCGCCTGACGCCACCCACGTGGTCTTCAACCTCTCGAGCGCCAACCCCGAGTTCGTCAAGGACACCGCCGACTACCACGCGGCCGTCATTCCCAAGACCAATACGGATCCCGCGAAGAAGTGGATCGGCAGCGGTCCCTTCATGGTGGAGAAGTACGCGGCCGAAGACCGTATGACGCTGGTCAAGAACCCCAACTATTGGGGCAAGGACGACGAGGGCGCCCAGCTCCCGTACCTTGACGGTGTGACGTTCGTCTTCTCTCCGGACGAGGGCAGCCAGGTCGCCGCTCTGCAGGGCGGCCAGGCGCAGTTCGTCGCCGGCCTCACCGCCGAGCTGGCGGCGCAGATCGAAGCAGACCCGTCGATCAAGCTGCTCAACACGCCCTCCAACTTCCACCTGCTCATCCACATGCGCTCTGACGAGGGCCATCCGGCCAACAACGTGCAGCTGCGCCAGGCCCTGAGGGCGGGCACGGACGTGCAGGGCCTCATCGACATCGTGCGCCCCGGCTACGCGACCGTCGGCAACACGACTCCCGTCGGCGACGTCTACGGCGACTACTACCTCGACGAGGCTCCTCCGTACGACCCCGAGAAGGCCAAGCAGCTGCTCGCCGAGGCGGGCTATGCGGACGGCTTCGAGATGACGCTCTACGCCATGCAGTACGGGGACGCCAACGCGTTCGCGACCGCCTGGAAGGAGCAGATGGCGCAGATCGGCGTCACGGTCAACATCGAGTCCATCCCCGCCGACGTGTACTACAGCAGCAAGGGCGAGGCCTCCTGGATGGAGTGCGACTTCGGCATCACCAACTGGGCCGACCGCGCCACCCCCGTGGCCTACTACAACCTCGCCTACGTCACCGACGGGCTCTACAACGAGTCGCACTGGAGCGATCCGGAGTTCGACACCCTCACGAAGCAGATCAACAGCGAGCTCGACGCGACCAAGCGCGCTGAGCTCTACCAGCAGTCGCAGCAGATCCTCATCGACCGCGGGCCGGTCATCGTGATGGGGCATGAGAACGCTCTCGCCGGCCAGGTCGGCCGATGTCGACGGCATCGAGCTCGCCATCGACTGGGCGCAGACCGTGTTCGTCAAGGGCTACTACACCAAGTAGTCGGCGTTACGCAGTGAGGAGGGGCGGGCGCCGCCGGCGCCCGCCCCTCCTGTTCCGAAGGCTTGTTCGTCGCGAGAGGGACGGTACGCAGCATGCAAACGACAGCCGGACTGACACTTCCCCAGAGAAGATCGCGGAGGAGCACCGCGGCGCTCTATTGGCGCAGGCTCAAGCGGCGGCCGGCGGCTCTGGTCGGCATCGTGATCTTCCTGGTCTTCGTGATGCTGGCGCTCTTCGGTCCCTGGATCGCGCCCTACAGCTACACCGATCAGAACGTCAAGGAGCGCCTCGAGCAGCCGTCGCTGGCGCACCCGTTCGGCACCGACCAGTTCGGGCGCGACATCCTGAGCCGCGTCATCGTCGGCACCCGTGGCATCTTCTTGCTGGGCGGCATCGGTACGTTCCTTGCCGTTCTCATCGGCACGCCCATCGGGCTGTTCACCGGCTACGTGGGCGGCGTTGCCGACGAAGTGGTGATGCGGCTCCTCGACGTGTTCCTCTCGATCCCATCGCTGCTGCTGGCCATGGTGCTGCTGAGCACTGTGGGCCCGTCCAAGTTCAACCTCATCTTCGTGGTCACGGTGCTCTACGTGCCGATGATCGCCCGCGTCGTGCGCAGCATGACCCTGGACCTCAAGAGCAAGGAGTTCGTCGAGGCGGCGCGGGTGCGCGGCGAGCGCCGCAGCTACATCTTCCTTCGCGAGATCCTGCCGAGCGCGGTGGCGCCGCTGCTGGTGGAGGCCTCCATGCGCTTCTCGTATTCGATCTTCCTGGTCGCTTCGCTGGGCTTTCTGGGGCTCGGCGTGCAGCCGCCTTCGCCCGACTGGGGCCTGCAGATCAACGAGGCCAAGAACTTCTTCTACTCGGCGCCCTGGGTACTGCTGGCGCCGGCTCTCACCATCTCGCTGCTGATCATCGCCACCAACCTGATGAGCGACGGCCTGCGCCAGGTGCTGCAGCCCGGCCGCGGAGGTCTGTGAGATGGGTGCGGACACGTCTCGCCCAGTGCTCGAGATCGAGGGCCTGAACATCGTGTACGACACCGAGCACGGCCCGCTGCGGGCCGTGCGCGACGCCTCGCTCACGATCCATGAGCATGAGAGCTTCGGGCTGGTCGGGGAGTCGGGCTCGGGCAAGTCGACGCTCGCGATGGGGGCGATCCGCTATCTGGCCACCAACGGTCGCATCGCCGACGGCAGCGTGCGGCTCAACGGTACGGAGCTCGCCGACCTGAGCCGCCACGAGATGCGTGACCTCTGGGGATCCCAGATCGGCGTGGTGTACCAGAGCCCGTTGAGCGCTCTCAATCCGTCGTACCGCATCGGCCGTCAGATCGCCGAGGTCGCGCAGCTCCATATGGGCATGGACAAGGCCAAGGCCGCGGACCGCGCCGTGGAGATGCTGACGAAGGTGGCCATGCCGGATCCCGAGTCGGTCATGCGGCGCTATCCCCATCAGCTCTCGGGAGGCATGCTCCAGCGTTGCGTCATCGCGATGGCCCTCATGACCAACCCGTCCCTGCTGATCATGGACGAACCCACCACCGCGCTGGACGTCACCACGCAGGCCGTCGTCCTGGACCTGGTCTGGGAGCTCAAGCGCGAGTTCGACTCGGCGATCCTCTACATCACTCACGACCTCGGTGTGGTGGCCAAGATCTGCGATCGCATCGGTGTGTTGTATGCCGGTGAGTTCATGGAGCAAGGCGAACTGAGGCAGCTCTTCCGCACTCCGATCCACCCCTACACCCTCAACCTGCTCGGCTGCGTGCCGCACTTCGAGTTCGGAGACGCGAAGCGCTCGCTGGTGTGCATCCCCGGCTTCATCCCCCGCATCGACGAACTGCCCGAGGGCTGCATCTTCGCGCCGCGGTGCGAATGGGTCGAAGAGGCGTGTGTGGCGGAGCGCCCGCCGCTGAGAGAGGCCGGCGACGGTCACTACACGGCCTGCCGGCGTTGGGAAGTGGTCCCGCCGGTGAACGAGCACTGCTTCGCCGCCACGTCGGAGCTCGCGCCCCGCGGTGCGGCCTCCGGCGAGGATCGGCTTGTGGAGGCCACCGACGTCCGCAAGGTCTTCGCCGCTCCCGGCGGGCTGTTCACGCGCGGCGACCGCCCGGAGGTACGCGCCGTCGACGGCATGACGCTGTGGCTGGAGAAGGGCCGGACCCTCGGCATCGTCGGCGAGAGCGGCAGTGGCAAGACCACCGTCGCGCGCACGATCATCGGGCTCGAGGAGGCGACCAGCGGCGAGATCACCCTGCACGGCAAGCCCTTGGCCAGATCGATCGCCAAACGGCCTCGCGAGGTGCTCAAGGAGATCCAGATGGTCTTCCAGAACCCGGACGCGTCGCTCAATCCCCATACGAGCGTGGCCGAGGCCATCGGCCGTCCCCTGAAGCTGCTCACCGACGCGACGGGCGAGCAGATCCAGCAGCGCGTCCTGGAGTTGCTGGACGCGGTGCAGTTGCCGTCGAGCTACTACTACCGCATGCCGGGCGAGCTCTCGGGCGGGGAGAAGCAGCGCGTGGCGATCGCGCGCGCCTTCGCCGCCGACCCCGAGATCATCCTCTGCGACGAGCCCATCTCCTCCCTGGACGTCAGCGTGCAGGGCGCGCTCATGAACCTGCTCATGACGCTGCAGGCAGAGAAGGAGACGTGCTACCTGTTCATCTCTCACGATCTCTCCGCCGTCCAGCACCTGAGCGACTGGATCGCCGTCGTCTATCTCGGCCACATGATGGAATGGGGAGACGCGACGAAGGTGCTCACCCCACCCTTCCATCCCTACACCGAGGCATTGCTGTCCGCCGTCCCAGTGGCCGACCCGGACGTGCAGCAGGCGGGGATCCGGCTGCAGGGGAGCGTACCGAGTGCGATGAACGTACCGCCCGGCTGCCGGTTCCATCCGCGTTGCCCCCGCTGTCTGGGCGACATCTGCCGTGAGCAGGAGCCGCCCTGGCGGGAGGACGACGGCGATCACTGGATCTACTGCCACATCCCGTTGCAGGACCTGCGCGAGATGGAGGCCGGCACGATCGAGTTCTCGCCCGTCAGAGGAGGGGACTGATGGCCCGGTACATCCTCCGACGTCTCGGCTTCATCGCCTTGACCATGCTGCTGGCGTCGATCCTGATCTTCGCCGCGACACAGGTCATCCCGGGCGACATCGCCACGATGATCCTCGGCCGGTTCGCCACCGAGCAGGCCAAGTTCAACCTACGCGCGGAGCTCGGCCTCAACCGCCCGCTCATCATCCAGTACCTCGATTGGCTGTGGAGCTTCATCCGCGGCGACTGGGGCCGGTCGCTGAGCACGGACGCCTTCGTCCGCGATGTGGTGTTCGAGCGGCTGCGGAACTCCGCGATCCTCGCGGCCTGTGCCTTCATCATCTACGTGCCTTTGGGCATCGTCTTCGGGCTCATCGCGGGTCTTCGCCGCAACTCCTGGGTGGACAACACCCTGTCCGTGGGCTCGCTCTCCTTCATCGGCCTGCCCGAGTTCGTCTCGGGCGTGATCCTGATCTACGTGTTCGCCCTGAAGCTCGGCTGGCTGCCGGCGCAGTCGATGGTCGACTACTCGCTCGGCTTCATCGCGAACATCCCCATGCTCGTCCTGCCGGCGATCACCATCTCGCTCACGAGCCTCGCCTACATCCTCCGCATGCAGCGCTCGAGCACCGTCGAGGTGCTGGAGATGGACTACGTGCGCACCGCGAATCTCAAGGGTCTCTCGGCGAGGCAGGTCCTCTTCGGTCACGTGCTGCGCAACGCGTTGCTGCCTACGGTGACGGTAGTGGCCATCGGCATCGGGTGGCTGGTCGGCGGCCTCATCATCACCGAGACCGTCTTCAGCTATCCCGGTCTCGGCCGCATGCTCTTGTTCGCGATCCAGCGCCGTGATCTTCCTCTCATCCAGGCGGTGGCGATGATCATCGTCATCATCGTCGGCCTTGCGAACCTCGCGGCCGACATCATCTACGCCTATCTCAATCCGCGGATCGCGTACAAGTGAGCCGCCATGTCCCAAGCTCGTGGTCCGGTCGAGCAGCAAACCGGCGATGTGAATCAAGATCGGACCTGTTGGAGGTGGCCCCATGAATGAAGCACGGTTGACCGTCTGGGACGAGCCGGCGCTCGAGCGTGTGCACGCAGCCGTGCTCGAGGTCCTGGCCCGCGCGGGGGTGGAGGTCAAACACCCGGACGCCCTGGACCTGCTTGCCAAAGCCGGCGCCAAGATCGACGGCACGCGGGTCCGCATGGACGAGAAGCTCGTCTCGACCTGCCTCGACTCGGCGCCGCGGGAGTGCGTCGTCAAGTCGCGCGGGACCGAGGACCGGATCGTGCTCGCAGACGGCGCCGGCCCTTACTACGGGTCGGGACCGGACTGCATCTACACGCGCGATCCCGACACGGGGGAGCGCAGGCGCGGAGGCCTCCGTGACGTGGAGGAGCTTGCGGCGTTCCAGGAGAAGCTGCCCGACATCGACTTCGTGATGTCGATGGTCCTGCCCGACGACGTCGGCAGCGACATCTCGCAGTTCGCCGCCATGCTCGCGGGCACACGCAAGCCCATCGTCATGTCGAGTGCCCAGTCGGGAGACCATCTGAGGCCCATGTTCGAGCTGGCCCGCCTGAGCGGCGAGGCCGAGAGCTTCATGTGTCTCACCATGGCGTCGGCTCCGCTCAGCCATGACGCCGACGCGCTGGGCAAGGTCATGGCGTCGGCAGAGCTCGGCATCCCGCTCATCTCGGCGTCGGCGCCGTCTGCGGGCGCCACGGCGCCCTGCTCGGTCACCTCGGCGCTCGTGACCGGCGTGGCGGAGACCATCAGCGCCCTGGTCATCCATCAGCTGACGCGGCCCGGCGCCCCCTTCGTCTTCGGAGCCGGTATGGCCGTGCTCGACCTGCGTCTGGCCACCGACCCCTATGTGACGCCCGAATGCTTCCTGGGTCTGCAGGCGTCGACCGACATGGCGCGTCACTACGGCCTCCCGAGCTGGTCCTACTCCGGCGTCTCCGACGCCAAGATGCTGGACGAACAGCAGGCGCTGGATGCCGCCTCTGACCACCATGCTCGGCAGCCTCTCGCGCGCGACGCTGCTGCACGACGTGGGGTACATGGAGAGCGGCCTGCAGAGCTCCTACGAGTCCATCCTCCTGGGGCACGACCTGATCTCCTTCGCCCGGGCGTTCATGCAGGCTGTGCCTGTGAGTGACGAGGCTCTCGCCGTGGATGAGATCGTCGCGGTGGGGCCTGGGGGCAACCATCTCGGGCGGCCGCTCACACGCAAGGGCCACCGGTCCTTCTGGCGCTCCGGCCTGTTCGACCACCAGGTCCACGACCGCTGGGCGGGCGATGGAAGTACGACCATGCTCGAGCGCGTCCGCCGGCGCGTCCTGGAGGTGCGCGAGCAACCACGGCCGTTCCAGCTCAGCGCCGACGTCCGGCGGAGCATGGACAAGCTGTGCGCAGAGGCAGAGGAAGTCTACGTCGCGACTCGTGCGTGACGTGACGTGATCGAGTGTGAGGAGGGTTCTTCCATGACCAATGGTGTTCGACTTGAAGTCTGGGATGCGGCCGCGTGTCAGAGGGTCCACGACGCGGCCGTCCAGGTGCTCGAGAGTTGCGGCGTCGAGGTGCACTACGAGCCGGCGCTCGAGATGTTCGCAGCGGCAGGTGCGCAGGTGGACGGCACCCGCGTCAGGATGAGCGGCGAGACTGTCGCGAAGGCGCTGAGCACTGCCCCCAGGAGCTGGACGGTCAGGTCGCGCGGGCGCGAGGAGGTCGTGGAGCTCAGCGACGGCGCCGGCCCGTACTACGGCACCGGCTCGGACTGTCTCTACACGACCGACACTGAGACGGGAGAGCGCCGCCGCGCACGCGTAGCGGACGTCGAGGCGATGGCCTCGACCTGCGAGAAGCTCGCCAACATGGACTTCGTCATGTCCATGGGGCTGCCGGAGGACGCCCCCCAGGCGATCGACGATCTGGCGCAGGTCGCGGCCATGCTCAAGGGCACGCGCAAACCCCTGATCGTCGCCCCTCGCGACGGGCACGTGTTGCCGCAGATGAAGCACATGGCTGCGCTCGCCGGCGAGGCGAACAGCTTCATGATCTACGCCATGCCCTCACCGCCGCTCATGCATGACGAGGACGCGCTCACCAAGGTCATCGCCTGCGCCGAGCTCGACGTGCCCCTCATCTACTGCCCCGCCCCCTCGGCCGGAGCGACGGCGCCATGCACCATCAGCGCCGGCGTCGTGAGCGGGGTCGCCGAGACCCTCAGCGGCCTGGTGCTGCACCAGCACGTCAAGCCCGGAGCGCCCTTCGTCTACGGGGCCGGCATGGCGGTCCTCGACATGCGCAGCGCCTATGATCCCTACGTGACGCCCGAGAGCCTGCTCGGCCTGCAGGCCTGCTGTGACCTCGCGCGGTTCTACGGCCTGCCGAGCTTCAGCTACTCCGGCATGTCGGACGCCAAGATCCTCGACGAGCAGTGGGCTGCGGACGCGGCGCTCACCACGGCTTGTGGCTCGCTTTCGCGCGCGACCCTCCTCCACGACAACGGCTATCTCGAGAGCGGGCTGCGCAGCTCGCACGAGTCGATCGTCCTGGCGAACGAGCTGGTCGGGTTCATGCGGCACTTCATGCGGCCGCTGCCGGTGGATGACGAGAGTCTGGCCGTGGACGAGATCTGTGAGGTGGGCCCCGGCGGCAACCATCTGAACCGTGCGATGACGCGCAAGAAGCACCGCAGCTTCTGGCGCACCGACCTGCTCGATCATCAGGTGCACGACCGCTGGGAGTCGGCCGGCGCCCAGACCCTGCGTCAGCGGGTGCTGGCCAAGACCGCGGAGATCCAGGCGGCTCCCCGTCCGTTCGAGCTGCCCGACGAGGTTCTGGCGGAGTACGACGCTATCCTCGCCGAGCTGCTGGCCACTCGCTGAGGACGCGCTGTGGAGAGTAACGTGGGCGCCGGGATGCTGCTCGCCGGCAGCGAGCTGGTCGAGCGGCTGCTGCCGATGGACGAGGCAATCGCGGCGATGCGAGAAACGTTGGGCATGCTCGCACGCGGCGCGGCAAGCATGCCGCTGCGCAACTTCATCGCCTTGCCGCACGGCGCCGAGTTCGGCCTCATGCCGTCACAGATCGACGACCTCGACGCCGTCGGCGTCAAGGTCACCGGCATCTTCCCACCTCGGGGCGCGCGCGAGCAGCTCAGCTATCGCGGTATCGTGGTCGTCTTCGACACCGCCGGCGGAGAGGTCAGCGGGATCGTCGACGCGGTCGCCGTCACGGCCATCCGCACCGCCGCGGTGAGCGGGGTGGCCACGGACCTGCTGGCGCGCCCAGACGCGGGCGACCTCGCACTGATCGGCGCCGGCACGCAGGCCCGCACGCATCTGCGCGCCATGGCCTGCGTGCGCCGCCTGCGACGGGTGCGCGTCTTCAGCGTGCCCGGCGAGTCGGCGCTCGCCTTCGCCAGAGCGGAGTCCGCCGAGCTCGGCCTCCCGATCGAGGTCGTCGAGACGGCGCGGCAGGCGGTAGAAGGCGCCGACCTGATCTGCACGGTCACCACCTCTCCTGAGCCCGTGATCGAGGACGCATGGGTCGCGGCCGGCGCCCACGTGAACGCCGTCGGCGCGTACACGCCCAGCACTCGCGAGCTTGACTCCCGGCTGGTGGCTCGCGCGCGCCTGTACTGCGATCGCCGCGAATCGCTGCTGGCCGAGGCCGGCGAGTTCATCATCCCTCGTGATGAGGGGCTGATCGGAGAGGATCACGTGGTCGGTGAGCTCGGCGAAGTGATCATCGGGAGCGCGCCGGCGCGAGATGCGGACGACCAGGTCACCGTGTTCAAGTCGCTCGGTCTCGCGGTCGAGGATCTGGCCGGGGCGCACCGTGTGGTCGCGCGAGCGCGTGAGCTCGGCGCGGGACCGTGGTTGGGCCGCGACGGCGCCCTCGTGCTCGGCCCCGCCGAGGGATCTCAGTGAGCGTCGCGCCGTATCCGGAGTTCTTCAACGACGTCTTCGGCCCCGTCATGCAGCCGGGGTCCAGCTCGCACTTCGCCGGCCCATGTCGCCTCGGCTACCTCGCCGGCCGTCTGCTGGGCGAGCGGCCGGCCCGGATCCGCATCGTCCTCGACGAGAAGGGGTCCTTTGCCGGCACGTTCGGCATCATGGCCGAGGACAAGGCGCTCCTCGGCGGAGTGCTCGGCTTTCTGCCGGACGACGAGCGTCTGTTCCGGGCGTTCGAGGAGGCCGAGGAGATCGCGGCCGAGGTGTCGTTCGAGTTCACCCACCTCGAAGAGAGCTCGCACCCCAACGCGGTCAAGTTCGTTCTCACCGCCGCCGGCGGCCGGACGGTCGAGCTGGTCGGCGAGTCCACCGGTGGCGGGATGGTGCGCACCGTGTCTGTGAACGGGTTCCCGGTGCGCATCGTCGGGGACGCATGGATGCTGCTGGTGACGGACGCCGAGGGACGGCTCACGCCTCAGCAGTCCGCGGCGCTGGAGGGGCTCGCGGGTCCGCTCGGCCATGAGACCATCTCCGGGGAGGCGGGTACGCTGCGCGCGTTCTGGCTCGACCGGGAGCCTGCGAGCGACGGCGTGGCGGCGATCGTGGGCGGCGCGCCCGGCGTGGACATCGCTGTGGTGCCTCCGCTGCTGCCCGTGCTCACCACGCAAGCCCGCAAGCCTCAGCTCTTCGACTCGATGGAGGCTTGGCGGGGACTGGCGAGCTCCCGCGACCTGCCGCTGTGGGAGGTCGCCCTGCAGTACGAGATGGACGCTTCCGATTGGTCACGCGAGAGGGTGCTCGAGCAGATGCGCGGCCTGGGCGCTCTCATGCGCCGTCAGACCCGGGCCGTCTACGAGGAGGGCCTGACGGTCCCCACCAGCCCGTTCAAGCCTGACTTCGCGGGGCGCTGGCGTGCTCATACGGCCTCCGGCGCGGCGATCGTGGACTCCGTGAGCGAGCTGACGCTGAAGTACGCGTACGGTGCGGGGAGCGGTATCCCTGGGGTCGTCGTCGTGCCCGGTCCCATGGGTGGCGGCGCCGGTTATATCTACGCCGCGCTCAGCGCCGTCCAGGAGATCCATCACTGGTCCGACGAGGCTCTGCTCCATGGCCTGTTCGTGGCGGCCGGCGTTGGCGCGATCGCCTACACGCGGTCGGAGCCGACCGGCGAGGTGACAGGCTGTGCCGGCGAGACCGCCACGTGCGGCGCCATGGCCGCGGCCGGGATCGTGGAGATGGCGGGCGGCACTCCGCAGCAGGCGGAGGACGCCGCCTCGCTCCTGCTCCAGACCTTCACGGGGATGCCCTGCGACCCCATGCCCGGTGGCCTCAGCCAGCCGTGCCGCAGCCGTATCCTCGCGACCACCTGCATGGCGCATGTGTTCGCGGATCTCGCCATGGCCGGGCACGAGGCCGTCCTGCCGCTCCACCAGGCGATGGACGTGCTCGACGCCGTAGGCCGCGCGCTGCCGCCCGAGCTGCTCTGCACATCTCGGGGAGGGGCCTGTGCCGCCCCTGCCGCCGAAGCCAAGAAGGCCGAGTACCAGCGCTGGTTCGAGCAGAGCAAGCCTGCGGAGCGACCGCCCGCTTGCGCGATCTGAGCGTCCCACTCTGCCGATGGCTGACGCAGGAGAGCAGATCCGGCCCGAGGAGCGCTGGCATCTGATCGTGGACGTGGCGCGCTGCGAGGGCTGCAGCACCTGCCTGCTGGCGTGCAAGGACGAGCACTGCGGCAACGAGTGGCCCGGGTACGCGGCGGCGCAGCCATTGCACGGGCAACGCTGGATCGCCCTGGAGTATCGTGAGCACGGGGCGTTCCCGCTCGTTGCCGTCGCGTATCTGCCGATGCCCTGTCAGCACTGCGGCGACGCTCCCTGCGTCGAGGCGGGGGGCGGGTCGGCGGTCATCCGCCGGGACGACGGCATCGTGATCATCGACCCGGTCGCGGCTCGAGGGCGGCGCGACTTGATCGCCGCGTGTCCCTATGGCGCGATCTTCTGGAACGAGGAGCGGAGCCTGCCGCAGAAGTGCACGCTCTGCGCGCACCTGCTCGACGACGGCTGGCGGCGTCCGCGTTGCGTGCAGGCCTGCCCCACCGGGGCGCTGCGGGTCGTGAGGTCGGACGACGCGGAGTGGGCGGACCTGTGCCGGCGTGAACGGCTCGAACCCCTCTCGCCGGAGCACGGCACCGCGCCCGGCATCGCCTACGCCCACCTCGGCCGCTTCAAGCGGCTGCGCCTGGCGGGCGCGGTCGTCACGCGCGCAAGCGGGCTGGAAGACTGCTTCGAGGGCGCCACGGTCCGTCTGCTGCGTGCCGGAGCCGAGGTCGGGGCCGGGGTCACGGACGCCTTCGGCAGATTCGCCTTCGACGATCTCCCGGGCGAGTACGGTGAGTACAGCTGCGAGGTCGGCGCAGCTGGGTACCGGCGCGTCGTCGTAGGGTGGGACCCGACAGGCCGAGGCGCGCTGCCGCTCACCGTTCTGGAGCCCCTGGCTTGAGCGGCGCCCGCCCGCCGGCTCGCTCCCTGCTCAACGAGGCGCGGTTCGCGGCCACATTGAGCGCCCTCGGCGTGCTGCTGAGGACGGCGGCTCGGCGGACGGACTTCGCGGCGCGCCTCCGTCGGCACGACGCCGTGATCCAGTTGCGGCTGCGCGGCCGTCGTGTCGGGCGCTGGTACGAGCTCCGGGGTGGGCGCCTCAGGACGGGCGCCGGCCTGCATCCGGCGCCCGAGCTCACGATGTGGTTCGAAACGGCGGACGTCGCGGCGCGCCTCCTGACGCTCCGCCGCGACCGGCTTGAGTTCGTCAACGCTCTGAAGACCTTCCAGATGGGTGTTGACGGGCCGGACGAGCTCGCCGTGTGGTTCTCCGAAGTGCTGGCGGAGCTCGAGAGCACGCCCGAGTACGGCGTCCGGCTCGCCGACGGCTCGACGCGCTACACGAACAACACCAACGGAGGGCCGCTGTTCGTGTACGTCAAAGACGGCCGCATCGTGCGCATGACGCCGATCGAGCTGGACGACGAAGACGCGCCCCCTTGGGAGATCGAGGCGCGCGGCTGCCGTTTCAGCCCGCCGCGCCAGACCACGGTCAGCCCCCACGCACTGGCCTCGAAGTCCATGGTGTACTCGCGTGACCGCGTGCTGCATCCCATGAAGCGGGTCGACTTCGACCCCAAGGGCGAGCGCAACCCGCAGAACCGCGGCGTGTCGGGCTACGAGCGCATCAGCTGGGACGAGGCACTCGATCTGGTCGCCGGGGAGATCGCCCGTGTCAGGCGCGAGCACGGCCCGGGCGCCATCCTCAGCGGTACGGGAGCGCACCACAGCTGGGGCAATCTAGGCCATTGGCTGAGCGCGCACCGGCGGTTCTTCAATCTCATCGGCGGCACCACGATCCAGATGAACCCAGACAGCTGGGAGGGCTGGTACTGGGGTGCCGTGCACCACTGGGGACACTCCGCCAGGGCCGGCGCGGGCGAGACCTACGGCACCGTCGAGGACTGCCTCAAGCATTGTGAGCTCGTGGTCTTCTGGTCCTCGGACCCGGAGGCCACCGGGGGCGTGTACGGGGCGTTCGAGGGGACGGTGAGGCGGCAGTGGCTGCAGGAGCTGGGCGTCCCCTTCGTCCACATCGACCCCTATCACAACCACACCGCGGGGCTGTTCGGCGGCGCCTGGCTGGCTCCGCGGCCCGGCAGCGACAGCGCGCTCGTCCTGGCCCTCGCGTACGTCTGGATCACGGAGGGGCTCTACGACGCCGGGTATGTCGAGACGCGCACCGTCGGCTTCGAGCGCTGGCGCGCCCACATCCTGGGCGAGGACGACGGCGTCCCCAAGACCCCGGAGTGGCAGGAGCGCGAGACGGGAGTGCCGGCCCGGGAGGCGCGCGCCCTGGCTCGCCTCTGGGGCCGGCGACGCACGTACCTGGCGGCCGGCGGCGTGACCGGCACGGGCGGCGCCTGCCGGACGGCCACCGGCAGCGACTGGGCTCGCGGCATGGTCTGCCTCATGGCCATGCAAGGGCTCGGCAAGCCAGGGGTGAACCTTGGCTGCATGCAGCAGGGCGCGCCCCTGGACACGCGCTTCTACTTCCCCGGCTACGCGGAGGGCGGCTTCAGCGGCGACTTCGCCGGTACCGCCCTCGGCGTCTCGATGTACCAGCGCCTGCCTCAGCTGCCGACGATGAACACGGTCGGGCAGCAGATCCCGCGGCTGCGCTTGCCTGAGGCGGTGATGGACGGCGCCGCGGAAGGCTACGCATGCGATCCCACGAGCATCGAAGGGCAGTTCGCCCGCTTCTCATACCCCTCTCCGGGCCACTCACCGCCGCGTCTGTACTATCGCTACGGGGGATCGCAGTTCGGCACGGCGAGCGACACCAACCGCTACGCGGCCATGTATCGCTCGCCGGCCCTGGAGTGCGTGGTGAACCAGTCGATCTGGATGGAGGGCGAGGCCGGGTTCGCCGACGTCATCCTGCCGGCCTGCACCAGCTTCGAGCGCTGGGACATCGGGGAGTTCGCCAACAGCGCGGGCTACGTCCCTCACGCCTTCACGCAGTGCAACCATCGCGTGATCGTGCTGCAGCACCCCTGCATCGAGCCGCTCGGCGAATCGCGCTCGGACTTCCGGATCTTCCTCAGCCTGGCCGAGCGCATGGACCTGGGGGCGATGTACGGCGAGGGCATGAGCGAGCTCGAGTGGTGCCGTCGACTGTTCGAGGCGACGGATCTGCCGCGGCACATCTCGTGGAGGCGCCTGATGCGGCGGGGGTACTACGTGGTGCCGCCGCCTCCAAGAGGGCGCCGTGACCCGGTGGCCTACCGCTGGTATGCGGAAGGTCGGGCTAAGGACACCCCGGACGTCTCGCCGCTGCCGGCCGACTACGCTGAGCGCTACCGCCGCGGTCTGCAGACCCAGTCGGGCAAGATCGAGTTCGAGTCCTCCAGCCTCAAACGCTTCGACCCCGAAGACGCGGAGCGCCCGCCGCTCCTCAGGTACGTGCCGTCGTGGGAGGGGCCGCACGCCGGCGAGTTGTTCGAGCGCTATCCGCTCCAGCTCGTCTCACCCCACGTGCGGCACTCGTTCCACACCCAGGGTGACGGCAAGGACAGCATCGTCAACGACGCTCTGGGGCACCGGATGCTCGTCGACGGCTACTACTACTGGATCGTCCGGGTGAACCCGCAGGATGCGGCGGCGCGAGGGATCGGCCCTCACGGTCTGGTGGAAGTCCTCAACGACCGCGGCAGCGTGATCTGCGCGGCCGAGCTCACCGAGCGCATCCGGCCGGGCGTCGTGCACGCCTACCACGCCTCGGCGGTCTACGATCCCGTCGGCGAGCCCGGCCGGTCACCCGATCGGGGCGGTTGCGTGAACGTCCTCACGCCGAGCCGCATGATGCTCTCGCGCTCGCACTCGCTCGCGGTCAATTCCTGCCTCGTGGAGGTGCGGCCCTGGAGCGACCCAGGCAACGAGAGCGACGCGCGACCGCCTCAGCGCAGCACGTAGGAGCGCGAGACCTCGCGGAACCACTCCAGCGCCTCCATGAACCGTGCCATTGAGAGCGGGTCGTCCAGCATCTGGATGGGCAGCGCCAGGCGCTGGTCGACGGCTCTGTCCGGCAAGGCGAAGTGAGGCACCCGGTTCAGGCGTCCGACGAGCTCGAGGCGCCGCTCGCGATCGTCCCACGGCGCGTGCTTGCGCAGATCGACGAACCGCAGAACGACCACGCTGCTGGTCCAGAGGCTGACCGGCTCGTAGGGCTGGCTCCGGCACACGACGCGGGGGGTCACGGAGCCGTAGCGGCGGCCGCGTCCCCACTTGAGGCCAAAACCGGCCGCTTCCGTCATCGAAAGGAACTCCCTCGCCGTCGCCACTCCCGCCGGATTGAGAGTCGAGAGAGCCGCGAAGAAGCTCGCCTCATCCCAATGTCGTCCCGCCTCCTGCGGTGGCGGCACACGGCCGACGATGGGCCAGAGCGCCGTCTGGAACGTCTCGAGGCGGGAGCGCAGCCAGTCGAAGTACTCCGGCCATCGGGCTTCGTCGCTGAGATCGACGCTTCGCCGTACCTCGATCAGCGACGTCTGAGCCGCCTCGGGATCGTGCCAGGTCAGCTCGTCGGTGAACGCGGTCTCGAGCTCCGGCGCGCGTGACAGCAGCCACGAGTAGATGGTCGCGGCGGTGCTGTCGTTGAGGGCGAACTGGACGCCGATCTCTCCGAGCCGCGTCCGCATGATCGAGTAGAGGACGCCGCCGTTGAGGTCCGCTCCGTGATCCATCCAGCCGTCGACGCTCGGTTTGGCGCAGCGGATCGTGGAGGTCGCCTGCATGTGACCCACGAAGGCCGTCCAGAAGCGCAGCCTGAGGGCGCCGCTGTGATGGACGACCGCTGCCTCGTGGAGGGCCGGCGTATGGTCTCCGTCCGCCGGCGGGTGCGGCTTGCTGTTCACGTCCGGCACAGGTGCTCGACTCCCGGGGCGCGCCGGACCCGTCAGACCGCTTGCAGGGCGTACCACATGAGGCGAGGCGGCACTTCGGGGCTGAGCATCACGCTCAACTCGGCATCGCGGAGATCTCCGCTGAGGCGGAAGCTGCCTCTCGTCGAACTGGCCACCGTCTGACCGCCCGGCGCCAGGCGGCCGCACAGCGCGCGGACGGAGGCGAGGTGCGCTCGGCGCCGTCCGCGATCCTCGTCGAGATAGACGTTCGATGAGAAGAGAGCGTCGGCCTCATCGTCGCTCCAGTCCTCCAGCAGACGAAGGATGCCGTCGCGCGCGGCCAGCAACCCGGCGGAAGCGGCAAGCGCCGGTTCATCCGGCACGAAGCCCAGGTCGTCGAGGATCTCGAGCGCCTCGAGCGTGGCCGGTCCCATGGGCGCGTAGGTGGAGTTGCCCAGAGCCACGACGCCCACGCCGCGGTTCGGGAGCCACCGCATGTACGAACCGAAGCCGGGAAGCCCCCCGGGGTGGCTGACGATGTGTCCGAAGCGCAGGTCGTGGAGGACGGCGAGGCCGAACCCATAGCCGCCGGCGGCGAGTCGCCCCGAGGCTGCATCGTACTCGGACGGCGCTGCCCGGTGGACCTGCTGCATCTCGCGCCGCGACCCCCGCGACAAGGGGCCGTCTTCGGCTCCGTCCCTGGGCGGGAAGGCGTCAGCCAGGAAGCTCATCCAGCGGACAAGGTCCTCCGCCGTGCTCCAGAGGCCCGCCATGGGGGCGAAGTCCCCGTCGGCGAGGGGTGGGATCTCCTCGCTCCACGCCTCGTCCTGCCAGCGATGGCCGATCATCTCCGGTGCTCCGTGCGGTATGTCCCAGGTGGTCGCCCGCAGCCCCAGCGGCCGGAGTATCTTCTCCGTGACCCAGTCCTGGACGGGTACCCCCGCCACGTTCTTGACCACGCGGCCCAGCACGACCCAACCGAGGTTGGAGTACTCGTAGGCGATCCGGGGCGGACGCGCGAAGCTCGCTCCGCCACGGAAGACCTCATCGACCTCGGATGCCGGAAGGGCCATCAGGCGGTCGGCCCAGCCGTCGTCTTCCGGGAGGCCGGCTGCCATGGACAGGAGGTCGCGCACCGTGATCCGCGGTGAGTCGTCGGTCGGCAACTCGATGTCGGCCAGCTCGGGCACGTGGTCGGCGACCGCATCGTCCAGCCGCAGTCGCCCTTCGTCTCGAAGCATCAGCACCGCGGCCGAGACGAACGACTTGGTCATCGAGCAGATCCTCGAGCGAGTGTCTCCGCCCGGGGAGGGGCCGCCTAGAGCCCGGACCGTCCCGACGCCGCCGGCGTGAGCGAGACGCCCTTCGAGCATGACTCCGTACGCGATACCCGGCACGCGGTCGCGGTCGGCGACCGCCTGGAAGTGGGCGTCGAGCGCTTCGATCAACGGGGCCGTCCTGGGCGGAGTCATGCGCGCTAGACGTTGAGGTCGACGGCCAGCAGCCGCGTCAAGGCCGACTCGATGTGCGCGGCCATGGCCGCGCTGGCCGCCGGAGCATCGCCGGCCTCTATGCCATCCACGATCGCGATGTGCTCGGGTCGCTCGTCGGTCGGCCACTGCCTGAGGCGGTCGGCCATCCAGGGGATGCGCGCGGAGTCGTCCAGCAGCATGCCCAGCATGATGGTCGCGCGCCCATTGCCGGCGATCTCCGCGATCAGCTTGTGGACGGCGTGCGACTTGCGGATCGACTCGAGGCCGTCCGACGGCTCGCAGGCGCTGTCCAGAGCATCGCGCAGCGCCTTCATCTGTGCGGTCGTTCGCTGTCGCGCTGCCATCGTCGCCAGGTGGGGCTCGAGGATGCGGCGCAACGTGAACACCTCGACGACGTCGGAGATGCTCATGCCGTCGACCACGTAGCCCTTGCGCGGCAGGACGACGACGAGCCGCTCCTGCGTCAGTTGACGCAGAGCCTCCCTGATCGGGGTCTTCGACATGCCGAGACGCTTGGCGAGCGCGGACTCGTACAGGAGCTCGCCTGGGCGGAGCTGGGCGGAGAGGATCTCCCCCTTGATGGCTTCGTGCACGCCATCTCTGCCAGCGACCGGCTACCCGCTTTGAGGAGTGTGTCATTTGCCATAGGGTGACGCCTAATATATCTCTAGCACTGAGATACCGTCAAGTGACGCGTTGTGGCCGCTGCGCTTCTGGGTTCACACGGCGGCTGTCCCCATGTTTGCACGCGCAGGAAGTCAAGAACGCTCTTGCGCAAGATGTATTACTTGATATTCTACAGCTACTCATACAGCCCGTTGGAGGTGAACGTGCACGAGAACGATCCCGATACCGAGGTCCTCCTTCGACTTCGCTCGGCCATCCTCGACTGCAACGCGAAGGCGGCGGCAGAGACCGCCACGGCGAGTGTCGAGCGCGACCTTGATCCCATCCTCAGCTTCAACACGATGGCGGAAGCCATGACCGAGGTGGGAGCCCGCTACGAGGCCGGCGACGTGTGGCTGCCCGAGCTGGTCAGCGCGGCCGCCGCCATGCAGGCGGCCACGCCGATCCTCGAGGCGGAGATCCAGAAGCGGGGCGCCACGAGGGCCACGCTTGGGACAGTCGTCGCAGGGACGGTCGCCGGCGACATCCACAGCATCGGCGTCGAGATGGTGTGCACGCTGCTCATCGGCGCCGGCTTCGAGGTCCACTACCTGGGCATCGACGTGTCCACCGAGCGGTTCATCGAGGCCATCAAGGAGACCAACGCGGACATCCTGGCCATGACCGCGTTGCTGAGCGTCACGGCCGTGGAGCAGAAGAACGTCATCGACGCGCTCGTCGCCGAGGGTCTGAGGGACTCGGTCAAGGTGATGGTCGGTGGCGCCGCGGTGACGGCGGACTACGCCGAGGAGATCGGCGCGGACGGCTACGACTACTCCGCCGCCGGAGCTGCCATGCTGGCGAAACGATTCCTCGAGAGCGGACAGGAGGTACAGGCATGACCGGGTTCGTGCGCGCCATGCAGCCGGTCCAGTTCATGACCGAGGCCCAGGAGCAGAGACTCCATGAGTCTTCGCTGGAGATCCTGAGCAGCGGCGGTACCTGCGTCCGCCACAAGGAGGCTCTCGAGTTGCTCGCCGGTGCGGGCTGCAAGGTCGACTTCGAGACCCAGATCGCGCGGATCCCGCCAAGCTCGCCGAGGACTGCCTGGCTCAGGTCAATGCCACCTACGAGATCGATCGGTCGCGACCCGGAGAAGAACGTTTCTGTCGGCGGCGACCGCTTCCACTTCAATCAGGGCATGGGCATGCGGTACGCCGACCCCGACACCTGGGAGCTGCGCCCGGCCACCATCGCCGAGCTCGACGAGGTCAACCTTGTCGGTGACGCGCTCGAGAGCATCGCGGTGATCGACGGGGTCCAGAGCCCCACCGACATCGTCGGGTTGCCGCCGATCATGCAGCATCTGGAATGCATGGCGAGTTCCATCCGCATGTCGGGCAAGCCGTGCCACGTCGGGCAACATGAAGCACTTCGACCAGTTCGCCATCAAGATGGCCGAGGCTGTCGGCGTCAAGCCGGACCTGCAGATCGACGTGGCGCCTCCGATCACCTTCACTGAGGAGTCGGTAGCCGCGATCATGGAGTACGGTCCGCGCGGCTGGGGCATGTGGGCCGGCCCGAGCGGCTATGCCGGAGCCACGGCTCCGGTGACGGAGGCCGGGCTCGTGGCGCAGTGGTGGGCCGCCGTCGTCGCCTTCGTCGTGATCGCCAAGCTCGTCGACACCAACGCCAACGTCAGCTTCGAGATGGGTGGCGGCATCCTGCACCCCAAGGACGCCACCCCCACGTCCGGGACCCCGAACAACTGGCACGCGCAGGCTCTGCACAACCAGCTGTGCCGCCGGTACTCGATCCCGATCACCACGGCGCAGGGCTACTGCGGCGAGTCCAAGATGTTCGACTACCAGACGGGTTGGGAGAAGGCCGCCGGCGCCATGTCGGCCATCCTGAGCGGCGCCAACTCGGTCGTGTTCCACGGCAGCCACGCCGACGAGCAGGGGTTCAGCTCGGTGCTCCAGGTGATGGACGACGACGTCGCCCGCGCGATCATCGGCTACGCGGGCCGTCCGGCCGTCATCGACGACGAGCACCTCGCCCTGGAACTGCAGCTCGAAAGGGGCCCCGCTCCCACGAGCTTCCTCGCCACGGAGCACACGCGCAATCACTGGATGGACGATCGCTTCATGCCGGCCGTGGCGTACAGCCGCGTGTACGAGGAATGGATCAGAGAGGGCAAGCCGGCGCTGGTCGACCGCGCCCGGGCGCGCCTGGAAGAGGTCGTCCGGTCTCACCGTCCGCTGCCGCTGACCGGCGCGCAGGCCGCCGCCATCGAGGACGCCCTCGACGAGGCGCGCGAGCACTGCTTCGCGGCGGGGCTCATCACCAGGCAGCAGTGGCAGCCCTACATGGATGCACTGTCCAGCGCCGGGCACGCCGTCAGCCGCATCGCGGTGGGGTGACCCGCTCCGCACGCAAGAAGACCGCATTCGACGCCGGGCCGGCACTGAGCAGCCGGCCCGGCGTCGCTCCGCCGGGCACATGACGCTGGAGGTTTCTGACTCGCTATGGGCACTCTGAATCAGGCCAAGCTGGTTGTATGGGACACGGACGCGTGCAAACGCGTCCACGAGGCCTCACTCACGCTGCTCGAGGAGTGCGGCGTGGCGATCCGCAACTACCCCGCCGCTCTCGAGCTGTTCGCCGAGGCCGGAGCCCGCGTGGACGGCGACCGGGTGCGCATCCCGGCCGAGGTGGTGGAGGCGGCCCTCGCCCGCGCGCCGCGCACCTGGGCCGTGCGCCGGCGTCCGCTCCCCGGGGCGTCCGACGGTCTCGCCACCGGCTCCTCCGGCGTCCCCGACGGCGTCCTGCACCTGCAGAACGGGCCCTCCTACTTCGGGCCCGGCTCGGACTGCATCTACGTGCGTGACCCCGACACTCACGAGCGTCGACGCGCGACCGTGGCCGACGTCGAGGCCATGGCTCGCGTCTCCGAGCAACTCCTCAACCTGGACTTCGTCATGAGCATGGGCCTGCCCGGAGACGTGCCCCTGGTGGTGGACGATCTGGAGGCCGTCGCCGCCATGATGAGGGCGACGCGCAAGCCTCTGCTCGTGGCGCCCAAGGACGGCCTCGCCGTCCCCGTCATCAAGGACATGGCGCAGGCGTGCGGCGCGTCGGACTCCGTGATGATCTACTCGATGCCGTCGCCTCCGCTCATGCACGACGGCGACGCCCTGGGCAAGGTCATCGCGTGTGCCGAGCTCGAGGTCCCGCTCATCTACGCCTCGTCTCCGGCGTGCGGTACCACCGCCCCTCGCTCGGTGACGGCGGCCGTCATGCTGGACAACGCCGAGGTGCTCTCCGGTCTGGTCCTGCACCAGCACGTGCGGCCGGGGGCCCCCTTCGTGTACGGCGTCGGCATCGCCGCCATCGACATGCGCGTGGGGTACGACCCTCACTCCGCCCCGGAGCAGTGGCTCGGCCAGCTGCTCGGCACGGACCTGGCTCGCTACTACGACCTGCCGAGCTTCAACTACGCCGGCATGACCGACGCCAACGACCTGGACGAGCAGTGGACCGCCGAGGAGTTCGCCTCGTGCATCCTCGGCGCGCTCCAGCGCTCGACGCTCGTCCACGACGTGGGCTACATGGAGGTCGGGCTGCAGTCCAGCTACGAGTCGCTGGTGTTCGGCGACGAGTGCCTGGGCTGGGCGCGCGCCTTCATGCAGGAGGTCAGCGTGGACGACGAGGCGCTCGCGCTCGACGAGATCATTGCGCAGGGGCCCGGCGGCCATCACCTGGCCACCAGGTATACACGAACCCATAACCGCGACTTCTGGGTGCCGCGGCTCTTCGACCGGATCATGCACGACAAGTGGGAGAAGGACGGCAAGGTCACCTTGAAGCAGCGCGTGTCGGCGAGGGTGCAGGAGCTCCGCGCCACGCCGGCTGCCTGGGAGCTCGACCCCGAGACGCAGGCGACGCTGGCGGATCTGGTGGGCGAGGCGCGGCGGCTGCGAGACCAGGCGGCGTCCTGATGCAGAGCATGCCTTCGCAGCCGCCCGCGGGCGGCTGCGGTATCGGGTGAGGAGGACGGCACGATGAAGCTTGACGACTTC
This sequence comes from uncultured Thermoleophilia bacterium, assembly GCA_963793605.1. Taxonomy (GTDB): domain Bacteria; phylum Actinomycetota; class Thermoleophilia; order UBA2241; family UBA2241; genus CAIXSE01. The sequence goes on from CAWCAH010000004.1 coordinate 335,363, forward strand.
AAGCTGGAGCAGTGGCTCAACCCGCGCGCGGCCGGCTGCACGCACAATCTCGGCGCGAGTTGCGTCAAGGCGATGACCCTCAACGAGCTCATGTCCTGCGTCGGCCTGGACGGCGGCGCGTTCCTCGACGAGATCGGCGACATGAGCCTGCACTACGGCCAGTTCGAGGGTCTCGGAAGGCTGCGCTCCGCGATCGCCGGTCTCTTCCAGGACGCCTCGCCGGACATGGTGCTGACGGTGCACGGCGGGACCGGCGCCAACAACATGACCATCAACGCGCTCGTGGAGCCGACCGACGTGGTGGTGGCCATCACTCCCAACTACCAGCAGCACTACTCGATCCCGCGCTCGCTCGGAGCTGAGGTGCGGGTCCTGCATCTCGAGAAGGAGAGCGACTACGAGCCCGACCTGGACGCACTGCGGGAGCTGGTCGACGAGCGCACGAAGCTCATCACGCTCTCCAACCCCAACAACCCCACGGGCAAGTTCCTCGGCCCGGAGACGCTGAAGCGCATCGTGGCGATCGCCGAGACGACGGGCGCCTACGTCCTCTGCGACGAGATCTATCGCGGTCTCGACGACGAGTACATGCCGTCGATCGTCGACCTGTACGAGAGGGGGATCAGCACCGGGAGCATGAGCAAGGTGTTCTCCCTGGCCGGGACGCGCGTCGGCTGGAGCGTCACTCGCTGCCGCGAGCTCAACACGGTGATGGAGAATCGCCGGTCCTACGACACCGTGTGCAACGGCCCGCTCGACGAGCTCATCGCCGCCGTCGCCCTCGAGAACCACGACAAGGTGCTGGCGCGCAGCCGGCGGATCGTCCGCGCCAACCGGCGGTTGTTCGACGACTGGCTGTCGTCGCGGTCGCACCTCGACTGCAGCAAGAGCAGCCTGAGCACCACAGGGCTCGTCCACTACGACTACGACGCCGCCAGCGACGTGCTCTGCGCCGATATCCTCGACGAGGCCGGCGTGCTGCTCTGCTACGGCGACTGCTTCGAGGAGCCGAAGACCTTCCGCGTCGGCTACGGCTTCGACGACCCCGAAGAGGTGGCCGCGGCTCTGGACGCGCTCGGCTCGTACCTTGACGGTATGCAGCGTTCATGATGATCACCGTCCTCAGCCGGGAACGAGATCAAGAGCGTGCTCGAGATGCCGCGGGTCATCACCGCCGTCGAGCAGGTGTACCGGATGAAGGCGAATGGGCAGACCGGCGTATGGCCGCTGGTCTGGCACGACTTCGCTGACGCTCGTGGGGCCATGGACATCCGGTCGGGCTATGTGGGGCCGAGCAAGGTCCACGGCCTCAAGATGCTCAACAACTTCCCCCGCAACGTGGAGCGTGGCATCCCTGCGTTCAGCGGGATGATGATGGTGTTCGACAGCGAGACGGGCCTCCCGCTCGGCGTCCTCGACGCCTCGTACATCACCTGCATGCGCACAGGCGCTGCGGGCGCCATCGGCGTCAGGGAGCTGGCGCGCAAGGACAGCCGGCGGCTCATGGTGCTCGGCGCCGGCAAGCAGGCGCCCTTCCAGATCGCTGCCGCGTTGGCTCTCCTGCCGCAGCTCGAGCGCATCGTCATCGTCGACCCGCTCGACGCGCCGAGTGCTCGTCGGCTCGCCGATGGTCTGCCGGCGCGGCTGCGGGAGGAGTTCCGCCTCGAGCCGCACGACGTCCGCTTCGAGGCGACGGAGCAGCTCCCGGCGGCGGTCGCGGCGAGCGACGCGATCATCACGGTCACGCCCGCCCGGCAGCCCGTCATCCGCAAGGAGTGGGTGCGGCCGGGCACGCACTTCTCGTGTATCGGAGCGGACGCGGAGGGCAAGGAGGAGATCGACCCGGCGCTCTTCTCCGGCGCGCGCGTCTTCGCGGACGACAAGCCGCAGTGCATGCGGGTGGGCGAGATGCAGTCACCTCTCGCTCGTGGCCTCATCACCGAGGGCGATGTCGTCGGCGAGCTGGGTGAGGTGCTCGACGGGAGACTCGCCGGGCGGACGAACGACGACGAGATCACGATCTTCGACGCCACCGGTCTGGCGCCCCTCGATCTGGTCACGGCCAAGCTCGCGATCGAGCTGGCCGAGGAGAAGGGCATCGGGACGCGCGTCGCGATGTGACGGAACAGGAACCGAAAGGAGCAGCATGTCCACTGAGCTTCTCGAGCAGATGAAGCAGAGCGTGATCGACGGTGAGGTAGAGGACGCAGAGCGCCTCGCCCAGGAGGGTCTCGACGCCGGCCTGGCCGCGGGCGACATCCTCGACAAGGGCTTCGTCAAGGGCATCGAAGAGGTCGGCGACCTCTTCGGCAAGGGCGAGTTCTTCCTCCCCGAGCTGGTCCAGGGCGCCGAGGCCATGAAGGCCGCCGTCGCCGTGCTGCAGCCGGCCATCGACGCCGCCGGCGGAGGCCGCCAGAGCCTCGGCAAGGCCGTCGCGGGCACCGTCGCCGGGGACATCCACGAGATCGGCAAGACCATCGTCTGCTCGATGCTCAGCGCCGCCGGCTTCACGGTCACCGACGTCGGCTGCGACGTGCCGGTCGAGACCTTCGTGCAGAAGGTCAAGGACGAGAACGCCGACCTGCTGCTGCTCTAGGCGCTGCTCACCACCACGATGCCCAACCAGCAGAAGACCATCGAGGCCCTCAAGGCCGCCGGTCTGCGCGACGGCGTCAAGGTCATGATCGGCGGCGCGCCGACCACGCGCGCCTGGGCCGACGAGATCGGCGCCGACGGCTACGCCGAGGACGCCATCGAGGCAGTGGCGACCGCCAAGGCAGTGCTCGGCGTCACCGGGTGACGCGAATGGAGAAGGGCATGCAGAACCAGCTCGACGTCGGTCTCTCCGAGCTCGGTCTCACCGGCCGCAGCTTCCTGACCATCCACGACTTCACGCCCGCCGAGGTGGTCGCGCTTCTCGACCTCGCGGACGACCTGAAGGCCAAGCAGAAGAACCGGGACCGCTACGAGCCGCTTGTGGGCCGCGCCGTGGCCATGATCTTCATGAAGACCAGCACGCGCACGCGTATGAGCTTCGAGGTGGGCATCGAGCAGCTCGGCGCCCAGCCGATGTTCCTCAACGCCAACGACATCCAGCTGCGCGTCGGCGAGACCATCAAGGACACCGCCAACGTGATGAGCCGCTACGTCGACTGCCATCATGATCCGCACGTTCGCCCAGAAGGACGTCGAGGACCTCGCCGCCTACGGCCAGATCCCGGTGATCAACGGGCTCACCGACGACCATCACCCCTGTCAGGGCATGGCGGACGCGCTGACCGATCCGCGAGCACGTGGGACGCCTCGAGGGCGTGAGGCTCGTGTATGTCGGCGACGGTAACAACGTCGCCCACTCGCTCGCCGAGGTCGGCGCCAAGACCGGCATGCAGGTCGTCATCTGCACTCCCGACACCTACAAGCCGGACGCCTCGATCATCGCGCGGGCCCAGGAGGACGCCAGGGAGACCGGCGGCAGCATCGTGCTCACGAGCGAGCTGGGAGAGGCCGTCGAGGGCGCAGATGTCCTCTATACCGACACCTATGCGGGCATGGGTCAGGAGGCGGAGCACGACGTGCGCCTGGCGGCGCTCCGCGACTTCCAGGTCAACACGGACGCTCATCGAGCGCGCCGGCCCACAGGTCAAGGTCATGCACTGCCTGCCGGCGCACTGGGGCGAGGAGATCACCGAGGAGGTGCTCTACTCGCCGCACTCCGTGGTCTTCGACCAGGCGGAGAACCGGCTGCACGCGCAGAAGGCGGTCATGGCGGCGGTCATCGCCTGATCCCCGTACCAGCTACCCTCCGTCCCTCCTTGGACGGCTGACAGACCGGCGGGCGTGGCTGCAAGACGCGCTCCCCCCGGCGCTTGCGCCCGCCGGTCTCCCCCCTTTCTGAGCGGAGAGCCATGACCCATGAATCGACAGAACATGCCGACCGCGTACCGGGGCCGGCGCACCGTCGTCGTCGCCCTCGGCGGCAACGCCATCCTCCAGCCCGGCCAGGTCGGCACGTTCGAGGAGCAGCTCTTCAACATCGACGGCGCCATGCGCCGCATCGCGCAGCTCGCCGAGGACGGCTGGCGCGTCGTGCTCACGCACGGCAACGGCCCCCAGGTGGGCAACCTGCTGATCCAGAACGCGCTCGCCGCGAAGACGGTGGCGCCGATGCCGATGGACGTCTGCGGCGCGGAGAGCCAGGGGCAGATCGGCTACATGGCGGCGCAGACGCTCGCCAACCATCTGAAGAAGCGCCGGATCGACGGCTCCCGTGGTCTGCGTGGTCACCCAGGTGGCGGTCGACCCGCGCGACAAGGCCTTCGCCGCCCCCTCCAAGCCGGTCGGCCCCTTCTACAGTGAGGCCGAGGCGCGGCGGATGATGCTCGAGGAGGGCCTCGCGATGAAGGAGGACGCGGGGCGCGGCTGGCGGCGCGTCGTGCCCAGCCCCGAGCCCAGGGAGATCGTCGAGCTCGAGGCCGTGCGCGGGCTCATCGAGACAGGGAGTCTCGTCGTGTGCAGCGGCGGCGGCGGCGTGCCGGTGGTCAGCAGCCGCGGCGCCCTCTCCGGCATCGACGCGGTGATCGACAAGGACCTCGCCGCGGCGCTGCTCGCCAAGGAGCTCGGCGCCGACGCACTGCTCATCCTCACCGACGTGCCCAAGGCCTACGTGCACTACGGCACCCCCGAGCAGCAGGCGCTCGACACCGTGACCGCGAGCCAGATGCGCGCCTACGCCGCCGAGGGCCACTTCAAGGCCGGCTCCATGGGCCCCAAGGTCGAGGCCTGCCTGCGCTTCGTCGACGCCGGCGGAGAGAGCGTCATCGCCAGCCTCACCGAGGTCGGCCCGGCGATGGCCGGAGAGGCCGGCACGCACATCGTGCCCGGCCCGGCACAGCAGGCGAAGACACGCACCGGGCGGAAGGCCACGCCGGCAGCACGAGATGCCGCTCCGCGCCGTTCGGAGGCCCTCTGCTGAGCGGCGCCTGCCGCCCGTCGGCGTGGCGCCCGGCAAGGGGACGACCTTGCCGGGCGCCACGCCGTCAGTCGCGAAGGCCGCAGAACCGCGTCATGAGCAGACACATGGCGGCGACGTAATCTCTCAACTGCTCGACCTCGATCGACTCGTTCACCGTGTGCGCCTGGTGCACGTCACCGGGCCCGAACGAGATCGACGGTGTGCCGCCGTACAGGGTGAAGCTCGCGGCGTCGTGCCAGGAGTTCATGCCGGCGACGCGCCCCGGCCGGCCGACGTCTGCGCCGGCCTGCAGAGCCATGGTGACGACCGGCTGGTCCGCCGCGATCTCGGCGGGCGGAGAACTCCAGCCCCACTCCCACTGCAACGGGTGCTCCTGGAGCCATTCGTCATCAGCGACGGCCGCCTCGACCGCCTCGGTGATCTCCCGCCTGACCGTCGCGCCTGTGCCGTCGGCCCCGGCCTGCGACGGCAGGAACTGCACGTCGCAGCTCACGGTGCACGAATCCGGGTAGCTCACCTCCCACGTCCCGCCCTTGACGAGCGTGGGTACGATGCCCGGCGGTTCGAGGAGGGCGTGTTGCAGGTCCGCCCGGCCCCTCCAGCCCTGCCGCAGTCCAGCGATGGCCGCCAGGACGGGCGGCAGCTTCTCGATGGCGTTCACTGGTCCGCCGTGCCGCCAATCCGGGTGAGGGATCTGTGTGTGCCCCGCACGTCCGGGGATCGTGATGCGGGGCTTGAGCGTCCCCCTGCAGGCGACCCAGGCGTCGAACGACGACTGCTCGGCGATGATCGCGGCATCCGCGCGCACGCCGTGCTGCACGAGCGCCCAACTGCCGGCGCCGTAGCTCTCTTCATCGGTGTCGGTGGCGAAGACGACGTCCCCTCGCAGGTTCACGCCGGCCTCTTGAAGCACTTCGCACGCGACCAGGAGTGCGGCGATGCCGCCCTTCATGTCCAGCGCACCGCGGCCGTACAGCCGGCCGTCCCTGACCACCGCGTCGTACGGTGAGTGCGTCCACCCCGCGGCCGTCGCCTCGACGGCGTCGATGTGGCCGTTGAGCAGCAGGCTGCGACCCCCGCCACTGCCGGGCAGTGTGGCTGCGAGCTGCGGTCGGCCCTGGAAGTCCAGCCCGGACGGGAAGACCGGGTGGCCCTCCGGGATGGGGTCGGGCTCAAAGACGTCGGGCTGGGCGCCCAGCGCGCGCAGGCGTGAGGCCAGGATGTGCTGCAAGCGCGCCTCGTCTCGCGGCTCGTCACCGACCCGCCGCGCCGTGGTGTCGCATGCGACCAGTTCCCTGGTGAGCTCGACGGCCCTGTCACACGCGCCCCGCGCCTGCGCGACGAGGTCTTGCTCGAATGATGTCAGCATCCCATCTCCCGTGTCGTGCTCACCGGCCGGTCACGTCTGCGGTCTTCGGACGGGCATGGCGCCTCGCGCCCGGGTTCCACCTTGCGGCAAGGATGCATGGGCACGCGAAGAACGCAACTTGGCGAGCCGGTACGGGTGACCCCAGGGGATGGCGGAGACCGCGCAGCGTCGGTCGGGTCAATCCACGCGTTGCCGGTGGAGATGGCGGCTGGACAGGGACGGGCCCGAGGTGGCCCGGTCGCCGTCCGGCTCCGACACGGTGCCGGTCGCCGCCAGCGCGGCGAGTCCGGTCACGATCAGAGCCATGCCGACGCCCTCGACGAGGGCCGGCGCCTCTTCGAGTTGGAGCCACGCGGCGAGGATGCCGACCACCGGCACTGCCAGCGTACCCATGCCGGCGGCGCCGGCGGGCAGCGCGCGTAGCGCGAAGATCCACAGCGCCCAGCACACGGCATTGGCGAGCAGGACCGAGTAGGCCAGGCAGGCGAGGAACAGGCGCGTCCAGTCCGGCCAGTCGCCCTCGACCACGAGCGGCGGCAGCGATGAGAGGGACGCAGCCGAGCAGCAGTTGCCATGCGGTCAGCGACAGGGTGTCCTGCAGTGCGTGCTGCGCTGCAGGAGCTTCACCGAGCAGCGCCGCGCCCGCCCAGCTGAGTCCCGCAGCGCAGGCGAGGATGCCGCTCAGCGAGTCGTCGAGGTCCAGGGCGGACCACGAGGATGAGGCCGGCGAAGGCGAAGCGCGACGGCCGGCCACTGCAGCCCGCGCAGGCGTTCCCCGAGGAGCGGCCACGCCAGGATGAGCAACCAGAACGGCATCGTGTAGACGAGGACCGTCACCTTGCCCGGCGCCTCCGACGGCCAGGGCGGCCGATCGCCAGGCCGTTGAAGAGGGCGGTCTGCAGAAGGCCGATGACCAGCGTCCAGCCCAGGGGCGGAGGCCTGAGCGGCCGCGCCGGACGGCGAGGACGCCGAAGAGGCAGACTGCGCCCAGCCCGGAGATGAGCCCCGCGAACGTGAACGGACCCGAGTAGCTCGAGCGCGACCTTGGTGACCACCCAGCTGTAGCCCCACATGGGGGCGATGGCGGCGAGCGCGAGGATGCCGAGGTCGCGGGTGCGTGTGGGTGGGCGGGTCGTGGGTCACATGCTAGCCGACGCCGCCCTCTCGCGTCTTCAGCTGGCGGGAGGTCGTCCCACGATGCGGAACGGTTGTTCGCTTCGCGGAACAGTCCGTGCGATAGTTGGACTGCAGGACCCCCGCGCGAGAGAGGCAGCACAGCATGGATCAGCTCCCGTACCACGACATCCTCTACAACGACGCTCCGATCGGACCGTACCCCTCGCACCTGCTCAAGCGCGTGCCCGAGCCGACCAACAAGGTGCCGGGCCCCGTGGAGCGCAAGGACCAGCGGTCCAGCGTGTTCGCGCGCTCGCTGCTCGGCGAGTTCGGCGAGGAGCTCGAGCGCGAGTTCAAGCGCATGACGGTGCGCTACCCGGTGGGCGGCGCGCTGGTGGACCTGCAGAACCACATCAACCTGTACCCGCGCCGCGCCAACCCGGTGGCGAAGAAGAAGGCGCCGATCCCGACCGACCCGCGCGTGCTCAGCCGGCACCTCAAGTGCCTCGGCCACTTCCTCGGCGCCGACATCGTCGGCATCGGGCCGCTGCCGCAGTCGGCCGTCTACTCCCACGACATGAAGGGCCGCGAGATCGACGCCCCGTACCCGTGGGCGATCGCGCTCGTGGTGCGCAAGCACGAGCCCACGCTGTGCGCCTCCAACGGCTGGGAGGAGATCGTCGACGGCGCCAGCTTCCAGGCCTACCAGCGCGTCGCTCTGCAGACCGAGGCGATGGCCAACTACATCCGCCGCCTGGGCTGGAACGCCGTGGCCACCAACATGAACAGCTACGTCACGCTGATGCCGCAGATCGCGCTGGACTGCGGCATCGGAGAGGTCTCACGCATGGGCATCGTGCTGAACCCCTTCCTGGGCGCCAACTTCAAGGTCGCCGCGGTGCTCACGGACATGGAGCTCGAGGCCGACGGCTACGCGGACTTCGGCCTCCAGGAGTACTGCGCGAGCTGCACCGACTGCGCCGACCAGTGCCCGTCGCACGCCATCACGCGCGGCAAGCAGACGCTCTACAACGGCTACTCCACGTGGAAGCTCAACGACCGCGTGTGCAGCGACTTCGACATCCTGAACAAGGAAGGGTGCGTGTGCGGGCGGTGCACCAAGGTCTGCCCCTGGCACCGCCCGCACATGGATGCCGCGCGACTTCGCGGCGTGGGACGGCGACCTCGGCTGGCTGCACGCGACCGTGGACGAGCAGCGCGCGCGCAACGCGGCGAACGGCTACGTCGACCCCAGCGAGCGCACGGACAAGTGGTGGTTCGCGCTCGACGAGGTCGACGGCGAGCTGGTCGTGCCCACCGGGCGCAACCCGCAGAAGCTCTGCCGGGAGTACCCGCTGCAGCGGTAGCGGAGAGACCAGGGGCGCCGTTGGGCCGGGTGAGTGAGGCCCGGGCCGGCCCGGCGGCGTCTCAGGCGACTGCCGTGCGTGAGGTCGGAGGGCCGCTCTCGGCGAGCAGCCGCAGGTTGTCCATGCTGTCTTCGAAGTCGTGGCGCATGCGCCTCTCGAGGATGAGCGCGGTCGGTGAACCGGCCGCCCAGCCGGCGCGGGACGTCGTAGTCGAACGACTGGTCGACACGTCGGTGCCGTCGGGGCCCGGCTTGTGGTGGCAGGAGATCACGCCCGTGACCGGGCCGTCGAACCGCCAGCGCCAGTCCGTGCTGCCGTCCGGGTTGTGGTGCTCCTCGATGGTGCGGTCCACCATGCGCATCCGCACGCCCATCATGTGCTGGTAGAACTCGGCCTTGGTGCCGGGACTGCCGTCGCCGTACACCCGTGGCGAGCCGTCCATCCCCACCCAGAACCCGGGCCAGCTGCGGGGATCCTTGACGAGCTCGTCGAAGCTGTCGACGGGTACGTCGACGTGGAAGTTGTAGGTGAGATGAGCCATGGCGCTCCCCCTGTCGCCGTGTGCGCCGCCGTGCGCGGCTGCCGGGCCTCCTCGGGACGAAGCGTTCCCGGCCGCGGGTACGCTCACACCGTTGACGCGCAGACGCTCGCGGGACGACGATGGCGTGGGACGGGCGCGGCCGGCGGGGAGGACCGCGCGGCGCGGGCCGGGGACCCGTCCGGGACTTCTGGAGGGGAGGTCGTCATGGGTTCCTGGATGGCATCGGTGCGCAGGGCGAGGCTCTCGGCGCGAGGGCTCGCGCTCTTTGCGCTGCTCGCGCTGCTCGCGCTGGGCCTCGTCGCCTGCGGCGGCTCGGCCTCGACCGGCGGCTCGGACGAGGGGTCGTCGGGCGGCGGGGACGGCGCGGCCGCCGCCGAAGACAGCTTCAAGGCCGCGTACCCCACGGCTCAGGAGGCCATGCAGGCCGATGGCGGAGGACTGCATGCTGCTCGGCGCCGGCACCGGCGGTCTGGCGCTTGCCGACGTGCCGAGCAACTGGGCCTTCACCTTCTACTCTCCCGGCAAGAACATGCTCTACATGGTCAACGTGGAGCACGGCGCCGCCGGCGAGCCGCGCGAGTTCGGCGAGGCGGCCAAGGGGACCAAGATCACCAAGAGCATCGACCCCGCGACGATCGAGGTCGGGGCCGCGCAGGCGGTGGCCAAGGCGCGGGAGTTCGGCTCCCAGTCCGGGACCCTGCCGAAGAACGTGATGGTCGGCGGGTCGTTCGCGCGAGACGCCCCAGTCCGCGGACGCCGGCATGGACATCGGCGTCTGGGAGGTGACGTTCGCCAGCGGCACGGACCTCGCCGACGCGCAGGAGTTCACCGTGGACATGATGTCGGGCGAGGTCGCCGCCGCCAAGGAGTAGGCCGGCGGCGGTGTGTGCGCGGCGCGGCCGGCGGGATATGCTCGCGCCGTCCGCACGCGACCTCGCCGGAGGCGACCGGTCTCATCCGCATGAGCAGCACCAGGTCCACCCTCAACTACGGCTGGTACGTCCTCGGCGGCGTCGTTCGCTCATCCTGTTCGTCAACGCCGGCGCGCGGCTCATGATCGGCGTGTTCGAGAAGCCCATCATCGCCGAGTTCGGCTGGAGCCGCGGCCAGTTCTCCGCGGTCGTCTTCGTCAACACCGCGATGCTCGCCGCTTCACTGGTCGTCACCGGCTACCTCTACGACCGGTTCGGTCCCAAGTGGGTCATCCTCACGTCGAGCCTGCTGTTCTCGGGCGGGCTCCTGTTGACCTCGGTGATGGACGGCCTGTGGCAGTTCTTCCTCTTCTACGGCGTGCTCGCAGGGGCGGGGCTGGGAGGCATCGCCGCCCCCATCTTCGGCGCCATCGTGAGCCACTGGTTCGTGCGCGCCCGAGGGACGGCGATCAGCCTGGCCATGGCCGGCACGTCGCTGGGGCAGTTCGTCCTCGTCCCGCTGTTCACGATGCTCTACCTCGACGAGGGCTGGCGCAGCACGATGGCCTGGATGGGATCGACCACCCTCGTCGTCAACGTGACCCTGGTGTTGCTGGTGCTGCGCGGCGACCCCGAGGATCTGGGCAAGGAGCCGTACGGGCAGGCGGCCGTGGCCAGCTCCGGCGCCCCGGCCGAGGTGGATGAGGTCACCGGCGGCGAGGGCGTCATCGTCGTCCACCCGCACGTGCCGCTGCAGGAGCCCCGCTCGCTCGGCCTGCGCGAGGCGATGCGCACGCGGTCGTTCTGGCTGTTCACCGTGGCGATGTTCGTGTGCGGCGCCGGCGACTTCCTGCTCACCACGCACCTGGTCGCCATGGCCACCGACTACGGCGTGCCGACCTCCACGGCGGTCGCCATGCTGGCCTGGTTCGGGCTCCTCAGTCTGGGCGGGATCCTGCTCGCCGGTCCCGCCTCCGACCTCGTCGGCGACAAGATCCCCATCGCCGCCGCGTTCGTCATCCGCGTGCTGGTGTTCGCGGTCGTGGTGCGTTACCAGACCACCTGGGCGTTCTGGGTGCTGGCGCTGGGGTTCGGCTTCACCTTCCTCGTCACAGCGCCTTTGACGACCACGCTCATGGGGCGCCTGTACGGGTTCGCCTCCATCGGGCTGCTCAGCGGGTTCATCACCACGGTGCACCACTTCGGAGGCGGCCTGTGGGCGCTCCTGGGGGGAGTCGTGTTCGACGCGACCGGCGCCTACACGTGCGGCCATGGTCATGTCGGCGGCGGCTTCGGCGGTCGCGCTCGTCTGCACACTGCTGATCAGGGAGGTCCGGCACGTGGCGCCGGACGACGCCGGGGGCGCCGGCCGCGGCCGGCGCGGAGAAGTAGGCCGCGGCAGGCCGGCGCCGGCGTCTTGGGGCGCCGGCCCGCCGCGGCTTCGCGTCAGAAGTCGAAGAGGTCGCCGATCATGCTCGTCTTCGACTTCTTCTTGTGTTTGTGGTCGTCGTGCTTGTGGTCGTGGTGCCCATGATCGTCGTGGGAGCGGTGCTCGTCGTAGCGCGGCGCGGGCTCGCGCGTCTCCCGCGCCGCCGGGGCCGCCGCGTTGGCGCGCTCGATGATCTTGTCGAGCTCGCCCCTGTCGAGCCACACGCCGCGGCACTTGGGGCAGTAGTCGATCTCGATGCCTTGGCGCTCGGTCATCTGCAGGTCGACGTCGCACAAGGGGCAGTTCACGGTGTCTCCTTCGGGTGCGCTTCACGGTGCTCGAGGTCCCTCTACCCGGAGCGGCAGTGGTTCATCCGGGCCCGACTCGGCGTAGACATCGCGCCCCGGGGTAAGCAGAGTGCAGGAGTGCGACCGGTACATCTACGGCGGAGCTGCTGCGCATGGACGACTCAGACGATCATGTGATCCCGTACGAGGAGGCGGTCCGCCGCCGTCGCGCCATCGAGGAGGCGCAGCGCCGGAAGGGCGTGATCCGGGAAGTGAAGATGAGCGACGCGCTGGACCACCTCCTCGACGAGGAGAAGGGGCCAGGTGAGGAAGGCCCGGCGCCGGGCGTGCTGCGGCGCATCGTGGAGCGCGAGTTCGCGGACGAGGGCGGGCGCTCCGGCCCGGAGCCGGAGGAGCGCCCAGGCCCGCACCGGGTGCAGCCGGAGGAGCGCCCGCGCCCGCACCTGGTCGTCGCGCCCGACGATGAGCCGATGGGGCAGCTCTGCGACTTCGCGACGCGCACGTGCGAGGATCCCGGCTCCCCTCCGGGGCGGCCGTCGCGCTCCTGAGCCTCCGGCGTCCCGCGCCGTCGCGCGCCGTCCGCGCCGGCATCAACGGCCGCGCCGTCCGCGCCGGCTCTGCCGGCCGTCGCCTACGAGGCCGCCCTCGAGGGCAGCGACCTGCCGGGAGCGCGTCGCTGCCTTGCGCTACGGTCCGGGGGCGACGCGCTGCGACGTCTCACGCCGTAGAGCGCGGCGAGGCGCGCGAGCCGGCCTCGGCGCGCGCGGAGGACCGCGGCGACGCGCCGCCGCAGCGCGTGCACCGCGGCCACGTCGGCGGGGGTGGCCGGGCGGCCGCCGAAGACGATCGCCTGCACGCGCGCCGGCGCATCACCGGCGTCCAGCCCGTACCGCTCGTGCAGCAGGCGCGCGGTCTCGTCCAGGGTCTGCGAGGCAGGCGCCTCCACGCCGTGGTCGCGCAGGGTGGCGTAGAGCAGGCCGACGGAGGCGCGCACGCGCGCCTCGGGGGTGGAGGCGAGCAGGAGGCCGCGCCGGCGCAGCAGCGCGCGGCCCGCCGGCCACCCCGCGAATATCGCGAGCAGCGCGAGCAGCGTGAACGCCCAGGGCCGGCGCGACGGCGTCTGGGCCGACGCTGCCGGCGAGGTCGCCGGGGCCGCCCGGGTCGTTGACCCGCGCCCTGCCGGGGAGGTCCGGCTGCGTGCGTGGATCGCTGCCGCTCTCGCCGGCGGGGCCGGCGACCGGCTCTGCCGCGCCGGCGGCGGCGCCGGCCGTGGAGGCGTCCGGCAGCCGGCGTCCGGGGGTCGGGTCGAACTGCGCCCATCCGGCGCCGGGGAAGTACGCCTCCACCCACGCGTGCGCGTCGTTGCGGCGCACCAGGTACACGCCCTTGCTCTGCTCGGCGCCCTGCGCGAAACCGACCACGACCCGGGCGGGGATCCCGTTGAAGCGCAGGAGCAGCGCCATCGTGCCGGCGAAGTGCTGGCAGTAGCCGATGTGCGTGTCGAAGAGGAACGCGGCGTAGGGAGACTCGAAGTCACTCTCCGGCGGGCGCAGGGAGTACTCGAACTCCGGTCCGCTGAGGTAGCTCTGGATCGCCAGCGCCACTCGGTACGGCTCGACCTCGTCGCCCACCACGCTCTGGTTGAGCCGGTACAGACCGGCCCACTCACGGCCGGCCGGCGTCTCGACGGCCGACCGCCAGCGGTCCTCCGCCGCCGGACCCTCGACGTCGTCGCGCGCCGGGAAGGGCAGTTGCAGCGATGGGGCCGCGATGTCGGCGGGGTAGGAGCGTCCCAGCCCGATGAGGTTCGTGGCCCTCAGGTCGGGGACGAACGCCTCGACCTCGTAGGAGGTCGTCGGCCCTCTCGCCGGCGTCACGGATACCGCGGAGGCGGCGTTCACGCTCAGGTCCAGCGGCAGGGGGGTGCGGATCTCGCTCGCCCAGCCGCCGACGAGCAGGTGGTCGGTGAAGGTGGCCCGGACGGAGAACCGCTGCGTGACCGTGCGCCCCTGGACCCCACGGTCGGGGGCGCGTGGCACCGCGTACCTCCACGATCCTTCGGCGCGCTCCCTCCGCAGCGGGTCCGCGGCCAGACCGCTCCGCCAGACCGCCCCGGTGAAGTCGGAGAGCACGTTGGCTCGCCAGTAGGAGGCGACGGGCGAGCGGACCTCCATCACCACGGCGTCGTTGTCCTGCGCGAGCAGCCGCGGGTAGTTCTGCATCCAGTCGAAGCGCATGAGCGCGTTGCCCGGTCCGGTGATGTCCCAGGTGCGCCAGTCCTGCAGAGGCCGGCCGGCCTCCACCGTCGTGGCGCCCAGCACGGACAGCGCGAGGACGGCGGCCACGATGGCGGTCGCTCCGCCGGCAAGGGCGTCGGCCAGGCGCACGTGCACATGGGGCTCCGGGTGCGCCAGCGCGAGCAGGCCGCCGGCGAGCAGCACGAAGGCGAGCGCCGACCACGGGTCGCGCGCCGCCTCGTCGATGGTGAACCCGAAGCCGGCCAGACAGAGCAGGATGATGACTCCGGGCAGCGGCCGCCGCAGGCTGAGCGCGAGGAAGGCGGCCGCCCCGGTCACGCCGTAGACGGACAGCGAGAGCAGCAGCCGCAGATCCGGGGAGCCGGGGTCGAGCGGGAAGTGCTGGCGCGCGTAGAGTCGCGCGCCGTCGGCGATGCCGCCGGCGTAGAAGGCGAGCTGCGCGCGCACCCCGGCCACGTCCTCCGGGAGCGGCATCTGCAGGCGGGTCAGCAGGTACGCCCCGAGCGGGAGGAGGACCAGGGCCAGCGGCCAGAGACGCGGTCGCAGGACGCCGATCCCCCCGAGGGCCGCGGCGAGGAGCGCCGCGGGCAGCAGCAGGCCGGCCACCGGCGGCTGCGACACCCTGCTCACGACGATCGCCGTCACCGCGGCCAGCGTCAGGAAGCACGCGAGAGTGAGGAGCCTCCGGCGGTTCATCTGGCCCTCGCCGGTCGTTCGCCGCTGCGGGCGGCGAGCGCGTCGCGCAGTCCGTCGACGCTCGCGACGGGGTAGTAGCGCACACCGGCCGCCACGAGCGCCGGGCCGGGGTCGCCGGCGCCCTCTCCGAGGACGTGCACCACCGAGACGGTCACACCCCGGCGGCGCAGTCTGCCCAGGGTGGCCACGAGCTCGCCGTCCACACGGGTCGTGACCAGGGCGACCATACGGCGGCGCGCCTGCGTGCGGCCGCCGAGGATCGCCGGCAGCGACGACTCCAGCCGGTCCGGTGCCTGCGGCCGGACCTCGGCCAGCGCCGCGAGCAGCCTGCGCCGGCTCGCGGCGTCGGGCGTCAGGCGCAGGTCTCGCCGGCCGGCGCCCGGCAGCAGCAGCGAGACGGCGTGGCCGCCCGCCAGCGTGAAGGCGGCCATCGACCCGGCGGCGACCACGGCCGTCTCGAGGTCCTCGTCGGGCTCGTCCTCGGCGGCCGGGCGCGCGGCTCCGGCCACGCGCGGCGGCGCATCGAGAAGCACTGTGAGGTCGTCCTCCGTGGCGGCCTCCATCTCGCGCAGCATCAGGTCGCCGGTCTTGGCCGTGGCCTTCCAGTCCACCCGCTCGAGCGGCTCTCCGCGCACGTGCGGCCGGATCGCACGGAACTCCCAGGCGTCGCGCGTGGGCAGCCGCCGGCTCCCACCGCCGTGGCGGACGCCGGCCTGCGAGCAGGCCGCGCAGGAGGCGAGCTCCTGGAGCCGCGGCACGACGGTGAGGTGCAGCGGCTCGCCCGCGGTCACACGGCGGCGGGCGAGCCCCATCGGGTCCTCCACCGTCGCCGTGAACGCCGGCAGGTGGTACACGCCGCGCCTCGCGCGGTGGGGCCCCGCGACGACGGGCCGCCGCAGGCCCATGTCCTCCACGACCGCCGACTCAGGCAGGCCGGGCATCCCGCCTCCCGCTCCGGCGAGCACCACGTGCAGGCCCGGCAATCGCCACGCCGCGTGTACGGAGAGCTCGAGCCTGAGGAGGTCGCCGGCCACCGGGTGCGCCGGCGTCACGCGCCGGCCCACGGTGAGACCTCGCGACGCGACGCCGACCAGCACCCACGCCACGGCGGTCATGCCGGCGAACGCCAGCGCGACCAGGTAGAGCTCCCAGGTGCCGAAGACCCGGGCGGTGAGGTAGGTCAGCAGCGCGACCCCGAGCAGGGCCACGCCCCTCGGGGTGGGCCGCGTCATCGTCCCGGCCCGGGCACGGGGACGGCGGCGAGGATCCGGGCCACCACGTCCTCCTCGGCGCGCGTCCTGGTGCTCGCCTCCGCGGAGAGGATGATGCGGTGGCTCAGCACGCGCTGCCCCAGATCCTTGACGTCCTGCGGCACGACGTAGTCTCTGCCGCGCAGCAGGGCGTGCGCCTTGGCCGCGCGCAGCAGCGCGATGCCGGCGCGCGGGCTGGCGCCGAGGTAGATGTCGCGGTGGTCACGCGTCGCCGCGACCACCTCGACCACGTACCGGCGCAGCTCGGGGGTCGCGCGCACGCGCAGCACGGCCTCCTGCAGGGCGAGCACGTCCTCCTCCCGGATGACGGGCTCGAGGCGCGCGAACGGGTCGCCCGACGTCTGCGACTCGAGGATCGCCTCCTCGGCCTCTCGCGAGGGGTACCCGATGCGCAGCCGCAGCATGAACCGGTCCAGTTGCGCCTCGGGCAGCGGGTACGTGCCCTCGTACTCGATGGGGTTCTGCGTGGCGAGGATGAGGAACGGCGGCGCGATGCGGTGGGCGACGTTGTCGATGGTCGCCTGACCCTCCTCCATGCACTCCAGCAGGCTCGCCTGGGTCTTGGGGGACGCCCGGTTGATCTCGTCGGCCAGCACGACGTTGGCGAACACCGGGCCGGGGTGGAACTCGAAGCGCATGTCCCGCTGGTCGAACACGTTGATGCCGGTGACGTCGCTGGGGAGCAGGTCGGGCGTGAACTGGATGCGCGAGTAGCGCCCGCCGACCGAGCGCGCGAGCGCCTTGGCCAGCAGGGTCTTGCCGACGCCCGGGTAGTCCTCGACGACCACGTGGCCGCCGGCGAGCAGCGCCACGAGGCAGGACTCGATCACGTCCTGTTTGCCGAGGATGAC
Source organism: uncultured Thermoleophilia bacterium (assembly GCA_963793605.1). Lineage (GTDB taxonomy): Bacteria > Actinomycetota > Thermoleophilia > UBA2241 > UBA2241 > CAIXSE01. The sequence continues at coordinate 352,452 of CAWCAH010000004.1, forward strand.
CGAGGAGATGTTGGCCGCGACGAGGCCGGCGAGCCGTGCCACCTCTTCGATCTCGGCCTCACTGAGGAGGTCTGCTGCTGCGGTCTCCTGCCCGGTCATGGCGTGGTGATTCCCCACTCCGGGCCGGGACAGGCCTCGACCAAGCGAAGTGCGGCCGGGCGCCGAGCGGCCGGCGCTCAGCCGGAGGCCGCGATCAGGCCGTCGCGGCGCCGGCGCGCTCGCGTCCGCGAGCGCGCTTGGCCTCGTACATCTGCGCGTCGGCGCGTGCGAGCAGCTCGTCGATGCGGCACAGCTCGAGGTGGTTGGCCACCATCGAGCCGAGGCTGACGGAGAAGTCGTACTCCTCGCCCATCTCCTCACGCTTGGCCTGCACCGCCTGCTCGAGGCGCAGGGCGATGGCCTGCCGGTCGAGCGCCTCGTCGTGGCGGCGCCCGAGTACGGCCAGCGCCACGAACTCGTCGCCGCCGAGCCGCGCGACGACGTCCTGCTCGCGGAACGCGGTGCGGAGCACGTCCGCGGCGGCCACCAGCAGCTTGTCGCCCTCCGCGTGGCCCAGCTCGTCGTTGACGCGCTTGAGCCCGTCCACGTCGAAGTAGGTGATGAGCACCTGCCGGTCACTGCGCCTGGCCTTGCGCCGGATCTCGTCCACCTTGACGAAGAACCCCCTGCGGTTGAGGAGGCCCGTCAGCTCGTCGACGTCGGTCAGGCTGCGGAGGAACTCCTCCAGCTCCTTGTGCGCGGCGATGCTGTGGCTGACCGTGAGGCAGAGCCTGCGCCCCCCGATGTCGACCACGCGCGCCGTGACCTCGACCGGCATGCGCTGCCGGTCGCTCGTGATCTGTACCGTCTCGTAGGCGAGCGTGCCGGCGTCCGCGAGTGCATGCGCGCGCTCGCGGACCTGGTTGCGCGACTCGGGGGCCAGCACGTCTTCGGCGGTCATCGAGAGGAGTTGCGTGCGGGAGTACCCCAATCCCAGGCACGCCGCCTCGTTGACCTCGACGATCTGGCCGGGGCGGCCGTCCTCGTCGAACCGGTGGACCAGGATCACGTCGCTGCAGGCGTCGAAGAGAGCCCGGTAGCGGCGCTCGCTCTCGAGCTGCTCCTTGTGCGCGGCGTTGAGTGACTCGAGGGTGGTACTGATGGCGTGTCGCTGCGAGACGACCGTGAGCACGACCAGACCGAACAGAAGGAGACCGAGCAGGGACCCCATCGCCGAGGGGACGAGCCACTGCGCGAGCGCCACGGCGGCCGCGCTCACCACGAGGACGATGTCCGTCCAGCGCTTCATGTACGGTCGCCCGGTCCTGTCTGGCGCCCGCTGCGGTCATTCCCGCCCACGTGATGCTCCTTGCCTGGGTCTTCTGGACTCTCTGCCCTAGGCATCGGCTTCTGCGCCCTCGACCGCAGCCCCCTCTAGACACATGTACGTGCCTCAGGGTGGCGCTGAGCCGCCACGTGGCCGCGCTTCATGCGGCGTCTGCCGCGCGCTCCGTCCCGGCCGGCGCGGCCGTCTCCCGGCTGAGCTCGAGGGCACGCGCCTGGGCGCGTTGCGCTGCTCGCTTGCGCCTCGCGAACGCCGCCATCCGGCACCTGTCGCTGCAGTACCGGCGGTGCGCGTTCTGCGTCTGGAACGAGGCGCCGCAGTGGGCGCACGCTACGTCACGCACCGGGTGCAACTCGCTCCGGCGCCGCTTGCTCCGCGCCAGGTCGGCGTGAGCGCCGCAGTACGCCGAGGGGTTGTAGATGGAGAGGATGGTCGCGCAGTCCTCGTGGGCACAGAGTCGCCCGTGCGCATACACGCGGACTCGATGTGTCTGCGACACGCGTCCCCAGGGATTGGGGGGTGTCGTCACCGTCGTGCTCATGTCCGTCCTCCGATGGCGGCCGCTGTGAGCGGCCGGCCATTGCTCGACCTCCGGGCTCGACGACCGGCGGTGTTGTGCTCGCGCCGGTCCGTACTGTAGGGGTACCCGATGGTGACGGCCTCGACGTGGGACAGGCGGACAGACTTGCCCTGGCCAGAAGGACGGTCTTGGTTTGGGCCGATGCGCTATCGTACTGGCGTGGTGAGGGGCTGGTCCGCGCGGCCGCTCAGTAGTACTTGATGTCTTGCGGAGCGCCGCCGGCGCTGCCTGAGCCGCCTCCTCCCGACCCGTGCGGGTCGAGCCAGGGATGGGCCTGCAGGTAGGGGCACTCGGAGCCCGAGGGCGCCTGTGAGCCGTCCTGGTACAGCGGTCCCGCGTAGTCCGTCGATCCGTCGTCGGCGAGCGCCATCGGCACCAGCCACACGGCGAGGACGAGCAGCAGGACGGCGACCAGGCCGAGAAGATGCTTGTGTCGCATGTCGAACTCCTTTGAACAGGAGCGGTTTCATCCGGTATCGGCCTTCTACCCCCATCCGTGAGCGCTCATGCGGCCCCCGCGGGTGTGCCCGCGAGCGCGAGGGGCCTCACTTCGGGTATGTTGCTGGGCGTCGGGCGCAACGATGCCCGAGGGACCCGGGAGGAGGCTGCCGAGTGAGTGCTGGACCTGAGCCGAGGCGTGCGCCGGTCGTCGCCATGATCGGCATGGCGACGGTGGACTACCTCTACGTGCTCGAGGAGCATCCCAGAGCCGACTCGGTGACCCCCGCACTGGAGTACCAGACGGCGGTGGGTGGCTCGGCGGGCCGCGGCGCGATCGCCGCCGCGAGGCTGGGGGCCGCGACCAGGCTCCTGGCGACCTGTGGCACGGGCGTGCACGCCCACGTCCTGCGGTCGGAGTTGGACGCAGAGGGCATCGACTGCACCTGGGTCGCCTACGACCAGCCCTCGCAGCACTCGGCGGTCATCGTCGCGCGCGGGGATGCGACGCGGAGCATCATCTGGCTGCCGCAGCCGATGGCCGACGAGCGGACCGTGGAGCGGATCCCGGAGTTCCTGGAGGGCGTCGATGTCGTGATGCTCGACGCCACAGACGAGATGCTGGTGAAGGCCGCGCTCGACGAGTGCGAGCGGCGCGGCCTGACCACCGTGCTCGACACGGGGTCCGGCCGGCCGTGGACGAGGAGCCTGCTCGGCCGGGTCGATCACGTCATCGCACCCGAGGCCTTCGTGCTCAGGGAGACGGGGCACTCGGGGGAGCAGGCGGCGGTCGAGCTCTGGGGCGCCGCCTGCCGTACCGTCTTCGGTGTCACCCAGGGTCCGCGGGGCGGCGTGTTCGCCACCGGCAGCGGCTTGGAGACCATGAGACGCTGGGAGGCCGCGCCGGTCACGGGCGTCGACTCGTGCGGCGCCGGCGACACCTTCCACGGCGCCTATACCTGGGCGGTCGCCCAGGGCCTGCCGCCGGCCGAGTGCTTCGACACGGCCGCCTGGTCGGCCGCGCTCAAGGTCGGCCGGCTCGGCAACGACGGCATCCCGACGCTCGAGCAGTTGCGGGCTGCACGCCGGGCGGGCGGTCCCGGCAAGCCGGTGTGACCAGCGCGGGCGCCGGGCGCCCGCAGGGACGAGGGGAGGCCGACGATGGGTGATGCGGACGACCAGTTCTCTCTGCTGCGGCAGCGCGTCGAGCGGCTTGAGGCGCAGATGGCGCTCCTCCAGCGGAGCCTGGGCGTGAGTGACGAGCCGGCGCCGGAGTGGCAGGTCTCCACGGCGGTCGCCGACCTGATCTCGCGCGGCGAGCGCAAGGAGGCGGTGAGGCTGGTCCGGGAAGAGACGGGCGCCAGCCTCAAAGACGCCATGCGCATCGTCGACGGCTACCTTGGCGGCCGGCAGGTCTGATCGTCAGGACCGGGACTCGAGGGAGCTCGACGAGCGGTGCGTGCGCGACCACCTCGAGCGGACCATGCCGCTGGCGGCATGACGCCGGGGGGCGGTGCTGCTCCCGGTCCCCCGCGCGCAATCGCGGCGACGACCGCTGTGCCGTGCGGTCACCGCTTCACGGTGAAGCGCTTCGCGTTGCTCAGACCGGCGACCGTGGCGACCTTGACCTTGCGCTTGCCGTAGCCCGCCCGCGCCGGCACCTTGCACTTGACCTTCGTGTCGCTCCAGGAGAGGTATCTGGTGCACTGCACGCCGCCGAACTTGACGTAGCTGGTGCCGCGCAGCGCGCCGAAGCCGGCGCCGGTCAGCACGACGACCGTGCCGCGTTTGCCGGCCTTGCGCGAGAGCTTGGCGAGCGCCGGCTTGTCCCGTGAGAACGCCACGTTCAAGGTGTGGTCGTCGCACACCGCCGTGAAGGTGTAGCCGGCCGTGGGCATCGGCGTCACCACGGCCCCGTCGACCTTGACCTGCTCGACGTGGTAGCCCGCGTCGGGCGCGAACGTGAACGCCTTGTCGCGGCCGCCGCTGACGGTCTGCTCGCCCCCGGGCGTGACGTCGCCGTGGCCGGAGGCCACGCTCGGCGTGATGGTGTAGAAGGCGGGCGCGAAGATGTAGGCCTCGCCCGCCTGGTAGACGCCGCCGACCGTCTTGTCCTCGGCGCCGATGATGATCCGGTTGCCCGACATGGCCAGCGCGCCGCCGAACCTGTCGTGCATGCATGCGGTCGCTGGCGTGCAGCTTCTGCGGGTCGCTCCAGGTGTTCCAGGAGCGGGTGTAGACGAAGACGGCGCCTGTCGCGCCGCTCGTGCCCGTCCGCAGCGCTCGGAGCGCCGACGGCCGCGGTGTCGCCCTGGATCCCCACGGCCTCGCCGAAGGCCTCGTCCTTCATGCCGGCCTCGTCGACGAAGCGCGTCTGCTGGCTCCACGTCGTGCCGCTGCGCGTGAACACGTAGGCGGCGCCCTGGGTCACGTTGCCCAGGACGGTCTTCTTCGGGGCGCCGATCACGGCGGTGTCGCCGGACAGGGCCACCGATGGCCGAACTGGTCGTCGCCGGCGCCGTCGCCGGCGGATCAGCTCCTGCTGCTGGCTCCACGTCGCGCCGCTGCGCGTGAACACGTAGGCGGCGCCTTGCGCTCGGCGGCGCCGCCGATCCTGCCTTCAGGGGCGCGCCGATCAGCGCGGTGTCGCCGTCCATGGCGAGCGCCTCGGCCGAAGCGGTCGGCGGCGGCGCCGTCCGACGACGTGAACTTCTGCTGCTGCGTCCAGGTCGTGCCGTCGCTCGTGAAGGCATAGACGGCGCCCTGGCCTCGGGCCGATCCGATGGCGGCGCTGGAGGAACCCACCAGGATCGTCGCCTCCCGAGATCGCGACGCTGAGGCCGAACTCGGTCGCCGGCCAAGCCGTCGCCGGCGGTCAGCTTCTGCTGCTGGGTCCAGGTCGCGCCGCTGCGCGTGAAGACGTACACAGCGCCTCGTCAGACGCGTCCTTGTAGGGGGCCCCGATGACAGCGGTGTCGCCCTGCAGGGCAACGGCCGTGCCCAAGTTGTCCCCCAGTGGCCGCGTCGGAGGCGACGAGCTTCGCCTGGAAGGTCCAGGCCGCCCCGTCGCGGACGAACACGGAGGCGCTGCCCCTGCTCAGGACGCCGTCCCAGGGCGAGCCGACCACGGCGGTGTCGCCGTCGATCGCGACCGCGTTGCCGAAGACGTTCTCGATGGTCGCAGGCGTCGAGGGGAGCAGGCGGGCCCACTCGATCTCGGGATGGGCCAGCGCTCCCAGCCGCCCATCCGCGCGCTGCCCGAGCGCCGCCGGCGCAAGCGCGGCGAGCGCCGCCAGAAGTAGCAGGATGAACGTGCAGGCGCGGAGTGGGTGGTGCATGGCGTGCCCCTTTCGCAGCTTGGTCCCGGTCGCCGTGGCGGCGACCCCCCGTTTGCCGCTGTCTTCCCCTTGGGTCTCATGGATAACACTGTTCTCCGGTCTGTCTGTCGGCCTCGGTGCCGCGGGCGGACGTCAGCGTTGTTGTTACGGAAGAGTTCTTATATAGTTTACAGACGCGGACTGGAGGTGTTTGGGTGGCCGTCTCTCCGGAAGAGGTCGAGCGTCGTGTGGACCTGCTCGCGCAAGCCCTTCGCGGGTCGGGGCTCCGCCTCACCCATCAGCGGCTCGAGGTGATCCGCGACGTCGCGCGGTCCGACGAGCACCCGGACGTCGAGGCGCTCTATCGGCGCCGTGCGCGAGCGGGTGCCCACGATCTCGCTGGACACGGTGTACCGCACGGTCGCGACGCTCAGCGATCTGGGCCTGGTGCGTCGCGTCGTGCTCACGCCGGGTCCGGCCCGCTACGACGCCAACGCGAGCCGCCATCACCACTACGTCTGCACCCGCTGCGGGCTGATCCGCGACGTCGACGACGAGAGGCTGGACGCGGTGCGGGCGCCGCGCGGCACCGCGTCCCTCGGTCAGCGTCGAGTCGGTGGAGGTCCAGTTGCGGGGAGTCTGTACCGCCTGCCTGAGCAAGGAGAGTGACGACCATGACTGACGCACACGACAAGCTCACCACCAACTTCGGGGCCCCGGTCCCCAACAACCAGGACTCGCTCACGGCCGGCAAGCGCGGCCCGATGCTGATGCAGGACGTGTGGTATCTGGAGAAGCTCGCCAACTTCGACCGCGAGGTGATCCCGGAGCGCCGGATGCACGCCAAGGGGTCCGGCGCGTTCGGCGCCTTCACCGTCACCCACGACATCACCAAGTACACGCGCGCCAAGGTGTTCGAGCCGGGCAAGAAGACCGACCTCTTCGTGCGCTTCAGCACCGTGGCCGGCGAGCGCGGCGCCGCGGACGCGGAGCGCGACATCCGCGGGTTCGCCGTCAAGCTGTACACCGACGAGGGCAACTGGGACCTCGTGGGCAACAACACGCCCGTCTTCTTCTTCCGCGACCCGCTCAAGTTCCCGGATCTGAACCACGCCGTGAAGCGCGACCCGCGCACCAACCTGCGCAGCGCGCAGAACAACTGGGACTTCTGGACCCTGCTGCCCGAGGCGCTCCACCAGATCACCATCACGATGAGCGAGCGGGGCATCCCGCTGAGCTACCGCCACATGCACGGGTTCGGCAGCCACACCTTCAGCCTGGTCAACGCCGCCGGGGAGCGCACCTGGGTCAAGTTCCACTGGGTCTGCCAGCAGGGCATCAGGAACCTCAGCGACGAGGAGGCGGCCGAGCTCGTCGGCAAGGACCGCGAGAGCCACCAGCGCGACCTCTACGAGGCGATCGAGAGACGGCGACTTCCCGCGCTGGAAGCTCTTCGTCCAGCTCATGCCCGAGGCCGACGCGGCCGCCTACCGGTTCCACCCGTTCGACCTCACCAAGGTGTGGCTCAAGAGCGACTACCCGCTGCACGAGGTCGGGGTGATGGAGCTGAGCAGGAACCCGGAGAACTACTTCGCCGACGTGGAGCAGGCGGCGTTCAACCCCGCCAACGTGGTGCCCGGCATCGGCTTCTCGCCGGACCGCATGCTGCAGGGGCGGCTGTTCAGCTACGGCGATGCGCAGCGCTACCGCCTGGGCGTGAACCACCACCAGATCCCGGTGAACGCGCCGCGCTGCCCGATGCACGGCTTCAGCCGCGACGGCGCGATGCGCGTGGACGGCAACTACGGCTCCACGCCGCACTACGAGCCCAACAGCAACGGCACCTGGCAGGAGCAGCCGCAGTACGCGGAACCGCCGCTGGCGCTGGACGGCGCGGCCGACCGCTAGGACTTCCGCGCCGACGACGACGACTACTTCACGCAGCCGGGCCTGCTGTTCGGCCTCATGGACGCGCCGCAGCGCGAGGCGCTCTTCGCCAACACGGGGCGTGCCATGGGCGACGCCTCCGAGGCGGTCAAGATCCGCCACATCGCCAACTGCGCCAAGGCCGATGCGGCCTACGGCGAGGGCGTCGCCGCGGCGCTCGGCATCCCGATGAGCAAGGTGGGCGCCTGACCTGGCGCCCGGAGACTCGTCCGGCTGCCGGCGACAGCTGCGGAGTGGCGAGGGGGCCGGGTGCGCATGCACCCGGCCCCCTCAGTTCGCCAGCTTCCAGAGGGCCGGCTCTCCGGCCCTGGCCCGGACACTGCCTCTCCGCGCACTGGCGCCGTATACGCTATTCGAGATAGCGACCCAGCCACCGTTCGCTCATTGCCCGGCCGGCCTCCGTGGTGGCCGGCCTCCGCGGTGGCCGGCCTTCGCGGTGGCCGGGGCCGGGGTGGGTGGAGCGGGGGCGCTCGTTCGCGTCAGAGTGGCCTGACGGGCACGCAGATGTCCACCGAGCCTACCGGGACATCCGTCTAGAAGGTGTCCGCGGCCGCCCGCGAGATGCCGATGGACCTCATGGGAGGGGCCGGCCGTGCGACAGGAACCAGGCGCGGCCACAGGGACGATCCGCCGCCGGGCACGCCGCCCGCGCGGCAGGAAGGCGCGTGTGGCATGGAGGCGAGTCTCAACATCCCGGCCGTGACGGAGATCTCCGCCGGCCGCCGCAGGCTCGGCGCCCTGCTCGTCGCCGATGGCCTGGTCAACCAGCACCAGCTCGAGGCCGCCCTCGCCCGACAGCAGATCGAGCGGCGGCGCCTGGGGGACGTGCTGGTCCGCGAGGGCCTCGTTGCGGAGCAGGACCTCGTCGAGGCTTTGGCGGCGCAGCTGCGCCTGGAGGTCGCCGACCTCGACCAGGTGCACTTCTCGCCCGAGACGCTCGCGCTGCTCCCGCGCGACTTCATGGTGAACCGGCGCGTCCTCCCGCTCGAGGTGGAGGAGGACGGCACGCTGGTGCTGGCGATGACCGACCCCCTCGACATCGTCGCCATCGACGAGGTCAGGCTGCGCACCAAGCGCAAGGTGCGCGCAGTGATCTGCACCGACGAGCGCGTTCGACGAGGCCAGCGCCACCTTCTTCAACACCAGAGGCAGGTTGCGCGAGCTGAGCGACGAGGAGGAGTTCCTCGTCGCCGACGAGGCGGCGCTCGCCCACGACGCCTCCATCATCGAGATCGTGGACGGCCTCATCTCGGACGCCGTCAGCATGAAGGCGTCCGACATCCACGTGGAGCCGTGCGCCGGGTCGCTGCACGTGCGTTGCCGCATCGACGGCGTGCTGCACAAGCTGCGCGAGTTCCCCGTGGACGTGCAGGCGGGCATCGTCAGCCGCATCAAGATCATGGGCAACATGGACATCGCCGAGCGGCGCCTGCCCCAGGACGGCCGGACCTCCTTCGAGACGAGCGACGGCGACGAGGTGGACCTGCGTCTGGCTTCCGTCCCCACTCTTCACGGCGAGAACATCTCGATCCGCATCCTCGAGGTCTCGCCCCTGCCGCCGGCGCTCGACCAGCTGGGCCTCACGGGGGCCTCCCTCGAGCGCTTCCAGGAGGCCGTCCGCCGCCCGGAGGGCGGCATCCTGATCTGCGGGCCGACGGGCTGCGGCAAGTCGACGACGCTCTACACCACGCTGGAGCTGGTCAAGTCGGCGGAGAGCAAGATCTACACGGTGGAGGACCCGATCGAGCGCAAGCTGGAGGGCGTGATGCAGAGCGAGGTCAAGGCCGCGATCGGGCTCGACTTCGCCGGCCTGCTCCGCACGCTGCTGCGGAGCGACCCCGACGTGATCATGGTGGGTGAGATCAGGGACGCCGAGACCGCCAAGATGGCGGCCGAGGCGGCGATGACCGGGCACCTCGTCTTCTCCACGCTGCACACACGTGACGCCGCGTCGGCGGTGCACCGGCTGATCGAGATGGGCCTGCCTCCCTACCTGGTGACCGCTGCGTTCACCTGTGTCGTCTCGCAGCGGCTCGTACGCCGCCTCTGCCCGCACTGCCGCACGCCCAGGACGGTGAGGGCGAGCACCTGGGAGAAGTTCGGGTTGGGCGAGGCGCCGCGCCGCCAGATGAAGATCCACGAGCCGGCCGGTTGCACCCGCTGCTTCGGCACCGGCTACCTTGGCCGCGTGGGCATCTACGAGGTGCTGGACATGGACGAGGAGATGGGCGACCTGATCGACCAGGGCGTCCCGGTGCGGGAGATCCGCGAGGCCGCCCGCGCCCGGGGTGTGGAGTCCGTGCGCGAGGACGGGGTACGCAAGGTCCTCGCCGGCGAGACGAGCGTCGCCGAACTGGCGCGGGTCGTCGCGTAGCGGCTCCCCGAGCCGGCCGCCGGCCGGCGTCTGGTACGCTCGCCCCATGACCGAGGGCGTCGGGCTGGTCCTGGAGGGCGGCGGCATGCGCACCACCTACACGGGCGGTGTGCTCGACGCGTTCCTGGACGCCGGCGTCGACCTCGGCTACGTCATCGGCGTCTCCGCCGGGTCCAACGCCGGCGGGCACTACGTGACGGGGCAGCGCGAGCGCAGCCACCGCGTGTTCGTCGAGCTGGTGGCCGACCCGCGGTACGCCGGCTGGCGCAACCTGGTGCGCGAGCGCAGCTGGTTCGGCATGGACTTCCTGTTCCGCACCCTGCCGGACGAGCTCGCGCCGTTCGACTACGAGGCCTTCCGGACGAGCCCGCGTACGCTCGTGAGCGGTGTGACCGACTGCGCGACCGGCGCCGCGCGCTACTACTCCCACCACGAGCACGACCCGCGCTGGTTCGTGCACACGCTCCAGCGCGCGAGCTGCAGCCTGCCGGTGCTCTCCCCGCCGGTGCTGGTGGAGGGCCGGCCCTGCGTGGACGGCGGGGTGGCCGACTCGATCCCCATCCTGCGCGCGGTCGAGGACGGCAACCCGCGCAACGTGGTGGTGCTCACGCGCAACGCGGGGTACCGCAAGCCGCCGCCGCGGCTGCGCGGCCTGGGCCGGGTGCTCCTGCGGCGGTACCCGGCCCTGCACGCGGCGATGCTGCGGCGGCCCGCCGTGTACAACGCGTCACTCGATCTGGTGGAGCGGATGGAGCGGGCCGGCTCGGCCTTCGTCCTCCGGCCCGTCCGCCCCCTGGAGGTCGGCCGCCTGGAGCGCGACCCCGTCCGGCTCGAGACGCTGTACCGCCAGGGCTACGACGAGACGATGGCGCGGATGGTCGAGCTCAGGGCCTGGCTGCCGTAGGATCACCCGCGAGGAGTAACCGTCGGCTGCCCTGGAGGGTGTCATGGCCATCAGCAAGAAGTGGAGCGAGTTCAGCGGCCGGAAGCGCCGGCTGATCACCGTTCTCGGAGTCGTGCAGGTCGTCCTGCTCGCGGCGGCGCTCGTCGACATCAAGCGCCGGCCCGCGGAGCGGATCCGGGGTCCGAAGTGGATGTGGAGCGCCCTCGCCTTCGTCAACTTCGTCGGGCCGCTCGCGTACTTCGTGTGCGGTCGGCGCCGGGCCTGAGCCTCGGCGCGCCGGCGTGCGGGCGAGGTGAGGCGGCGCCGTGTCGGCAGAGGACAAGGACTGGAACGCCGAGTGGGCGCGGCTGAGCGACCGGCGTGAGGTCGCCCACGACGCGGCGTTCTGGGACCGCCGCGCCCGGCACTTCCGCGGCGGCGACGAGACGTCGCCGTACGTCGCCGGCTTCATCGAGCACCTGCGCGCGCGGCCGGGCGAGAGCATCCTGGACGTGGGCTGCGGCTCCGGCGCGCTGGCGCTGCCGCTGGCGCGCGCCGGCCACGACGTCGTGGGCCTGGACTTCTCCGCCGGCATGCTGGACGTGCTCCGGCGGCAGGCCGCCGAGGAGGGCCTGGACAGCGTCAGGACGGTCCAGGCCGCCTGGGACGACGACTGGCGCGCCGCCGGCGTCCCCGCCGCGGACGTGGTGATCGCGTCGCGCTCGCTGGACGTGCGCGACCTGCGCGCCGCGCTCCAGAAGCTCGACGCCTTCGCGCGCCGCCGCGTCTGCGTCACCCTGCCGGCCGACGGCCTGCTCTACCCGCAACTGCTCGCGCACGAGGCGGTCGGCCGCCCCTGCGTGCGGCGCGGCGACCAGGCGACGGCGGTGAACGTGCTCCGCCAGATGGGGATCGAACCGGAGGTCGCGTCCCTCGAGCACGCGAGCGTCAGCCGGTACGAGAGCCCGGAGGCCGCGCTGGAGTCCTTGCGCCGCATGATCGCGCCGGCCGGCGAGCGCGAAGAAGCGGCGCTGGAGCGCTACGTGGCCGCGCACGCTCGTCGAGACGGTCGGCGCCGACGGCCGGCCCGAGTGGAGGCAGGAGCCCGAGATCACCGTCCGCTGGGCCTTCCTCGCCTGGGACATGCAGGCGACCGGGTCCTGAGCCCCATTCGCCGGCTGCCGTCCCTCCCTGGAGGTAGGGCCCTCGCGCATGGTTCCCCCTCGAGGGCGACCACATCCACCACGACCGGGAGGTTCGCGCCGGCGGCCTCGCCTGTAGCTTCGTCTCAGCAGTCGGGACGGAGGTGGAGTCATGGCAGGCGCCGGGCGTGGAAGGCCAGTGTGGGTCGGCATCGTGGTCGTGGCGGTGTTCTTCGCGTGCGTGACGCTCGCGGTCGCGTGGCTCGGCGGCGGCCCGGACGTACCGCATCCGGTCGGCGGCGCGTACACGGCCTGCACCACCTGCCACGCCGCCGAACGCTTGCAGGAGGATCACGGCGGCCGCACGGACGGGGGCTGCCGCGCGTGTCACTCGGAGCGGACCCCGGACTCTGACGCAGAGGGCGGCTGAGCCGCCTGGCGTCCGGGGTCCCCAGGCCGCATAGGTATGCCTCCCCAAACGGTTGTCCCGTCTTCCGCGGCCCCCTGATGTGCCGATACGCCTGGTGTGAAGCCGAACTGCAACAGCCTCGACTCTTGTCTGCGCAGCGTGCCCGACTGGCTGCAGGTGCTGCTGGCACTCGCCGCCGTCGCCGGGCTGACGCTGTTCAAGCTGACCATCGGGCAGAGCGTCAGCGTCATCGACTTCCTGTTCGTCCCCATCGTGGCTGTGGGGTGGTTCGCGCGCCGCCGCTGGCTCGGGTACATGGTCGCCGGAGTGGCCGCCGTGGACACGGCTTTCGTCGCGATGACCGCGGAGACGCACGCCTCTCTGGCTGCCGCCACGGCTGCGGCGCTGCTGCGGTTCGGTCTGTACCTCGTCGTGCTCGGGCTGCTCGGCATGATGCGGCGCGAGCGGGCGGGCAATCGGCGCGCGGCGGCCACCGACCGCCTCACCGGGGCCGCCAACGCGCGCGCCTTCGAGGAGACGGCCTGGCTGGAGGTGGAGCGGGCGCGACGGTACGGCGGTCCGATCTCCGTCGCGTATCTCGACATCGACGACTTCAAGGGCATCAACGACGCCTTGGGACACGGAGAAGGCGATCACGTCCTCGCGCAGACGGGGCACGTGTTGCGCAGCACCCTGCGTGCCACCGACACGGCCGCGAGGATCGGCGGCGACGAGTTCGCCGTGCTCATGCCCGAGACCGACGCCGCGGGCGCCGCCGCTCTCATGGAGCGTGTCCGCGGAGAGCTCGACCGGCTGACGCTCCGGGACGGCCGCCGCGTGAGCTTCAGCATCGGGCTGGTGACCTTCGAGCGCCCGCCCGCCTCTGTCGGCGAGCTGACGGCCGCGGCGGACGCGGTGATGTACCGCGCCAAGCGCGCCGGCAAAGGCCGGATGGAGCGCTCCTCTCACGGAGCGCCGCGCCCTCTGCCGGGGCTGCTCTCGGAGGGGCGACGCAGGCAGGACCTCATCGCGCGCTGAGACCGGCTGCCCTCACGGCGGCTGGAGGCGAGTCGCGGGTCCCATTGACCTGGCCTTGTGCGAGGCCCGGTCCCCCTCCGGGCCTCGCCCTTCGCTGAAGCGCTGCCGGCTACTTCCTGTTCACGGCGTCCTTGATCTTGTCCGTCACCGACTCGGTGGCGTCCTTGATCTTGCCGCTCGCTTTGTCCACTTCTCCTTCGCGCTTGAGTGAATCATCGCCGGTCAGCTCGCCGCCGGCCTTCTTGAGGCGGCCCTTGGCCTCGTCGGTCTCGCCTGCCATGTCGCTCTCCTCTGTCGCTGGTGGAGCACTGCGGTCGTCCGCCGCGCGTGGTCCTGGCGACCGGTCGCGCGCGGCGCGGTGAGCGCGTACCCTGTGGTCAGAGTGTCCCCTTCCGCCCCGATCCCACCTCCGCCGACGTCGTCGCCCCGCCGCTCAGGGTCGGCGGCATGGCCTTTGCCAACGGCGTGCTCATGCGCTCCGGCGCGTCGTGGGCCTGGGCGCGTGAGGATGGGACGGTGCTGCAAGGTACGACGAAGCCGTTGCTGGGCGGTCGCCCCTGGGTGCGCTTGCCGGTGGTGCGCTCCGCGGCCTCCTTCGCTGAGATGGTGCTGTTCAGCCTGCGCCTGCATCGGCTGAACGGAGGGCGCCGCGGCGCGCGACTCCTCGCCTGTCTGGCGGTCTGCGTGCTTGCCGGCCTTGCGCTGAGCGCGATCATCCACAGCCTTGCCGGCGGACTGCTCGGAGGCGTGCTCCTTCAGGCGCTGAGCGTGGTCATCGCCCTCGCTGCGCTGCAGGTCGGCATGGGCACACGGGTCTGGCGGTACCACGGGGCCGAGCACAAGGCGGTGAACGCCTACGAGGCCGGCGCCGACCTGCGCGATGTGGCGGCAGTCGCCGGGCACAGCCGCATCCACGATCGCTGTGGGACCAACCTGCTGGCCATCATCTTCGTGCTCACGCTCGCCTGTGTGCCGCTGGGCGGCGGGCTCATGGCGCAAGCGGCTTCGCTGGCGGCCATGGTCGTCCTGATCGCCCTGGCGCTGGAGCTGTTCCGTCTGGTCGAGCGGCGCCCGGCGGCCCCGGCCAGTCGAGCCGTGCTGCTGTGCGGGCGCTCACTTCAGCGCCTGCTCACGACGCGCGAGCCGCACGCCGATCAGCTGGAGTTGGCCTGCAGGGCGCTCTGTCGGGTCGTGGAGGCGGAGTCGGCCGCGGCCTGACGGCCCAGACCTCCGGCGTCCGCGCCGCCGCCCGGCCGGCTACCCGGATGGCGTCTTCGAGCCGGCAGTCGATGTTGTAGAGACACCGCAGATGTGAGCATGTGGAGCCGTCAGGAACTTCGATAGGCGGGGGTGCGTATGCTCGGGCTCGTGGTGGCGGCGACGTTCTGGACCTTCCTCTGGTGGATCATCGGTGTCTTCCTGTGGGCGGTCTTCATCTACTTCACCTACATGATCGCGGCGAGCAAGGGCCGCAGCCCGCTGCTGTGGGTGATCCTGGCGATCTTCTTCCCGCTGATCACGATCATCGTGCTGCTGCTCATCCCGGCCAAGTCGAGGCCACCCGTCTGAGCGACTGCACGGCTTGCGAAGAGGCCCGCCGCCCCCTCTCGGGCGGCGGGCCTCTCGTGTCTGCGGCGTCTCCGGGCTGACCACCTTG
>CAWCAH010000005.1:0-61336 GCA_963793605.1 uncultured Thermoleophilia bacterium
CAAGGCGGCGCCTCCAGCCGGGGGGACATCACTTCGCATCACGGACTACGTATCCGAGTTCGCATACGAAGTTAAAGGCCACGCTAGACCAGGGGCACACGCATGTCAAGAGCAGGGCGCTGAGGCCGCCGCCGGAGCAACGGACTGTGGTGCCGGAGCCGGGGCTCGAACCCGGACGCCGCCATCGGCGACAGAGGATTTTAAGTCCCCGGCGTCTACCAGTTCCGCCACTCCGGCACGGCTTGCAGTATATGACGCCGCGTGCGGGTCGCGGACGGCAGGATGGAGGGGGCCGGTATCCGGACGTGGTCGGGCAACGGCGGCACGGGGGCAATGGTGGGTCTGGAGTCGTGCGCGGCGCAGAGCGCCGCGGGGGTGGTCAGATCCGGCCGGTCAGGCCGACGGGCCGAAGGCGCCGGTGACGAAGAGCCAGGCGGCGAAGACGAAGATCGGTGTGGCGATGGCGTAGCGGATCGCCAAGCGACGCAGGAGCACGCAAGACCTCCCCTGTCCAGACATCGTGCTTCGAAGCACGCTACAGACCGCCGTGGGGCCGGTCAACCCGACCAAATTCGGGGATTGAGGACGGAGCCGCCGTCGCGGGAGGGGCGCCGCCGGCGCGGCGGAAGCGCGCAGAGCGGCTAGCGGGATGCCGCCAGCGAACCGTCCGCGAGAGCGAGGGCCGCGCCCTCGAGGATGTCCGCCTCGCTGACGCTCACGACGTCCAGGCCGAACGCGCGGCAGGCCTCGCGGGCGATGAGGGCTCCCGCGAGGATGACGTCCTCGCGGCCGGGCTGGATGCCCGGGAGCCGGCCGCGCTCCGCACTGGTCATGGCGGCGAAGCGGGTCACGGCGGCGTCGATGTCGGCGAGCGAGAGCACGTGGCCCTGGACGAGCGAGGGGTCGTACTCCGTCATGCCGAGCTTGTTGGCGACCAGCGTGGTGTAGGTGCCGGCCACGCCGACCATGCCGCGGACGGCGGCGCGCAGGTCCGCCGGCACCTCGGCCTCGACGGCGGCGGCGACGTGGCCCGCCAGGGCCGCGACCTCCGCCGCCGGCGGCGGGTCGGCGTCGAAGAACCGCTCCGTGAGCCGCACCACCCCGACGTCCAGGCTGCGGACGAGCGCCGGCGGCTCGCCGGCGGAGCCGATAGCGAACTCGGTGCTCCCGCCGCCGATGTCGACGAGCACGAGCGGGTCGGGCGCGGCGGACCCGGCGAGCCATGACGTCCCGCCGCGGAAGGCGAGCGCACCCTCCTCCTCCCCGGCGAGCACGCGCCACGGCAGGTGGAAGTCGTGCGCGACGACGGCGCGCAGGAACTGCCGGCCGTCGGTGGCGTCGCGCAGTACGCTCGTCGCGATCAGCAGGCGCCGCTCCGGGCCGTAGGCCTCTATGCGCGGTGCGTACTCGCTGAGGCACGCGTGCGTCCGCGCCACCGCATCCGGATGCAGACGTCCGTACTTGTCCACTCCCTGCCCGAGACGCACCACCGTCGTCACGCGCGCGTCCTGCAGTACACATCCGTCCTCGACGCGCGCAAGGAACAGCCGGCAGGTGTTGGTGCCGAGGTCGACGACGGCGACCCTCACGACGACTCCCCGCCGCCGCGAGGCCCGGCGCCCGCCTCGGCGTCGCCCGGCGCATCGCCGGCCGGCAGGAACGCCGCGCAGCGCCGGTCGCCGCACCACGGGTCCTCCACCTCCGTGAGGATCGCCTCGCCGAGCACGTACCCGGGCTGCGCCAGCGCGTGCGCCACGTGCGCGTGCAGGCACTTGACGGCGAGCAGGTCGGCCACGCCGCCGACGCCGGTGGCCAGCGAGGTTCCGCCGTCGACCATGGGCAGCCCGAGGTCGCTCGCGAGGTCGGTGCGGCGCACGGCCGAATCGGCGGCTGCGTCGGCGGCCGAGCGGGTCAGCGCCGGGTCCTCGGCAAGACGGGCGGTCCACCGCGCCACGCCGCCGTCGCTCTCCAGACGGGAGACGGCGGCGACCAGCGTGGGGCAGGTGCAGTAGTACAGCGTCGGGAACGGTCGGCCGTCGACGTCGTAGGGCAGGTCCTCGACGACGGCCGGGAACCCGAACGGGCAGCGCGCCGGCACGGCGCTCATGGCGTGGGGCGCGCGGCCGAGCTGGCCGGCGACCACGGCCGCGTCCTCGCCGGCTATCAACCGAGCGGCAGGGTTCATGGGCCCGCCGGGCCGACAAGCCTCATCGGGCAGCCCGTACTCGTTGACCTCATCACAGACCCGGCCTCAGTTGAGCAGCGTCTGCCAGAGGTCCTCGACCCTGTCGAACACCGAGATGGAGGCCTCGACGGGGGCCGTGCGGTCACTCGCCAGGGTCTCCTGCTCCTTGCCCGGCAGCCCCTTGATGACGAAGAGCTGGGTGCCCGGCGGCACGAGGTTGGTGTCCGAGCGGGCGCGCTGGGCGATGTACGCCTTGGTGGCCAGCAGCTTGACCTCGCGCTCGAGCGCCGCGTTGTCCCGCTGGGCCGCGTCGAGCTGTGCGGCGGCCTTCTCGTAGCGGTTCTGCTGCGCGAAGAAGTCCCGCAGAGGTGAGACGTAGAACGACGCGCCGATGAGGATGAGAGCGAGCAACGCGAGCCGTCCCCAGTGCGGGCGCGGAGCGTGCTTGCCCACGCCCGAGGGCGCGCGCCGGCCCGCGGACGACGGCGCGCGCCGTGTCCGCCCCGTCCCGGAGCCCGCTGCTGAGGTCGCCTGCGCCAAGTGCTCCTGCTCCCGCCTTGCGTGTCGCCGCCCGCGCTGCGCAGGGCGGCTCCTTCTCATCAGAAGAGGTTCGCGGCCGCCGGCGTGAGTACCTGCCCGGCGGCCGCGAACCTCGTGAGGTCACGCGTGTCTGTGCGCGGCTACTGCTGCATCGCCTGCAGGCTCTGGTCCGCCTGCTTCCCGGCCTCCGACTTGGGGTCGATGGCCACGGCCTTGGTGAGCGCCTGCTTGGCCTGCGCGCCGTACTTGTCGGCGAGCTTGGCGTCGCCCTCCTGCTCGGCGATGCGCGCCTCGTGGCTCAGGAAGATCCCCTGGTTGAGCCACGCCTTCTGGAAGTCGGGGTCGGCCTGCAGCACCGCCTCGATCTGCTTGAGCGCGCCCGCGATGTCGCCGCTGTAGAAGAGTGCCACGGAGAAGTCGGTGCCGACGCCGGGGTCGGTGCTCTGCTTCTTCCAGGCGGTCGCGTAGATCTGGGCGGCGGCGGCGAAGTACTGGCCGCCCTGCTCGAACTCCTGGTTCTGGAAGGCGGCGTCGCCCTGGTCGTAGAGGTCGTTGGCACGCTGGACCAGCTCTTCGTAGCTGCCGCTGGTGTCGGCCTCCACCGCCTGGACCGGCGCGGTGCTCGGGTCGGCGGTCGCCTCGTCGGCGTTGCCGCCGAAGCCGCCGGAGACCATGACGACGATGACGATGACGATGAGGGCGAGGGCGCCGAAGCCGCCCCAGATGATGGCCGGCGAGAGGCGTCCGGGGCCGCCGGCCGAAGCTCCCGCGGTGGTGACGTCTGGGGAGTCGACGCCGGCATCCGGCCGCGTGGTCTTCGCGGCGCCGGCCTTGCCCTGGAGGGCATCCTGCACGCCGGCCAGGTCCGCGCCGCACTCAGGGCAGAACTTGGCGCTCTTGGCGTCGTTGCCGCATTCGGGACAGTACATGCTCTGTGTTTCCTTTGGCTTGGAGGGGACGTGGTAGGCTCGACCGCGATACGGTCGGCGGTATCTGGAGGCTAGTTTGAGGCACGAAGACCCTCTTCTGCAACTCGCGGACCAGCTCTTCCCTCAGGGGGAGCCGGTGGATGCCGCGAGCGCCGTCACGGAGGGGCTGGAGCGCGTCGGTCTGCATACTCTGGTGACGCGCGGGATGCGCGTCGCGATCACGGCCGGCAGCAGGGGGATCAAGGACCTGCCGGCCGTGCTCCGCGCCACCGTCGCCGCCGTCCGCGAGGCGGGCGGCGACCCCTTCGTGGCGCCGTGCATGGGCAGCCACGGCGGCGCGACGGCCGCAGGGCAGCGCGCCGTGCTCGAGGGCCTCGGCGTCACGCCCGCCAGCGTGGGCGCCGAGGTCGTCTCGTCCCTGGACGTCGTCTCCGTGGGCGAGAGCGCGTTCGGTGTCCCCGTCTGGACCGCCCGCGACCTCACCGAGGCGGACGGCGTCATCGTCGTGAACCGCGTCAAGCCGCACACCGACTTCCACGGCGAGGTCGAGAGCGGGCTCGTCAAGATGCTGGTGATCGGCGCCGGCAAGCACGCCGGCGCCCAGTCGGCGCACCACCTCACCGTGCGCCACGGGTTCCCGGCCGTGCTGCGCGACCACGGGGAGCTGCTGATCGCCGGGCTGCCACTGCTGTGCGGCGTCGCCCTGGTCGAGGACCAGCGCGAGAACACCGCGCAGCTCGAGGTGCTGCGGCCGGACGAGTTCTTCGCGCGCGAGCCCGTCCTGCTGGCGCGCGCCTACGAGTTCCTGCCCCGGCTGCCGTTCGACGAGCTCGACGTGCTGCTGGTCGACCGGCTGGGCAAGGATGTGAGCGGCACCGGCATGGACACCAACGTCATCGGCCGGTGCTCCTTCTGGGGCGGCGGCGAGAGACCGGCGCGGCCGCGGATCACCAGGATCGTGGTGCGCGGCCTCACCACGGCCACCCACGGCAACGCCTGCGGCATCGGCATGGCCGACTTCACCACCGCCCGCTGCGCGGCCGAGGTCGACCGGGCGCAGACCAACGTCAACTGCATCACCTCCAACTGCCCGGAGGACGCGCGCATCCCGATCGCCTGCGCGAACGACCGCGAGGCGGTCGAGGCGGCGATCCACACCGCCGGCGTGGAGCCGGCCGAGGTGCGCCTGGCCTGGATCCGCGACACGGCGCACCTGGAGCGCATCGCCGTGTCCGAGGCGCTTCTGGACGAGGTGCGGGCCGGCGAGGCGCTGCGCCCCGCCGGCCCGCTCTTCCCCCTGCCCTACGACGAGAACGGCGACCTGCGGTCGCCCTTCGTCTGACGCCGGGCGTCAGGCGTTCTTCAGGTTGTAGAACGCGTTGATGCCCGGGTAGTACGCGACCTCGCCGAGCATCTCCTCGATGCGCAGCAGCTGGTTGTACTTGGCCACGCGGTCGGAGCGCGCCGGCGCCCCGCTCTTGATCTGGCCGGCGTTGGTCGCGACGGCGAGGTCGGCCAGCGTGGTGTCCTCGGTCTCGCCGGAGCGGTGCGAGCACACGGCAGTCCAGCCGGCGCGCGTGGCCATCTGGATGGCGTCGAGGGTCTCGCTCAACGTCCCGATCTGGTTGAGCTTGATGAGGATGCTGTTGGCCGAGCCCTTCTCGATGCCCTGGGCGAGGCGCTCCACGTTGGTGACGAAGAGGTCGTCGCCGACGATCTGCAGGCGGTCGCCGAGCTTCTCGGTCATGAGCTTGAAGCCGTCCCAGTCGTTCTCGTCGAGGCCGTCCTCGATGCTGATGATGGGGTACTTGCCGACCAGATCGGCGTAGTAGTCGACCATCTCGGCGGACGTGAGCTCGCGGCCTTCGCCCTCGAGCACGTACCGCTGCTTCTTGGCGTCGTAGAAGCTGGACGCCGCCGGGTCGAGGGCGATGCGGACGTCGGCGCCGGGCTCGTAGCCGGCGGCGTCGACGGCCTCCATGATGACCTGGATCGCCTCCTCGTTGCTGCCGAGGTCGGGTGCGAACCCGCCCTCGTCGCCCACCGCCGTGCTGAGCTTCTTCTTCTTCAGCACGTCCTTGAGCCCGTGGTACACCTCGGCGCAGATGCGCAGGGCCTCCTCGAAGCTCCCGGCGCCGACCGGCATGACCATGAACTCCTGCAGGTCGACGTTGTTGTCGGCGTGCTTGCCGCCGTTCATGATGTTCATCATGGGCACCGGCAGCGTGAAGGCGTTGACGCCGCCGACGTACTGGTAGAGCGGCAGCTCGAGCGCCATGGCGGCGGCGTAGGCGGTCGCCAGTGAGACGCCGAGGATGGCGTTGGCGCCGAGCTTGGCCTTGTTGGGCGTGCCGTCGAGCTCGATGAGCATGCGGTCGACCAGGCGCTGGTCGGTGGCGTCGAAGCCGACGATCTCCTCGGCGATCAGGTTGTTGACGTTGTCCACGGCGGTGCGCACGCCCTTGCCGAGGTACTCGCCGGTGTCGTCGCGCAGCTCCACGGCCTCGTACTCGCCGGTGGACGCGCCGGAGGGCACGTCGGCGCGGCCGACGGCGCCGGACTCGAGCTCCACCTCGACCTCGACCGTGGGGTTGCCGCGGGAGTCGAGGATCTGCCGGGCTGTGACGTCGATGATGGTGGTCATTGCGGGGGGTCCTCCTCGCGTGGGTCTCGCCGGGATGAGCCCCGGTCTGGCTGCGCCCCGCCCGCGGGGCCGGGGCTCACGCGGACGCTATCACAGAGTCGCGCGAGCGCCGCTCCACCACATGTAGCGAGGGCTCATTCCGGCACGTGCGAGGACTGCGGCACGGTGCACGGACGCCCTCCCGGACATCGAGGAGGACCTGATCTCGTGCCCCGAGTGCGGTGGCCTCGACATCGGGCTCGTGGAAGACGAGGCCGTGGCCTGAAGGGCGGTCGCGGGCGCGCTCGCGGCGAGCCCGGCCGGCAGAGGGAGGGGATGTCGCTGTTCCCTCCCTCGCTTCGCGTAGACACATAGTAGATACGTTTCGCCGGCACCGCCCGGCGTCGACCCCAGGATGTAGATACGTTGTATCTACCGAAACACAGTGCCTGCGCAGGACACCATGGGCGACCTGCGCGGGAGCGGTCGGCCGGTGGTTCGGCGGCAGCGGGCGGCGGCTCAGCCCGTGGGCGGCGGCGTGTCCGCTCCGCCCGCCTTGGCGCGCTGGTAGTACTCCTCCTGCGCGCTGAGGTCGAGCGAGGACCAGTCCTGCCCCTCGGCGGCGGCGAGCGCGGCCGCGCCCGTGACCCGCCGCTCGAACCGGTTGCCGGCCTCGCGGAGCGCCAGCTCGGGGTCGACGTGCAGCAGGCGCGCCACGTTGACCGTGGCGAACAGCAGGTCGCCGACCTCGTGCGCCACGCGCGGGTCGGAGCGGTGCGGGTCGGCGAGGACCTGCGCGTCGGAGGGCGGCGGTGAGCCGGCGGCGGCGCGGCGCGGCGGCGCCCTGCGCCTCCGCGGCCTCCTGGAACAGCTCGGCGAGCTCGGCGTGCTCCTCGGCGATCTTGGGGAACGCCTCGGCCGCCGAGTCCCAGTCGAAGCCGACGCTGGCGGCGCGCTGCTGCAGCTTCTTGGCGTACAGCAGCGCGGGGAACCCGGCCGGCACGTCGTGGAAGATGCCCTGCCGGCCCTCCTGCTCCACCTTGATCCGCTCCCAGCGGCTCTTGACGTCCTTGGGAGTCTCGGCGACTGCGTCGGCGAAGATGTGCGGGTGCCGGCGGATGAGCTTGACCTCGATGTCGTGCGCCACGCTGGCGAGGTCGCCGGCGCCCTCTTCCTCGAGCATCAGCGAGAGCAGCACGACCTGCAGCAGCAGGTCGCCCAGCTCGCCGTGCTCGGAGGCCAGGTCGCCGGCGGCGACGGCGTCGGCCAGCTCGTGGACCTCCTCCACGGTGTAGCCGATGATGTCGCGCGGCGTCTGCTCTCGGTCCCACGGGCACTCCACGCGCAGCACGTCGACGATGCGCTTGAGCGAGACGAGCTCCTGGCCGAGCAGGGCGTCGTCGAAGGCCTGGCCGGCGGGGATGGTGACGAGCTGAGGAGCGGGGACGGCCGGGCCGGCCAGCAGTGGCCGCGGAGGCCGCGGAGGCGCGCGAGCGCAGCTCGCGCGCCAGCTGCGGGCCGCCGGGGCCGGCGAGCGCCACGACGACCTCGCCGGCCGCAGAGCGGCGGATGAGGTCGTCGAGCCCCTCGCCGTCGGCCGGGTCCAGCTCCAGCAGCCGGCCGAAGCCCGGGTCCGCGGCCTCGGCCACGAGCTCCCTGAGCTCGCCCTCGAGGCCGGCCGGGACGAAAACGGCGCCGCCGCCGGAGAGGGCCCGCAGCGAGGCTGCGGGCGCCACTCCGGCGGCGGCGCCGATGTACACGAGCGTGAGGCTCATGCTGCGCCGCCCGCGGCGATCGTCCCTATTCCGCGGCGGGCGAGCCCGAAGCGGCCGGGCTGGGCGAGGCGGTGAGCGTGGCGGGATCGAAGCCGGCGGCGTACAGGACGCCGGCCGCGGTCATCGCCTCCTTGAGCCAATCCTCCCAGGCGGTGGCCTGCTTCTGGAACTTGAGCTGCTCCTCGATGGTCTTCTTGGCCTCTTCGAGCGTCTGCTCTTTGGCCGGGGTCTTCTTGGTGACCTCGATGACGTGGTAGCCGAACTGCGTCTTGACCGGCTGGGAGACCTCGCCGACCTCGAGGTCGAAGGCGACGTTCTCGAACTCCTTGACCATGCGACCCTTGGGGAAGTTGCCGAGGTCGCCGCCGTTGTCCTTGGAGCCCGGGTCGGTGGAGTACTCCGCCGCGACCGTCTTCCAGTTCGCGTCGGAGTTGTCGGCCTCGAGCAGGTCGCGGACCTGCTCGGCCTCGGCCTTGGTCTTGACCAGCACGTGGCGCGCGTCGACGCTCTCGTCCACGTTGAACTGCGACTTGTTGGCCGGGTCCTCGAAGTACTTCTTGACCTGCTCCGGGGTGACCTTGATGCTCTCGTTGACCTTCTGCTGCACGGCGTCCTGGAGCATCTGGGCCTTGAGCTGCAGCTTGAGCTGCGTCCTGCGGTGACGGACTGCTCCTTGAGCAGCTTGTCGAGCTTCTTCTGCCCGCCGACCTGCTCGACGATCTGCTTCATGCGGTCGTCGAGTTGCTTGTCGGTGACCTTGACCCCCATCTCGGCGGCCTTCTCCTTGATGACCTCGTTCTGCACGAGGTAGTTGACGATGCTCGCCTTGAGCTGGTTGTACTGCGTGCTGTCGGGAGAGGGGAACGGCGGAGCGCCCTCCTGAGCCTTGTACTGAGCCTCGGCCTGCTGCCAGATCTGGTCGAACTGCTCTTGCGTCACCACGCCGTCACCGACGGTGGCGATGGCGCCGGCCGGCACCTTCTCCTCGCCGCACGCGGACAGGAGCAGCGCAGGCACGACGAGGGTGAGAAGAACGACACCCACGATGAGCTTCTTCATAGACTCTCTCTCCCAGGGGTTGACGACGGGTCGTCGGACACACGAGAGGCGAGTATAGCATCGAGGGTAGCCTCGACCCACCGGAGCAGTGACTCCTCGGCGCCGTCCCGATGCACCGCCAGCATGCGGTCCTTCTTGAAGTACGTGGCACGGGGGTTGGAGGTTCGTACGCGGTCCGCCCAGTCGTCGTCCAGGTCGACTCCGTCCACCTGCAGGCGGCTGCCGCGGTAGACCACCGAGGAAGCGCCCATCTCCCCCGCCTTGACGCGGATGGCCTGCAGGCTGATGAGGTCCTCGACCGGCTCGGGCGGCGGCCCGAAGCGGTCGGCGAGCTCGGCGCGCACGTCCCCGAGCTCGCCCTCCGTGCGCGCCCGGGCGATGCGCCGGTGCGCGTCGATCTTGGTCGCCTCGTAGGCGATGTACTCCGGCGGCACGTACGCGGTGACCGGCAGGTCGACGCGCACCGGCGCCACCAGCGCCGCCTGTTCGCCGGCGAGCTCGTGCACGGCGTCCTCCAGCATCTGCGCGTACATCTCGAAGCCGACGGCGGCGACGTGCCCGCTCTGCTCGTCGCCGAGCAGGTTGCCGGCGCCGCGGATCTCGAGGTCGGCCATGGCGATCTTGAAGCCGGCGCCGAGGTCGGTGTGGTCGCTCAGCGTCGTGAGCCGCGCGGCCGCGTCGCTCGTCAGCAGGTCGTCGCTGGGGTAGAGCAGGTAGGCGAACGCGTGCGCGTCGCTGCGCCCGATGCGCCCGCGGATCTGGTAGAGCTGCGCCAGCCCGAGCATGTCGGCGCGCTCCACGACGAGGGTGTTGGCCGTGGGGATGTCGATGCCGCTCTCGATGATCGACGTCGTCACCAGCACGTCCGCCTCGCCGGCCAGGAACGCCAGCATCACCTTCTCCAGCTGGCGCTCGTGCATCTGCCCGTGGGCGATGAGCACGCGCGCGCCGGGCGCCAGTGAGCGCACGTGCTCGGCCGCCTGGTCGATGGTCTCCACGCGATTGTGCAGGTAGAACGCCTGCCCCTCGCGCGCGAGCTC
Source organism: uncultured Thermoleophilia bacterium (assembly GCA_963793605.1). Taxonomy (GTDB): domain Bacteria; phylum Actinomycetota; class Thermoleophilia; order UBA2241; family UBA2241; genus CAIXSE01. The sequence continues at coordinate 10,152 of CAWCAH010000005.1, forward strand.
CTTCTCGATGGCGACGCGCACGAGGTCGTCCCTGTACTCGCCGATGTAGGTGCGGATCTCGTGGCGGCCGCGCGGCGCCGTCTCGATCACGGAGATGTCGCGGATGCCGCTCAGGCTCATCTGCAGGGTGCGCGGGATCGGCGTGGCCGAGAGGCTCATCACGTCCACCTGCAGCTTCAGATTGCGCAGCACCTCCTTCTGGCGCACGCCGAAGCGCTGCTCCTCGTCGACGACCACCAGGCCGAGCTCCTTGGGGCGCACGTCGGTACTGAGCAGCCGGTGCGTCCCCACGAGCACGTCGATCTCGCCCCGGGTGAAGGCGGAGAGGGTCTTCTTCTGCTCCGCGTTGGTGCGGAACCGTGAGACCATGCCGACCTTGACCGGCAGGTCGGCGAACCGCTCCTCGAAGGTCATCCAGTGCTGCTCGGCGAGGATCGTCGTAGGCACGAGGACGAGCGTCTGCCTGCCGGCCTCGGCCGCCTTGAACGCGGCGCGGAGCGCCACCTCCGTCTTGCCGTAGCCGACGTCGCCGCAGATGAGGCGGTCCATGGGGTGCGGCGCCTCCATGTCGTTCTTGACCTCGTCGATGGCCTCCGCCTGGTCGTCGGTCTCCTCGTAGGGGAACGCCTCCTCCAGGCGGCGCATGAGCTCGCCGTCCGGCGGATACGCGTAGCCGGGGATCGCCTGGCGGGCGGCGTAGAGCTGCAGCAGCTCGCCCGCCATCTCGACGACGGCCGTGCGCGCCCGCGTCTTGACGGTCTGCCAGTGCGTGCCGCCGAGCTTGTCGAGCGAGGGCGTGGCGCCGCCGGCGCCGATGTAGCGGCTGACCTTGCCGATCTGGTCGTGCGGCACGAAGACGCGGTCGTCGCCGCGGAACTCCAGCAGCAGGTAGTCGCGCGTGATGCCGGCCACGGTGCGCGTCTCGATGCCGGCGAACCGGGCGATGCCGTGGTCCTCGTGGACCACGTGGTCGCCCGGGCGCACGTCGAAGAAGGTGGTGAGCCGCGTGCCGGCCGCGAAGCGACGCTCACGCGGCGCCGAGCGGATGAGCGCGCGTTCGTTGACGACGGCGAGCTTGAGGCTCTCGGCGACGAAGCCGTCACGCAGCGGAGCGGCGAGGAAGTACAGGCCCGGCCCCGCCTCGCCCAGCCTGGCCATCTGCTCGGGTTTGACCACCTCGGCCGAGATGTTGCGCAGCCGGTAGGTGGCGCGCTCGGCCTCGCCCTCGTGGCGGAACACGACGAACACGCGGTAGTCGTCGTTGACCAGGCGGATCAGGTCGCGCTCGGCGCTGCCCAGGTCGCGCGCCGCGAACTGGGGCCGCGAGGCGGCGAACTGGAGCGGCTGGTCGCGCTGCACCACGTCGAGATGCAGCGACTTGGCCAGCGCGGCGCGCGCGCCGGCGAGCGGCACGTAGAGCCGCTCGCGCAGGCCCGCGCCGGGCACGGCGGTCTGCACCTCGGCGTCGAAGTCGGCGAGAGCACGGTAGGTCTCGTCGGGGTTGAAGACGGCCCAGCCGGCGCCGGCCTCCACGGCCACGTCCGACGAGCGTCGTGAACCGGCCGGCGAGCGCCGCGAGCGCGCGTACGGCGGCGCGGCGCTCGAGCTCCTCCGGCGTGCCCTCGCGGCCCTCGCGCTCCCAGTCGGCCACCGCCTGGCGCAGGCCGGTCTCGTACTCCGGCTGCGAGGTATCGGCCTCGAACGAGGCGTACACCGTGGCCCGCTCGACCTCGCCGGTGCTGCGCTGCGAGTAGATCGAGAAGGTGCGCAGCTTCTCGACCTCGTCGCCCCAGAAGTCCACGCGCAGCGGGTCGCCGAGCGCCGGGTAGGCGTCGATGAGGCCGCCGCGCACGGCGAACTCGCCGCGGCCGCGCACCTGCTCCACGCGCTCGTAGCCCAGGGCGGCGAGGCGCGCGACGGCGGCGTCGAAGTCGATCTGCGCGCCCGGCGAGAGCTCGAGCGGCCGTGGCTGGAGCTCGAGCGGCAGGAACCGCTCGAGCAGGGCCACGGCCTCGGCGACCACCACGCCGCCGGCGGCGAGCTCGTCCAGCGCCTGCTGGCGCTCGCCGACCACGTGCGGCGCCGGCGCCACGTCGGCGCCGTACAGCACGCCGCGCGCCGGCAGCACCGGCACCGGCGCGCCGAGGTACACGGAGAGGTCGGCGGCGAGCCTGGTCGCCGCCTCGCCGTCCGGCGCCACCACGACGCGCGCCTCGCCGGGCTCGAGCGCGGCCGCCAGCACGTAGGGCGCGTAGAAGCTCGGCGCGTACGCGCCCGAGCCGCGCCGCATCCGCGACGCGGCGGCGTCGAACTCGTCGTCGCCACGCAGGTACTCGAGAAACACGGGGCCTCGCTCGATCGTGTCTCGCCGCAGCCGGGTCTCAGCTCCGGCCGGGTCCTCAGCTTCGGCGCGCTCCGCCACAGACCGGCCGCAGGCACGCCGACAGCCCCGCGCGCCTCACGGCGGCGGGGCCTCCGCCATTGTAGCCCAAGGAGGCCGGGAGGGGACGCCGCCGCCGGCGGACCGGCAGGCGTGGCGCCCTGGAGGCGCCGGGCGTCAGCGCCGCGTGCCGGGCAGGGCGGACGCCCGTGGCACGCTCTTGCCGCGCACCACCAGCGTCGCCTGGCCACCCGCCACCTGCCGCCGGCCGGCAACGTCGAAGGCGCGGCCACGAACCGTGTAGGTGCCGCGCGGCCACTGCGCGACCAGGCTCCAGGTGCCGCGCTCGCCGACGGCCACGGCCGGGATGCGGCGCCTGGCGACGACCGCGCCGCTGCCGTTGCGCACCGAGAGCACGACGACGGCGCTGGCGCTGGAGAACGCGGGGTCGGTGAGCCGCCAGCGCAGCGTGACCGTGGAGCCGGGCCGGAACGTCCCAGCGCCGACGCTCACGAGCGGGCGGCGGGTGTCGCCGGCCCCGGATGGGTCGTCAACGAACGCCTTGAGGCACACGTTGCTGCGGGAGTCGCCCGGCACGGCCGTCAGGTCCGTCCAGGCCACGCCGTCGGCGCTGAGGTAGGACTGCCCGGAGCGGGCGCGCGGCGAGATGAGCTCGGACGGCCGCTCGACCGGGACGGGTCTGGTCCAGCCGGGAGTGGTGACGCGTACGGCGACGACGAACGAACGTCCGGACGCCACCTTCGCCGGCCGCGCCAGAGAGATCGTGTGGTAGCCGGCCACGGCGACCGTGCCGGTCGCGGCCGCCGGCGCCTCCGCCACTCCGGCGAGCGAACTCGCGACGCGCACCTCGTAGGCCGTCCCCGCCACCGGCGTGTAGAACGCCACGGCGCTCAGGTCCCCCGACCCGGCGCCGAGGAACCGGTTGGCGAACCACGCGGTCTCCGCGCCGACCCCGCCGTCCCCGCCGACCGGCTGCGTCCAGGCGCTGCGACCGAGCGCGTCGTACTGGTACACCGCGTCGTGGTTGCCGGCGCCCTCCACCCCGCTGAACACCGCCAGACCCTTGCCGAAGCTCACGTCGTAGTAGGAGATCCAGAAGTAGCCGTCGAGGCCGTGGTCCGTCCCCCAGCTGTTCTTGACGAGAAAGGCGCCGTCGCCCTCCGGCCGGGTCGCGAACGCGTCCGCGGGGTAGGCGTCGTCCCAGCCCACGCAGAGGACGTGGTGGTCGAGGTCGGCGCGCACGCCGTTGTAGTACGAGCTCGTCTTGTCGTTCCAGAACTTGAGCTCGGCCTTGGAGTCGAAGTCGATCGCCGCGTCCACGCCGCCGTAGGTGCCGACCGCCCACTTCACGGCGGCGTTGTCCGCCTCGCCCGGCGCGCGCTCCGGGAGGAACAGCACCTCCTGCACGTGGCGCACCGCGCGCAGGAAGTCGGGCGAGCCGCCGGGGCGGGGATACGTGTCCGCGGCCTCGGGCACGGGGCCCTCCCAGCGGGCGTAGTAGGCCGCGGCGAGCTCGCTGGGCGCCATGCCCTCGAACTCGAGGCGCGAGGACATGTGGTTGGCCAGGTTGTTCTCGGAGAAGTCCATGGGCAGGCCCTCGAGGCGCAGCACACTCGACTCGAGCGACCCCGTCGCCGCCATGATCCAGCAGGTGCCGTACTCGTCCTGGGAGCGGACCGGCGTGACCCACCCGCGGTCGCGCAGGTCGAACCGCGAGGGGAAGGTGGCGCCCTGCCAGGGCGCGCGCGGCGCTGGTGACGACGCGGGGAGCGGCGCCGTCGGCGGCGCCGGCGCCGGGCACGCCGCCGGAGAGCGCCGCAAGCGCCGCGACGCTCACGGCCAGCAGTGCGGCCGGCAGCGCGATCCGCGCCACGATGCTCATCGTCATCCCCTCAGGCCTCCGGTCGCTCTCACCGGTGCTCCCGTTCCGTGCATGTCTCTATCATGGCCCATCCCCTGCCACTCGCGCCACGACACCTCCCCCTTGCGGCGGCCGGCGGCGTGCGCACCCACGAAGCACGCGCACGGGCTCGCCCGTCGCGGCCGCTCAGCGTAGGATGAGCGGCACGATGGGAGGGAGAACGACCGAACATGCACTCCAGGCGCGGGCCGGCGTCCGGAGCTGGCTCCGGCCCGCTCTGCACCCCCGTCCGCTCGTCCTCCTCGCCGTCCTCCTCTGCCTCACCCTGCCGGCGCTGGCCGGCCTGCCTGCGACGGCTTCGGCCGGGGTCGACGACAGCATCGCCGCGACGCTCCGCAAGGCCGGGTTCGACGGCTCCGCCACCGGCGTCTACGTGTGGGACCTCGACGCCGCGCGGCAGGTCTACCAGCACAACGCCGGAGCCAGGCTCACGCCGGCGTCCAACCTCAAGCTGGTCACCGCCGCCGCGGCGCTGCTGGATTGGGGCCCGGACCACCACTTCGCCACCGAGCTCTACGTGCCCGACGTGGCCGTCTCCGCCGGCGGCACGCTGGACGGCGACGTCTACCTGCGCGGCCTCGGCGACCCGAGCCTCTCCACCAAGGACTACCAGCGCGAGGTCTTCGGCATGACCACGGCTTCCTTCCAGTACTTCGCGCGCCAGCTCAAGCGCGAGGGCATCCGCAAGATCACCGGCCGCGTCCTCGGCGACGCCTCCTGGTTCGACAAGCTCAAGACGGTCCCGACCTGGAAGGACGGGCTGCAGCTCGAGTGCGGCCCGCTCTCCGCGCTCTCGGGCGATCAGGGGCTGGACAACGGCAACCGCGTGAGCGCGCCGGCGACGTGGGCCGCCAGGCTCATGACCGAGGCGTGCCGCACTGCCGGCATCAAGGTCAAGGGCAAGCCCGGCACCGGCAGCGTGCCGGCGACGGCGCGCATGCTGAAGCGCCAGTTCTCCACCGGGCTCCCCGGCATCCTCCGGCACATGAACCAGGACAGCGACAACTTCTTCGCCGAGATGCTGCTCAAGGGTCTCGGCAAGGACTTCTACGGCGAGGGCAGCACCAAGGTGGGGACCAAAGCGAGCAAGGACGCCCTCCACGCCCTGGGCATCGCGACCGGCACCTACGTCATCCAGGACGGCTCCGGGCTGAGCTACGGCAACAAGCTCACGGCGGCCGGCATCGCCGAGGTGCTGGGAGCCATGCGCCAGCGCGACGACTTCGACGTGTACTACGACTCGCTGGCCGTCGCCGGCGAGGACGGCACCGTGGACGACCGCATGCGCGGCACCGCGGCCGCCGGCAACGCTCGCGTCAAGACCGGCACACTCAACATCGCCTGCTGCCTCTCGGGCTACGTCGAGAGCGCCAACGAGCACCTGGTGGCGTTCTCGATCCTGATGAACGGCGGCTCCGTGGGCACGTCCGGCTGGGGCGCCGCCACGCAGACGCAGGATGCGATCGTGGCCGCGCTGGCCAAGGCGAAGCTGCCCGGCGCGCGGGTGATCACGGTGACGCCGGTGCTGCGCGCGTTCTCCGTCTCAGCCGTCGAGCCGGTTCACGGCGCCGGCGGCCTCCTCAAGCCCGGCGTCCAGCCAGAGCTCGACGGCGTCGGCGGCTGAGGCCGTCAGCGCGTCGACCTCGGCACGACTCTCCCGGAACGGGCTGAGCACGAACTCCGCCACCACGTCCGGGTCCGTGCTCGGCGGCCGGTCCACGCCAACGCGCAACCGGCAGTAGCCCGGCCCGATGAGGCCGGTGATGCTCTTGAGGCCGTTGTGCCCGCCGCTGCCGCCGCCCTCCATGAGGCGCAGGCGGCCGAACGGCAGGTCGATGTGGTCGTGCACCACGAGCAGGTCGGCGAGCGGCAGCTTCGTGGCCCGCAGCGCCGCGGCCACACTGCGGCCCGAGTCGTTCATGAACGTGGTGGGCTGCAGCAGCAGAACGGAGCGGCCGCGTATGCTGCCTTCGGCCACGCGGCCGTCGAACCCCCGCTTCGCGCGGGGCACGCCGTGGCGCCGCGCGAGCTCCTCGACCACGCGGTAGCCGATGTTGTGCGGCGTGCCCTCGTACGCCGGCCCGGGATTGCCCAGGCCGGCGACGAGACGCTCGACGTGCGGTGAGGGGCGGAACAGCGCCACGATGCCTCGCGGTCAGGCTGCCCGCCGGGCGGCGATCAGCCCTCGCCCTCTTCTTCCTTCTTGCCCACGAGCTCGGGCTCGGCCGCGCCGGCCTCGCCCTCGACGGCCTCTTCGCCCTCGATCGCTTCGTCGGCCTTGCGCGGCGGCAGCACCGAGCACAGGACCTCGTCGTCGTCGGCCATGATCTCGATGCCCTCGGGCACCACGAGGTCCGACACCTTGAGGGTCTCGTTCATGTCGAGCTCGCTGATGTCCAGCACCAGGTGCTCGGGGATGGCGGTGACGACGCCCTTGACCGTGACCTCACGGGTGGACTCGTCGAGCATGCCACCGGACTTGACGCCCTTGGCCTCGCCCTCGAAGCGGATGGCGACCGTGGTCTCGATGGTCTCGTCCAGACGGATCTCCTGGAGGTCGACGTGGATCACGGTGCTCTTGACCCGGTCGAGCGTCATGTCCTTGACGATCGCGTGGTGACTGCGCTTCTGGCCCTCGACTGTGACGTTGAGGATGGCGTGCGTGCCCGCGTCGGTAGTGAGCGCGTCGCGCAGAGCGTGCGGCGTGACGGCGATGAGCACGGCCTCTTTGCCGTGACCGTAGATGACACCGGGGATGAGCCCCTCCTTGCGCATGCGCTTGGAGGCGCGGCTGCCGGTGACGTCGCGCTTCTGCACGACGATGTCGACGTTGTCCATGTGATTGTCTCCTAGAAAAGCTGGTTGTCGCCGGCGAAGATCTCGCTCACCGACTCGTCTTCGAACACATTACGGATGGTGCGGGCGAGCGTGTCGGCCACGGAGAGCACCTTGATCTTGGTGTCGTCGGGGCCGAGCTTGATGTCCACGGTGTCGGTCACCACGACCTCTTTGACCGGCGAGGTGCGCATGCGCTCGCACGCCGGGCCGCTGAAGATGCCGTGGGTGGCGGTGACGTAGACCTCCTTGGCGCCGTTCTCGTAGAGCGTGTCGATGGCGCTCGTCACGGAGCCGGCGGTGTCGACGATGTCGTCGACGATGATGGCGATCTTGTCGCGCACGTCGCCGATGAAGTGCATGGTCTCGGCGATGTTGTGGTCCGGCCGCATCTTGGTGAGCACGGCCAGGTCGCAGCCGGGGACGCGATTGATGAACCGCTTGGCGAGCTTGACGCCGCCGGCGTCGGCCGAGACGGCGACGAGCGGCGTGTCGCCGAAGTCCTTGTAGCGGAAGTAGTCGGCCAGCATGGGGACGGCGGTCATGTGGTCCACGGGGATCTCGAAGAACCCCTGGATCTGGCCCTGGTGCAGGTCCATGGAGAGCACGCGGTCGACCTTGGACGCCTCGAGCAATGTGGCGACGAGGCGCGCGCTGATGGGCTCGCGGGAGGCGCTCTTCTTGTCCTGCCGGGAGTACGGGTAGTACGGCATGACGGCGGTGATGCGCTTGGCGGAGGCCAGTTGCGCCGCCTGGATCATGATGAGCAGCTCCATGAACTCGGAGTTGATGTCGCCGCGAGGCGACTGCACGATGAACATGTCGGCCCCGCGCACGTTCTCCTCGTACCGCGCGTAGATCTCGCCGTTGGAGAACGTCTTGAGCTGGACACTGCCGAGATTGACGTCCAGCTTGTCGGCGATCTTCGCCGCAAGGGTGGGGTTGCTGCGCCCCGAGAAGATCATGAGCCGCTTGCGCGGCGAGGTCACGCAGCAGGAGTTGTCCGCCACCGTCCGCCTCTTTTCCATTGTGACCGCCGACCGGTCAACGATTGTACCAAAGGAGCGCCGTCCCCGACCGTCGGGCGCCGCAGCACGCCGCCGCGCGCCCCCACGCGCCTACCGCTCCTGCGGCTCCCGCAGCCTGCGCGCCGCGCGCCGCTCGGCGTAGCCCTCGATGTTCTTCTGCTGCTCGCGCGCGACGCCCAGGGAGCCCGGCGGCACGTCGCGCGTGATGACCGATCCGGCCGCCGTGAAGGCGTCGTCGCCGATGGTGACCGGGGCGACGATGGTCGTGTCGCTGCCGGTGCGCACGCGGTCGCCGATCGTGGTCGCGTGCTTGTCGTAGCCGTCGTAGTTGGCGGTGATGTTGCCGGCGGCGATGTTGCTGTCCCGGCCGACCACGGCGTCGCCGACGTAGCTGAGGTGCGGCACCTTGCTGCGCTCACCGATGCGGCTGTTCTTGATCTCGACGAAGGTGCCGGCCTTGGCGCCCTCGGCGAGTACCGTGTTGGGCCGGATGTAGGCGAAGGGGCCGACGCTGCAGCCGGAGCCGATGACGCACTCGTAGAGGTGCGAGCTGACCACGCGGGCGCGGTCGCCCACGAACGCGTCGCGGAGGAAGCTGCCGGGGCCGACCTCGCTGGCCGCGCCGACGGTGGTGCGCCCGAGCAGGTGCGTGCCCGCGCGGATGAGCGTGTCGCGACCGACCTCGACGCCGTAGTCGACATACGTGGTCTCCGGGTCCTCGACGGTGACGCCGGCGAGCATGAGCCGCTCGAGCAGGCGCCAGCGCATCGCCGCACTCACGATCGCGAGCTCGACGCGCGAGTTGACGCCCATGCACATCTCCTGGTCGTCGCTCTCGAGGCTGGCGACGGTGTGGCCGGCGTCGAGCAGCAGGTGCACGGCGTCGGTGAGGTAGAGCTCGCCCTGGTCGTTGTCGCTGCGGAGGCGGCCGAGCGCCGGGCGCAGGGCGTCCGAGCGGAACACGTACAGGCCGACGTTGATCTCGTCGATGTCGCGCTCGTCCGGCGTGGCGTCGCGGTACTCGACGATGCGCAGAACGTCGCCTCCGTCGTCGCGCAGGATGCGCCCGTAGTGCTCGGGGTCGTCGAGCTCGACGGTGGTGAGCGTAGCGGCCGCGTCGGCGTCGAGGTGCCGCTGGTGCAGCTCGGCGACGAAGTCGCCGTCCACCAGCGGCACGTCGCCGTACAGCACCATGACGTCGCCCTCGAAACCCTCGAGCGGCTCGAGGCCGGCGCGGACGGCGTCGCCGGTTCCGCGCCGCTCCTGCTGCACGGCGCGCTCGCAGCCCACCGGCAGGATGTCGTTGATCGCGTCCTGGTCCGGACCGGTGACCACGACGACGCGCTCGGGCGAGACGCTGAGCGCGGCGTCGATGACGTACGAGAGCATGGGGCGTCCGCAGACCCCGTGCAGCACTTTGGGGAGGTCGGACTTCATGCGCGTGCCGAGACCCGCCGCAAGGATGACGACGGCGAGCGGCGGGCGTTTGTTGTCTGTGCTGTTCATCTGGCTCACCTCGAGGCTGACGCCGGGCGTGTGACCCGCCGGCGCTCACAGGGCGTGACACTGGCTGGGGCGGGAGGATTCGAACCTCCGGATGCCGGGACCAAAACCCGGTGCCTTACCACTTGGCTACGCCCCAGCGTGGAACGGCAGGGGCGCCGCGAGGCGGCCGGCCGCCCGCCGCGAAGCGGCACGAAAGCATAGCACGCGGGCGCGCCTGCGGCCGCCCGCCCAAGGGGCCGCCCCCTCCCGAGCCGCTCGTGGGCTGCCCGGCCGCTAACGCCTCTCCGCGACAGACGCTCCCGCCCCCTTGGGGGCTCCGGGCTGCAGGTCGGTGACGTACCAGGCGCGGGCGGGGGCCACTGCCTCCCGCGCCTTCCTCGCCCTGACGGCCGACGCGAACACGCCGAACACGGCCGCGCCGCTGCCGGTCATGGCCGCCGCAAGCGCCCCGGCGTCGCGCAGGCGCGCGATGAGGTCGCCGACGCGCGCCTCCCGCTCCACGACGCTGGGCTCGAGGTCGTTGGCGACCAGCGCAGCGACGTCCTTGACCGTGTGCGCCGACTGCGCGCGACTCGAGAGCATGCGCGCGCGGGGGGCGAACTCCCTGAGCGAGACCTCCGCGTCCTCGTCCCTCCACGCGTACACGGCCGCCGTGCTCAGGCTCACGTCCGGCACGGCGATCACGAGATGCAGCGCGGGCAGCTCGACGTCCTTGAGCACCTGCCCGCGCCCCATCGCGAGTTGCGGGCCGGGCCAGAGGAAGAAGGGCACGTCGCTGCCGATCTCGGCGGCCACCTCGTACCGGAGCTTCGGCGAGAGGTCGAGCGTGAACAGCCGCTCCAGGGCGACCAGCGTCGCGGCGGCGTCGGAGCTGCCGCCCCCCAGCCCGCCGCCGTGGGGCACGCGCTTCTCGATGGTCACGCGGACCTCGAAGGTGCGCTCGAGCCTGCTCTCCAGCTCACGGACCATCTTCGCGGCGAGGTTGTCGGCGCCGGGGGCGACGTCGCAGACGACGTCCAGCCCGGCGCCCGGCGTCTTCTCGGCCACCACCAGGTCGGCCAGCGTGACCGGCACCATCAGCGAGGCGATCTCGTGGAACCCGTCCGGCCGCACCGGGCCGACCAGCAGCGCCAGGTTCAGCTTGGCCGGCGCCGCCACTTCGACCCGGCCCGGGCCGCCCTGCCCGCCACCCACGGTCATGCCCCTTGCCCCCGGTCGCCCGTGCCGCCGCCCACCGCCTGCCGCCCCAGCTCAGACACGAATGCCAGCCACTGCGACGGCGTCAGCTCCTCCGGCCGCGCCGACTCTCCAAGCCCGAGGCCGCGCAGCCCGGCGCGCACGTCCTCGCGACCAAGGGTCGCGCCCGCGTGCGCGACGCCGCCGAGCGAGTTCGAGAGCGTCTTGCGGCGCTGGCCGAACGCCAGCCGCACCAGGTGTACGACGGACGCGTACTCCTCCGCCGAGGGCGCCGCTTGGGCGCCGGCGGCCGCACCGGCGCCGGCCGGCTCCCGGCGCGTGAAGGTGACGAAGCTCGACTCCACGCGCGGTTGCGGCCGAAAGGCGGATGCGGGCACCGGCCGCACCTTCTCCAGGCGGCACGCCAGCTGCGTCTGCACGGAGACGGCTGAGTAGGCCTTGGTGGACGGCTGCGCGAACAACCGCTCCCCCAGCTCGCGCTGCACCATCACCGCCCAGCGTCGCAGCGAGGGCAGCCCGGCGATGGTGGTCATCAGGAGTGGGATGGCGATGTTGTAGGCGAGGTTGGCGACCATGGCCGTGGGCGCCGGGTCCAGCGCCGTCAGATCGGCTTTGAGCGCGTCGCCCTCGTGCACCACGAGCCTCGGGTCCGCGGCGGCGAGCTCGTGGAGCCGCGGCAGCCAGCGGCGGTCTATCTCGAAGGCGTGCACGTGACCCGCGCGCTCCAGCACCGGGCGCGTCAGCAGCCCGCCGGCCGCGCCCACCTCGAGCACGACGTCGGTGGGGCCGACGCCCGCCTGGTCGACGATGGCGTGGAGGATGTTCTTGTCCACCAGGTGGTTCTGGCCGTAGCGCTTGAGGGCGTGCGGCCGCGGGGGGCGACCGTGGTCGCCCGCTCCCCCTGGACCGCGCCGCTGCCCTGCGGGCCGGCCACGGCCGCCGCCGCCCGACGACCCCGCGGAGGCGCTCACGTCAGTCCCGCTCCGCGAGCCCGAACACGCGGCGCGCGTTCGCCGTCGTCAGCTCCGCCAGCTCGGCCGCGGGCACGCCGCGCACCTCGGCGACCAGCGCGGCGGTGTGCGCCACCCACGCCGGCACGTTGCTGTTGCCGCGGTTGGGCACCGGCGCGAGGAACGGCGCGTCGGTCTCGACCAGCAGTCGGTCGTCGCGCACGCGCGCGGCGGCCTCGCGCAGCGCGGCGGCGTTCTTGTAGGTCACGTTGCCGGCGAAGCTCGCGTAGTACCCGCGCTCGCTGCACTCGTCGACGGAGTCGGGCAGCGAGAAGCAGTGCATCACGACAGTGAGGTCGCTCGCCTCGGCGGCGAGCTGCGCCATGGCCTCATCGCCGGCCTCGCGCACATGCACCACGAGCGGCAGGCCGGCGCGCCGCGCCAGCTCGATCTGGGCGCTGAAGGCGCGGCGCTGGTCCTCGCGCGGCGAGAGGTCGCGGTAGAAGTCCAGGCCGACCTCGCCCACCGCGACCACCCGCGGCCGCGCGGCGAGCGCCTCGAACTCCACCAGCGTGGCGTCGTCCAGCCTGTGCGCGTCGTGCGGGTGCAGGCCGACCGTGGCGTACACGCCGGGCAGCGTCTCGCTGAGGTCCGCCGCCCCGCGCGACGTCTCGAGGTCGATGCCGATGGTGACGATCTGCCCGACGCCGGCGGCCCGCGCCTCGGCGACCGCGCCGACGGTGTCGGCGATCATCTCCAGGTGGCAGTGCGTGTCGACGAGGTGCATGGCGCGGCGAGGTCAGGTGCGCGGCCGGTGCGGCCTCAGGCCGTCTCGAGCCGCGGGAACAGCGGCGGCCCGGCGGTCACGGCTACCGGCGTCAGCGAGGCCCACGTGGCCTTCTCGAGCAGCAGGTCGGCGGGCTCGTTCGGCTGACCCAGACCGCGACAGCACCTCCGCCGCCGTGACCGGTATGACCGGATACACGGCGATGGCCACCAGGCGCAGGCCCGCCGCCAGGCCGTTGAGCACGGCGTCCAGGCGGGCCGCCTGCGCCTCGTCCTTGGCGAGCTTCCACGGCGCCTCTTCTTCAACAAGCCGGTTGAGGCGCCGCACGTACTCCCACACCGTGTCCAGCGCGCCGGTCACGTTGAGCTCGGCGTACTGCTCGGCCGACTTCGCCACCATCGCCTCGCCCTCGGCGGCCACACTCGCCAAAGCCTCACCCTCAGGTCCAGCCTGAGGGATTGTTCCCTCGCGGTACTTGCCGATCATGCTGACGCTGCGGCTGAGCAGGTTGCCGAGCTCGTTGGCGAGCTCATTGTTGTAGCGCGCGCGCAGGCCGTCCAGGCTCACGTCGCCGTCCTGCCCGAGCGTGACCTCGCGCATCAGGTAGTACCGCAGCGGCTCGGCGCCGAGCTCCTCGATGACCTCGAACGGGTCGAGCGTGTTGCCGCGCGTCTTGCTCATCTTCTCGCCGCCCACGAGCAGGTAGCCGTGGATGAGCTCGCCGGTGGGCAGGTCGTAGCCGGCGCTCATCAGCAGGGCCGGCCAGATCACGGCGTGGAACTTGAGGATGTCCTTGGCCAGGAAGTGGAACGCCGGCCAGTAGCGCGCCGTGAGGTCCTCACCGGGGCGCGCGTACGTGAGCGCGCTCAGGTAGTTGATGAGCGCGTCGACCCACACGTAGATGACCTGCTCCTCGTCCCACGGCACCGGCACGCCCCAGGTGATGCTGCTGCGGCTGATGCTGATGTCCTCGAGGCCCTGCTCGATGAAGCTGAGAGCCTCGTTGAACCGCGAGCGCGGCTTGACGAAGCCGGGGTTGGCCTTGAAGAACTCGGCCAGCCTGTCCTGGTACCTGCTCAGGAGGAAGTAGTAGTTCTCCTCCTCGAGCCAGGTCGGGCTTGATGCCGTGCTGCGGGCACAGCCCGTCCTCGGTGAGGTCGCGCTCGTACCAGAAGCCCTCGCAGCCGGTGCAGTAGAGGCCGCCGTAGGTGCGCTTCTCGATGTCGCCGGCGGCCCTGCAGCTTCTCCACGAACCCCTGCACGAACGCCTCGTGCTCCGGGTCCGTGGTGCGGATGAAGAAGTCGTTGCTGGCGCCCACCGCCGCGGCCAGGGCGCGGTACTTGGGCGCCATCGTGTCCACGTGCTCCTGCGGCGTGAGCCCGCGCTCCTCCGCCGCCTGCGCGATCTTGGTGCCGTGCTCGTCGGTGCCGGTGAGGAAGAAGACGTCCTCCCCGCGCTGCCGGTGGTGCCGCGCGATGACGTCGGCGGCGATGGTGGTGTACGCGTGCCCGTGGTGCGGCTCGCTGTTGACGTAGTAGATGGGGGTGGTGATGTAGAAGCTCATGCGCGCAAGTCTACCGCACGCCGGGGTGACGGTAGCGCCGGGATGAGGGCGACTGCTGCCCCGGCATCGAGACGGTGACGACGTGCCCGACGTGGCCACGCTTGGTGCACGGCTCCGGGACGGGGTGTAGTGCGTCGGGGATGAGCACCATCAGACGTACGTCCAGACATCCCATGGGGTGTCTGGACGTACGTGCAACGGGGCCTGGGCGCGGTGCACATACCCGCCCGGTCGGCGGAGTGGCGTCCTCCCGCGAGGCGGAAGGGGAGCACGAGGTGAGAGGGGAGGCGAGGCCAGATGCGGACAGGGGCGGGGCGGTCGGCCGCCTCAGCGCCGCCCTCCGCGTCAGCGCCTTCCCGAGGCCTTGGCGGCCCCGCCGTAGATGCCGATGCGCTCGCCCAGCGACCAGTACTCCCCCTCCACGTAGGCGATGGGCGTGAGCAGCTTGGTGCGCACGTGGCCGCGCTCGTCGACGACGTCCTCGTCGTACTGCACGGCGACGATCTCGGCCAGGTAGAGGTCGTGCGTGCCGAGCAGCATCTGGTGCTTGACCACGCACTCGATGTTGACGGGGCACTCCTCGATGAGCGGCGCCGTTGACGCGGCTCGCCGGCGTGGCGGTGAGGCCGAGCTCCTTGAACTTGTCGTGCTCGGCCCCCGACCACACGCCGGCGAGGTCGACCTCGACCAGCTGGTCGGCGCGCGGCACGTTGACGACGAACTCGCGCGCCGCGTTGACGAGCCGGCGCGAGTGCCGCGACGGCCGGATGGCGACGCTCAGCATCGGCGGGTCCGAGCACACCGTGCCGACCCACGCGAGCGTGATGATGTTGGGCTTCTCCTTGCCGTGGCCGGCGACGCTCAGCAGCACGACCGGGGTCGGCAGCAGCGCTGGGGTCGGCTTGCGCTCGATCTTCATCTTCAGCCTCCTGTGGTCCGCCCGCAATCGTACAGCACACAAGAAAATCGCACCGTCTCTGGTGCGCTCGTGGACGAGATTCGTAGAATGGCGGGGTCGAAGGGAGCCCCATGCGCAGACAGACGCTCGACAAGACGGACATCGCCATCATCGGCCACCTGCAGAGCGACGGGCGGCGCGCCTTCACCGCCATCGCCAAGGACCTCGGCATCTCCGAGGCCAGCGTGCGCCAGCGGGTGGCCCGGCTCCTGCGCACCAACGTCATCCAGATCGTCGCCGTGAGCAGCCCGCTCGACCTCGGCCTCATGTGGGCGCAGATCCACCTGCGGGTCAAGGGCGACCGCATCGAGGCCGTGGCCCAGGCGGTCGCCGACCTCCCGCAGGTGGACTACGTCAGCATCTGCGCCGGCGACTTCGACATCATCGTCGGCGTCGTCGCCCACGACCGCGAGGAGCTGCTCGACGTGCTCGTCAACCACATCCGCACCATCCCCGGCATCGAGCAGGCCGACTTCGTCCTCAACCTCAAGATCCTCAAGGACAACTACGAGTGGTCGCCGGGCGAGCCCCCGGCGACGGTATAGGGAGGCGAGAGCCATGGGCGACCAGACGCGCCCGCACGTGCACACCCCACCCCCGGGCCCGAAGAGCCAGGCGCTCATGAAGCGCGGCGAGGACATCATGCTGGGGGTCTCGCTGATCGGCGACTGGCCGCCGAGCCACTTCGTCTCGCGGTACCGCGACGGCTGGTTCCTCGAGGACGTGGACGGCAACCGCTACATCGACTGGCTCGCCGGCTGGGCCTCCTCCCCGCTCGGCGGCAACCACCCCGAGCTCGTCGAGGCGGCACACCAGGCGCTCAAGGAGTACGGCACCGAGTGCCTCTCGTCGCTCACCACCTGGCACCAGTACCAGCTCGCCGAGAAGCTGGTGGAGATCGCGCCCAAGCCGCTCACCAAGGTCGTCTACGACACCACCGGCAGTGAGGTCGTCGAGAACGCGGTGCGCATCATGCGCGAGGCCGCCGGCCCCGGCCGCCCCTTCGTCATCACCTTCCTCGGCAGCTTCCACGGCGGCAACTACGGCACCGGCGCCATGGGCCCGCACAACGCCCACTACAACCACGGCATCGAGCCGTTCATGAGCGGCTGGATCAACGTCCCCTTCCCCACCTGCTACCGCTGCCCGTTCCACCTGGAGCACCCGGCCTGCGACATCGCCTGCCTCGGCTACATCGAGGAGCAGATCCTGCGCTACAAGGCCACGCCCGACAGCATCGCCGGCGTCAACGTGGAGTTCATCCAGGGCGAGAACGGCATCCAGATCCCGCCGCCGGAGTGGCCGGGCAAGCCTCTCCGCGCTCTGCAAGAAGTACGGCTGGATCCTCTACAACGACGAGGTCCAGGAGGGCATGGGCCGCTGCGGCGAGTGGTTCCTGGTGGACGCGTACCCGGACGTGGAGGTCGAGCTGCTCTCGCTCGGCAAGGCCACGTCCGGCGGGCTCATCCCCATCTGCTACACCCTGGGCTCGGACCGCATGAGCGAGCCGGCCGGCGAGCTCTACACCGGAGGCACCTTCGCCGGCTCCCCCGTGGGCTGCACGGTCGGCATCAAGCTCATCGAGATCATCAAGCGCGACAACGTGCTGGACAACGTCAAGGAGATCGAGCGGATCGCCAAGGCGAAGTTCGGGGCGATGACGCGACAAGTACGAGATCGTCGGCGACGTGCGCGTCAAGGGCTGCTACCAGTGCGTCGAGTTCGTCGAGGACAAGGACACCAAGACGCCGGCGCACGACCTCACGCGCGAGGTGGTGTACGCCATGGAGCGCCGCGGCGTGATCCCGATCTACGAGCCGGCGTTCAACTGGTTCCGCCCCACGCCGGCGCTCAACATGCCGCCCGAGCTGTTCGCGCTCGGCTGCGACATCGTGGAAGAATGCGTGGCCGAGGTGAGCAAGGAGCACGCGAAAGGCATCGCATGACCTACGATTCACTGCCGTTCAGCGGCATCGCGACCTTCTTCAAGGCGCCGATGATCGAGGCGCCGACGACGGCGGACGCGGACGTGGCCGTCGTCGGCATCGGCTGGGACGAGGGCACCACCAGCCGCTCGGGCGCGCGCATGGGGCCTCGCGCCCTGCGCGAGGCCTCCACCCTGTACGCCTTCCAGCGCGGCGCCGAGCCGTTCTGGGACGGCGAGGCCGGGGTGGAGCTGCTCGGCGGCATCCGCTGGGCGGACACCGGCGACGTCGCGCTCGGCCCCATGTGGTCGCCGGAGCGCTACCACAACGCCGTGATCGCCAGGCTCCGGCCGCTCATGGAGTCGGGCGTCTTCCCCGTCACGCTCGGCGGCGACCACTCCATCGGCTACCCGGTGCTCAAGGCGCTGTACCAGTCGCGCGGCAACAAGCCCGTGCACCTGGTGCAGTTCGACACGCACATGGACTACTGGGAGGAGGAGGGCGGCAGCCGCTTCTCGCACGCCAGCCCCATCATCCGCAGCCACGAGGCGGGCTTCATCGACGGCCTCACCCAGTACGGCATCCGCAGCCTGCACACCCCCGGCGACAACATCGCGCTGGCGAAGAGCCGCGGCGCCCACATCTTCTGGTGCCAGCAGGCCAAGGACATGCGCGCCGAGGACCTCGTCGAGCACCTGCCCAAGGGCGGCGACGTCTACATCACCTTCGACATCGACGCCCTCGACCCGGCCATCGCGCCGGGCACCGGCACGCCCGAGCCGGGCGGCTTCAGCTACTACGAGGCCAAGGACATCCTGCTGGCCGTGTGCGCCCGCTGCAACGTGGTCGGCTTCGACCTCGTGGAGGTGGCGCCGCAGTACGACGGCCCCGGCCAGGTCACCGCTCTGCACGGCGCCCGGCTGATCCTGGACACGGTGGGCGCCGTGTTCCGGAGGCGCGCGGCGCTCGGCTGACCGGGGGCAGAGGGTGCTACGTCTCCGCGCCGGCGCGGAGACGGGTCGGCGTGACGCCGGAGAGGGCGGGCGGTGGACAGAACCGTGGGGGGAACTCCGCCCGCCCCGTCCGGCGTCACGCCGGGGTCTTGACGCGGCCGGCCGGTGGGGGAACGTCCGGCCGGCCGCGCCTCACGCGCCGCCGGTGCCTCACGCCGGCAGCAGTACGGTGAACACGGAGCCCTCGCCGTCGACGCTCGCCGCCTCCAGACGGCCGCCGGCGCGCTCGACGAGGCGCTTGACGATGCTCAGCCCGAGGCCGTTGCCCTCGAGCTCGCGCGTCTCGTCACGCTTCTCGCGGTAGAACTCGTCGAACAGGCGGCCGAGGTTCTCCTCCTTGATGCCGATGCCGGTGTCGGCGACGTCGAGACGCAGCCAGCCGTCCTCCACGGCGCCGCGCACGGTGACGCTGCCGCGGTCGCGGTTGTACTTGACGGCGTTGCCGACGAGGTTGCTGAGCAGAAGCTGCAGGTCGTCGGGCCGGATGAGCGCCGGCGGCAGCTCGGGTGCGAGCTCGGTGGTGACGGTGATCCCGCGCTGCGCGCCGCGCTCGCGGGCGAGCTCCACGACCTCGTGCAGGACGGGCGCCACCGGCACGAGCTCGGGCTCCTCGCCCTCCGGCGCCTGCTCGCTGCGCGCCAGCGTGAGCAGGTCCGGATCAGCTCCACGAGGTTGTCGATGCGGTGGTCGGCGCGCTCGACCATGGGCAGGTAGAGGTCGAGCTCGTCGCCGAGGCTCTTGTCGGTGACCACCTCGAGAAGCCCCTTGATGGAGCCGAGCGGGCTCTTGAGCTCGTGCACCATGGTGCGGATGAACTTCTGCTTCTCCATCGCGAGGCGCCGCACCTCGCTGATGTCGCTGAGCGTGAGGATGCGGCCGCGCGCCTCGCCGGCCTCGTCGCGGAAGGTGACGATGCTCGCCATGTAGGCGTCGTCGCCGAGCTCGAGCTGGCGCACGGTGCGGTCCTTGGCCGGCGTGGCCAGCTGCTCGCAGAGCGGCGCCAGGGCGCCGCCGCCGAGCAGCTCCTGCGCCGGCCGCATGAGCACCTCGTCCTGCCCCGATCCAAGCAGCTCGAGCATGGGCGGGTTGGCGAGCACCACGTCGCCGTCCCGGTTGACGACGAGCACGGCGTCGCGCAGGGAGCTGACCAGCGAGTGCGTCTGCGTCTTCTCCTCGGCGAGGGCGAGCAGGCTCGCCTCGTGCTCGGCGCGCAAGCGCTCCGCCTCGGTGCGCGCCCGCTTGTGCTGCAGCAGCGTGGCCACGACGCCCTCGAGGTCGTCCGGGCTGAACGGCTTGGGCAGGAAGAAGTCCACGCCCTGCCGCGTCGCCGCGATCGCCGTGTCGATGTTGGCGTAGGCCGTGATCATGCACACCATGGCGTCGCAGCCGCGCTGCTTCATGGTCTGCAGAAGGCTCAGGCCGTCGGTGTCGGGCAGCCGGTAGTCGAGCAGGGCGACGTCGTAGTCGCGCTCCTCGAGCGCGGCCAGCGCCGCGGCGCCGTCGCCGGCCTCGGCCACGTCGTACCCCTCCATCTCCAGGATCGTGCGGATGCCGCTGCGCACACCGTACTCGTCGTCGACGATGAGGATGCTGCCCTCGGCCATGGTGGTCTCCTTACGCCGCCTGCGCGGCGAGCTCCTCGATCACGGCGAGCACCTGCTTGCCGGTCACCGGCTTGTCCAGAAAGCGGGCGAGCCGGCTCCACTCGCGCAGCCCGCCGGCCTCGCCGTCGAACCGCTTGCCGGTCTCGGCGGCCACGCCGCTGAGCATCACCAGCGGGATGTGGCTGAGCCGCTCGTCCTTGCCGATCTGGTAGCCGAGCCGGAACCCGTCGTCCACGTGCTCCATCATCAGGTCGAGGAAGATGATGGCGGGCGTCTCGTGCTCCAGCAGCGCCAGCGCCGCGTCCGGGGACTCGGCCGTCAGCACGCGGTAGCCGTGCGCCTCCAGGTACACCTGCTTGCTCTCCAGGAAGTCCCGGTCGTCGTCCACGAAGAGGACCGTCATCGGGGTGGTCATGGCGTCGCTCCCTTGTCGTCGATGAGCACGGCTTGGCCGGCGTGAGTGCTGGGCAGCTCCACGTGGAAGGTCGTGCCGCGGTCGGTCTCGGTGTCGAACCAGATGGTGCCGTTGTGCATCTTGACGATGCCGTAGCTGATCGGCAGGCCGAGGCCGGTGCCTTTGCCGATGCTCTTGGTGGTGAAGAAGGGCTGGAAGACCTTGTCGCGGGCGCTCTGCGGGATCCCGGCGCCCTCGTCGCTCACGGCGATGTGCACGCGCCCGCCGCCCTCCACCTCGTGGGCGCTCACGCGCACCGTGCCGTCCCGGCCCTCCATCGCCTCGACCCCGTTCTTGACCAGGTTCACCAGCACCTGGGTCATCTGGTCGCGGTCGAGGTCGGCGCGCAGGCCGGGCGCCACGTCGACGACGAGCTCCACCACGTGGCCGTTGGGATCCACGGTCGCGGCGGCGGAGTCGACCGCCTGCTGGAGCACCTCGCGCACGTCGACGCTCTCGACGTGCACGCGGCTCTGGCGGGCGAAGTCGAGCAGGTTGCCGACGATCTTCTTGCAGCGCTCGCTCTCCTCGGCGACGAGCTTGAGGTCGTGGTCCAGGTCGTCGCGGTCCTGGAGCTTCTTGCCCAGGATGTGGGTGTACAGCAGGATCGTGCTGAGCGGGTTGTTGAGCTCATGCGCCACGCCGGCCGCCATCTGGCCCATGCTGGCCAGCTTCTCGGTGTTGATGATGTGCCGGTGCACGTCGCGCAGGTCGCTCCACGGCACGTTGAGCTCCACGCAGACGCGCTCGGCCTGGTCGATCATGAACGGCAGGCACATGGCGTCCTCGGCCATCCCGCAGTGCACGGCGATGGCCTTGTCGCGGCAGGTGGGGTAGCCGCAGGCGCCGCAGTTGAGCTCGTCCTCGGGGAAGAACTTGTTGGTCCGCGCGAGGATCTCGCGGATCTCCTCCTCGGTCGGCTCGGGCAGCCGCTGGTCGTCGGCGGTGTAGACGCGCCGGAGCTCGAGGCCGGGGAACGCGGCGGCAAGCCGCTCGTCCTCCCCGGCGGCGCGCAGCTCCGCCGCCTCCGCCTCACGGCGGCGGCACTGGGCCACGTACTCGCCCACGCGGCGCTTGCGCAGGAGGCCGGGCTCGGAGGAGCTGATGCCCGGCCCGCAGTAGCAGCCGCGGCACATGAGGGCCTCCACGAGCAGGGTCTGACCGGTGTCGGCCTCCGCCAGGCTGTCCAGCACCTCCACGGTCTCGTCGTGGCCGCTGACCACGAGCACGTCCGGGTCGAGCATGCCGCGGTCCATGCCGGCGCTCTCGAGCAGGCCGCCGGGTAGCGGGAACACCCGCGCCCGCCCGGCGGCCGGCTCGTCCCACTCGGCCTCCGCGGCCTTCGCCGGATCGGCGCCCCTGGCCGCCAGAAGGCGGTGCGCCTCCTGCAGCGTCAGCACCTCGTCGATCACCCGGTCCAGCAGCGGGTCGCGCGCCTCCGCCTTCTTGGCCACGCACGGACCCACGAACACGCAGCGCACCTCGTCGCCGTACAACTCCTTGACGGCCATGGCGGTGGCGATCATCGGGGAGACGATGGGCACGAGCCTGTCGGTCAGCTCGGGGTGGTACTTGCGCACGTACTCCGCTACCGCGGGGCACGCGGTGGCGATGTGCACGCCCTCGGGGTTCTCGTCCAGGTACTCGGCGTAGGCCCGGCTCACGAGGTCGGCGCCCTGGGCCACCTCCACGACGTAGTCGAACCCTGCTTCCTTGAACGCGCCGACGAGCTGCCCGGCGGGCACACTGAAGCCCGCCGGGAAGGACGGCGCGAGCAAGGCGGCCACGGGCGCGTCTTCCTCCAGCAGCCAGGTCGCGCGCTCCAGCCCGCTCAGGTAGGACTTGGCGTTCTGCGAGCAGACCAGGGTGCAGTTGCCGCAGGCGATGCAGCGCTCATCCACTACGAACGCCTGGCCGTCCTCGATGCGGATCGCCTCAGCCGGGCAGTCACGCACGCAGGTGTAGCAGCGGCGGCAGTTCTGCTTGATCGTCGTGATGATGGATCCACTCATACGGCGCCTCAGACTGCCGCGGCTTTGGGGCTGCGGTCGGTATAGCCGCGGTGCAGGAGCCGGTGGCTGACCTCTCCCAGCGGGCGCCCGAGCAGGTCCTCGTACAGCGCCTGCACCTCGGCGTTCTCGTGCGAGCGGCGAGTGCGGGAGCGCCTGTCCACTTCGTAGAGGCGCTCCAGCCGCTCCTTGACCGCCTGGGTGTCGGTGGCGTAGGGCTGACCGCCGCCGCCGACGCAGCCGCCGGGGCAGCTCATGACCTCGACGAAGTGCAGGCCGGCCTCGGGAGCCAGGAGTCCGTCCACGGACTCCCTGACCCGCCCGAGGCCGTTGACCACGGCCAGGTTGAGCTGCGCGTCGCCGGCGGTGACGGTGAAGCGGCGCACGCCCTCGGCGCCGCGGGCCTCGGCGACCTTGGGGCCGCCCTCGAGCTCCTGGCCGGCCACCAGCAGGTACGCCGTGCGCACGGCCGCCTCCATCACGCCGCCGCTGCCGGCGAACAGGCGCCCGGCGCCGGTCGCCTCGGAGAAGGGCGCGTCGAGCGGCGCCGCCTCCGTGAAGCGTGAGAAGTCCACACCGAACCGGCCCCAGAGATGGTCCAGCTCGCGCGTGGTGAGCACGTAGTCCACGTCGCTCAGGTCCTGCGCCTCGAACTTCTTGGCCGTGCACGGCATGACGCTGACGACCACGAGGCGCTTGTCGCCGAGGTCGGCGTGCCGGGGATAGATCTCCCGGATCAGGGCGCCGGCCATCTGCTGCGGGCTCTTGCACGTGCTCAGGTGCGGGATCAGGTCGGGACGGTGCGTCTCGACGTAGTTCACCCAGGCCGGAGAGCAGCTCGTGAACATCGGCAGCACGCCGCCGTTCTGGATGCGGTCGAGCAGCTCGGTGCCCTCCTCCATCACGGTGAGGTCGGCGGCGAAGCTGGTGTCGAAGACGGCGTCGAAGCCGACCTTCTTGAGCGCTGCCGGCAAGCCGCTCGAGCATCACGCGCACGCCCTCGCTCTTGCTGTGGCCCTCGAGCAGAGTCGCCGGCACGGCCGGCGCGACCTGCGCGACGACGACGGCGTCCGGGTCGGCCAGGGCCGCGACGACGTCGTCGACCTGGTCGCGCTCCACGATCGCCCCGGTGGGGCACACACGCGCGCACTGGCCGCAGTACACACACTGGCTCAGGTTGAGCCCGACGGCGAAGCCGGGGGCCACCTTGGTCTTGAACCCCCGGCCGGCGAAGTCGATCGCGCCGACGCCCTGCACGTCGTGGCACACGGTGACGCAGCGGCCGCAGAGCACGCACTTGTTGGGGTCGCGCCACAGCGCCGGGGAGCTGATGTCCACCGGGTGCTGCTTGACGCACGCCGACGTAGCGGTCGCGGCGCACGCCCAGCTCGCCGGCCAGCGTGGCGAGCTCGCAGTCGCCGGAGCGCACGCAGCTCAGGCACTCCTGCGGATGGCTCGCGATGAGCAGCTCCATGATCGCGCGCCGCGCCTTGAGCACCCGCGGCGTGTGCGTGTGCACCGCCATGCCCTCGGTCGGCTCGAGCGTGCAGCTCGTGAGCAGCTTCGGGTTCCCCTCCACCTCGACCACGCAGAGGCGGCAGGAGGCGGCGGGGCTCGGCGCCCAGTCCAGTGAGCACAGGTGCGGGATGTCGACGCCGGCTCGCTTGGCCGCTTTGAGGACGGTCTCGCCCCTCGCGGCCTCGATCTCGGTTCCGTTGATGGTGAGCTTCATGATCGGTCCTCTCACGCCACGGCCAGCACGGCCTGCTTGGGGCAGGTGTCGGCGCAGGCGCCGCAGCCGGTGCAGCGGTCGACGATGATGGAGTGGGCGAACTTGCGCTTGCCGATCACCGCGCCGCTCGGGCAGTTCTTGGCGCACAGGGCGCAGCCGGTGCAGAGCTCGGGGTCGATGTCGAACACGCGGAGCCCGGTGCAGGCGCCGGCGGGGCAGGTACTCTCCATCACGTGGGCCTCGTACTCGTCGCGGAAGAACCGCAGCGTGCTGAGCACGGGGTTCGCCGCGGACTGGCCGAGGCCGCAGAGGCTGGTCTCCTTGACGGTCTCCGCAAGCTCCTCCAGATGCAGGATGCCGCGGAACCGCTCGAGCCGGCGCATGTCGTCGCCCACCGGCCGCTCGGTGAGCTCGCTGAGGATCTCGAACATGCGCGTGGTGCCCTCACGGCACGGCGTGCACTTGCCGCAGCTCTCGTTGCGGATGAACTCCATGAAGAACTTGGCCACGTCGACCATGCAGGAGCGCTCGTCCATGACGACCATGCCGCCGGAGCCCATCATCGCGCCCAGCTCCTGGAGCGTGCCGTAGTCGGTGGCCACGTCCAGGTACTCGTCCGGGATGCAGCCGCCGCTGGGGCCGCCGATCTGGACTGCCTTGATGTGGTGGCCGGCCGGAGCGCCGCCGCCGATGTCGTACACGACCTCGCGCAGGGGGATGCCGACGGGGACCTCGACGAGGCCGGTGTTCTGCACGCGGCCGGAGAGGGCGAAGACCTTGGTGCCGGCCGCGTCGCCGTACCCGAGATCCTGGAACCACGCGGCGCCGCGGTCGAGCACGGCCGGCACGTTGGCCAGCGTCTCGACGTTGTTCAGCACCGTGGGGCAGCCGTGGAGGCCGCTGACCGCGGGATAGGGCGGGCGGGGACGGGGCATTCCGCGCCCGCCCTCGATGCTCGCCAGAATGGCCGTCTCCTCGCCGCAGACGAAGGCGCCGGCGCCCATCTTGATGGTGATGTCGAAGTCGGTGAGCGTGCCGAGGATGTTCCCGCCGAGCAAGCCGGCGGCGCGGCACTGGCGGATCGCCTCGCCGAGGCGCTCGATCGCCAGCGGGTACTCCGCGCGGCAGTACACGTAGCCCTTGGTCGCGCCGATCGCGTAGGCGGCGATGAGCATGCCCTCGACAACGCGGAAGGGGTCGCTCTCGAGCACGGCGCGGTCCATGAACGCGCCGGGGTCGCCCTCGTCGGCGTTGCAGATGAGGTACTTCTGGCTGCGCGCCTGGTCGTGGGCGACCTTCCACTTCGTGCCCGTCGGGAAGCCGGCGCCGCCGCGGCCGCGCAGGCCACTGGCGATGACCTCGTCGCACACCTCTGCGGGGGTCATGGTCGCCAGCGCCTTGGCGGCGGCGCGGAACCCGCCGGCGGCCAGCGCCGCGTCCAGGCTGGCCGGGTCGACGACGCCGCAGTTCGCCAGCACGACCTTTGTCTGCCGGGCGAAGAACGGCGTCTCCTCGAGCGGCCGCACACCGCGGTACAGGTCGTCCGGGTCGGCGTACTTGCCCAGCAGGAACCGGTTCTGCAGCTCGCCCTCGTCGAACGTGGCCAGCAGCCATTCGTCGATGGTGTCGGGCCCGAGGTCGCAGTAGCTGAGGCGCACGCCGTCGGCGGTGACGAGGTCGACGAAGACCTCGCGCTGGCAGAAGCCCACGCAGCCGGTCTCCATGATCGGCACGCGCAGGCCGCGCCGGTCGAAGTAGGCGTTCATCTTCTCGATGACGGTGAGCGCGCCGTTGGCGCGCCCGCAGGTGCCGGCGCCGACGTAGAGGAGCATCCCGTCGCCGCCGCGGCGGGCGCGCTCGCGGCGCGCCGCCCGCGTCTCGGCGCAGGCGTCGGCCTGGTGGCAGATCGGTCCGTGGTCGATGCACTCGAGCACGTCGGCGCACGGGGTCGCCGCGGTGTGCAGGCAGCGCGGGCAGCACGGGGTCATGAGCTCGCTGTGGTTCATGCTCATCTCACTTGATAGGTGGTCCATGTCAGGCCGCGGCCTCGTCCTTCTCGGCCCTCTCGTCCGTCGCTTCCACGTCGTCCAGGAGCGCGTCGAGCCTCTCACTGGTGAGGTGGCCGTAGAACTCTCCGTCCAGCTTGATCACCGGGGCGATGGAGCAGGCGCCGAGGCAGGCGACGCTGATGACGGTGTAGCGGCCGTCGGCCGAGTTGCCGTCCTCGCGCAGCTTCAGCCGCCGCTTCAGGTGCTGGGCGAGCGCGAGACTCTGCTTGACGTGGCACGCCGTGCCCCGGCAGAGCTCGATCACGTGCTCGCCCAGCGGCGCGAAGCGGAACTGGTTGTAGAACGTGGCGACGCCGTAGATACGGCTGACCGGCGTCTCCAGGGCATCGGCCACGAGCACCATCGCCTCGGTGGAGATGAACCCGTCGGCCGCCTGGATCTCCTGGAGCAGCGGGATCATCTGCTCGCGCGTGAGCTGCTCCCTGCGCCCGGCGATGATGGCCTCAGCGGTGGTCACCGGGATCACGCCTTCGCGGCGTCGGGGGCATCCGCCTCGGCCAGCAGCTCGGCGATCGCGGCGGCCAGGTCGGCCAGCTTGACCGGCTTCTCCAGGAACTTGGCGGCCGGCCACTCGCGGTACATCATCGGCTCGAACACGTGGGTCTTGGTATCGAGCTCCTTGGTGAAGCCGCTCATGATGATGACGGGGATGTCCGCGGTCTCGGGATCCTCGCGCAGCTTGAAGGCCACATTGAAGCCGTCGGTGTCGTAGTCCATCATGATGTCGAGCAGAACGAGGTCCGGCCGCTGCGCCGCGAGCCGCTCGCGCCCCTCTACGCCGCTGTGAGCAGTGTCCATCTCGTACCCGCGAGCCTCCAGGAACGCCTTGACGCCGGCGACCAGGTCGCGGTCGTCGTCCACCATCAGGATGCGCTTGGCCTTCATGACTCTCCTCCTCCGTTCCTCCGCGTACTCAGACTCGGCTGGTACCGGCTGGCTAGTTACGTCGTTCACAGTGAAATGCTTCACAATAGCCTCGAAAAAAACACGTCACGTCCCCGCGGCGGCCTCGACGCCGGCGTCCTGGGCCTCGCTCCGGGAGAGGAAGGAGAGCAGTTCGAGCTGCGAGGCGATGTCGCTCTCCTCCACGTGGCAGGCGTCCGGCACGGAGACTCGCTTGGGCACGAAGTTGAGCACGCCGGTCACTCCTGATGCGCACACGCGGTCCACCAGCGCCTGCAGCCCCTCAGGGCGGGTCGCCAGGATCGCCATGTGCACGTCGAACTCGCGCAGCACGTCCTCGAGGTCGTCGACGTGGTAGCAGCGACGGCCGGCGAACACACGCCCGACCTTCGCGCTGTCCAAGTCGAAGGCCACGGTGATGTGGAAGCCTCTCTCCTCGAACCCACGATAGGAGAGGAGCGCGCGGCCCAGGTCGCCGACGCCGAACAGGGCGACGTTCTGGGTCTCGTTGGTCCCGAGGATGCGGCTGATGGTGCGGCTCATCTCGTACACGTTGTAGCCGCGGGAGATGTTGCCGAAGGTGCCGAAGCTGGCGAGGTCGCGGCGGAGCTGGGCGGGCGTGACGCCGACCAGCGCGGCGAGCTCGTGGGAGTGCACATACTCCGTGCCGTCGTGGTCGAGCTCCTCGAGCACCTTGCGGTACACGCTGAGCCGCTCGACGGTCTGCAGTGAGACGTGCTTCTGTTCTTTGACGCTCAAGGTTCCTCCCACGGTCCCTCTAGCTGTGATTCTATTCACAGTAGCTCACGCGTGTCAAGCGTCGGGCGGCCCCCTTCCAGCAGGCGCTGCAGGCCGTCGAGGATGAGGTCGAGACCGAAGGCGAACGCGGTGTCGTCGTCGGCGGGCTCGGCCGCGTACTCGCTCGCGACGAGCATCAGCGACGGGTACGCCTCCCGGGCAGCCTCGAGCACCTCGCGTGCCGCATCGCCGGCGTCCACGCCGTCGGCGGGCGCGATGCCGGCGCGCTGGCGCTCGTAGCCGTAGATGTAGCTGTCGAGCGCCAGGAACGCGTGACCGGCCGTCCGCGGCGAGAACCCTGCCCGCAGGAGCACGCCGAGCACACGGTCCGCGTAGGACAGGCTCACGGGGCCGCTCCGCTCGCGTGAGTCGACGAGGCCGGCGGCCCAGGGGTGCCGCGCGAAGACCGCCCGCGCGGAGACGGCGCGCCGCCGCATCGCCTCCTTCCAGTCGACCTCTTCGCCGGGGACGTCGATCCGGGCGACGACCTGCTCGACCATGCCGTCGAGCACGTCGTCCTTCCCGGTCACGTGGTTGTAGAGCGAGGCCGCCTCCACGCCGAGCCAGCGGCCGAGCTCGCGCATGGTGAGCGCGTCGAGGCCTCGCTCGTCCGCGAGGTCCATGGCCGCACGCACCACGCGCGCGCGGTCGAGCGTCTCACGCGACCCTTTGCCGCTTCTCATCCCGGCCATCGTGCACCTTCCCGTCGCCTTGCCGGCGCCACCACGTCATCGCGCCAGTTGACATACTAACACTGTTAGTCCATAGTGGTCGCGTCTTACTAACAGTGTTAGTTTCCAAAGGAGAACCGTGATGCCCACTCTGGCCACCGACGTGAGGGCGCGTCTCTCGCTGCTCTGGGTCTTCGTCATGCTGAACATGATCTTCGCCGACATCCTGTCCTTCATGGGCGCCGGGGTCCTGAAGGAGATCCTCGAGGGGAGGGCAGGGCAGATCGAGCTCACCGCCGGGTTCCTGCTGCTCGCCGCGGTGATGACCGAGATCCCCATCGCCATGGTGCTGCTCAACCTCGTCCTGCCGATGCGCGCGCTGCGCTGGACGAACCTCGCCGCCGCCGCGTTCACGGCCGCGTACGTCCTCGGGATGGGGTCGATGACCACTCCGCACTACATCTTCATCGCCGGCATCGAGACGCTCGCGTGCGTCCTCATCGCGTGGACCGCCTGGAAGCTGCGTGCGCCGGCTGAGGAAGCGCGGACCGGCGCCCTCGTGACCGAGTAGGGGGGATGCGCCGCGGCGGACGCGGGCCGCGCTAGCGGCCCAGCGCCGCGGCGAGCGCGGCGATGGAGGCGGGCGGCGTGCCGCAGCACCCGCCGACGATACCCGCGCCGAGCGCGGGATACGTGGCGACGACGCCGGCGAAGTGCTCCGGCGTCTCCGCGTACACGGTCTCTCCGCCCTCCAGCCGGGGCTGGCCGGCGTTCGGCTGGGCGTACGTCACTCCGCCGGCGAGCTCGGCCAGGATCGGCACCAGCCCGGCCATCGGCTCGCAGCTGATCTCACAGTTGCAGCCCACCAGGTCCGCGCCGGCAGCCTTGAGGGCGGCGACGGCCTGCTCGGGAGTGACGCCCATCATCGTGCGGAAGCCCTTTGCGGCGGGCTTGAAGGCCATGCTGGCCAGCACCGGCCTCCCCTCCGCCGCTTTGACCGCTTCCTCCACGGCGATGGTCGCCTCGGTGAGGTCGAACATCGTCTCGACGTTCAGGAGGTCCGCCCCGCCCGCGACCAGGGCGCGCGCCTGCTCGGCGAAGGTGGTGCGCAGGTCGGCGGGGTCGGCGGTGCCCATCGGCGCCACCATCGCGCCGCAGGGACCGATGTCGCCGGCGACCCAGCGGCCCGGGAACTCGCGGTCGCGCACACCGGTCGCCAGCCGCGCGCCGGTCTCACTGAGCTCCACGGCGCGCGCCGAGAGCCCGTGCGCCTCCAGACGCATCGCGGTGCCGCCGAAGGTGTTGGTGTTCACGATGTCCGAGCCGGCGGCGAAGAACCCGCGGTGGATGCCCTCCACCTCTGCCGAGTGCGAGACGTTCCACTCCTCCGGGCACTCGCCCGCCTCGAAGCCGCGCTCCATGAGCGCGCGTCCCATGCCGCCGTCCAGCAGCAAGGGACGCTCAGCGATGAGGGCGGTCAGGTCCATACGCCGGAGTCTACCAGAGCGCGCGGCCGGTCCCTGCCGCCGGCGCCCGGTCGGCGCCCGCTCGGGACCCGGTCGGAGTCCGCTCGCCCCGAGGCTGAGGCACCCGCGATCGCCCCTCGTCCGCGCCCCGTCCGCGCCTCCTCCGTCGCAGACGCCGCGCGGAAGCCGCCCCGTCAGCCGGAGCGCGCGGCCACCTCGCGAGCGAGCTGATCCGCCTCGCGCCGTGGCAGACCGAGGCAGATGTGCAGGGCCGTCGCCGCGTCGCGACGCGAGAGGCCGCGGGCGAGCAGGCGCTCGGCGGCAGCGTCCGCGCCCGGCCGCCCCGCCGCGGCGGCATCCAGCGGCCGCCCGAGGTCCAGCACGACCGTGATCTCGCCGCGCACCGCGTCGGTCGGCCCGGCGTCGGGACCGGGCACCGGGTACTGCTCGCTGAGCTCGAGCACCCGGCCGCGCACGACCTCCTCGTGCACCTTGGTGAGCTCGCGGCAGACGGCGGCCCGGGCCTCGGGCAGGTGCGCGGCCAGACAGGCGAGGCTCCTCGGCAGCCGATGGCCGGTGTCGAAGGCGACGACTATGCCGCCACAGCGACGCCACTCGTTGAGCTTCGCCTCCAGCTCGCGCGCCCGCCGCGGCAGGTAACCGACGAACCGGAAGCCGTCGCCCGAGATGCCTGCGGCCACCAGCGCCGTGAGCACCGCGGACGGCCCCGGCAGCACGGTCATGTCCAGGCCCTCCGAGACGACCTTCTGCACGAGCAGCATGCCGGGATCCTGCACCCCGGGCATCCCGGCGTCGGTCACCAGCGCCACGGTGCGGCCGTCGCGCAGCAGGCGCAGCACCTCGTCGGTCTTCTGCAGCTCGTTGTGCTGGAAGAAGCTCGTGAGCGGCGCGTGGATGTCGAAGTGGCTGAGCAGCTTGCGCGTGCGGCGCGTGTCCTCAGCCGCCACCAGCTCCGCCTCCCGCAGCGCGTCGAGGACTCGGGGCGACACGTCCCCGAGGTTGCCGATCGGTGTGGCGCAGACGTACAGCACGGTCACCCCTCCTCAAGAAAGCGCTCGATGAACAGGACGTCGACGTCGCCGCCCGCGGTGCGTGCCTGGCGGCGGGCGGCGCCGACCACGGAGAACCCAAGGCCGAGGTGATACGCGAGCGACGCCAGGTTGTCGGCGCGCAGGTCGGTGAAGATCTTCTCGTAGCCGAGGGCGAGCGCGGCGGCGAAGCTGGCCCGCGCGAGCGCCGCCCCCACCCCTCGCCGCCTGTGGGCGGCGTCGACGTACGTGCCCATGGTGGCGACGTGGTCGTGAGCCGTGGTGACGAAGTCGCTCCACGGGATCACCGCCTGGAAGCCGACCACGCCGGCGTCCGGGATCTCGGCGACGTGGATGAAGCCGCGCGCCGGCAGGCCATCGATGTAGGCGCGCTCGTCCTCGACGGAGAACGGCGTGTCGAGGATGGTGGGGCTGCCGCCGCGGATGGCGCCATTGAGCACGGCGGCGACGGCCTCCGCGTCGGCGGCCGTCGCCTTGCGTACGCCGACCCCGGCCGCGCCGCTCACGCCGGCGGCCTCCGCATGACGACCATGATCTCCCATTCGTCCAGCTCCACCGGGCGGCGTCCCCAGTTGCCGGCCGTGCCGCCCCACACGTGCTCGACGTCGAAGCCCACCGTGCGGCAGAGCAGCGCGAGCTCACTCGGCGCATAGCCGCGCTCACGGACCCGCAGGCAGCGCGGCCCGTCCTCGGCCTCCCACTTCATCTCGCTGGACTCCGTGAGCGTGGCCGGGTCGAAGGCGCCGCTCTCCACCTGCTCCGGCGTCGCAAGACGGACCATCCGCAGCCCGTTGAGCGCCGTGAGGACGAAGAGCGCACCGGGCCGCAGGGCCGCGAAGGCGCGCTCGAGGACGGCGGCGTCGTGCGCGAACGCGTCGTCGCTGCCGAGCAGGCCGAAGGAGCCCTCGCACAGGCACACGGCCGCATCGAACTCGCGGCCGAGGTCGAACGAGGTGGCGTCGGCCTGCACCAGCTCGAGCTCCACGCCGGCCTTCTTCGCCGCGGCCCGCGCCTCGCGCAGCATCCCGCTGGAGAGGTCGATCCCCGTCACCGCGAATCCCGCCCCGGCCAGCTCCACAGCATGCCGGCCGGTGCCGCAGCCGATGTCGAGGATCGATGCCCCCTGCGGCAGTCCCAGGAGCTCGACCAGGAACGCCGCCTCCCGCGCGCTGTCGGTGGTGAAGACCTCGTTCATGTACTGCGGCGCGAAGCTGTCGAAGAACTCGCGCCAGACGTCGTCGGTCATTGGGCCCCCTCCACAGAGTGACCGGCCTATTCTCTCAGGAGTCGGCGCGCAGGGCGAGGCGGCGCGATCCCGCCGGAGCGGCGCGCGATATGCTTGCCGCCATGGAGACGGCACCCGCGCACATCAGGCCCGGTCGCGCCGACGACGCTCCCGCCCTGGCGCGCCTGTGTACCGAGCTCGGCTACCCGTCCGCCGAGGCGCAGGTGCGCGAGCGGCTACGCCGCCTCGACGCCTCCCACCACGGCCTCTTCGTCGCCGAGGCTCGAACCGGTGAGGCTCGCGGCCCGGCTTCACTGCGCGGCGTCGTCGACGTCCACGAACGGGTGGTCCTGGAGGAGGACCCGTTCGCGGAGCTCATCGCCCTCGTGGTGGCCGGCGACGCGCGCGGCGAAGGCATCGGCTCCGCGCTCGTCGCCGAGGCCGTGCGCTGGGCGCGCGCCCGCGCTCTCCCCAAGCTGTGGGTGCGGGTGAGCCTCTGGCGCGAGGGCACGCCCCGGTTCTACGAGAGCCTCGGCTTCCGGCTCTACAAAGAGCAGCGCGTCTTCGAGCTCACGCTGTGACGCGCCCGGCCGCAAAGAGCACGCCGTGAAGCGCATCGTCCTCGGCGACTGCCTCGACGTCCTCGCCGGCCTCGACGACGGCTGCGCGCGCCTCGTCTACCTCGACCCGCCGTTCAACACCGGCAAGGTGCAGGAGCGCACGCGCACGCGCGCCGTGCGCGACGACGACGCCGCGCGCGTCGGCTTCAACGGCAAGCGCTACCGCACCGAGGTGCTGGGCTGCAGCGCCTGGAACGACGCCTACGACGACTACCTGGGGTTCCTCGCGCCGCGGCTCGAGCAGGCGCGGCGCATCCTCGCGGACGACGGTTCGCTCTTCTTCCACATCGACCCGCGCGAGTCCCATTACTGCAAGGTGCTGCTGGACGAGCTCTTCGGGCGCGCATCGTTCGTCAACGAGATCGTCTGGGCCTACGACTACGGCGCCCGCCCGCGCACGCGCTGGCCGGCCAAGCACGACGTGATCCTCTGGTACGCGCGCGACCCCGCGCGTTACGTGTTCCGGTACGACGACATCGACCGGGTGCCCTACCTGGCGCCCGGCCTCGTCGGCCCGGAGAAGGCGGCGCGCGGAAAGACACCCACGGACGTGTGGTGGCAGACCATCGTCAGCCCCACCGGCAGGGAGAAGACCGGCTACCCGACGCAGAAGCCGGTCAGGATCCTGGAGCGCATCGTGCGCGTGCACTCGGACCCGGGCGACCTCGTGGTGGACCCGTTCGCCGGCAGCGGGACCACGGGAGAGGCCGCCGCGCGGCTGGGCCGCGGCTACCTGCTGGTGGACGAGAACCCCGAGGCTGTGCGCGTCATGCGCGAGCGCCTGGCGTGGGACGGGCCGGAGGTCGTGGACGGCGCCGGCCCACCCGCCTGACGGCTGCCTGCCCGTCAGCCTGCGAGTACGGCGACGGAGCCGGGCGACGCTGCCCGACAAAGCGACGGGGCCGGCTTCCTGAGAAGCCGACCCCGGTGTGACTCAGACGTTCTCGAGTAGGGTCACTCGGGGACGATGGCCTCGCTCGGGCAGGACTCGACGCAGGTCGCGCAGTCGTCGCACTTCTCAGGGTCGATGACGTAGATGTCGTCGCCCTCGGAGATGGCCTCGTTGGGGCACTCGTCGATGCAGGCGCCGCAGGCGAGGCACTCGTCAGTGATCTTGTACGCCATGTGGTGATGTCACCTCCTGTTGGCGCGCCGCAAGCGCGGGGCGCGCGTGATTCCAGCGACCATTTACGGGCATCGAGGCATCGAAGTCAACCGAAGAGCCGGTCGCTCGAGGACGGCTCGAGTCACGCCTCCAGGTCCCGCGGGAAGAGCTCGGTGAGCGCGAGCGCCGCCGCGCCGATGAACCCGGCGTCGGGGCCGAGCGCCGCCGGCACGACGCGCACACGGTCGCGTGCCGGCGGGAGCGCCCGGGCGGCGAGGACGCGGCGGGCCGGCTCCAGGAGCAGCTCGCCCGCCGCCGCCGCGCCGCCGCCGACGACGAACAGCTCCGGGTCGAAGACGTTGCTCAGCGTGACGAGCCCGGCGCCGAGGTACTCCCCGGTGCGCTCGAGTACCGCGACGGAGCCCACGTCGCCCGCGAGCGCGAGTCTCGTCAGCAGCCGGCTGTCGACCGTGCGGCCGGCCGCCAGCGCCCGGCCCAGCTCCGAGTCGGGCTCGAGCTCCGCTGCCACCCGCGCGGCGGCGCCCATGGCGGGTCCCGCCGCGTAGGCCTCGAGGCAGCCCCAGTTGGGGCAGTTGGCGGGGCACTCGAGGCCGTCGAACTCGACGATGATGTGGCCGAGCTCGCCGGCCGCGCCGCTCGCGCCGCGCAGGGGGCGGCCGCCGCTGATGATGCCGCCCCCCACTCCCGTGCCGAGCGTGAGCATGATCATGTCGCGCGTACCGGCGCCGGCGCCGTACACCCACTCACCGATGGCGGCCGCCGTGGCATCGTTGTCCACCACCACCGGGCATCTCGAACCTGCCCCGCAGGAGGTCGCGGAGCGGTACGTCTGAGAGTGGCAGATTGACGGACTCGACGATGCGCCCGGCGGCGAAGTCGACCATGGAGGCCACGCCGACGCCGATGCCCTCCACGCGCCCCGAGCCGTGCTCGAGGTCGGCGATACAGGCCTCGATGCCGCGCACCGTGGCCTCGGGAGAACTCACGTCGGTGAGCGTGGTGAACCGGTCCACGACCTCCGGCGTCTCCACCTCGCCGGACGAGCGCGCGTCCGGACCGGGCAGGCGCCCGCGCACCAGCGCGGCGGCCACTTTGGTGCCGCCGATGTCGACTCCGATGACGAGGCGTTCCGGGGCCATGGCGCCCACGAGCTTACCATGGTGTAGACTCGCGACTAGAGGAAACGCCCGCTCACGGGCGTAGTCTGGGAGAGCATCCGGCGCCCCGCCCCCACCACACGCACATCGACGTCGCGTGCGCGCGGGCAGGAGGCGCCACACATATGGCAGCGCAGAACGACGACAGAGGGGCCAAGCCCTACAAGACGTACAAGGCGAGCAGCAGGCCGCGCAGGAGCCAGCTCGACGACGAGCTGGCCGGAGCGCGGCCTCCGCGCCGGAGGCCGGCCGACAAGGACGGAGCGGCCGGCCCTACCTACCCCCCGCGCAGCGACAAGGCCTACCAGACGTACGGGCCGGCGCCCGACAGCAAGGCGGCCAGGAAGCGCAGCAAGAAGGCCGGCGCCGCTCCCGGCCGCCGGCGCCGCTTCCGCTGGTGGCACATCCCCGTCGCCGTCTTCGCTCTCCTCATCATCGCCGGCGTCGATCGTCACCGTCCTCGCCTGGCCCGGGTACCAGAAGTTCGACCGGGCCGTCGACAAGGCCAACAAGCGCGTCGACAAGAAGACCCGCGCCCAGCTCAGCCCGGACGACGGCTGGATCTGGCGCAAGGGCACCACGCTCCTCCTGTTCGGCCTGGACGACGCCGGGCTGCCGGCGCACTCGGACACCGTCATGCTCATGCGCTTCAACCCCGGCACGCACACGGTCAACACGCTCTCCATCCCGCGAGACACCCTCGTCAACATCGACGGCTACGGGCAGCAGAAGCTCACCCAGGCGATGTGGTACGGCGGCCCCTCGCTGGCGGTCAAGACCGTCAAGGAGTTCACCGGTATCCCCGTCAACCACGTCATGGTGGTCGGCTTCCAGGGCTTCCCGCGTCTCGTCAACAGCGTCGGCGGCATCGACATGTACGTCCCGCGAGACGGTGACCACCGGGGCGGGTCCCGGCATCCCCGGCTCCACGCAGCGCGTCGTCACCTTCAAGAAGGGCATGCACCACTTCGACGGCAAGAACGCGATGCTGTACGTGCGCATCCGCAAGGCCTATGCGGAGGGCGACTTCACGCGCGCCACGCGGCAGCAGGCCTTCATCCAGGCGCTCCAGAAGAAGCTCATGCAGCCCGGCAACATCACCAAGCTGCCGGACATCGGCAAGCACTTCATGAGCGGCGTCTCCACCGACCTCACCACCA
This sequence comes from uncultured Thermoleophilia bacterium, assembly GCA_963793605.1. Classification (GTDB taxonomy): domain Bacteria; phylum Actinomycetota; class Thermoleophilia; order UBA2241; family UBA2241; genus CAIXSE01. The sequence goes on from CAWCAH010000005.1 coordinate 46,302, forward strand.
ACGAGATCCTCCAGCTCGCCTACCTCAAGTGGCGCGCCAGCGGCGGCAAGAAGCAGGTGATGAAGGGGGAGTCCGGCTGGTACGAGGGGCAGTCGGTCGTGCTGCCTCCGAGCGAGGCGACACGCGAGAAGATGACCGAGAGGTTCCTCGGAGACTGAGGCTTGGCGGGCGCGCGCCGCTCCCGCTCGTCTGCGCGCGCCGCTCCCGGGCCTCGCGCTCGGTCCTGCCGCCGGCCGCGCTCGAGCAGTCGCCCCGCTCAGGCGTACGTGACCGCCACCAGCGCGAGGCCACGCGCCGGAGCCGTCTGACCCATGCGGCGGCGCTCGCCGGAGGCCAGCGCCGCCTCGAACGCCTCAAGCGTCATCCGCCCCTGGGCGACGTCCACCATCGAGCCGACCGCAACGCGCACCATGTTGTGGAGGAAGCTCCCGGCGACGATCTCGAACCGCCACCGCCGGCCCTCTCCGTCCGGCGTCGGTCCGTCGTCGGTCCACGCCGCTTCCCTCACCTCACGCACGCAGTGGTGATAGAGGTGTGCGGAGGGCGTGAGGGCGGCGAAGTCGCGGCGGCCCGGCAGCAGAGCCGCCGCCGCGCGCAGCGCCGCCCCGTCCAGCGCTCCGCGCAGCACCCACACGTAGTCGCGCTCGCGCACGGGCTTCACGGCCGTCTCCCACACGTCGTACCGGTAGCTGCGCGACGACGCCTCGCGGGCGACGAAGCCGGGCGGCGCCGGCGCCGCCCGGAGCACCGCGATGTCCGGCGGCAACAGCGCATTCAGGGAGAGGCGCAGCCGTTCCGGCGCGACCTCCGTGAGCACACATGCGAAGGAGACCACCTGGGCCCACGCGTGCACGCCGGCGTCGGTGCGCCCGGCTACGCTCAGGCGCACCGGCTCCCTCAGCACGGTCGCGAGGGCCTGCTCGAGCAGTCCCTCCACGCTCACGTGCCCGGGCTGCCGGGCCCACCCGCGGTACGCCGTGCCCTGGTAGGCCACGTCGAGCCGCCAGGTCATGCGGCGCCTGTCCTGCGGGTCTGGAGCTGACGCGTCCACGCCGGGCATCCTACACGAGCAGCCCGGCGGCGATGACGACCGCCGTGATCGCCAGCAGCAGAGCGTCGGAGAGCCCGGCCTTGAGCGGGTGCAGCCGCGTGCGCACGATGCCCGGGCGGTAGCAGCGCGCCTCCATGGCGAGCGCCAGCTCGTCGGCGCGCCGGAAGCTCAGCACGAACAGCGGCGTCAGCACCGGCACGAGCGCCCGGGCGCGCCTCACGGGCCCGCCGCTGCCGAAGTCGGCGCCGCGGGCCCGCTGCGCGCGCATGATCTGGTCCACCTCCACCAGCAGCGTCGGGATGAATCGCAGCGCGATCGTCACCATCAGCGCGAGCTCGTCGGTCGGCACGCGCAGGCGGCGCAGCGGCCGGCCGAGCCAGGCGAGGCCGTCGGTGAGCGCCATCGGCTGCGTGGTGAGCGTCAGCACCGACCCGATGAGCACGAGTACCAGCAGGCGGAGACTGAGGAACGCGGCGAACGTCAGCCCCTCCCAGGAGAAGTGGAAGATCCAGATGCTGTAGAAGGCCTCGCCCGGCGCGAAGAGCACCTGGGCGAGGAACGTGAGCCCGACCAGCCACAGCAGCGGCCGGAACGCGCGCCAGAACCACGAGGCCGGCACACCGCTCAGCACGTAGGCGACCGCGCCGGCCGCCGCGAACACCGCCAGGCCGGCGAACGAGTCGCGCAGGAACAGGGCGACGGCGAGCGCCGTCACGGCGACGAACTTGGCGCGCGCGTCCAGCCGGTGGACGACCGAGTCGCCGGGGTAGTACTGGGCGACCGCCGGCCTCACGCGAGCGCCTCCGCGGCTTCGGCGTGAGTGCGCGGGGCCTCACGAGGGTCGCGCCCCAGACGCCGCCAGAGCTGCACGAGAAAGGGCTCACGCAGCCGCTCCGCCCCCAGGAGCCCGGCGTCCTGCTCGCCGAACTCCCAGCCGCCGGCGGCCACGACCCTGCCCGCGTCCAGCAGCAACAGCTCGTCGCACAAAGCCCACGCGAGGTCCACGTCGTGCGTGGCCAGCACCAGCGTGACGCCGGAGGCGCGCAGCTGCGAGAGGATCGCGGAGAGCTCGCGCCGCGTGGCCGGGTCCAGGCTCACGAACGGCTCGTCGAGCAGCAGCAGCCGCGGGCGCATGGCGAGCACCCCGGCGAGCGCCAGGCGCCGCTGCTCACCGCCGGAGAGGGCGTAGGGGTGGCGCTCGCCGAACCGCTCCGGAGGCAGCCCCACCTGCTGGAGCGCCTCGTCCACGGCGACCGCCAACCTCCTCCTCCGGCCACCCAAGGCGGCGCGGGCCGAACGCCACGTCCTCCCGTGCCGACGTCGCGAACAGCTGCAGCTCGGGCGTCTGGAACACGAGGCCGACCTGCCGCTGCAGGCCGGCGTACCGGCCGTCGCCGGTGCCGGAGCCGTCCAGCAGCACCGCCCCCGACTGCGGCGCGTCCAGCCCCTTCACCACCTGGAGCAGCGTCGACTTGCCGGAGCCGGACGCGCCGAGCAGCGCCAGAGACCGGCCTGCCTCGAGCGAGAACGCGACGGCCCGGAGCGCAGGTATCTGGGTCCGGGCCTCGGTGTAGCTGAAGCCGAGATCGGTGCACTCCAGCGCCATTCCCGCGGCAAGGGGCGCCGACCCTTCATGGCCCCGCTCGGCGACAGGCCTGCGGCCGCTCTTCACGTCGCCCCGCCCAGAGCCGCCAGCAGATCTTCCGTGGTCAGAGGCAACGGCGTGACCGTGCGCCCCCTGGCGGCGAGCTCCAGGGCGAGCTCACCGGCGGCGGGCAGGCCGAGGCCGAGGCGCCGGACCAGATCCCCGTCGCCGAACAACCCCTCCACACGGCCCTCATAGACCACCACGCCTGCCTCCAGGGCGAGCACCCGGTCGGCGCCGACCACCTCGTCCATCTCCTGGGTCACGTACACCACGGCGAGCCCTTCGGAGCGCAGGTCGCGAGCCGCCGCCAGCACCTCCTCGCGCCCGGCCGGGTCCAGCATCGCTGTGGGCTCGTCCAGGACGAGCACGCGGCGCGGCACGGCGAGCACGCCGGCGAGCGCCGTGCGCTGCTTCTGCCCGCCGGAGAGCAGATGGGGCTCGCGCCGGCGGAGCTCAGTGAGCCCGAAGCGCACGAGCATCTCGTCGACGCGCTGCTGCATCTCGGCGGGCGCCCAGGCGAGGTTCTCGAGGCCGAACGCCACGTCGTCCTCCACGCACTCGGCCACCAGCTGGTTCTCCGGGTTCTGGAACAGCACGCCGACGTCGCGGCGCGCGCTCAGACGCCCCTCGTTCGTCAGCAGGTCGTGGCCGCAGACGGTGGCGACCTCGGCCCCGGCCGGCCTCTCGAGACCGCCGAGCAGACGTGCGAGCGTCGACTTGCCGGAGCCGTTGGCGCCGACCACGGCGACGAACTCGCCCGCTCCCACGGCGAGGCTCAGCCCGGCGAGGGCGTCGACGGACGCGCCGGGATACGCGTACCGCAGCCCGCGCACGTCGAGGACCGGCGTGGTCGCGTCCTGGCGTGAGCCGGCCGGATCAGGAGGGGTCGTCATGACCAGGGAAGCCTACCCCATGCCCCCGGGGCGAGCGGACGGCCGGCCCGAAAGGCCGAGTCGCGACGCGCCGCGGGCAGGCGCCGGTGGCGCGCCACCGGCCTCCGGGCCCGGAACGCAGAAGGGCGGGAGGCCCTGCGGCCGCCCGCCCTTCGCACACCTCATCTGCGCCGGCCGTCAGACCAGCTCGATGTACGCCTGCTCGCTGCCGTCGCCGGGCCGCGGCCCGATCTTGATGATGCGCGTGTAGCCGCCGTTGCGGTCGGCGTAACGCGGCGCGACGTCGTTGAACAGCTTGTAGACGATCTTCTTGTTGCGCAGCATGGCGATCGCCTGCCGGCGCGCGTGGATGTCACCGCGCTTGCCGAGCGTGATGGCCTCTTCGACCATGGGCCGGACTTCCTTGGCCCGCTTGACGCCGGTCTTGATCTTCTCGTGCTCGAGCACCTGGCAGGCCAGACCCGACAGCAGCGAACGCCGCTGGTCGGGGGCCATGTTGAACTTGCGGCCTGAGTTCTGATGGCGCATTACTCGTCACCCCGGAGAGAGAGCCCGCGCTCGGTGAGCTTGTCCTTGACCTCGTCGATGCTCTTCTTGCCGAAGTTGGGGATGTTGAGCAGCTCGGCCTCTGTCTTGGAGACCAGGTCGCCGACGGTCTGGATACCCTCGCGCTTGAGGCAGTTGTACGAACGGACGCCGAGCTCGAGCTCCTCGATGAGCACGTCGTCCATGCCGCCGCCCGCGGGCGCGGTGGTGAGGCCCTCGATGGGGAACTCCTCGTTGCTGCGCGTGCGGTCGGGGTCGGTGAAGATCGACATCCGGTCGACGAGGATCTCGGCGGCCTCGCGCAGGGCCTCCTCCGGCATGAGCGCGCCGTTCGTCGTGATGTCGAGGATGAGCTTGTCGTAGTCGGTGCGCTGGCCGACGCGCGCGCTCTCCACGTGGTAGGAGACACGCTTGATGGGGCTGAAGATGGAGTCGATCGGGATGACGCCGATGACCGTCTCCGGGGTCTTGTTGCCCTCGGCCTGCACGTAACCGGTGCCGCGACGGATGGTGAGCATCATCTCGATGGCCCCGCCGTCAGACAGCGTCGCGATGTGGTGGTCCGGATTGAGGATCTCGAGCTCGGCCGGGATGTCGATGTCGGCCGCCACCACTTTGCCGGGCTTGTCCTTGTACAGACGCACCTGGACCTCGTCGAGCTCACCGTGAAGACGGCAGACGAGCTCCTTGAGATTGAGGATGATGTCGGTGACGTCTTCCTTCACGCCCTTGATGGTCGTGAACTCGTGCGCCACACCCTCGATCTTCACGGAGCTGACAGCTGCGCCCTCGAGCGACGAGAGCAGGACACGCCGCAACGCATTGCCGAACGTGTGACCGAAACCGCGGTCGAGTGGTTCTACCTCGAAGCGCGCCCGGTTGCCCGCGAGCTGCTCGCGCGTGATGTTAGGCATCTGAAACTGTAGCAACTGGCCTCCTGTAGAGTCTTCGCCGCGGGTACGTTGCTGCAGCGTGATTACTTGGAGTACAGCTCGACGATGAGCTGCTCCTGCACCGGGGCGTCGATCTCGTCGCGCTCGGGAGCGCGCAGGACCTTTCCGGTGAGATTGTCGTGGTCGACCAGGAGCCAGGGCGACACCGACGACGTGAGGTCAGTCGCTGCGCGCACGGCCTCGGTGGCCTTGCTGTTGCCGCGGATCGCGATCACGTCGTCAGGACGCACCTGGTACGACGGGATGTCGACCTTCTTGCCGTTCACGGTGAAGTGTGCGTGGCGCACGAGCTGGCGGGCCTGACGGCGCGAGGCGCCGAAGCCGAGGCGGTACACGACGTTGTCGAGACGCATCTCGAGAAGCCTGAGCAGGTTCTCGCCGGTGATGCCGTCCTTGCGGCTGGCCATCACGTAGTAGTGGCGGAACTGCTTCTCCAGGACCTGGTAGTACCGGCGCGCCTTCTGCTTCTCGCGCAAGCTGGAGCAGGTACTCGCTCTGCTTGATGCGGCCGCGGCCGTGTTCGCCGGGCGGATAGCTGCGCCGCTCGACGGCGCACTTGTCGGTGAGACAACGCTCGCCCTTGAGAAAGAGCTTCTCAGTCTCACGGCGGCACTGCTTGCACTGCGGTGATGTATCTTTCGCCACGTGGACCTTCCTAGACCCGGCGACGCTTACGCGGGCGGCAGCCGTTGTGCGGCACTGGCGTCACGTCTTTGACACTGATGATCTCGAGGCCGGCGGCCTGGAGGGAGCGGACCGCGGTCTCACGACCGGACCCGGGACCACGCACGAAGACCTCCACCTTCTGGAGGCCGTGCTCCATGCCCTTCTTGGCACAGGACTCAGCCGTCACCTGAGCGGCGAACGGCGTGCTCTTGCGCGAACCCTTGAACCCGACGGACCCGGCGCTCTCCCACGCGATGACGTTGCCCTCTTTGTCGGTGAGGGTGACGAGCGTGTTGTTGAACGACGTCTTGATGTGCGCCTGGCCGACGGCGATGTTCTTGCGGACCTTGCGGCGCTGACGACCTTTGGCTCTCTGAGGCTTAGCCACTCTGCTCTACTCCTCCGCTACTGGTGCGGTCACTTCTTGCGCTTGCCGCTGATGGTCCGCTTCGGACCCTTGCGGGAGCGTGCGTTGGTACGCGTGCGCTGCCCGTTGACCGGCATGCCACGACGGTGGCGGATGCCCCGGTAGCAGCCGATGTCCATGAGACGCTTGATGTTCTGGGAGCGCTCCCGGCGCAGGTCGCCCTCGACCGTGACTTCGCGGTCGATGGCGTCGCGCAGCCGGATGATCTCCTCTTCCGTGAGGTCACGGACCTTCGTGTTCGGGTCGATCCCGACGATGCCGAGGACCTTCTGGGAGGTCGAGCGGCCGATGCCGTAGATGTACGTGAGCCCGATCTCGACCCGCTTCTGCGGCGGGATGTTGACGCCTGCGATACGTGCCATGCGGACTTACCCCTGCCTCTGACGATGCCGCGGATTCGAGCAGATCACCTGCACCGTACCGTGACGGCGGATGATCTTGCACTTCTCACACATCGGCTTGACTGATGCTCTTACCTTCATCGGTGATCCTCGCTGGACGGGCGCGGCAGGCCTTGCGGCCCTGGCACACCGCCTCCGGGCGACCTCTCGCGGGCCGCTACTTGAACCGGTACGTGATCCTGCCTCTGCTGAGGTCGTAAGGCGACAGTTCGACCTTGACCCTGTCGCCGGGCAGGATGCGGATGTAGTTCATGCGCATCTTGCCCGAGATGTGGGCGAGCACTTCATGGTTGTTGTCGAGGTGGACACGGAACATCGTGTTCGGCAGAGCTTCGACAACCTCGCCTTCGATCTCAATGGCTTCTTCTTTGTTCGCCATACTCCCCACTCGTCGACAGACAGCGGCCTGACATACTACCACAAACGGCGAGGCTGACAAACCTCGTCGCCGGTGGAGAGCGCGGCGGCCACGGCCCGCGCCCTGGTGTTGCCCCTATGCCCTCGCGCCGCCCCTCTCCGAGCGACGGCGCGTGAGCACGCGCGGCCCCTTCTTGCCCACCGCGACGGTGTGCTCGAAGTGCGCCGAGAGTGACCCGTCTGCCGTGTGGATCGCCCACCCGTCGTCGGCGACGACGACGTCGTAGGCGCCGGCATCCACCATCGGTTCGATGGCGAACACCATACCCTCTTCCAGCCGCGGACCACGGCCGGGGTCACCGTAATTGGGGATCTGTGGATCCTCGTGCATCTCCCTGCCGACACCGTGGCCGACGAGGGAGCGTACCACGCTGAAGCCGGCGGCCTCGACGACCTCCTGCACGGCGTGCGAGATGTCGCCCAGTCGCCTGCCCTCCCGGCACTCGGCCAGGCCGGCCTCGAGCGACTCGGCCGTGACGTCCAGGAGCCGCTGGGCCTCGGGCTCGACGGCGCCCATGGGCAGCGTCACGGCCGAGTCGGCCACGTAGCCGTCCAGGGTGACGCCGACGTCGAGACTGAGCAGGTCGCCCTCGGCGGCCCGGTACTTGCCGGGGATGCCGTGCACGACCATGTCGTTGGGTGACGCGCAGATGGACGCCGGGAATCCGCGATAGCCGAGAAACGTGGGCACGCCCTTGTGCTGGCGGATGAACTTCTCGGCCATGCGGTCGAGCTCCGCGGTGGTCATGCCGGGCGCGGCCGCCTCGGTGAGCGCGTCGATGCAGTCCGCAAGGATGGCCCCTGCGGCCGCGATCTTGGCGATCTCTGCTGCGGACTTGCGGACGATCACGCGCTCAGCTCGCCAGGATCTGCCCGACCTGCTCGTAGACCTCGTCCGGCCGCTTGCCGCCGCCGAACGCGCTCTGGAGCACGCCCTTGTCTGTGTAGTAGCCGATGAGCGGGGCCGTCTGAGCCTCGTACACGGCGATGCGGTTACGCACCGTCTCCTCGTTGTCGTCGGCGCGCTGGGTGAGCTCGCCGCCGTCGAGGTCGCAGACGCCGTCCGCCCTGGGCGGGTCGAACGTGACGTTGTAGATCTTGCCGCAGACCGCGCACGAGCGGCGGCCGGCGATGCGCTGGACGAGCTCGTCGGCGGGGACGTCGATGGCCACCACGTGAGTGATGGCCCTGCCGCCCTCGGCGAGCATGGCGTCGAGCGCCTCGGCCTGAGGCACCGTGCGAGGGAAGCCGTCGAGGAGGAACCCCTCCGCGGCGTCCGGCTCGGCGAGCCGCTCCCGGACGACGCCGATGACGACCTCGTCAGGGACCAGCCGGCCGCTCTCCATGTACTTCTGCGCCTCGCGGCCCATCTCGGTGCCGTTCGCGACGGCGGCGCGCAGCATCTCACCCGTGGAGATGTGCGGCAGCGCGTGGTCGGCCACGATGCGTTCGGCCTGGGTGCCCTTGCCCGCACCGGGGCCGCCGAGAAGGATCACGTTGCGTTGGGTCATCTGCATCTCCTACTTGAGGAAGCCTTCGTAGTGCCGCATGAGGAGCTGCGCCTCCATCTGGCGCATCGTGTCGAGCGCGACGCCGACCACGATGAGCAGCGAGGTGCCGCCGAAGTAGAACGGGACGTTGATCGGCGGCCGGGAGAGCAGCCACGGCAGCACGGCGAGAGCGGCCAGGAACAGGGCGCCCGGGAACGTGAGCCGCGTGAGGATGCGGTCGAGGTACTCGGCGGTGGGCCGGCCGGGACGCACGCCGGGGATGAACCCGCCGTACTTCTTGAGGTTGTCGGCCTGGTCGATGGGGTTGAACGTCACCGCCGTGTAGAAGTACGTGAAGATGACGATCAGGATGGCCTCGAAGATGATGAAGACGAACGTGCTCGGCCCGAGCGTCCGCTGCAGCCAACCGCCGAACCCCTCCGTGCCCAGGAACTGGGCGAACGTCGGGACGATCATCATGACCGAAGAGGCGAAGATGACCGGGATGACGCCGGCCATGTTGACCTTGAGCGGGATGAACGTGCTCTGGCCGCCCATCATGCGCCGGCCCACCACGCGCTTGGCGTACTGCACCGGGATGCGGCGCTCGCCGGAGGTGATCCAGATCACGCCGACGATGACGGCGAGCGCGATGATCGCGAACGCCACGATCTTGTAGATCTCCAGCGTGAACAGCTGCGCGGCGCCCGAGGGGACACGGGAGACGATGCTGATGAAGATGATGATGGACATGCCGTTGCCGATGCCGCGTGCGGTGATCAGCTCGCCGAGCCACATCACGATGACGGCGCCGGTGGTGAGGCTCAGCACGATGAGGGCGGCGCGCCACCAGTTGAGGTCCGGCAGGGCGTCATACTGGCGGAACAGGACGATGTAGCCGGCCGACTGCACCAGGGAGAGGGCCACGGTGAGCCACCGGGTGTACTTGGTGATCTGCTTCTGGCCTTGCTCGCCCTCCTTGGCCAGCTCCTCGAGCTTGGGGATGACCACGGTGAGGAGCTGCATGATGATCGACGCCGTGATGTACGGCATGATGCCGAGCGCGAACACGGCGACGCGCCGGAGCGCCCCGCCGGAGAAGAGGTCGAGGAAGCCGGCCACACCGGCCGCCCCCGACTCGAAGAACTTCTGAAGGGCCTCGAGGTCGATGCCCGGCACCGGCACGTAAGCGCCGAACCGGTAGATCGCGACCATCGCCGCCGTGAAGAGGAGCTTCGTGCGAAGGTCCGGGATCTTCCAGGCGTTCGCCAGCGACTGCCAGAGCTTGTTGTTCACGCGGACCCCCCGGTACCGGTCAGAGGAGCTCTGCCTTGCCGCCGGCCGCCTCGATCTTCTCGACGGCACTGCGGGAGTACAGGTGCACGCGCACGGTGAGCGCCACCGTGAGCTCGCCGCCGCCGAGCACCTTGATCGGCGTGCGGGTGTTCTTGACGATGCCCTTGGCGACGAGCGCCTCAGGGGTGACCTCTTCGCCGGCCGAGAAGGCGCCGGCGAGACGGCCCACGTTCACCGGCACCGCATAGGTGCGGAACGGGCCGATGGGCATTGCTCTCTTGGTGTGGTTGCCGCGCAGCTTGCCGAGGCGCATGTAGAGCGGCATCTGGCCGCCCTCATAGCCCGGGCGCACGCCGCCGCCGGAGCGGGCGTTGTAGCCCTTGTGGCCCTTGCCGGCCGTCTTGCCCTGGCCGGTGCCCTTGCCGCGGCCAAGGCGCTTGGTGGCCTTGGTCGAGCCCGGGTTGGGGCGCAGGTTGTGGAGTCCCAGTTCCTCAGTCATGTCACGACTTCTTCGCTGCAGGGCGGACCTCGACGAGGAACGCCACGTGGTTGACCATGCCGCGGATCACGGGGGTGTCCTCGTGGACCACGGTGTGACGGATGCGCTTGAGGCCGAGCGCGCGGAGCGTGCCGCGATGCTCGGGCTTGCGCCCGATCGCGCTCTTGACCTGCGTGATCTCGATCTGGCTCATGCCGGTCAGGCCTCCTTCGCGGCCTCAGCGGCCTCGGGCTCGCGCTGGTCGAGGCCGAGCACCTGGGCGACCGAGATGCCGCGCAGACGCGCCTGGCCCTCGGGCGTCTTGAGGGACTGCAGCCCGGCGACGGTCGCGCGCACCAGATTGATCGGGTTGGTGGTGCCCAGCGACTTGGTGAGGATGTCGCGGACGCCGGCCAGCTCGAGCACGGCGCGGACGCCTCCGGCGGCGATGACGCCGGTACCGGGGGCGGCCGGCTTGAGCAGCACCCTGGCGGCGCCGTAGCGGCCGATCACCTGGTGCGTGGTGGTCGTGCCGTTGTAGCGCGGCACGGTGAACAGGTTCTTCTTCGCGTCCTCGATCGCCTTCTGGATCGCCAGCGGCACCTCGCGCGCCTTGCCGTAGCCGGCGCCCACGTGCCCGTTCTCGTCGCCGACGACGACCAGAGCCGTGAAGGAGAACCGCCGGCCGCCCTTGACGACCTTGGCGACGCGGTTGATATCGACGACGCGCTCTTTGAGCTCGTTGCCTTCGCTGAATGATCCTCTAGCCACGGGGTCCTATTCTCCTTGTCAGAAAGCCAGGCCGCCCTCGCGGGCGCCCTCGGCGAGAGCCTTGACTCGGCCGTGATACAGATAGCCCGAGCGGTCGAACACGACGCTCTCGATGCCTTTGTCCTTGGCGCGCTGCGCCAGCAGTTCGCCGACCTTCTTGGCGACCTCCGCCTTCTTGAGGCCGGTCGTGTCGACCTCGCCGGAGCGGGCCGATGCGACCGTGATCGCGGCGGAGTCGTCGACGAGCTGGGCGTAGATGGCCCGGTTGGAGCGGAACACCGAGACGCGCGGGCGCTCGGCGGTACCGCTGATGCGGCCGCGGATGCGGCGCTTGCGCCGGGCCCGGGCCTCTCTGATGCTGGTTGCGCTCATCTTGTGGTCGTTCCTCTTCTCTCAGGCAGCGCTCTAGGCGCGCTTGCCGACCTTGCGCTGGACGTACTCGCCGGCGTACCGGATACCCTTGCCCTTGTAGGGCTCGGGCGGCCGGATCGAGCGCACCTTGGCGGCGACCTCGCCGACGGCCTGCTTGTCGATGCCCCGCACGACGACCACCGTCTGCTGCGGGCACTCGAACGTGATGTGCTCCGGCGGCGCGATGACCACCGGGTGGCTGTACCCGACCAGGAGTTCCAGGTCGTCGCCCTTGACGCTGGCGCGGTAGCCGACGCCGACGATCTCGAGACGCTTCTCGAAGCCGTCGGTGACGCCGGTGACCATGTTGGCGATGAGCGTCCGGGTGAGCCCGTGCAGCGAGCGGTGCTGGCCGCTGTCCGTGGGCCGCTTGACCTGGATGACGCCGTCGCCGACCTCCACCATCATCTCGCGAGGTACCCGCTGGGTGAGCTCACCCTTGGGGCCCTTCACGGTGACGACGGCGTTGTCGTAGTTGAAGTCCACGCTGTCGGGCAGCGGGATTGGGGCTTTTCCGATCCTCGACATGTCCCGTCCTTACCAGATGAAGCAGATGACCTCGCCGCCGAGGCCGAGTTTCCGCGCCTCAGCGCTGGTCACAAGGCCTCGCGACGTCGAGATGATCGCCGTGCCGAGCCCGCCGAGCACCTTGGGCAGCGTCTCCTTGTTGGCATAGACACGACGCCCAGGCTTGGAGACCCGCTTGATGCCGGAGATGACGCGCTCCCGGTTCTTGCCGTACTTGAGCTCGACGATGATGACGTCGCCTTGCTCCCCACTCTTCTTGTCGTAGCCGGCGATGTAGCCCTGCTCCAGCATGAGCCGCGCGATCTCGGCCTTCATCTTGCTCGCCGGGATCTCGACCGTGCTGTGCCGCGCGGTGCTGCCGTTGCGGATGCGCGTGAGCATATCGGCGATGGGGTCCGTCATTGACATGGTCCTCGCCTCCTCACCAGCTCGACTTGGTCAGACCGGGGATGACGCCCTGGTGCGCGACTTCGCGCAGACAGATGCGGCAGAGCCCGAACTTACGGTAGTAGGCGCGCGGGCGGCCGCAGCGCTGGCAGCGGTTGTACTCCCGCGTCTTGTAGCGCTGCTTGCGTCCCGCTTTCACCACGAGGGATGTCTTGGCCATGCTTCAGATGCTCCTAGTTGGAACGGAACGGCATGCCGAGCTTGCTCAGCAGGGCCCGCCCTTCCTCGTCCGTCTTGGCGGTCGTCGTGATGACGACGTTGAGACCGCGGAACGTCTCCACCGAGTCGTAGTCGATCTCGGGGAAGATGGTCTGCTCGCGCACGCCCATGGCGAAGTTGCCGCGCCCGTCGAACTGGGCCGGGTCGATGCCGCGGAAGTCGCGGATGCGCGGCAGGGCGATCGACACGAGCCTGTCGATCATCTCGTACATGCGCTCACCGCGAAGGGTGACGCGGCAGCCGATGGACATCCCCTCGCGCAGCTTGAAGCTGGCGATGGACTTGCGCGCCTTGGTGATCGCCGGCCGCTGGCCGCTGATCAGCGCCATCTCCTCGACGGCTTCGTCGAGCAGCTTCGCGTTCGTCTTCGCCTCACCGACGCCCATGTTGAGCGTGACCTTGGTGACACGCGGGACTTCCATCACGTTGCGGTATCCGAACTGCTCTTTGAGCTCGGGCACGATCTCTTTGAAGTACTTGTCTTTGAGCCTGGCCATCGTCACGCCTTGTCGATGTCTTTGCCGCAGTTGGCGCGGCGGCACGTGCGGACCTTGCCGCCACCGTCGATCAGCCGGTACCCGACACGGGTGGGCTGACCGCAGGAGGGGCAGACGAGCATCACGTTGGACGCGTCCATGGGGGCCTCGCGCTCGATGACGCCGCCCTGCGGGTTGGTCTTGGGATTGGGCTTGGTGTGTTTCTTCACCATATTGAGCCGCTCGAGCACGACGCGGTGCTTCTCGGTCTCGACGCGGGTCACCTTGGCGGTCTTGCCCGCCTCCTTGCCGCTGATCACGCGCACCTGATCGCCCTTCTTGATCTTCATGTTGCTCATCACAGCACCTCGGGAGCGAGCGAGACGATCTTCATGAAGTTCTTCTCGCGGAGCTCGCGGGCGACAGGACCGAAGATGCGGGTCCCGCGCGGGTTGTTCTGGTTGTCGATGATGACGGCGGCGTTCTCGTCGAACGCGATGTACGTGCCGTCCTTACGACCGTATTCCTTCTTGGTACGCACGATGACCGCGCGCACCACGTCGCCCTTCTTCACACTGCCGCCGGGCGTGGCGACCTTGACGGTACCGACGATGATGTCGCCGACCGTACCGTAGCGCCGCTTCGAGCCTCCGCGGATCCGGATGCAGAGGATCTCGCGTGCGCCCGTGTTGTCGGCGACTCGTAGTCTGGACTCAACCTGGATCATGTGCTTCCTCTGACCGGATTCTTACTTGGCTTTCTCGAGGACCTCGAGCAGGCGCCAGTGCTTGGTGGCGCTCAGCGGACGCGTCTCGACGACGCGCACGAGGTCGCCGACGCCGGCCGCGTTCTGCTCGTCGTGGGCGTGCAGCTTGCTCGAGCGGCGGACGACCTTGCCGTACCGCTCGTGCTTCTGCGCCACGTCGATGCGTACGACGATCGTCTTGTCCATGGCGTCGCTGACGACGATGCCACGGCGCTCCTTGCGGCCCGGCACCTTCTCAGGAGCCTTGCGCTCGGCCTTGGCCTTGCTGCGCGCGGCCGAGACCTTCTTCACGGCCTTGACCTCGGGAGCGACGGCCTTCTTGGCGGCCGGCTTCTTGGCGGGGGGCAGGAGCGGCCTTCTTGGCCGCTGCCTTCTTTGCCGCCGGCTTGCGGGCCGCGGACTGCTTGGGAGCGGGCTTGCCGCTGTCTGTCTTCTTCGTCGTCGCCATCAGGCTTCACCACCGGTCGCCGTGCGCTCGTGCTCCCGCTCGGCCTGCAGGGTGAGCAGGCGAGCGATCTCGCGGCGCGTCGCGTTCAACTTTTGCGGGTTGTCGAGCTGCCCGGTGGCGTGCTGGAAGCGCAGGTTGAAGAGCTCCTTGCGCGTGTCCTTGAGGCGCACGGTGAGCTCGTCCTCGGAGAGCTCGCGAAGCTTGTTAGCCTTCAAATGGACTGCCCTCCCTCGTCACGAACTTGCACTTGATGGGCAGTTTGTGGGCCGCCAGGCGCATCGCCTCGCGGGCCACGGGTTCACTCACGCCGGCAAGCTCGAACATGACCCTGCCGGGCTTGACCACGGCCACCCAACCCTCAGGCGAGCCCTTGCCGCCGCCCATCCGGGTCTCTGCGGCCTTACGCGTCACCGGCTTGTGCGGGAACACGTTGATCCACACCTTGCCGCCGCGCTTGATGTACCTCGTCATCGCGATACGGGCGGCCTCGATCTGGCGGTTCGTGATCCAGCCGCGTTCCATCGCCTTCAGGCCGTACTGGCCGAACTCGACGGTGGTGCCGCCCTGGGCGGTGCCGGCCATGCGACCGCGGTGTTGTTTCCTGTGCTTGACTCTCTTCGGCAGGAGCATCGTCTACGTCCTCTCCCGTCAGCTCTGCTCTGTCTTGGGCGCGTCGGGCTTGGTCTCAGGCTTGGGCGCGTCG
>CAWCAH010000006.1:0-115369 GCA_963793605.1 uncultured Thermoleophilia bacterium
GGAGCAGGTTGTGCGAGTCCACGACGGCGTGCCTGCCGCTCCCCCAGCGGATCGTGACCGTGTCGTGCCGCACGATCTCGCGGAACCTCGCGTCGCGCATGGCGTAGCGTCCCAGTCGCGCCAGGTCGTACACCGATGAGTGGTGGTCGGGGTTGTCGCGATTGCCCGCGACGTTGGTGAAGTGGGTGTCGCGGAGCCCCAACCTGCGCGCCTTCGCGTTCATCCAGCGCACGAACGCGCCGGTGTCGCCGGCCGTGCGAATGGCGAGGGTGGCGGCGCAGTCCTGGGCGCTCTTGATCATCAGGCCGAGCAGGGCCT
Source organism: uncultured Thermoleophilia bacterium (assembly GCA_963793605.1). Classification (GTDB taxonomy): domain Bacteria; phylum Actinomycetota; class Thermoleophilia; order UBA2241; family UBA2241; genus CAIXSE01. The sequence goes on from CAWCAH010000006.1 coordinate 319, forward strand.
GGCGGATCGTGATGCGCTCGCCGGGCCTGAGCCCGATACCGCTGCTGGCCGCCACGCTCGCCGGCACGACGAGCCGGCGCGAGAGATCCGGGCTACGCTGGATGACGATGATCGCCGTCATGATCTTGGTGAGGGACGCCGGCTGGCGTTCGCGGTGGACACCCTTGCCGTAGAGCACGCGGCCGCTGACGCTGTCGATGATGATGGCGGAGCGCGCGTGCGACTGGGGCGCGGAGGCGGCTGCCGCTGCCGCCGGGACCGTGGCGAGCAGCAACGAGCAGACGGCCACGAGCAGCGATCGTGGCGGGCGCCTCGCACGTGGGCCTCGCGGCCGCGCAGTGTCGTCCCCACGCCTCATGGCCGCAGTATAGCCACGCCAACGGCGGGGACGGCTCTCGGGCGTCGTGCGCGATGAGGTGCTCGCCATCGACGACGCGGCCGACGCGGCCATGAAGATCTAGCTCGCCGGCGACGATGCCGAGACGGCCGGCGTCGGCGTCGGCTCCGGGCTCGGCGAGACCTCCGGCACCACCACCAGCCGGACCGTGCCGAGCACCACGCCGTCGGCACGGAACGAAACGCTGCCGACCACCGCCCCATCCTCCGGCAGCTCCGCGAAGCGCGCGGGCAGCGTGAGCGATCGGCCGGCCCGCGCCGCCTTGCGCACCACCGCCGTCAGTGTCGTCTTCGCCGCGACCTGCACCTCCCCGCCCCCGGCCAGCGGCACGGTGGCGACGACGTCGCCGGCGGTCAGCAGCGTCCGCTCCTCGTACAGCTCCGACGCCCACAGGAACAGCGCCACGTGGTCGCGCGCGTCCTGCTCGCGGTCGGGCGCCGCAAGCGTCGCGGTGATGAACGGCCGCAGGCCGGGTCGACCCGACCCGACGAGGCAGAAGCGCGCCGGGTACGTGTAGCCCGACTTGATGCCGTCGGCCCAGTCCCAGTGCAGCAGCAGGTTGTTGACGCGCACGGCCGCCTGACGGCCGTTGCCCCACTTCACCACCGCATGCTGGCGCCGCACGATGTCGCGGAAGCGCGCGTCGTGCATGGTGCGGCGCGCCAGCCGGGCGAGGTCGTAGGCCGAGGAGTAGTGCGACGGGTCGGTCCTGTTGCCGCAGGCGTTGGCGTAGTGGGTGTCGCGGAGGCCGAGCGCACGGGCTCTGGCGTTCATGCGCCCGACGAACGCCGCCTCGCTGCCGGAGACGGCGTAGGCGAGCGTGACCCCGGCGTCCTGGGCGCTGCGGAGCATGAGGGCGAGCAGCGCCTGGCGCACGGTGATGTGCTCGCCCGGGCGGAGGCCGATCCCGCTCTCGACCGCGACCCGGCCCGGGGCGACGAGGTGCGTGCTCAGGTCCGGGTAGCGCTCCAGGGCGAGAAGCGCCGTCATGATCTTGGTGGTCGAGGCCATCGGGCGCCGCGTGTGGGCGCCGCGCCCGTAGAGCACGCGCCCCGTGACCCGGTCGATGATGATCGCCGAGGGTGCGCGCGGCACGGGAGCCGCCCGCGCGGCGGCGGAGGCCGCTGCCCGCTGCGGCGGAGCGGCGAGAACGGCCGCGGCCGCGAGCACGCACAGCAGGGCAGCCACGCCCAACGCCCGCGGTGCGCGCCGGATCCACGCGCGGATGGTGTGCCCCTCCGTCCCCATGGATCGAGTATAGCCGAGGGAGTACGGGGAGCTCGAGACGCCCTGCCGGACCTCAGTTGTCGAGCAGCAGGCGGTCGACGGCGAACGCCTCACCGGCGACCTCGTGGAACTTCTCGATGAGGTCCGAGACCTGCAGCTCCTGCTTCTGCTCACGGCTGAGGTCGAGGACGATGCGACCGGCGTGCATCATGAGCAGCCGGTCGCCGTACCGCAGCGCGAGCTCCATGTTGTGCGTCACCATCAGCGTCGTCAGGTGACGCTCGATGACGATCTCGCCCGTCAGCTCCATGATCGTGTGCGCCACCTTGGGGTCGAGCGCGGCCGTGTGCTCGTCCAGCAGCAGCAGACTCGGCTCGGCGATGGTGGCCATGAGCAGGGACATCGCCTGCCGCTGCCCGCCGGAGAGCTTGCTCACGCCCGCCTTGAGTCGGCCCTCGAGGCCCATGCCGAGACGGGAGAGCTGCTCGCGCATCACGGCGCGGCGCCTGTTGGTGACGCCCAGACGCAGGCCGCTGCGCTTGGTGCGCAGCAGCGAGAGCGCCAGGTTCTCCTCGATGGTCATGTCCGGCGCGGTGCCGGCGCGCGGGTCCTGGAACACGCGGCCGATGGAGCGGCTGCGCACGTAGTCGGGCTGCCGGGTGACGTCGGCCCGCCGAGCACGACCTGCCGGACGTGACCGGGAACGTGCCGGCCACGGCGTTGAGCAGCGTCGACTTGCCCGAGCCGTTGGAGCCGATGATGCTCACGAACTGGCCGGCCGGCACCTCCAGGTCGATCCCTTCCAGCGCCACGACCTCGTTGGCCGTGCCGGGAAAGAAGACCTTGCGGCCGGCCGCGCTGGGAGCTCGAGCGGCGGCCGGGCGCGCTCATGAGTGCATCACCTTCTTGCGGACCGTCGGGACGGAGAGCGCGACCACCACGAGGACCGCGGTGAGCAGCTTGAGGTCCGTGGGCGCGATGCCCAGCCGCAGGCTCACGGCGATGAGCAGACGGTAGACGATCGATCCTCCGATGACGCTGAACAGCACCCAGCTGATGCTGCGCACCCCGAAGAGCACCTCACCCATGATCACGCCGGCGAGACCCGCGACGATGGTGCCGATGCCCATGCCCACATCGGCGAACCCCTGCTGCTGCGCGACGAGCGAGCCACTGAGTGCTACGAGCGCGTTGGCGAGACCGAGCCCGACGATGCGGGTGATGTTGGTGTTGGTGCCCATCGCGCGGATCATGCTCTCGTTGTCGCCCGTGGCCTGGAGGCACAGGCCGAACTCGGTGTGCAGCAGCCAGTCGAGCAGGTACTTGACGGCGATCGCGAGCAGCGCCAGGGCGATGATGAGGTTCCAGCCGAACATGGAGATGGAGAACAGCGCGCCGATCTTGTCGAAGATCACCTCCACGCCGAGCAGCGGCGTGTTGCTCTTGCCCATGATGCGCAGGTTGACCGTGTACAGCGCGGTCATCGTGAGGATGCCGGCGAGCAGCTTGGGGCCGTAGTTCGTCCCGTCGCTGTCGCCGGACTTGAGCAGCAGGTGCAGGCCGCCGGTCACGAAGCCGGCGCAGAGGCCGGCGAGCACGCCGGCGAGCGTCGCGAGCAGCGGCGAGTGCCCACCGGCGATGAGCGCCGCGGTGACGGCGGCGCCGAGCGGCAGGCTGCCGTCCACGGTGAGGTCGGGGAAGTCGAGCACCCGGAACGTGATGAACACGCCCAGAACCATGAATGCATAGACGAGGCCCTGGAGCAGGGCGCTCTGGATGATGACCTGCACGTGCACGACTCCGTGGACGGGGGCCGGAGTAGCTTCGCCGCTCCGGCCCCCCTGGCAATCGACCGCCGCCTGAGCGGGTCGCGGAGTTGGGTTCAGAACTTGTTGTCGGCCTTCTCGGCGAGGTCGGCCGGGATGGTGACGCCCATCGCGGCCGCGGCCTTCTCGTTGACGGAGAGCTGGAGGTTCTCGGCGTACTCCACCGGGATGTCCTTGATCGGCGTGCCGCTGAGGATCTCGGCGGCCTGGTAGCCGGCCTGCATGCCCAGGTCCTTGTAGTCGAACGCATAGGCGGCGACGGCGCCGCGCTTGACGCTGTCGGTGTCGCCGGCGATCACCGGGATCTCGTTCTGCTGGGCGATCTTGAGGATGCTCTCGAGCGCCGAGACCGCGGTGTTGTCGGTGAGCACCGAGATGGCGTCCACGCGGCCGACCAGCGCCTCGGTCGCGGCCTGGACCTCGCTCGAGTTGCTCGCCGTGGCGTCGATGACCTCGATGCCCATCTTCGCGGCGGCTTCCTTCTCGGCCTCGATGAGGAACACCGAGTTGGACTCGCCGGCGTTGTAGATGACCCCGATGGTCTTGACGTCCGGGACGATGGCCTTGACGAGGTCGAGGTGCGGCTGCACCGGCAGCATGTCGCTGACGCCGGTGACGTTCGCCGGACGGCGCCTCCGGGTCCTGCACGAGGCCCGCGCCGACGGGGTCGGTGACGGCGGTGAAGACGATCGGCGTGGTCTGGTCGGCCTTGACCACGGCCTGCGTGGTCGGAGTGGCGACGCCGAGGATCAGGTCGAGACCCTCGCCGGCGAACTTCTGGGCGATGCTCGAGGCGGTCGCCATGTCGCCCTGGGCGTTCTGGTCGTCGTACGTGATGTTGGTGAAGCCCTTCTCGGCCAGGGCCTCCTTGAACCCCGCGACGGCGGCGTCGAGAGCCGGGTGCGAGACGATCTGGGTGATGCCGACCTTGTAAGCCTTGCCGGTGTCGGCGCTCGGACTGGCAGAGCTCTCGCCGCCGGACTCGCTCCCGCAGCCGACAGCGACACCCGCGGCCACGACCAGCGTGGCGAGCAGAGCGCCGGCGACCACCTTGGTGGATTGGCGCATGGATCTCCCCCTTTTCGGACCTTCGAGACGGATTGAGCATTGTAAAGCCCCGTGCACCGTCGCCACAAGCCCGAGCCTCGTCCTCCTGCGGCGCAGAGCAGAGGGGGGCGGCGGGCCGATGGCCCGCCGCCCCCCCGTGAAGACGGCCGCTGGTATGACGCCGGCGCGTACCCGGGGCGGTCCTCCCGCCCCTCCGCGCGCCGCTCAGCCCTGCGTGAACCTGCTCGTGCGCTCCTTGAACTGCTCGACGCAGTTGATGTGCACGTCGAGCTTCTCGGCGATGTTGAACTTGGCCTCCATCATCCCGGGCTCGCCGGGCTGCGTGGAGGACGTCATCGCGACGAGGCCGAGCCCGTGCTCCTTGCGGATGAGCTCCATGGCCACCGGGTCGCTGAGGTCGCGGGTGCTGCAGCCGAGCTTGCCGGCCACGTACTCCTTCGCCTCCTTGAGACGCATGCGCTTCGACATCTGCATGCGTGCGACGAGGTCTCCCGCCGCGCGCATCCCGCCCATGCCGGACGCCTGCGCGTGCGCGCCCTCCATGCCGAGGGCGTCGCCGGTGCCCGCCTAGTAGCCGTCGATCTTGAGGATCTCGACGAACGCCTTGCTCGCCCGGCTGGTCGCGTCGGCCGGCGGGAACAGGCACGTCGGCACGCCGCCGACGCCCATGCCCACGTTGACGTGCACCGGGATCGTGGCGACCTCGGCGGCGGGCTTGATGAAGGTGATCGCCCGGGCGATGTTCCAGGCGGTCGACTTGCCGGTATTGATGTTGACGGCCGGCCCGTAGATGCTGGCGCCGGCCGCGGTGACCATCTCGAGCTGCTTCTTGGGCCACATGCCGGCGAGGCGCTCGCCGTCGAACTCGAGCTGGCCGTGCATGCCGAGCACGAACTCGGCGGCCATGCCGATCTCGATGCCCAGCCACGGGTACTTGGCGCGCAGCTTGCGGCAGGCGGTGAGGGCGGCGAGGAAGTCGGCGTCGCCCGCCGCCCCCGTCGTGTCCATGTCGATGCCGTCGGCGCCGGCCTCGATCATCGCGTCGGCGACGAAGTCGATGTCGTCGACCAGCATCTTGCAGGCGTCCACCTGCGCGTCGCGGGCCTCGTCGATCTTGCCCATCGGCAGCAGCTCGGACCAGTTGGGGATGGGGCCGTCCGGCATCGAGTAGCGGCCCAGGTCGGGCATGGCGCCGTACTGCACCGGGTTGGTGAGCAGCGCCTGGGCGATCTTCATGCTCTGGCCCTCGTGGGCCACGTTGGTCTTGACCGCCTTGTACGAGTAGTCGGCCTGCCACAGCTCGGGCATGTCGACGCCGATGATGGTCTCGTAGCTCTGCAGGTCCTGCACGCGGTTGCCGATGTGCTTGGTCCCGGTGCCGTCGTTGCTCAGCACGACCTCTTCGCCGATGTCGACGGCGGTGAAGCGCGCCGCGGAGGCGTAGATGTCGAGCAGGTGGTCCAGCTCGTCCTGCGTGAGTTCTGGGACCTTGGCCTTGCCGGCCGCGACCCGGGTGCCTTCTTCGAGATCGGCCTTGATCTCGGAGCGGGTCAGCTCGACGAGCGACCCGTCACCCATGCGAGTGGGGATCTTGGGTTCCAACAGCATCACCTCCGTGCTTCATCCGGATCGACCGCCTGCGCGCGTGGCGCGTGCGAGACCCGCGAGCTACCACGATGAGAGCGAAGCGATACGACCGCTGTCCGGCGAGTCTCGCGGGCCAGTCTACCGCCCGGCCTTCGGGGCGCGCTACCGGAGTGAGCGTCTACTCCTGGGCGGCCAGGACCGGCCGGCTCACGAACGGAAGCATGGGCAGGCGCCAGGCCGAGGTGTCGATGGGTACGGCGGCCCCCGCCGCGGAGAAGCCTGCCCCGAGCGAAACGGTGAGCGGCCCGGTGACGGGCTCCCCCAGGACGAGCCGGACCGTCCGGCCCTCGACGCCGGCGCTCACGAGGGGCACCTCCCTGCCGGCAGAGCGGATCACGAACCCCTCGACGCCCACCCCGTCCGCGAGGTCGGCATCCGCCGTCAGGACCACCTCGCCGGCGTCGCCGGCGTAGTGCCCGTCGTCGAAGACCGCCCCGACGAGGCGCGGCGTGCGCCCGGCCTCGCGGCCCAGCACGCCGCCGAGGATGGCCGCAGCCCAGCGGTGAGCGGCGAGCTCGACGTCATCGGGCTGTCCGAAGTGCACCAGTCCTCGAGGTCGATGTCGTAGAGGACGGGCCCCTGGATGATGTGCCGTTCTCGCCAGGCGCGCTCCTGCGCCAGGCGGATGCCGTCCACGTCCGCGTCGACGGACTCGGCGTTGAGGTTGCCGATCTGCGCGACCACGAGCGGCGAGCGGAAGTCCCTCCAGACGGCGGCGGCGAGCCGCTCCAGGCCGGCCTCGTAGACGGCCGGCCGCATGCGGTAGCGTGCGTCGTGTTCGCCCTGCCAGAAGAGCACCGCCCGGACCCTGCCCCCGACCGCCGCGATGCGGCGAGCCATGGACGAGTACAGGGTGCCCGCCGGCCGCTTCTCGGGCAGCCCGGGCCGCCACCTGGTGATGGACGTGCTCGAGCGCGCGCACGGCACGAACGCGACGGGTACCCCTTCTTCGGCGAGGAGCGCCGTCGCCACGACGGGCCAGACGGAGCCCGACGCGACTGAGGTCCCGGCTGACTGAGTCCACCTGACCGTCGGCCGAGTCCACAGGGTCCTGCAGCTCACGCCAGCGGTCGTCGTTGCCGAACATGGTGGCCCGCAGGACGTCGCTCGAGTACGCGAAGAGGGTGCGGCTGCGTCCGCTGGCGTTGCTCTGCCCGGCGATGACGTAGACATCGCCGACCCCGACGCACTCGCGAAGGCACGCGACGCCTGGGAGCCGGACGCTCCGGACCTCCAGGTCCGCCTGGCCGGCCGGGACGTCCTCCAGTCGCGCCACGAACCGCCCGGCCGCGCCGCACCGCACCGTGGCGCGCGCCGCGCCCCACGTGACGCGGACTCCGCCGGCCGCGCCGACCAGACGCCCGGACACCACGAGGTCCGCGCGGCCGTCCCTTCCCCGCTGGACGACCTGCCAGGCATGAGGCGTGCGAAGGATGATCCGGGGCGACGTCGCGGCGGCGGCGGACTGGACGGCACGGAGGCACACGGCCGCCAGAACCGTGAGCACCGCGAGTCTCTCAGTCTCCGAACCACCCCACCCCCGTGCCCCGCTGAGGCCTCCGGCAACCCGCTTTCGAGCCTGTTGGAGCCGGCGGGCGGAATCGAACCGCCGACCTGCCGCTTACAAGGCGGCTGCTCTGCCAGCTGAGCTACGCCGGCTCGCCTGCCCCGGGGCACCGCGTGCGGCGCCCCAGACGAGGGTAAGTATACTGTCATGATGCTCCTGCCTCGCGCCTCCTCGATCCGCCTCGGCCACATCCCTGTGCTCGCCGCCCTCTTCATCGCGCTCGCGGCCGCCGCCGGGGTCACCGCCGGATGCGCCGGCGATCCCGGCCGCCGGGACGCCGGCCTCAGCCTCCTCCACCAGCCCGCCGCATGTCCGCGCCTGGACGGCATCCTCGTCGAGCGCAAGACGGGAACCGTGCTCTGGAGCAAGGCCCCGGACCGCGAGCTGCCTCCCGCCTCCACCACCAAGATCATGACCGCGCTGCTGGTGATCGAGCGCGTGCGCGACCTCGACGAATGGGCGAGGGTGCCGGACATCCCTGTCCCACAGAAGGTGGGCGTCGACCTCATGCCGGGCGACCGCATCACGGTGCGGGAGGCGCTCTACGCGCTGCTCGTCGAGAGCGCCAACGACGCCGCCCTCACGCTCGCATCTCACGTCGCCGGCAGCGAGCGGAAGTTCGTGACCCTCATGAACCGCCGGGCGCGCGAGCTGGGCCTGACGCACACGCACTTCACCAACTCGCGCGGCACCGCCGAGCGAGGGCTTCATTCCACGGCGCGCGACCTGGCCACGCTGGCACGGGTCGCGATGCGCGAGCCCGCCTTCCGGCGCATCGTCGGCACCAGGAACACGGTCATCACGTATCCGCCCGACGGCCGCGTGCCGATCCGCAACCACAACCGTCTCCTGCTCCGCTACGACTGGGCCAACGGCGTCAAGACGGGGTCCAACGACGCCTCCGGCAAGGTCCTCGTGGGCTCCGGCCGGCCCGGGCCGGTGGCGCTCATCGTGGTCACGATGCACCAGCGGACGCGCGACCAGGAGGTCGCCGACGCGGTGGCGCTGTTCAAGTGGGGCTCGGCCGAGTACCTGCGGCGCACGGCCGCTTCGGCGCAGCCGGCCGCGGCCGCCTCCCCATCTCCCTGACGTCAGCCCCGGGTCAGCTCGAGCAGCCGCTCGGCCGAGCGGACCTGCACCCCCAGCACGCGCGCGATGTTGAGCTTGGCCTCGATGGCGAGCGCGTCGCCCGCGGTCGCCGTGTCCTCGGTCGGGATCGTCCCCAGGCCCATCTCGCGGCGCACGTCCGCCATCGCCACCGGGTCGCTCAGGTCGGCCGGGCTCACGCCGAGCTTGCCGGCCACGAAGGCCTTCGCCTCGGGGAGCCGCATCCGCCGGGTCATCTGCATGCGGGCCACCAGATCTCCGGCGGTCCGCAGTCCGCCCATGCCCGACGCGACACCGTGGCCGATCCCCTGGCTGTGGTTGTCGCCGGCGCCGATCTACAAGCCGTCCAGCCGCAGGATGTCGACGGCCGCGCGTGAGGCGCGCGAGACGGCGTCCACCGGGCGGCAGCGCGTGCATGGGCACGCCGCCCACGCCCATCCCACCGTTGAGGTGGACGGGGATCTCGGCGGCGTCCGTGCACGGCTTGACGATGGTGCACGTGCGCGCCACGTTCCAGGCGACCGTCTTGCCGGTGTTGACGTTGACGGCCGGGCCGAACACCGAGACGCCGGCCTTCGCCGCCAGGCGCATCTGCGCGGCCGGCCAGAGCCCGGCGAGCCGCACGCCGTCGTACTCGAGCTCGCCGTGCATGCCGAGCACGAACTCGCTGGCCATGCCGATCTGGATGCCCCAGTCGGGGTAGCTGTCGCGGATGCGCTCGATCGCCCTGAGGGCGGCCAGGAAGTCGGCGTCGCCGGCCGCCCCCGCCGTGTCGAGGTTGATGCCGTCGGCTCCCGCCTCGTACATGCCGTCGGCGACGTAGACGATGTCGTCCACGGCGTGCTCCACGGCCTCCTCCTGGGCCGCCCGCGCCTCGTCGATGCGGCCCATCGGCAGCAACTGCGACCAGTTGGGGATGGGGCCGTCCGGCACCGTGTACCGCCCCAGGTCCGGCATGGCGCCGTACTGGCACGGCACGGTGAGCAGGAGCTGCGCCCGGCGCATGGTCTCCTGCTCGAACGGCAGCACCGGCTTGATCGGCTTGAACGAGTAGTCGTGGTGGTAGAGCTCCACCGTGTCCGTGCACACCGTCTGCTCGTAGTTCTGCAGGTCGTTGATCCTCGAGCCGGCGTCCTGGCTGCCCACGCCGTCCGAGCTCAGGATCACCTCGTCGCCGATGTCCACGGCGCTGAACCGCGACGCGCTGGCGAAGATGTCAACGAGGTGCGCGACCTCGTCCTCCCGCAGAGGCTCGACCTTGGCGCGCCCGGCGCCGGCCTCCGTCGCCCGCGCGGACGTCGGCCTCGATCTCGTCCCTGCTCAGGTGCACCATCGACCCGTCGCCCATGCGCGTCGGGATGCGCTCCATGCGTCCCCCAGTGTCGGTTGACCTGCCTGCGACTGAGGCTACAGCCCGGCCTCGCCACTGTCAGCGTCCGATACTTCGGCAAAGTTCACGGGGCGACGCCGCAAACGTGGGTCGGTCGCGCGGGGACGGCACACCAGCGCGTTAAAGGGGCGAGGCCCCGCGGGGAACGGGGCCTCGTACAAGGGCTTTGGGGCAAACCCTCGTGGGGGGGGTCTTCGCTTGCCAGCGAAAGGAGCCGACTATCAGAGTGCCCGGCTCATGTTGCGAACGTGTGAAGCCAGGCGAACCGGTGCGAAGCTGCGGTTGACGGCCCGATTACGCGCCGCCGGGAGATCCCGGCTCTCGCCGGACGACGGCGCTCCGCGCAGCCGGCCGGATGCGGGCAGCGCGGATCCCCTTGGGTGGGGCCGGGATCCGCGCCTGGAGGTGGCCGAAGGCCGGCGAGCCGGGCCGCTTTGGGGGCGGCCGCCCCGCCGGCCCTCAGGCCGTGGTTCGCCCGGGGCCGGGGCGAACCAAGAAGATAGGAGGTACCAGCACTTGGCTGGCAGCGGGCTTCTCGGAGACGGGAAGCGTCGCAAGACGGACAGTAGGAGTCGCGTATTGAGCATTGGTTAACCAAATATTAACCCATATGAAGCGCGCAGCAGAATACGCCTTCCTGAAGGTGACCGTTTTGATAAGCTTCAGCTTCGTTTTGACCCGCCCCCCGACGTGGACGATCGCGCCTCGGGTGTTCACCGGACATCAGGCCAGGGAGAGCTGCCCGGCGGCCGTGTCACCACCGCCGAGGAGGTCGCGCAGACCGGCCTCGTCCACGACGGCGACGCCGAGAGACCCGGCCTTGGCGAGCTTGGAGCCCGCATCTTCGCCGGCGACCACGTAGTCCGTGGCCTTGCTCACCGAGCCGCTCACCTTGCCGCCGGCAGCCTCGATCAGCTCCTGGGCCTGGCCGCGCGTGAGCGACGGCAGCTTGCCGGTGAGCACGAACGTCTTGCCGGTGAGCGGCCCCTCCGCCCTGGCCGGCGCGTCCTCGACGAGCCGCACGCCGGCCTCTCGCAGCTTCTCGATGGTCTCGCGGTTGTGGGCGTCGCCCAGGAACTGCTCCACCGCCTCCCCGACCACGGCGCCCACACCGGGCACCTCGGCGAGGTCTTCGGCGCCCGCGGCCAGAAGCGCGTCCATGCTCGGGTAGCGCTCCACGAGCGCCTGTGCGGTCACGCCTCCCACGTGGCGGATGCCCAGCGCGAAGAGCACGCGCGCGAAGGGCCGCCCCTTGGACTCCTCGATGGCGGCCAGCACCTTGTCGGCACGCCTGGCCTCGACGATCTCGAGCGCGCCATCCTCGTCCTTGCCGGTCTTGACGCCGAAGCCGGGAAGCGCGACCACTTCACTGCCCTCGAGGCGCACCAGGTGCTCGCGCCGCAGCCGGTACAGGTCGGCGACGTTCTCGATGAGCCCCTGCTCGTGCAGCAGCGCGACGGTCTCGTCGCCGATGCCCTCGATGTCCATGGCGCCCTTGCTCACGAAGTGCCTGATGCTCTCCACCAGCTGCGCCGGACAGGAACGGTTGGGACAGCGCACGGCGACCTCGTCCGTCTCACGCACCGTCTCCGAACCACAGGCAGGGCAGACGGCCGGCATCGCGTACTCGGGCAGCGCCTGGTGCCGCGCCTCGCGGCTCACGCGGCGCCCCTCCCCCTCGTCGGTCTCGCCGGTCGTCACCGGGCCGACCACCTGCGGGATCACGTCGCCGGCGCGTTGCAGGATCACGTCGTCGCCGGCGCGGATGTCCTTGCGCCGGATGTCGTCCTCGTTGTGCAGGGTCGCACGCTCGACGGTCACGCCGCCCACGAACACCGGCTCCAGCACCGCGAACGGAGTGAGCACCCCGGTCCTCCCCACGTTGACCTCGATACTGTGCAGCCGGGTGACCACCGTGGTCGGGGCGAACTTGAAGGCGATCGCCCAGCGCGGGTCGTGCGCCACGCTGCCGAGCTCGCGCTGCACGGCGAACGCGTCGACCTTGACCACCGCGCCGTCGATGTCGTAGTCCAGCTCGCCGCGGCGCTCCTCCCAGCGCGCGGCACGCCGCGGCCGCCTGCTCGATGCCGTCCACGGTGACGATGTCCGGGTTCACCTTGAAGCCCGCCGCGCGCAACCACTCGAGGGCGCTGGTGTGGTCGGCCAGGTCGAGCTCCTCCGAGTAGCCGACCGCGTAGCACCAGACGTCGAGCGGACGAGAAGCGGCCAGCCTGGGGTCGAGCTGGCGGATGGAGCCCGCCGCCGAGTTGCGCGGATTGACGAACGCCGGCAGCCCGTCCGCGATGCGCTGCTCGTTGAGCCGGGCGAACGCGGCGAGCGGCAGGTAGACCTCGCCGCGCACCTCCACCACCGGCGGCGGGTCGGGCACGCGCAGGCGCAGGGGCAGCGAGCCGATGGTCCGCAGGTTGGCGGTGACGTCCTCGCCCACCTCGCCGTCGCCGCGGGTGGCGCCCACGGCGAACACGCCGTCCCGGTACGTGAGAGAGATGGCGAGGCCGTCGATCTTCGGCTCGACCACGTAGCGCAGGAGCGCATCGTCCAGTCCGCGAGACTCGAGGAGCCGCCGGTTGCGCTGGTCCCACGCCAGCAGCTCGTCTTCGTTGCGGGCGTTGGCCAGCGAGAGCAGCGGCTCCAGGTGCCGGTACTGGGTGAAGCCCTCGAGCGGCGGCGCGCCCACGCGCTGGGTCGGCGAGTCGGGGGCGACCAGCTCGGGGTGTTCCTCCTCGAGCGTCTGCAGCTCCCGGTACAGTGTGTCGTACCCGGCGTCGTCGATCTCCGGCCGGTCGAGGACGTAGTACAGGTACGCGTGGTGATTGATCTTCTCTCGCAGGACGGCTGCCCTGGCCGCCGCCTCAGCCTCGCTCACCGCTCCCCCCTTGTACGGCGTCGCCGCCCAGGCACAGGGCGAGCAGCTCGCCGGGCCGGTCGAGCCAGTGGTCGGGCCGCGCCGCGAGGAGCTCCTCGCGGCCGAAGACCCCCCAGGCCACGGCCGCGGTCGCCATGCCGGCGGCGCGGCCGGCCTCGATGTCGAACGGGCTGTCGCCCACGTAGATGGACCCCTCGGCGGAGGCGCCGAAGCGCTCCAGGCACAGGAGCAGCGGCGCCGGCGACGGCTTGTGCTCGGTGGTGTCGCTCGCCGTGACCACCACCTCGAAGTGCTCGCGCAGGCCCACGGCGCGGAACGCCATCTGCGTCGTGTCCGCGCTCTTGCTGGTGACGATGCCGAGCCGCCTGCCGGCCGCGCGCAGCGCGTCCAGCACCTCGGAGACGCCCTCGTAGCCGCGGATGAGCTCGTCGTGCCGGCGGTGGTTGTACTCGCGGTACGTGTCGTAGAGCGCCTGCGCCCGCTCCGCGGACAGGCGCTGCATCTGCTCCATGAGCGGCCGCCCGACGCCGGCGAGGATGACCTCGTCGGGCAGCTCCTCCTCGAGCACCGTGCGCGTGGCGTGGCGGAACGACTCGACGATGAGCTCCACGGTGTCGACCACCGTGCCGTCGAGGTCGAAGACGACAGGGTCGAAGCCGTCAGCGCTCACGGAGCCGCTCCAGGTCGAGGTCCCAGCTCGCGAGGTCGGCGAGCAGGTCGGGGTCGAGCAGGTCGTAGCGCAGCGGGCGTGACCGCGACGGCGCCGGAGGCGACGACGTCGAAGTCGGTGCCGACCCAGTCGCCGGAGGCCGGGTGCTCGCACGGCAGGTAGTGCTCGCCGGCCGGGCCGTCTTCGTCCTCCGCGAGGACCACGAAGTCGTAGGCGCTGGCGCCGCCGAGCCGCGCCGGGCGGATGCCGCTGATCTCGGCGAGCGGCCTGTCCGGCAGGTTGATGTTGAGGATGCTGTGGCGCGGGAGCCCGCGCTCGATGACGTGACCCACCATGGCGCGGAGGATGGGGACGGCCTCCTCGAGCCACCTGGGCTCGAGCTCCGCGACCGAGAAGGCGAGCGCCGGATACCCGCGAAGCGCGGCCTCGAAGGCGGCGCCGACCGTGCCGGAGTACGTCGTGTCGGCGCCCATGTTGCCGCCGGCGTTGACGCCGCTCACCACGAGGTCCGGCGGGGGGCAGCGCACGCCGAGCAACCCGATGCGCACGCAGTCCGACGGCATGCCGTCGCAGGCGAGGCCCTCGTAGGCCTCGCCGAAGACGCGCCGCTGCAGCCCCAGAGCGCGGCGGATCGTGATGCCCCGCGCCACCGCGCTGGTATTGCGGTCCGGAGCGATGGTGGTGACCTCCCCAAGGCCCTCGAGCGCGCGGCGCAGCACGGCGATGCCGGGGGCGTCGATGCCGTCGTCGTTGGTGAGGAGGATCTGCAGGGCCACGAGGACGATTCTAACGGAAGCCCGGACGACGCAGGGCCGCCTGTGAGCCGGCGACTGCCGGGTGCTGCGGAGCAAGCCGACCGCCGGGTGAAGGGCTGCCGGCTGCCGGCGGAAGTCGACGTTCGCGCCGGGCGACGGTGACGTTCGTCCCCGGCCCTCGCAGGGGGGCCGGGCCTCCTGTAATCTCGGACGACGACACCGGCGGGCGCGTCCGACGGCAGGATTGCTCGCACGCCCGTCGTAGGAGAGCCGAAGGCAAGGCTGAGAAGGAGCCAAGTGACCATAGCTACGCGTGTCTCCAGCGACGGCGAGGCCAGGCGGACGACCGCTCGGCGCGGCGTCGCCCTCGCCGGGAGCCTCACCGTCGTCTCCGCCCTTGTCTCTCTGCTCGGCCCGGGGTACCTCTGGCCGCTCTTCCTCTTCCCCCTCGTGCTGGGCGCCGTCTTCTTCTTCGAGCTCGGCAGCCTGGCCGTCACCGTCTGGCTGGGCAACTTCTTCGTCCTCTACTACAGCTTCGCCGGCCCGGCGACGACCGAGGCGGTGCGCCAGGCGCTGCTCGGCACCGCCCTCTTCTTCGCCTGCGGCCTGCTGCTCGGGCGCGTGCAGCGGCGCAGCCGCAACACCGCGCGGGAGCTGGCCGCGTCCACGCTCACCGACAGGCTCACCGGGCTGTACAACTACGGCACGTTCGTCGACTACCTGCACAACGAGGTCACCAAGGTCGACCGGTACGGCGGCGAGCTGTGCCTGCTGATGCTCGACCTCGACCACTTCAAGCAGTTCAACGACCGGCACGGCCATGAGGCGGGCAACGAGCTTCTGCGCACCCTCGGCGCCGGCATCCGCGCCCTGGTGCGCACCGCCGACCTCGCGGCGCGGTACGGCGGCGAGGAGTTCGCGGTGCTCATCCGCGGGGACGAGTCGCACGGCTACGAGCTGGCAGAGCGCCTGCGGCGCGCGGTCGAGACCACGACGATCGAGGTGCGTGGTGAGCCGGTGTGCGCCACGCTCTCCGCCGGCATCGCCACCTACCCCGCCGGCGCGACCGACGAGGCCGAACTCATCGAGTCGGCGGACGCCGCGCTCTACGAGAGCAAGCGGCGCGGCCGCAACCGGGTCACGATCTTCACCGGCGTCGCCGGCGAGCGAGAACTCCCCGCGAGCCTGAGCGCCTGACCGGAGCCGGCCGCCGCTCCCGCGTTCCGGAGCGACCGCGTCACCCGGGGCGTCACTCCGCGAACGTCACCTGCGGCAGCCGCGTGTCGGCGCGGGCGAACACCTCTCCGCAGAGCAACTCCACGCCGCTGCGCGTCAGCAGGTGCTGCTGCTCCGCGTCGCGGACGCCGGTGGCGATGAGCTGCGCATGCACGCGACCGGCGAAGCGCACGAGCAGCTGGACGACGTCCACCGCCGTGAGGTCGTCGCTCAGGGCCGCAACCAGTACCGGGTCGAGGCACAGGAAGTCCGGGCGCGCCTCGGCGATGAGCTCCAGCGTCGTGAACTGCGCCCCGAGCCCGGACACGCAGAGCTGGAACCCGAGGTCGCGGACATCGGCGAGCGTGCGCAGCGTGGATGCGCTGCTGGCGCCGAGGTCCGCGGCGTCGATGTCGAACACGACATGTTGCGGCACCAGCATCTGGTTGAGCGAGTAGAACTCGCTGACGGCGACGACGGCTGCGTTGGGCAGCTCGCCGGCGGCGCAGCCGAGGAACAGCAGGTCGTCCGGCCCCAGCCCGGCGGCGGACGAGACGGTCGCCTCTCTGGCGGAGACGCCGTACGAGGCGAGCACATGGGAGCGGCGTGCCACGTCGAGCAGCACGTCCGGGAGCCGCAGCGGCGAGTAGAAGGGGCCGCGGACCGTGCTGCGGTACCCGACCACCTCGCGGGCGGCGAGGTCGACGACCGGCTCGAACAGCGGCTCCAGGTCGCCGCGCGAGACGCAGTCGGCGAGCGTGGCCTCGAGGTCGCGGTCGTAGAGCGCGGCCTGCTCGCCGGCCGCCTGCATGGCGAGCGCCAGGCCGCGCTGCAGGTTCTGCTCGAACGTCTCCGAAGGGTCGGCGGCCAGCACGGCCGCGCCGACCGACGGGTGCACGCGGTCGTACACGCCGGGTGCGAGGTCGTTGAGCAGCAGCGACTGCAGCCGCTCGTACACGCGCCGCGTGATCGCGGCGAGGTCGTCGTCGGCGATGACGGCCGTGGAGCGCGGCGGCGAGAGCAGCACGATGAACGCGTCGTCGGTGAGCGTGAAGTCGCTCACCACGTCCAGGCGCCGGAGCGTGCTGCCCACCATGCCCTCGAGGTTGGCGGCGACGGCGTCGAGGATCTCGCCGACGATGCGCCAGCCGAAGACGGGCTCGAGGCGTCCGTAGCGGGAGAGACTGACGTAAAGGAGTGCGACCTGGCCGGACTTCTCGAGCTCGAGGCGGATGGAGTCGGCGATGAGGTTGAGCGACGGGAGCCGTGACGGACCGTCGCTCACCAGCCCGCGGAGCGTGGTCTGCGCCTTGCGCAGGGCCTCGTCGGTCGGTCGCTCCACTGCTCACCCCCCCAGCAGAGTCAGGTCGCCTTCTGCTTCTCCTTGGCCTTGCTCTCGCCGGCCGGCTTGCTCTCTTTGCTCGACGAGCCGTCGCCGGAGGATGAGCTCTCCCCGGCGCCGGACGAGGACTCGGCGGAGTCGCCGGACCCGGCGTCCTTGCCGGCGGTGCGCCGACCCGAGCCCTTGCCGTAGTCCGTGGTGTAGAAGCCGGAGCCCTTGAAGTGGATCGCGACCGGGTGCAGGACCTTGCGCAGCGGGCCGCCGCACTCCTCGCACTCGGTGAGCGGATCGTCGCTCATCTTCTGGAAGGCCTCGAACGAGGCCCCGCAGTCGTCACACCGGTACTCGTAAATAGGCACGCGGAAGTCTCCGGGAAGTGGTCACAGGGGCCTGAGTGTAGCACAGGCCGGCCGCGGCACGCTGCGCCGCGCGGGCGGCCTCACGGCGCGAACGGCGGGAGGTGGCCGGCGACGATGAGGTCCGGCTCCCAGGCGCGGATGCGCCGCCAGGACTCGAGCAGTCGCGGCCCTTCGGAGCCGCGGGGCGCCTCCATGGCGTCGAATCCGGCGCGGCCGGGGCCGATGGTGTCGCCGCACAGCACGGCGCGGCCTGCATCCGCCTCGACGGCGAGGCTGATGTGCCCGTCGCAGTGACCGGGCGTGAGCGCCCACTCCACGCCGGGCGCGAGCTCGCCGGCGTCTCCGGAGAGCCGCTCGAGCGGCAGCAGTTCGAGCAGGCCGCCCGCCATGGCCCAGTACGGCGACCGGGTCTCGAGCTCGTGCACCGCCACGGGGGCCATGAGCGAGGCGCACCCGCCCGCGTGGTCCAGGTGAGCGTGCGTGAGCACGACGAGGTCCACGTCTGCGGCGGAGAGACCCCGTGCCTCCAGGGCGCGGAGCACGGGGTCGTTCTGCAGCGGCAGGCCCGGGTCTACCACGATCGTCTTCGGACCGCGCAGCAGCACCGTGTTGGGGAACGTCGTCATGCCGACCACCGGACGCCGCTCGCGCAGGGCGCGGTACTCGACGAACGCCTCCGGCGAACGGTGCTCCGGGAGCACCTCCACCTTGCCGGCCTCGACGCTGAAGACGAACCGCGCGGTGGGGATGAGGATGTCGAGCCGGTACGTCACCGGCGCTCAGCCCTCCGCATCCACGGTGTCCTCGCGTGCGTACAGGAAGTCGACCTTGTCGAGGTTGAGGATGATGAACGGGGCGGTCTCCAGCAGTTCCAGGTTGTTCTTGTGGTAGATCCGCACCTTGGACAGGGTGAGGCGGCTGTCGCTGAACGCCCTGATGTAGTCCGACGGGCGCCGCGAGCTCGCCCGCTGACCGACGCCGAAGTGGGCGATGCCGATGATCTTGAACTCGCCGATGTAGGCCACGACCTCGAGCTCCTTGAACCCGGTGTCGCCGCGCATCGCCTCGATGCCGGCTCTCGGCATCATCCATGCTGGTCTCCTTCTCGTGAGGCGGGCGGAGCGGGTTCCGCACCGTCGGTGGCCTGCTTCGCCGGCTGGGACGGACGTGCGCCCGGCGGCGGCGCACGGCGTCCCGGAGAAGGCGCCCAGGGCGCCTCTGCCGGGACGCGCGGCCAGCCGCAGCCGGGCGAGCGCCTCGCGCCGCGACTCTCCGTGCCGCGGCGCGAGCACCACGCCGGCCGCGGCGCCGATCACGCCGCCGAGGAGTGCAGCTGCGCGCCTTGCCCATGGCGTCACTCTATCCTCGGCGCACTACTTGAGAAACACGAGCGCGCCGTCCTGGACCTCCACCTTGATGGTGTCGCCCTCGACGAACCTGCCGCCGAGCAGCTCGCGCGAGAGCGGGTTCTCGATGAGCCGCTGGATGGCGCGCTTGAGCGGCCGGGCGCCCCACTGCGGGTCGTACCCGGCGTCGGCCACGAACTTGCGCGCCTCCTCGGACACCTCGAGGCGCATGCCCTGGCCCTCGACGAGCCGCCGCACGTGCGCCAGCAGCAGCTCGACGATCTGCTCGAGCTCGGCGCGGCCGAGGCCGTGGAACACGATGGTCTCGTCGATGCGGTTGAGGAACTCGGGCCGGAACGTCTGCCGCAGCGCGCCCATCAGCCTGGCTCTCGACCGCGTCGTAGTCCTTCTCCATCGTCTCGGCGTCGGGGATGAGCTCGGCGCCGACGTTGCTGGTCATGATGACGACGGTGTTCTTGAAGTCGACGGTGCGGCCCTTGTTGTCGGTCAGCCGGCCGTCGTCGAGCACCTGGAGCAGCATGTTGAACACGTCCGGGTGCGCCTTCTCGATCTCGTCGAAGAGCACGACGCTGTACGGGTGCCGGCGGACCGCCTCGGTGAGCTGGCCGCCCTCCTCGTAGCCCACGTAGCCGGGCGGCGAGCCGACGAGGCGGCTCACGGAGAACTTCTCCATGTACTCGCTCATGTCGAGCCGCACCATCGCCGTCTCGTCGTCGAAGAGGAACTCGGCCAGGGCCCGGGCGAGCTCGGTCTTGCCCACGCCGGTCGGGCCGAGGAAGAGGAACGAGCCGATCGGCCGCTTGGGGTCCTTGAGCCCGGCGCGCGCGCGGCGCACGGCCTCGGAGACGGCCACCACGGCCTTGTCCTGGCCGATGACGCGCCCGTGCAGGCGGTCCTCCATCTGGAGGAGCTTCTCGGCCTCCTCCTCCTTCATGCGCGTCACCGGGATGCCGGTCCACGCGCTCACGATCCCGGCGATGTCGTCGCCGCCGATGGTGGCCTCGGCGATGCCCTTGTCGGCCAGCCAGGCCTCCTTGGCGGTGACGAAGGTCGTCTGGATCTTGTCGGTCTGCTCCTTGAGCTGCGCGGCGCGCTCGTAGTCCTGCGCCTCCACGGCGGCGGCGCCCTCGCGCGTCAGCTCCTGCAGCCGCCGCTCCATCTCGCGGAGGTCCGGCGGCAGCATGGTCGCCTCGATGCGCATCTTGCTGGCCGCCTCGTCGAGCAGGTCGATCGCCTTGTCCGGCAGGAACCGGTCGCCGATGTAGCGGTCGCTCAGCACGGCCGCCTCGCGGATCGCCTCGTCGGTGATCTTGACCTTGTGGTGCGCCTCGTACTTGTCGCGCAGCCCCTCGAGGATCGCCATCGTCTCCTCGACCGTCGGCTCGCCGACCAGGATGGGCTGGAAGCGCCGCTCGAGCGCCGCGTCCTTCTCGATGTTCTCGCGGTACTCGTCGAGCGTGGTGGCGCCCACGCACTGCAGCTCGCCGCGCGCGAGCATCGGCTTCATCATGTTGCTCGCGTCCATGGCGCCCTCGGCCGCGCCGGCGCCGACCACGGTGTGCAGCTCGTCGATGAAGAGGATGACGTCCTTGCTGCGCTGGATCTCGTCCAGGGCGCCCTTGAGGCGCTCCTCGAACTCGCCGCGGTACTTGGCCCCGGCGACCATGCCGCCGAGGTCGAGCGCGAGCACGCGCTTGTCGCGCAGCGGCTCGGGGACGTCGCCGTCCACGATCTTCTGCGCCAGCCCTTCGGCGATGGCCGTCTTGCCCACACCGGGCTCGCCGATCACGACCGGGTTGTTCTTGGTCCGGCGGCTGAGCACCTGGATGACGCGCTTGATCTCCTCGTCGCGGCCGATGACCGGGTCGAGCTTGTCGTCGCGCGCCAGCACCGTGAGGTCGCGGGTGTACTTGCCCAGCATGCTCTCGCCGGTGGCCTGGCCCTCGTAGTCCACGCCGGTGGCGCGGATCTGCTGGAGGGCCTTCAGGATGCCCTCCTCGGTGATGCCGAGGTCGCGCAGCGTGGCGCCGCCGGGGCCGTCGCCCTCGAGCAGGATGCCGAGCAGCAGGTGCTCGGTGCCGACGAAGGCGTCGCCCATCGCCTGCGCCTTCTGGCCGGCGATGTCGAGCGCGGCCTTGGCGCGCGGCGTCAGGTAGAGCTGGTCGCCGCCGCCGGCGGGGCCGCCCACGCGGCCGGCTCCGGCTGTCTGCAGGTAGTGGTTGGCGCGCGCCATGGCCGTGCCCTTGTCGACGCCGAGCAGGTTGAAGACCTGCTCGACGACGCCGCCGGGCAGGCTGAGCACGCCGATCAGCAGGTGCTCGGTGCCGAGCTGGTTGCCCGGCCCGCGGCGCACGATGCCTTGCGCGGTCTCGAGCGCCTCACGCGCGCGCTCGGAGAACTTGTTCATGTCCATACGGGTCCCTCACTTCTGATCCTAGGAGTCACGGGATCTCTGGAATGGTCGGTCCTGTGGTGGTCCTGACGGCGCTCCGTGGCCGGTGGTCGCGGCGCACGCAGCGGCGCGACCTGCTCGGGAGCGCCGGCGCGCCTCAGGCGTGCCGGCGGCGCCGGCCGATGTGCACGACCTGGCTGCGGGGCACCGGGCACGAGCTCCATGCGGTGGGAGCGCTCCACGCGCTCGACCTCCTGCCGCATGACCTCGGCCGCCTGCGCCAGCTGCTGCTGCATCAGCAGCATCTGGCGCTGCAGGGCCTCGAGCTGCTCCTCCATCGCGAGCACCCGCTCGACGCCGGCCAGGTTGAGGCCGAGCTCGGTGAGCTCCTGGATGCGCTGGAGCCGCTCGACGTCGCGCTGCGAGTAGCGCCGCGTCTTGCCGGCCGTGCGCTGCGGGAGCACCAGGCCGCGCCTCTCGTAGAGGCGGAGCGTCTGCGGGTGCATGCCCGCCAGCTCCGCCGCCACGGAGATCATGAAGAGCGGTCTGTCGTTGTCCTGTTGCTGCCTCATGACCGGGTCACCACCGTCGGTCGTCAGTCTGCTCGTATCAGCCGTCGAGCGCGGGTCGGCGAACGTCGCCGCAAGCTTCTCGAACAACTGCTTCTGTTCCTTGTTCAGCTTGGCCGGGATGATCACCCGCAGCTTGACGAGGAGGTTGCCGTGACCGCCCTTGAGCTTGGGCATGCCCTTGCCCTTGAGGCGCAGCGTGCGCCCGTCCTGGCTGCCGGCCGGCACCTTGAGCGACACCCTGCCGCCGCCCGGCGTGGGGACCTTGACGGTCGCGCCCAGCGCGGCCTCGGCCACCGTGACCGGCACCTCGACGGTCAGGTCGTCGCCGCGACGCTCGAACAGGTCGTCGGTCTCGACGCGCACGCGCACGTAGAGGTCGCCGGCCGGCCCGCCGCGGTAGCCGGCCTCACCCTTGCCCTTGATGCGGATCTTGCTGCCGTCCTTGACGCCCGCCGGCACCTTGACGTTGTAGCGGCGGGTCTTGGTCTGCACGCCCGTGCCGCGACACGTGGCGCACGGGTGCTCGATGATCGTGCCCTGCCCGTGGCAGCGGGGGCACGGCTCGCTGAGCGCGAACGGGCCCTGGTTGCGCGCCACCATGCCGCGCCCCTGGCACTCCGGGCAGACCTTGGGGGTCGTGCCCGGCTTGGCGCCGCTGCCGTGGCAGGTCTCGCAGGTGTCGGCCTTCTCGACCGGGACGCGCACGGTCACGCCGTGCAGCGCGTCCTCGAACGAGACGGTCACGTCGGCCTGCAGGTCGGCGCCCCGCTCGGCCTGCCTGCGGCGGCCGCGACCGGCGCCGCCCGCCGCCCCGCCGAACAGGTTGCCGAGGATGTCGCCCAGGTCGCCCATCTCGAACTGGGCGCCTCCGCCCTGCTGCTGCCACTGCTGGTACATCCGCGGGTCGAAGCCCTGGGACCCGCCGGCGCCGGGACGGAAGCCTCCGCCGCCGCGGGCCGAAGGCGCCGAGCCGGCTCAGCTCGTCGTACTCCTTGCGCTTCTCGGGGTCGGAGAGCGTCTCGTACGCCGAGCTGACCTCCTTGAACTTCTCCTCAGCGGCCGTGTTGCCGGGGTTCTTGTCCGGGTGGTTCTCGCGCGCGAGCTTGCGGAACGCCTTCTTGATCTCGTCCTGCGAGGCGTTCTTGGAGACGCCGAGTGTCTGATAGAGATCCGCCATCTCCGCCCGCTACCTGGCCACGATGACCTTGGCCGGGCGCAGCAGCTTGCCGTGCAGCAGGTAGCCGCGCTCCAGCACCTGGGTCACGGTGCCCTCGTCGTAGTCTTCGGACTCCTGGGCGACGATCGCCTCGTGGTACTCGGGGTCGAACATCGTGCCCGGCTCCACCTCGATCTCCTCGAGGCCGTGCCCGGCCAGCGTGCCGCGCAGCTGGTCGGCGACGAGGTTCGAGGCCGGCCAGCGAGCTGGCCCTCCTCGTGCCTGTCGCCGGCGTCGAGTGCGCGGCTCATGTTGTCCATGACCGGCAGCAAGGACTCGACCACCGTCTCGGCGGCGCGCAGGCGCAGCTCCTCGTTGTCCCGCTGCACGCGCTTGCGGTAGTTGTCCCACTCCGCCTTGAGCCGGCGCAGGTGGTCGAGGTAGTCGTCGCGCTCGCGCGTGACCACGGCGAGCTCGTCGGCGATGGCCTGCGCCGCCGCCTCGGCGACCTGCGCCTCGGCGGCCTCACCGCTCGCGGCCTCCGTCTGCTCGCCGGCCTGCTCCGCGGCCGTCTCCGCGGCCTTGGCGCGCTTGCGCTCGTGTGTCGTGTGCTTCCTGTCCGTCATGTCCGTTCTCTGCCCAGTCTCTTCCGCGGCCTGCCGGCCGCCACGTCACCGCCGGAGCCCCGGCGGGGCGGGCGCGCTGCGCCTCCGCCCCGCCGGTCTCGCGGCCGGCCTGTCTCAGCTCTCGCCGGTCTCCGCCTTGGCGGCCTCGACCGTCTTCTTGGCCTTGACCTCGATGCGCTTGGGCTTCTCCTCCTCGGCCTTCGGTACGGTGACCGTGAGGATCCCGTCCTCATACCCGGCCTGGATCTCGTCGGCCTTCACGCCCTGCGGGAGGGCGAGGCTGCGCTGGAAGCTGCCGAAGCGACGCTCGACGCGGTAGTACCGCTCGTCCTCGACCTGCTCCTCGAACTTGCGCTCGCCCTTGATGGTGAGCACGTTGTCCTCGACCTCGATCTCGATGTCGTCGGGGTCCATGCCGGCGAGCTCGGCCTTGAGCACCACGGCGTCTTTCCTGTCGAAGACGTCGACCGCGGGCAGCCAACTCTCCTGACGGTTGTTCCAGACCTGGTCGACGAGCCGGTTGAACTGGTTCTGGACCTGGGTCATCTCGCGGAACGGGTCCCATCTGATGATCGCCATGATCGACCTCCTCTCGGGTGGACTACCTACTTGCTCTCGTCGTCGTCGATGACCTCGTAGTCGGCCTCTTCGACGTTCTCGTCGTCCTGAGCGCCGCCGCTGCCGTCCGAGCTCGCGGCCTGCTCCTGCTGCGCCTGCTGGTACACGGCCTCGGCCAGCTTGTGCGAGGCCTGCATGAGCGCGTCGGTCTTGGTCTTGATGACGTCGACGTCGTCGCCCTCGAGCGCGGTCTTGAGCTCGCCCGCGGCCGCCTCGATCTCGGCCTTCGTCGACTCGTCGACGCGGTCGCCCATGTCGCGCAGCGACTTCTCCGTGCTGTAGAGCAGGTTCTCGGCGCTGTTCTTGACGTCGGCCAGCTCGCGCGCCTTCTTGTCCTCGTCGGCGTGCGCGTCGGCGTCCTTCATCATCTGCTCGATGTCCTGCTCGCTGAGGCCACTCGAGGCGGTGATGGTGATCTTCTGCTCGTTGCCGGTGCCGAGGTCCTTGGCGGCCACGTGCACGATGCCGTTGGCGTCGATGTCGAAGGTGACCTCGATCTGCGGCATGCCGCGCGGCGCCAGCGGGATGCCCACGAGCTGGAACTTGCCCAGCGTCTTGTTGTAGGCCGCCATGTCGCGCTCGCCCTGCAGCACGTGGATCTCGACGCTCGTCTGGTTGTCGTCCGCGGTGCTGAAGACCTCGCTCTTCTTGGTCGGGATGGTGGTGTTGCGGTCGATGAGCCGGGTGAACACGCCGCCCTTGGTCTCGATGCCGAGGCTCAGCGGCGTGACGTCGAGCAGCAGCACGTCCTTGACCTCGCCGGCCAGCACGCCGCCCTGGATGGCGGCGCCGACGGCGACGACCTCGTCCGGGTTGACGCCCTTGTGCGGGTCCTTGCCGATGAGCTCCCTGACCCGCTCCTGCACGGCCGGCACGCGGGTCATGCCGCCGACGAGGATCACGTCGTGGATCTCGCCCTTGCTGAGCCCGGCGTCCTTGATGGCGGCGTTGACCGGCGCCACGACGCGCTCGACCAGGTCGTGCGTGAGCTCGTCGAACTTGGCGCGCGTGAGCGTGAGGTCGAGGTGCTTGGGCCCGTTCTCGTCGGCCGTGATGAACGGCAGGTTGACGGCCGAGCTCATCGTCGTGGAGAGCTCGATCTTGGCCTTCTCGGCGGCCTCGTACAGCCGCTGCAGCGCCATCTTGTCCGCGCTGAGGTCGATGCCCTGGCTCTGCTTGAACTCCGCGACCATCCAGTCGACGACGGCCTTGTCGAAGTTGTCGCCGCCGAGGTGCGTGTCGCCGTTGGTGGAGCGCACCTCGAACACGCCCTCCCCGAGGTCGAGGATGGAGACGTCGAAGGTGCCGCCGCCGAGGTCGAACACGAGGATCGTCTGGTCGTGCTCCTTGTCGAGGCCGTACGCGAGCGCGGCCGCGGTGGGCTCGTTGATGATGCGCTTGACGTCGAGCCCGGCGATCTTGCCGGCGTCCTTGGTGGCCTGGCGCTGGGAGTCGTTGAAGTACGCGGGGACGGTGACGACCGCCTCGGTGACCTTCTCGCCCAGGTACTCCTCGGCGTCCCGCTTGAGCTTCTGCAGGATCATCGCCGAGATCTCCGGCGGCGAGTACGTCTTGCCGCCGATGTCCACGGAGGCGTCGCCGTTGGAGGCCTTGACCACGTGGTACGGCACGATCTTCATCTCTTCGGAGACGTCGCCGAACTTGCGGCCCATGAAGCGCTTGATGGAGAACACGGTGTTCTCGGGATTGGTGACCGCCTGACGACGGGCGACGCTGCCTACGAGGCGCTCGCCGCTCTTCGAGAACGCGACCACCGACGGCGTGGTGCGACCGCCCTCACTGTTGGGGATGACGGTCGGCTCGCCGCCTTCGAGCACGGCCATGGCGCTGTTGGTCGTGCCGAGGTCGATGCCGATGACTTTGGCCATGGAACTTCCTCCTTGGGGGGATACACTTGGGGATGACTCTGTGATGCATCATAAAATCTGAGTCAATCGTTGTCAAGTTTGTACCCTCGCCCTGCAGTCCCAAACCCCAGAGATGGCGAGCCGGCCGGGAGCGGCTGCGGGAGGCCTGACTGACGCCTGCACCGACTTCTCCCGCGCGCACGCGGGCGCCCACGCGCCGGGCAACGGTTTGTCCCCCCGAAGAGCGCGGGCAGTGCTTAGGCATCGAGAGGGGGATCGGCGTGATTCGCAGCCTTCAGGGTCGTGTCACCGGCGCGCGCGCCGGCATGGGTCGCAACATTGCTCAATGTTTGCTAACACCCACGAAATCCTGTATACCTCCACGGGTAGGCCGGCATACCCCCCCGGGTGCGCCGGCCTGCGGGCTACTATGGGGACTTGGAGCACCGACATCACACGGATCGGCATGTGCCATCCATCACATGCTTCGCGCCTGCCCGGCCACGCTCCCAGGCAGCCTTCCGCGCACGAATACCGCCTCACGTCGCCCGGGCTTCGCGAGGCGCTTTCGACCCATGATCCGCTTCTGAGGGGAGGTGATTCAGTGAGAGCGGACAGACCAGTTCATTCCAGCAAAGCATCCAAGGAGGTGACCATGTTCAAACGCGTGACCATCGTTGCGCTAGTTGTGGCCGCCTTCCTGGTGCTGGCGGTCCCCGCACTGGCCTTCAACGGCTATCGAGGCGACTACACGACCGCGGGCGCTTGTCAGACATGTCACAGTGGTATCGCCGGTATCCCGGCCGTGTATGACGAGTGGGCGGAGACCAAGCATGCCGAGGCCGGCGCCGACGATCAGGCGCTCAGGCTTCCGTACGGCTCTGTCTGCCAGGGCTGTCACACGTCGAACTTCGATCCGGCCAAGGTCGTCCCGACGCCGACGGCGACGAGCTCCACTGGGACCGTCTCCTGGGCGTGCCGGCAACGGCATCCCGACTCAGCGCTCAGACCGTAGGCAACGCCGCCTCGTCGGAGAACTATGTCGGCTGCTCGTCGTGCCACTACGGCGCCAACGTCGCCGGCGATCTGGCCACGTCGGGTGTCGACTCTAACGACACCGCACACAGGGCTCCCATCGGCCTGATGGCAAACGCCGAGATCTGCGGCCAGTGCCACTCGCGGTACTCGTACACGGTCCAGACGTTCTCCGTGAGCCCGATCCCGACGCCCACGGCGTCGCAGACCGACGCTGATCCAGCCGCAGATGGCTCTCGGCGGCTACAAGATGCTCGGTCAGCCCGCAGTCGCTCCGGCCACCGGCTGGACTCCTGCTGCTCCTCTGAGCACCGTCCTCAACGTCCAGTATCCGGGTTGGACCCCGTCGCCGAATCCGGCAGCCACGTCCGCCGGCCTCGCGCGCCTCCAGACCTACTGGAAGGACTCCGAGGGCGACGACATGCTGTGGCAGCAGACCGGTCACGACGGTAGTGCCGCGCAGTATCCGGACTGGAAGGTCGAGGGGCACGCGAACGCGCTCACCGGTCTCACCAGCCAGTCGTTCTGGGGCTTCCTGCCCGAGGCGACCAAGCAGGAGTGCCTCGAGTGCCACTCCACCGACTACCGCATCATGGAGGAGTCCGGCGAGAACCCGAGCAGCTCCGACGCCGAGTACGGCGTCACCTGCGTGGGTTGCCACACGCCGCACGAGAACACCACCCAGGGCGGCGCGTGGGACGAGGAGTGGACTCCTCAGCTCAGGACCGGTTCGGCCAAGACGCTCTGCGTCGAGTGCCACAACGGGGAGATCCCCGAGGGCACGATGGCCTCGCCGGGCGCCGAGATCCATCATCCGATGAAGGAGATGATGGACGGTTACGGCGCGATCGGCGTCTCGTCGTTCCCGAGCGTCCACAAGGGCAAGTGCGTCCAGTGCCACATGCCGCCGACGAGCGTCAGCCGCGGCAACGTGCAGCTGGGCGGTAACCACACGTTCAACATCATCGAGCCGGAAGTGGCCATGGAGGCCTCTCCGATCCCGGTGGTCACGACGAGCGCCGTCGCGACGGCGTCTCCGAGCGGCACGATCACCACCACCAACACGGTGACGTGGGACGTCATGCCGATGTCGGCGTGCAGCACCTGCCACAGCAACAACAACGGCGTCCGCTCGACGCCGCAGCCGGTGTCCACCACCACCGCGACGCCTAACCCGACGGCGAGTCCGCTGCGGGTCACCGTCACGATCAACCAGAACGCCAACCAGTCCGCGTGGGGCAACAACCCCGGCGGCGACCGTGGCCTCTGGCTGCAGGACACCATCGAGCAGCGTCAGGAGTGGACGCACGACAAGGTCGACGCGATCCACAACGAGCTCGACGCGGGGGCCGTGCGTCTCGGCTATGCCGATGAGGCCGCCGCTCACGAGGCCCTCGTGGCCATCCCCGAGGCTGACCGCACGTTCGGTCAGACCAACTTCCTCAAGGCGTTCACCAACGTCGGGTTCGTCGAGAGTGAAGGCAGCTTCGGCCTGCACAACTGGGACTACTCACGTGAGATCGTCAACGTGGCGCTCCTGCAGGCCAAGGCAGTGCAAGCGGGTCAGCCGGAGCCGAGGAAGTGGGTAGTCTCGCTCCGCGTTTCGAGGGACACGATCACCAAGGGTCAGAAGGTCTTCTTCCGCGGCGCCGTCCTTGATGGATGGGGCTTCACCGGCAAGGGCAAGATCACCCTGCAGCGCAGGATGGGCGGCCAGAGCTGGCGGAACTGGAAGACGCAGACCCTCGCAAGCAACGGCACCTACGACATCCAGCAGAGGCTGAACTTCACCAAGGGCAAGTGGTACTTCCGTGCCAGCATGCCCGGCGATGGCGGGCTCAATCTCGCCGCCGTCAGTCCCAACAGGACAGTGAGGATCAAGTAGTCCAGCCGTGCGGCCTCTGGCCGAAGGACTACCTGACGCCAGGTACCATGCGAAGGGCGGCCCCCGCGAGGGGGCCGCCCTTCGCGCATCTCGAGCCGGCCGCGGGTCGGCGGCGAGCGGGCTGCGCAGGAGTCCGCCCGCGGCCTTTGACCGTCCGGACGGTTGACCTGGCCGACAGCATCGCCCGCTGGAAGTTGCCGATTCGGTTGCCGAAACGGTCAAATCGTTGCCGAACCCTACACTTCTTTGCCGACTCGCACTAGACTGATACGCGCGAGCCTCCTACGTCACGCCGCACTCCCTCCGGCTCGCGGACGCGGCAGCAACGCTCCGGCGCCTCGAGGGGACGAGACGACGCACAGTGGGGTGATACGCAGATCCAGGTGACCACGCCCGTGTTCTGACCGAGCATCTTCCGCGCCGCCCACAGGCGACTCTTCTCCCGGTGGCGCCGTCAGCATCAGGTACCGCCGCCCGGCCGCAGGCCCGGGCGGGACAACTGTGAAGGAGCAGCCCACATGGCAGAGTGCGTACCGAACCGCAAGCTCATCGCGGAACTCACGGCGAACGAGGAGAAGATCCTCGAAGAGCGCACCCCGAAGTCCTACGAGCTCTACCAGCGCGCCATCAAGCACATGCCGATGGGCGTCGCGTCGTCGTATCAGGCTCGCGACCCGTACCCGGTCTACTTCACCCACGGCAAGGGCCCGCACATCTGGACCGTCGAAGGCCAGGAGATCGCCGACTTCCACAACGGCTTCGGCTGCATGGTCCAGGGCCACGCGCATCCCGTCATCGTCGAGGCCATCCAGAAGCGCGCCCCGTTGGGCACGCAGTTCGGCCTGCCCGACCGAAGACGCCATCATCATGGCCGAGAACCTCGCCGGCGCCTTCAAGCTCCCGCAAGTGGCGCTTCGTCAACTCGGGCTCCGAGGCCACGATGGACGCCATCCGCGTGGCGCGCGCGTTCACCGGCCGTGAACCGATCGTCAAGATGTTCGGCTCCTACCACGGCCACCACGACTACGTCATGGTCAGCATCGGCGCGCTCGACTACGGCAAGATCGGCCCGCGCGACGACTACGCCTCCCTCAGCTACGGCGCCGGCATCCCGCAGAGCTCGATCGACCTCACCGTCGCGGTGCCCTTCAACGACATCGAGAACATCACCAAGCGCATCGAGCGCATGGTCGAAGAGGGCAACCCGCCGGCCTGCGTCATCATGGAAGCCGCGATGATGAACCTCGGCGTCGTGCTGCCCGAGCCGGGCTTCCTCGAGGGCATCCGCGCGCTCACCAAGAAGCACGGCATCGTCCTGATCTTCGACGACGTCAAGGTCGGCATCTGCACCGCCCGCGGTGGCTCGGTCGAGCGCTTCGGCGTCGTCCCGGACATGATCACCCTCGGCAAGGCGCTCGCCGGCGGCACGCCGTGCGGCGCCATCGGCGGCAGCGACGAGGTCATGGCGATGGTCAACGACGGGACCGTCTTCCAGGTCGGCACCTACTCGGGCAATCCGCTCGCCATGGCGGCCGCACGCGCCAGCTTCGAGCAGGTCATGACCGACGACGCCTACAAGCACCTCAACCATCTGAACGACCGGATCATCGCCGGGTGCGACGCGGTCTGCAAGAAGTACGACTTCCCCGGCTACACGGTCGGCATCTCGTCCAAGGGTTGCGTCAACTTCGCCCTCGACAAGATCACCGACTACGAGTCGTTCATCAAGACCCAGGACCACGAGCTCGTCGCCCTGGCGTGGCTGTACAACATGAACCGCGGCATCATCATCGCCCCCGGCCGCGAGGAGGAGTGGACGCTCTCCATCACCCACACCGACGCCGACATCGACCTCTACGTCAGCGCGTTCGAGGACCTCGTCCGCGACGTCACCGCCTGAGGCGGACTCGCGGACGGCCGGCCGCCGGGAGCGGCGCCGGCGCACGAAAGCACGAAGGGCGGGCGGCCTGCGGGCCGCCCGCCCCTTCTTCGTCCGCGAAGTGATCGGCGACGCGCACCGGCGTGTCGCCGGCGACAGCCTAGAGCGAAGGCGTGTCCGCCTCGACGTCAGCGCCTGGCCGCACCGGCGCCGGAGCGTCGACCATGTCGTCCAGGAGCTGGCTGACCTCCGCCCACACGCTGTCGCGATGCGCCTGCAACTCCTCGGCGTCTTCCGCGCGCGACTGGCGCTCGGCCTTGACCAGCAGCACACCGGCGTCGGCGAGCTTGCCGAGGATGCTCACCACGGTGATCTCCTCGAGGTGGCTGGCCTGGGTGATCTCCTTGACGGTGCGGGCGCCGTCCACCTGCAGGAGCACCATGAACTCGTCCCGCCCCATCAGCACGGGATTGCGCGGCAGCGAGCGGTAGTCGCCGTTGCGCACGAGGACCGTGGACGGCTGGCCGAGCATCTCCACCGCGAGGCAGTACTCTCCGCCGAGCGCGGAGATGTCGAGGAGCACCGACTGGGTGTCGACGGTGATGCAACCCGCGGGGGCCGGCTCGTGGTCGACCACGAAGACGAACGACCCCGCCGCCTCGAGCTTGGCGGCCACGAGGGTGTTGGCGATCTGCCGCGAGAGCACCTCGCGCAGCGCGTGCTCCTTCACCGCACCGTGGTCCACGAGGATCGTGCCCACGGGGCGAGGCCGCGCCTCCTGCTCCGCGAGCGCGGCCTGGAGCTGCTGCTCGTTGACGAGCGCGCGCTTGAGGAGCTGGCTGCCGATGACCGTGTCGGCGGCGACCCGTGTGGAGTCCCTGGTCTCCGCGATGCGGCCCGCAGCGAAGTGGACGTCGACGAGGCGCTCCGGACACTCGATGTGGAGTGTCCCGGAGCGGCGCATCCTGCCGAGCATCTGCAGGATCTCGACGACTCCGAATGTGTCCAGTGTGCCCTGCATCCCGCCACGAAGTCTATAATCGCCCCACATGAACGTCGACCTCCACACGCACACGTACCCGGCCTCCGACTGCTCGCGCATCTCGTACCGCGACTACATCGCCTGGTGCGTGGACAACGCCGTGGAGGCCGTGGCGCTCACCAACCACGGCGACATCTCCGACAATCTCAAGCTCGGCCCGGCGCTGGCGGCCGAGGGCGTGCTGCTCATCGACGGCGTCGAGATCAGCACGCTGTTCGGCGACTTCGTCGTGTTCTCGCCCGACCTCGACTATCTTGAGACGCTGCGCAGCGTGCAGGAGGCGCTGCGGCCGGGCGCCGTGCCGGACCACGCGGCAGTGGTGTGGGTCCACCCGGGAGCCGGCGGGGGCCGCAGCGGGTCCTCCTACTACCCGGGCATCGAGAACATGGTCGCCGGAGCCGTGGACGCCGTGGAGGTCTACAACGGCTCGTGGCTCGGCGACCGCTACGTCGGCATCGCCGAGCAGCTCGCCGGCGTGCTGGGCGTCGCGCGCACGGGCGGCAGCGACGCCCACGACCCGGGGGAGCTCATGGTCTGCTACACGGAGCTCCCCGACCCCATCACCGGCACGGCGGACGTGGTCGCGGCCCTCCGGAGCGGCCGGACGATCCCCCACCGCCGCCGGGCGCCGGTGCAGCGGCGGCGCTTCGGGATCTTCTAGGAGGACGCCATGTGGACGCTTGACGTGAGGACGACCGAGCGCACCGCCTTCGTGGACATCACCCGTCAGGTGGCGGACCTCGTGCGCGGCGCAGGCGACGGCGCCGTGGTGGTGTTCGTGCAGCACACCACGGCCGGCGTGACCATCAACGAGGACGCCGACCCGGCCGTTCGCGCCGACCTCGAGACGGCACTCGACCGCATGGTGCCGGGCGACCTGCCCTTCAGGCACGCGGAGGGCAACTCCGACGCGCACACCAAGGCGAGCCTGATGGGCAGCAGCGTCACCGTGCCGGTCGTGGACGGCGCCCTGCAGCTGGGTACCTGGCAGGGCATCTACTTCGCCGAGTTCGACGGGCCCCGGCGGCGCCGGGTGTGCGTCACGCTCCTGCGCGGCTGAGCGGCCGGCTGCGCCCGCGGCAGCGGGCTCCCGCCGCGCCTCAGCGTCCGAGCACCTGCTCGAAGAGATGGCGTAGCGGGTCGGTGTTGAGGCGCCCGCCGCCGTGCCGCAGCAGCAGCCGCTCGGCCGGCAGGTGCTGGCCCTGCGACCACAGCGACTTGAGCCAGTCCCCGGCCTCCGTGCGACGCGAACCACGCCTTGCCGAAGTCGTCCTGCAGTCTGAGGCGCAGCGCACCCTCCAGCATCCAGGCCCGCAGGTAGCTCGCGCAGTAGAACCCCTCATCCACGTCGACCAGGTAGTTCTCCTCGGGCACCTTGACCTTGGTGGCCGCGCTGAGCTTGCGGCTGTACAGATCCGGCATGTCGTCGAGCGGCCCGGTCTGCGCGTGGAGCGCGGTCTCGTAGGAGAGCTTGGCCGCGTAGCGCCGCATGAAGTAGAGGTCGTTGACGGCCGCGAAGCGCACGTAGTCGTCGCTGTCGTCGAAGTCGAGGATGTCCGCCAGCCACTCGCGGTTGCCCAGCAGGTGGTCGAAGATGAAGGCGAACGCCTCGGTGACCGCGTTGTCCCCGAGGTGCCGGTACTCGAAGGCGAGGTCGGGCAGCACGTGCGCGAAGTGCTCGGTGTGGCCGGCCTCGTGCAGCAGCATGCCGTAGTCGTCCTGCCCGCCGTGCGGGAGCACGCAGAGGTAGATCTCGTCCGGGACCCGTACCGGGGCGCAGAACGCGCGTGGCGACTTGAGCTCCCGGACCTCGGTGTCGAGGTGCACGTTGGGCTGGGCCGCGAGGTCGATGCCGAGCCCCGCGAGCGTGCGCCGCAGCGACGGGAGCAGCGCGTCGGCGCGGAACGCGTGGTCGAACCCCTCGGCGCGCCACAGGTACGGCAGGTCGGCGTAGGAGAGCTCCGCCAGGGTGACGCCGAGGCGCTCGCGCACGAGCCGGTCCATGACGCGCTCGTAGAGCCCCTCCGTGTCGCACAGGAACCCCTCCAGCTCGCCGCGCAGGTGGTCGTAGTCGAGGCCCTTGACGATGCCGTACAGCTCCTTGTAGTCCGGGTAACCCAGCTCGAGGGCGAGGTCGTGACAGCGCCGCCAGAACGTCTCGAGGAGCGGGTTGAGCCGCTCGGCGGTGGCGGCGACGCGGGCCGCCTGGATGCGCTCGCTGCGCGCCCTGTCGGGCTCGTTGCCCTGGGCGACGCTGGCCTGCCGCAGGCCGATGCTCTCGCCGTCGACGGTGATGGTGGTCTCGCCCTCGGTGTTGGCGATCTCGTCGCTGAGATGCTTGGTCTGCTCGCCGAGGTAGCCGTCGACGGCGAACGCCAGCAGGTAGGCAAGCCGCCGCTTCTCGTCGTCGACGGCGGCGGCGTACAGATCCTCGAGGCCGTCGATGGCCTCTCGCGTGAACAGGCCGGGGTACCGGTCGTAGACGGCCGCCGTGTCGCAGCGGGGCTTCTGCCCGGAGAAGTGCTGGTAGAACTCGAGATCGAGCGCGCCGACGAACTCCTCGGCGCGGCGCCGGTACTGCTCCAGATCGAGATCGCTCACCACAAGACTCCTTTCGCGGGCCGGCGGTGGGCCGGGCGGTCTCAGCCGCGACTCTACCAGCGGCCGTCCGGGGCGACACCCCCATCCGGCGTCGAAGGGGTGGACGATTGCGGAAGAGGTGGACGACAGCCCTGACAACACCTGTGAAGCGCCCGGCCGGCGGGCGCCCGCGGGAGTGCGGCGACGCCGCAGGCGGTTCGCCGCGCCTCCGGCGGGAAGGTACACTGGGCGACCATGCCACCACGCCCCGGAGAGACCGTCGAGCTCGACGTCACCTCGCTCGCCTACGGCGGGCAGGGCGTCGCGCGCCTGGATGAGTTCGTCGTCTTCGTCCGCGGCGCCGTGCCCGGCGACCGCGTGCTGGCACGCGTCGTCAAGCGCCGCCCGTCGCACGCGGAGGCCAAGACGCTCGAGCTCCTCTCCCCCTCCCCGCGCCGGGTGGCTCCGCGCTGCCGCCACGCACGGGAGTGCGGTGGGTGCGAGTGGCAGACGCTGGAGTACGCCGCCCAGCTCGAGTACAAGCAGCAGCAGGTGGTCGACTCGCTGCAGCGCATCGCACATCTCACCGACTACCGGCTCGAGCCCATCCGCGGCATGGACGACCCGTGGCGCTACCGCAACAAGATGGAGTTCTCGTTCGGGGAGGACGACGAGGGCCGCCTCGTCCTGGGCCTGCACAAGCGCGGGTCCTGGAGGGAGATCGTCGACGTGACCGACTGCCTGCTGGCGTCGGAGCCGATGAACCGAGCCCGCAACGCGGTCGCTGAGGCCTCTCGCGAGCTGGGGCTGCGCCCGTTCTCGCGGGAGGGCGACGGCGGGCTGCTGCGCCACCTGGTCGTTCGGGAAGCACGCTCGAGCGGCGATCTGCTGCTCAACCTCTTCGTCGCCGCCCGGTTCTCCGAGGAGGCCGAGCTCGTCCGCCGGGTGCACGAGGCCGCCGGCTGCACGTCGTTCGCCGTCACCGTCAACGACTCCCGCGCCGACGCCGCCGTCGGCGACGGTCCCCACCTGCTCCTCGGCCCGGCGCACCTGCGCGAGCGGGTGGCCGGCGTGGACCTGCGGGTGCCGGCCACCGCCTTCCTCCAGACCAACAGCGCCATGTGCGAGGTGCTCTACGCGACGGCGCTCCGGTTCGCCGAGCCGGACTCCGGCCGGCCGGCGGCCGACCTCTACTGCGGCATCGGCTCGCTCAGCCTTCCACTGGCGCGCGCCTCCCGCGAGGTGCACGCCGTGGAGATCGTCGAGGAGGCCATCGAGGCGGCGCGCGTCAACGCGGAGCTCAACGGCGTCGCGAACGCAGCGTTCTACGCCGCCGACGTGCGGCCCCTGCTGCGCTTCCCGCCGCACCCGGTGCTGGACGCCGGCCGCGCGGACGACGCGGACCGGCCGGCCGTCGTGGTCACCGATCCACCGCGCGCCGGCATGGCGCGCAAGGCGCTGGCGCGCGCGGCGGCGCTCGGGGCCGACCGCTTCGTGTACGTCTCGTGCAACCCGACGACGCTCGCGGCCAACGCGGCCGAGCTCGCGGAGCTGGGCTACACGCTCACCACCGTGGCGCCGGTCGACATGTTCCCGCACACGCACCACATCGAGACGGTCGCCCGCTTCGAGCGCGACGGCTGACGCGCCTCACGGCTCCGCGGGAGCCTCTCCCCCGCCCCGCATCCCCTTGACCAGCAGGTCCGCGTTCACGGCGAGGAAGGCGACGGACAGCAGCGGCAGCGCCGGCAGCGCCGTCCACCACATGGCGAGGGCGATGGTCGCGAGGAACGACCCGACCATCGCCACCGCGCTCCAGGCGGCGCGCAGCCGGAACCGCCGCGCCGCCGCCAGGTAGAGCGCGAAGAAGAGCACGTCGCTCACGCCGAGCCCCGTGTAGGCCTCCGCGTAGCTGTATCCCAGCCAGGTGGCGGCCACGGTGAACCAGCCGACGATCACGGGACCCTTGTCCAGGATGGCTTTGGTCGGGCCTGCGGCCACGCTGACGATGTCGACCACGGCCGAGACGGCCGCGACCAGGACGATCCAGCTGGCGCGCTCCATCTCGCCGGCGATCCAGATGCCCAGCGCGGCGGCGAACACGATCTTGGCGATGTTGGCTACCGGTACCCAGCCGAGCCAGACGAAGAGGGCGGCGCACGGCAGGGCGGCGAGCGCGACCAGCGGGAGCCGCCGGCCCAGCGCCGCCAGCGGCAGCATGCTCCACACGAGCGCGGCGGCGGCGGAGAGCACCACCGCCGACGAGACCATGATGTCCAGGCGCACCGGCGGCGCCGGCGCCAGCCGGCTGCCGAAACCCCACGCGAGCAGCACGACGATCGCGGCGGCGGGCAGGAGGAGTCGTCTCATCGGGCGGGCACGGCCGAGGCCGCCTCCGTCGGTCAGTACGGCGGGATGTTGTCGTACCACTCGCCGAGGCGGCGGAAGGCGCGCCAGAAGCCGGCCTTGAGCCGCTGCTCGTCGAGCGAGATGTCGATGTCGGGCGTGACGAGCACCTCGGTGCCCGGCGTGAAGTCGACGATCTCGCCGGGCTTGTACTCGAGCTCCCTGCGCCAGCGGCACGCCGGCGGTGTTGAGCGCGGCCACCGTCTCTTCGCCCATCGCGACGATGAGCTTGGGATTGACGATGGCGAGCTCGCGGCGCAGGTGGTCGAGGCACTTGGCCTCGGGGTGCGCCTCGCGGACCTCACCGCACTTGACGACGTTGGTGCCGTACAGCTGCAGCGGGTCGATCTTGAGCCGCTGGCAGCTCTTCATGAGCGCCGTGCCGGCGCGGCCGAAGAACGCGACGCCTTCGTGCAGCTCGGACGGCCGCGCCTGGTACTTGAGCAGGAAGATGTCCGCCATGGGATGGCCGCGAGCCGATGACCGGCATGGTGCGCGCGTGGCTGCACCGGGAACACCTGAGGATCTCGCCCGTCAGCTCGTTGATCTCGCTGATGGCCCGGGTCAGGTACTTGTCGTAGATCTCATTGGGTTGTGCCACGCGGTACCTCTCTCACGGGGTGCTGCTGCCTAGGATGTTCGCGTACGTCCCACGAACTCCTCGCGTCACCCTGGGAATTGCCGCTGAGGCCTGATTATCCGCGCGCTATGCAGGTGGATCCACCTGCCCGTCGTCCTTCGCGCCGCCGGCGATGGTGGTCTGCAGCAGCTTGAGCGACTGCAGGTAGATGAGGCTGCGGGGACGCCTGACGATGCGGCTCTCGGCGAGGGCCGCGATGAAGTCGTCCGGCCCGGTGAAGTCGTCCATGCCGCAGAGCGTGGTGCCGATGCCGGGGAGCACGTGCGAGTCGCTGCCGCCCGCCGCCGGAAGCCGGTAGCGCTGGGCGAACCGCTCGGCGAGCTCGTTGAACCCGGGGAACGCGAGACGCGAGTTGAAGACCTCCACGACGTCGATGTCGGCCACGTTGGCGCGCAGGACGGCGGGGCTCGGGATGGTGTGCAGCCGGTCGAAGGGGTGAGGCACGTACACGATGCCGTGCTGCTCCTTGATCGCCGCGATGGTCTCGGCGAACGTCATCCCGCCGGGGATCGTGCGCTCGAGGAAGAGGCCGATGACCTCGCCCTCGCTGCTCTTGACCTCCTCGCCGACGATGACGCGCACGCCGTAGCGGTCCGCCAGCTCGCGCGCCTCGAGGCCTCCGGCCGCGGTGTCGTGGTCGGTGATGGCGACGACGTCCAGCCCGACCTCCCGGGCGCGCTCAAGGATGTCGGCCACCGGCATCACGCAGTCCTTGCTGTGGTGCGTATGGATGTGGAAGTCGGCGAACAGCTCGCGCTGCTGGCGGCGGCGGCGCGGCAGCGGGTGCCGCCGCCGGCTCGCGACCTCCTCGTACACCTGAAGCACCTCTCCGGCGACCCGGTCCAGGTCGTAGCGCCTCACCGTGCGCAGCGCGTTCCCGGAGAGCCTGCGCCGCAGCTCGGCGTCCGACGAGCAGGCGGGAGAGCGCCGCCGCGAGCGCCGGCACGTCGCGCGGCGGCACCAGCAGCCCGGTGGCCTCGTTCAGCACGACCTCGTCGTACCCGGGGATCTCGGAGGCGAGCACCGCCGCCCCGGACGCCATGGCCTCGAGCAGGCCGACGCCCGCCGACTCGGGACCGAACGAGGGAGCGCAGAAGACGTCGGCGTCGCGCAGCAGTCCCGCGACCGCGCCGCGCGGCACGCGGCCGTGGAAGCGTACGCGGCCCGCCCAGGCGGGCGGCACGAGCCGCGCGTAGCGCCGCTCCTGGAGGTCGCCGCCGCACACGTCGAGCACCACGTCGGGATGCTCGCTCGCCGAGCAGGCGGAGCGCGCGCAGCAGCATGCCGAGCCCCTTGCGCCGCTCGACGCCGGCGGCGAACACGACGCGGGCCGGCCCCGGCGCGCGCTCGTGCGCCGGGCTGAACATCTCGAGGTCGACGCCCGGCGGGATCACGTGGTACGCGCCGGGGAACGTGAGCGCCGCGAGGTCGCGGACCGCCGCGGACGAGGCGATGGCCGCGTCGAGCGAGTCGAACAGGCGCCGGAGCTGCGGCCGCCGGGACCAGAACGGCCGCATCTTCTCCGGGTTGGCGTGGAACGTCGCGACCAGCGGGACCGCGTATGCCGCAGCGCCGACCAGCCCAGAGCCGGGCACGAAGGGCTCGTTGAGGTGCAGCAGGTCGAAGTCCTCCGGCCCCGAGCAGCACGTCGATGTTGGCGATGAGCTCCGGCGGCGCCGCGATGAGCTTGAGCGACCCGCTCTCCTTGACCGCGTAGGTCGCGCCGGCGAAGAAGTAGCGCGGGATAGGGCTCGTCCGGCAGGAAGACGGTCTCGCGCTCGCCGGTCAGCACCGCCTGCACACGCCGGTGCGCCTCCTCCACCGCCGGACGATCGGCGCTGGGAGCGATGACCGTGACCTGGTGACCCGCCGTCGTGAACCGCTCGGTGAGCGCCCGGACCTGCTCGTTGACCGCCGACGGAGTGGACCAGAGGAACGGCGTGAGGATGCCCAGCTTGAGCGCCATACCCGCCATGGTACCGCACGCGAGCCTCCGGCGCGGGCGGGCCCGCGAGCCCCTCCCGCCGAGCACGACCGTACGTGCGAGGGGGCGGCCGGGGCGATGCCCCGGCCGCCCCCTCGGCGGATGGTCGTGGTGGCGGACTTGTGGCCCGCCGGCTGGTCAGCCCTGGCAGACCGCGCCGGCGCCGTAGCCCTCGCCGGCGATGAACTCCTCGGTCATCCGACGGCACTGGTCGTCGGGGTGCTGCACCGGCGGCGACTTCATGAAGTAGCTGCTGGGGCCCTCGAGCGAGCCGGCGAGGCCGCGGTCCAGGCCGATCTTGGCGCAGCGCACCGCGTCGATGACGATGCCGGCGCTGTTGGGCGAGTCGACCACCTCGAGCTTGAGCTCGATGTTGAGCGGCACGTCGCCGAAGGTGCGGCCCTCCATGCGGATGTAGGCCCACTTGCGGTCGTCGAGCCACTTGACGTAGTCGCTGGGGCCGATGTGCACGTTGTCGGCGCCCATGTCGTAGTCGAGCTGGCTGGTGACGGCGTTGGTCTTGCTGATCTTCTTGCTCTCGAGGCGCTCGCGCTCGAGCATGTTGAGGAAGTCGGTGTTGCCGCCCACGTTGAGCTGGCTGGTGCGCTCGAGCTTGACGCCGCGCTCGCGCATGAGGCGCGTGAGCACGCGGTGCACGATGGTGGCGCCGACCTGGCTCTTGATGTCGTCGCCGATGATCGGCACGCCGGCCTCGACGAAGCGCTTCTGCCAGTACGGCTCGCGAGCGATGAAGACCGGCACGCAGTTGACCATGCCGCAGCCGGCCGTGAGGATCTGCTCCGCGTACCACTTGGTGGCCTCTTCGCTGCCCACCGGCAGGTAGCTGACCACCACGTCGGTCTGCGTCTCCTTGAGGATGCCGACGATGTCGTCGGTGGGGCCGGGCGCCTTCTCGATGATCTGCGAGAGGTACTTGCCCAGGCCGTCGTGGGTCATGCCGCGCGCGACCTTGACGCCCTTCTCCGGCACGTCGCTGAACTTCACCGTGTTGTTGGGCTTGGTGAAGATGGCCTCGCTGAGATCCTTGCCCACCTTGTTCTTGTCGATGTCGATGGCGGCCACGAACTCGATGTCCTTGACGTGGTAGCCACCCACCACGGGGTGCATGAGCCCCGGCACGAAGTCGGTCTTCCTGGCGTTCTTGTAGAACTCCACGCCCTGCACGAACGACGAGGCGCAGTTGCCGACACCGATGATCGCAACGCGAACTGGATTACCCAAGGGGTCTACCTCCATGATGCGAGCCGCGCCCGGCGACCGCGTCGATCGCAGCCCTCCTGCGGGGCCGCTGGAGCGCCCCGCCCGGCTCGAGATAACGCGCGCGAGTATATCACGCGAAGGGGCTTCCCCCCCCCGCGGTCCGCGACTGTGGCCGCTCAGGACTCCCGGCCGGAGTGCGCAGGGGGGGCCGGCCAGAGATCGTCGGCGAGGTCGTCGGCGTCGGCGTGCCCGCGGTCCGCGGCGCTCGACGCGACGCGCTCGCCGCGGGGCGCCGGCGGAGCCTCCGGCTCCGGCGCCCGGTCCATCGCGCGCAGCTTGCGCATCACGTGCACCTCCCGGTGCACCACGGTGATGACCGTGAGCGCCGTGAGAAAGTACAGCCACCAGACCAGGAAGCTCGTGCCGCCCGGCTCCCACCAGGAGAACAGGAAGCCGATACCGAGGCCGACGAGCCGCTCCGGGCGGGACATGAAGCCGA
The DNA here is from genome assembly GCA_963793605.1 of uncultured Thermoleophilia bacterium. Lineage (GTDB taxonomy): Bacteria > Actinomycetota > Thermoleophilia > UBA2241 > UBA2241 > CAIXSE01. Next base: position 41,546 of record CAWCAH010000006.1, read on the forward strand.
CCTTGCAGTCCACGCCGAGCGCCTCCGCGCGGGCGCGGACGTACGAGACCATCTGGGCGGCGCCCATGAACACCAGCATCGCGACGATGGGGCCCCACTCCGGGCCCTCGAGTACGAAGAACACCACGAGGGCCGCCGCGACCATGAGCTCGGAGACGCGGTCGAGCGTGGAGTCCAGGAACGCGCCGGCCGTGGTGGGGCCTGCCCCGGCGCGCGCCACCGCCCCGTCCAGCGCGTCGCACAGCGAGGCGATGATGCCGACCACCAGCGCCCACCCGAAGTAGCCGGTGATGATGAGCGGCAGCGCCGCGACCTGCAGCAGCAGACCGATGTACGTCATCATGTCGGCGGTGAAGCCGCGGCGTGCGAGGATCACGCCGAGGTGGAAGAACCCCCGGCGGGCGCCGTCGGTGTAGCGCGTCTTGAGGTTCGCCACGTCAGCCGTCGCGATCGCGGACTGCGACCGGAGACGGCGTCGCGGCGCTCGGCTGCAGGTTCACCGCGAGAGCCCATGCCGCGAAGACCACGAGGGCCCCGGCGACGGCGTCGACGATGAAGTGGTTGCCGGTCGCCACGATGGCCACCACGACGATCACCGCGTAGACGAACCCGAGGTACCGCACCCAGCGCCCCCGCGCCAGGGTGTACAGCATGATGCCGATGAACAGCGCATAGCCGAAGTGGAGGCTCGGCATGGCGGCGAAGGGGTTGGCGAGCAGGCCGTTCTCGAAGATGGCGGTGCGCACCCCCTGCAGGAAGTTGATGTCCGCGACCCCGGACGTGAAGATCATGCGCGGCGGCGCCGTCGGCAGCAGGGCGAACACGAGCACGGCGATGAAGTTCATCGCCAGGAACCAGTTGCGGTACGTCGTCCACCACTCGCGCCGCTGGGTGAACACCCACATCATGGCGCCGATGATGATGGGCAGGTGCGCGTACTGGTAGATCCACACCAGCGCGGTCATCAGGGGCTCCACCGCGCTGACGCGGCCCTGCACCCACGGCTCCCACCAGATGCCGAGCGCCTTCTCGAGGTTCATGAAGAAGACGCCGTTGGCCATGGCGACGGCCTCGCGTCCCTGAGACAGCGCGCGCGAGAAGTCGTAGGCGAGATAGCAGGCAAGCATGATGAGGACCTGGCGGAGCAGGTCCCACCCCCCGTCGGGAGCAAGGGAGTATCTGGCGTCGCTGAGAAGCCGGCCCACTGTGGGCTTGAGGCGCGAGTTCACCCTCTTCGACCTCCCGTCAGGTGGACGTCATGAGCGGACGCCGTATCCGGAGAACGATAACAGAGCCCCGAACGGCCGGGCAACTGATGCCGGCCCGTGTGACGACGTTTCACCCGCCTCGGCCGCAGGGGCGAGGGCGGGCCTGCTTGCACTGGGTGTCTTGTTCCCGCCCGCAAGCGCGGCTCCTCTCGCAACTGTTGACCACGCACACGCGTGAGGCCCCGAAGGCGCTGCAGAGAGAGTGGAAGTGGTGGGCCGTGAAGGATTCGAACCTTCGACCTTGGGATTAAGAGTCCCCTGCTCTACCAACTAAGCTAACGGCCCACAGGTGCGGCGCCTTCGGCGCGCGCGAGGCGATATGGTACCAGCCCGCGCCGGTCTTGCCAAACGGCCTGCGCGGGCCGGCCGACGGCACGGGCAGGCAGGCGCCCGCAGGCGCGGTCAGGCGCCGAACACGTGCCGCCCGGCCACCTCGTAGCCCTCTTCCGCGCAGGCCTCTTCTATGGACTCGAGGGCGACCGTGGCATCGTCGAAGTCGACCGTGACGGTCTTCTCCGCCACGTCCACGTCGACCTTGCCCACACCGCCCAGTGCCGACACGGCCTTCTCGATGGCCATCTTGCAGTGGTTGCACGAAACCGACGGCACGTTGAGCACCGCATGTGTCTCAGCCATGGTGGTCGCTCCTTCCTTGTGCAGGCGCGGATCCCAGCTCGTCGAGCTTGAAGGTCTGCGACCGGCCCTCGCCGAGGTCGACGGTGACGCTGTCCACCGGCGCGAGCAGGTCTGTGACCTTACCTTCCCCCGCCGGGGTCTTGACTATCGCCCCGCGCTTGGGGGCCCGCTTGCGGAACGAGACGTACACCTGGTGCTCGTACTTGAGACAGCACATGAGACGCCCGCAGCAGCCGGAGATCTTGGTGGGGTTGAGCGGCAGGTTCTGGTCTTTGGCCATGCGGATGGAGACGGGCTCCTGGTCGCCGGCGAACGTGGCGCAGCAGAGACTGCGGCCGCACGGGCCGTAGCCGCCGACGATGCGCGACTCGTCGCGCGCGCTCACCTGCTTGAGCTCGACGCGGCGCCCGAGGCGGTCGCCGAGCCGGTTCTGCAGCTCGCGCGCGTCGGTGCGCTCCTCGGCGTAGTACGTGATGGTGAGCTTGGGGCCGTCGAAGGACCGGCGGGCCTCCACCACCTTGATGTCGAGCTTGAGTTCCTGGGCGAGCGCGCGACAGGTGCGCTTCGCCTCGCACTCCGTCTCCCGATGGGAGGCGATGGCCTCGACGTCGGCGGCCGACGCCTTGCGCACCACACGGCGGAGGCCGCGCGGGGCGGCGTCGGCGGCGACCTCCTCGGCGGCCTTGACGACGCGGCCGAAGTCGTTGCCGCGGGTGGTGTCGACGACGACGCCGTCGCCCGGAGCGAGCTCCAGGTCGCCGGCGCCGAACTGGTAGACCCTGCCGCCGCCGCGGAACACGACGCTGCAGATCCTAGGCACTGGTGGAGACCTCCTCGAAGCGCGCGAACATCGCCTGCAACGCGAGCTTCTGGTCGACATTGAGATACAGGTCTTTGCGGGTCTTGGCGGCGACGCCGAGCAGCCTGCGGTAGTGGTCCGGCGTGGCCGCGACCGCCTCGACGAGCGCGTCGCGGTGGTCGCTGTTCCAGAGTACATCGGAAGCCCCCGAGGCGCACACCCAAAGGTCGCGCACCCACGAGACGAGCAGGTCGAGCGCGTCCTGGGCGGCCAGGCGGCCGCGGCGCGCGGTCTCCCGCTTGGCGCGCGCCTCCGCCTGCTCCGTGTACCACTTGAGGTCCTTCTTGTCCTGGAACTGCCGCTCCAACTCGGCGAGGCGGGCCTCCAGGCCCTCCTGTACCTCCGCCGCCACCTCGGCCTGCCGGCGCGCGAGCACACCGAGGAACGCCTGCGCAGGCGCCGGGCCGTCCTGGAGGCGAGCGCCGGCCACGACGGCAGCCGCGTACTTGAGGTACTCCTCGCGGCTGCCCGAGCCGGCCGCGTCCCTCGCCATGCGCGCGGCCTTCTCCACCGATCCATGGGAGAGCCGCGCGAGCGCCTCGGCCGCGACCGGGTCCACCTGGTGGCGCTCGACGAGAAAGGCGCTCACCTCGGTGTCGCTGAGCGGGCGGAACTCCACCACCTGGCAACGAGAGACGACCGTGGGCAGCACGCGCTCCAGCCGGTCGGTGACGAGGAGGAACACCACGTAGGAGGGCGGCTCCTCCAGGCTCTTGAGGAACTTGTTGGCGGACTCCCGGTTCATGTACTCGATCTCGGGGATGACCCAGACACGATGCGCAGCGGAGAACGGCTTGAGGCTGAGGTCGCCGACGATCGCCTTGACCTGCTCGATGCGCCACACGTCGCCCTCGCGCTCGAGGACGTGCAGGTCGGGGTGAACTCCGCGCCGCGCGCGCTCGCAGTCGGGGCAGGAGCCGCAGTCGCCGCAGCCCGAGACCAGCACGGCGCCGAGCTCGCGCGCGAACGCCGTCTTGGCGAGGCCCTCCGGCCCGGCCAGCAGGTAAGCGTGACTCAGTGTGCCGTCGCGCAGCGCACGCGAGAAGAAAGCCTTGGCCTGAGCCTGTCCCGGGACGGACTCGAACACGGCGCCCTCAGCCGCCGAGCCGCAAGCCGGCGTCGGCCACGGCCTCCAGCGCGGCAGCCTCGACGTCGGCGGCTACGAGGTCCACGGCACGGAAGCCGTCGACGAGGCGGATGCGCTCAGGCCAGCGGCGCGCGAGGGCCGCGAACCCGGCCGCCACCCGCTGCTGGAACTCCAGGCCCTCGGCCTCGATACGGTCGGCGTGCCCGTCTCCACCGCCGGCGCGGGCGAGCCCGACGACGGGGTCGACGTCGACGACCAGGGTCAGGTCGGGCAGCAGGCCCTGGAGAGCCGGCGCGTTGACGGCGAGCACCTCGTCGACGCCGAGCCGCCGGGCGAAGCCCTGATAGGCGAGCGACGAATCGAGGAACCGGTCGAGCACCAGCACGCGGCCGGCGGCCAGCGCGGGCAGCAGCACCGTCTGCACGAGCTCGGCGCGGGCAGCCGCATAGAGGAGCGCCTCGGTCCACGGCGCGATCTCGGCGGGTCCGTGGAGCAGGACGTCGCGGATGGCCTCTCCCGCAGGCGTGGCGCCTGGCTCGCGGATCAGGGTGCCCGGCGCCGAGGCCGGCCCCACCGGCAGGCCACAGGCGGCGAGACGCTCGCAGAGCAGGGCCGCCTGGGTGCTCTTGCCGCACCCGTCCACGCCTTCCAGCGTGATGAGGACGCCTCGTCGCTCCGTGGTCATCCCTCTCCCTCGCGGCCCGCGACGCCGCGGGTCAGCCGGCCTTCTTGCGGGCCTTGTACTTCTCTTTGCTCGGGCAGTCGATGTCGACGCACAGCACCCACGGACGCCCGCGGCCGCCGCCGCCGACGACCTTGATCTCCGGCCACCCGCACTCGGCGCACACCTTGCCGGTGGGCACGATGGTGCCGCGCTGCGGCAGTGGGAACGTCTGGCCGCAGCCGCGCCGCGGCCGCTCGCCCTCGGCCGCCGGCTTGGGCTCCTCGCCCTCCTTGCCCACGCACGCCGCGAACCGCTTGCCGGTCTTGCCGCGCAAGACGCGCAGCTGCCCGCCGCAGGTCTTGCAGGTGCCGAGCGTGAGGTCCTCGCGCACGCCGCTCTTGATGCGGTCGCGGATGTCGTCGGTGTGGGCGTCGAGCATCTTCCAGGCCTGCTCGAGCATCTCCTGGCTCTCGCGGACCACGTCCTCACGACGCAACTCGCCCTCGCTGATGCGGTCCATCTCCGCCTCGAGCCTCGAAGTCATCATGCTGGAAGAGATGTCGACGGGGGCCTTGACCATGGCCGCGTCGAAGGCGGCGATGAGCGCCATGCCCAGCTCCGTCGGCTCGACCGGGTTGTCGCGCACGTAGTTGCGGTCGTAGAGGTGCTGGATGATGTCGGCGCGGGTGGCCTTGGTGCCGAGCCCGAGCTCTTCCATCTTCTCGAGGAGCCGCCCCTGGCCGTACCGGCCGGGCGGCTGCGTCTCCTTGGCCTCCGAGCGCAGGTCGAGCACCTTGAGCTGCTCACCGGGGTCGAGGGGCGGCAGCGGCCGGTCGCGCTTGGCCGCGTACTTCTCGTAGACCTCGAGGTACCCGAGCGACGCCACGCGGCTGCCGTGCGCCACGTACGGCTCACTGCCGAGGCGCAGGTCCATGCGCTGGCTCTCGATGACGGCCGCCGGGAGCAGCGTGGCCAGGAACCGCCGGGCGACCAGGTCGAAGACCTTGGCCTGGTCGCCGCTGAGCTCCTTCGTCGGCACCGCCACCGGGTAGATCGGCGGGTGGTCGGTGGTGCGCTTCTTGCCCCGGGAGGGGGTGAGCTTGTCCTGCCCGGCGAGCCGGGCCGCCGTGGCGGCGACCGGCTGCCAGCTCGCGAGCTCGCGGAGGCTGCCGTGCAGGTCGAGCGACGGCGGGTACACCGTGTTGTCCGTGCGCGGGTAGCTGATGAGGCCGTCGAGGTACAGCGACTCGGCCGCGCGCATGGCGCGGGCGGGGGTCATGCCGGCGCCGGACGAGGCGCTCATGAGCGCCGTCGTGTTGAACGGCGCCGGCGGCTTGTCCTGCCGCGGCTTGGCCTCGTAGCCGGTGACCTCGGCCATCTCGACGCGAGACCCGTCGAAGGCGGCCTGCATGGCCTCCTCCGAGTCGAAGCGGCCCTTGGCGTGCGCCACCTCGAACGGCTCGCCGTCGCGCTCGAGCGTCGCTTTGATCTCCCAGTACGGCACCGGCACGAAGGCACGGCGCTCGAGCTCCCTGTCGACCACCAGGCGCAGCGTCGGTGACTGAACGCGCCCGACGGAGAGGTAGTCCGAGCCGTAGCGGTACGAGGCGAGCGACATGAAGCGCGTGAGCACGGCGCCCCAGATGAGGTCGATGTCCTGGCGCGAGTGCGCCGCCTCGGCGAGGTTGAAGTCGACGGTGGAGGGCTTGGCGAACGCGGCGTTGACCTCCTCCGGGGTGAGCGCCGAGTAGCGCACGCGGATGTGCCGGTCCACGACGGGCGCCGGCAGCATGGCCTTGACGTGCGGGTCGCCGCCGTCCGCAGGCTCCGGCGCCGGCGCCTTGGCGCGCGCCACAGCGCCGTCCTTGGCGGCGGCCTTGGCGCGCTTCTTCTTCTCCGGCTTGTCGCCCGGATTGCGCTTGAGCGCGTCGCCGCGGAGGATCTCGAGCGCCTCGTGGCCGATGAGCTCACCCTCACGGTCGTAGTCCGTGGCGATGACGACCTCGGTGGCCCCCTTGGCCACCGAACGCAGCGCGGAGATCGTGCCGGCGGCGCCGCTGTCCACGATCCAGGCCAGATCCGGCTTCTCGATCATGTCGCCCAGGTACTTGAGACTCCAGCGCTTGTAGGTGTTGGGGAACACCGTCTCCATGACGTGGCCGCGCAGCCCGATGGCCACGGCGTCGTCGCCGTCCTGGGTGAAGTGATAGGACCTCACCTTCTGGCGGCCGCGGCCGTGCTCTTTGACGGCCGGCTTGCCGCCGAGGATCTCGGCGATCTTGCGCGCCGCCGAGTCCTTCTCTGTGACGATCAGCTTCACTGCTACCTCATGGGGACGGGGAGGGGACGAACAGGACTGACGGAGTTAATACCACCCCGCAAACCCGGCCGTCGAGATTGACGTTGACGCGCGGCCCGAGTCAGGAGAGCGCGGCGAGAGCTTCGTCTCGCGTCGCGTACATGGAGAACACGCGATCCAGGCCGGTGACGCTGAGAACACGCTCGACCGGCCGCGAAGTGACCACGATGGTCATCGTCCCGCCCGCGCCGTGCACGCGGCGCACGCCGCCGATGAGGACGCCCAGCGCGGTGGAGTCGATGAAGGTCACGTCGGCGAGGTCCACAACCAGCCGCTTGACGCCCGAGTCCAGCAGCTCGAGCAGGCACTCCTTGAACTGGGGAGCCGTGAAGATATCGACCTCACCCGAGAGGACGACCACGCCGACGTCGTCGTCCGGGCGCTCACTCGAGACACTGAACATGTCGCTCATCGAAGCGGACCTCTTACTGCGTCGGGGATGGAGAGGGCCTTGGGGTGGACTTCGGTGCGTTGTCCTCGATCCATTGCTCGACCTGGGCGGCCTCCGGCGACGTGGGGTCCAGCTCCAGGAACTTGCCGAAGGCGAGGAGCGCCGTGGTGGTGTCGCCGGCGCTGATGGCCACCGTGGCCATGTCGAAGTACGACTGGGCGTCGTCGGGCGTGAGCGACGTGACCTCACCGTAGGCGGCGGTGGCCGCCTCGTAGTCGCTGAGGTACAGGTACGTGGAGATCAGGTCGTCCAGCAGTGCGAGGCGCTTCTGCCTGGCCTCCTTGCCCTTCTGCTCGGCGAGGATCGCGTCGGCCTCCTTGTACGCGGCGACGGCCTTCTCGTAGTAGCTCTGCTGCGCGGCCTCCTCGAGCTGCTGGTTGGCCATGAACACGTAGTTGTCGCCCAGCTTGATCCAGGAGGCCGTGTCCTGGGGGCTGGCGGCCACGGCGTTCTGGAGCTGGGTGATCGTCGCCTGCAGCTGCTCCGTGGCGGACTCCTCCTCACCGAAGAGCGTGCAGCCGTTGAGCACGCCGGAGTAGCCGACGACCAGGAAGGCGGCCATCAGGAACGCCATGAAGCCGAAGACGATCTTCTGCCAGAACTTGACCTTGCGTCTGTCGAGCAGCACTTAGACGGACTCCTCTCGGTGGACGGCCGGCGTGTGCCACCAGCCTGAATCGGCGTCGCCGACCTGCACGGCGCCGGTGCGGACACGGTCCTGCAGCTTCTCCCGCACGCTCACGGCTGCGGCGCGGACGGCGTCCGCGTCGACATCCGTGTGGACGCGGTCGCGGTAGAGCTCGCGCCCGCCGACCACGGTGAGCCGGACGTCGTCCTGGTTGGCGCCGTAGACGAGCGCCGAGTACGGGTCGGCGATCGGCGCGAAGTGCGAGCGCGAGACGTCGACGGCGATGAGGTCGGCGCGCTTGCCGGCCTCGAGGCTGCCGACCTCGGCGTCGAGGCCGAGCGCCTCGGCGCCGCCGAGCGTGGCGATGCGCACGCACTTCTGCGCGTCGAGCACGGCGACGTCGCGCTCCACTGCGCGGTGCAGGAACAGCATGGTGCGCATCTCGTCGAACATGTCCATGATGTTGCTCGACGCGGGACTGTCGGTGCCGAGCCCGACGCGCACGCCCTCCCGGAGGAGGTCCGAAAGCGGGGCGATGCCGCAGCCGAGCTTGGCGTTGCTCTTGGGGCAGTGCGCCACGGCCACGTCCTTGCTGCGCAGGATGCGGATGTCCTCGCGCGTGACGTTGACGCAGTGCACGGCGAGGAAGTCGCGGTGCAGTACGTTCCACTGCTGCAGGTACTTGACGGGAGTGACCCCGTAGGGCTGCACGAGCATGCGCTCCCAGCCCATCTTCTCGCGGTAGTCGTGGGCGAACTTGCCGGAGCCGGAGCGGATGTAGGTGAGCTCGTCCTTGCTCTCCGCGACGTGGCTCATGACCTTGAGGCCGCGCTCCTGCGCGAGCCTGGAGACGCGCTGGTACAGGTGGCTCGAGACGGTGTAAGGCGCGTGCGGGGCGAGGCCGACGTCGAACGAGCCGGGCGCCTTGGCCTGCGCCTCGGCCAGCCGCCGCTCGACGTCCTCCATGGTGTCGTCGAGGCGCGCGTCGTCGATGCCGAAGACCTCGAGGTAGAGGCGGCCGCGCAGGCCGATGGCGGCGGCGGCCTCGAGGGTCGCCGCCCCGTAGCTCGTGTCGGCGATGGTCGTGATGCCGGAGGAGACCGCCTCCATGGCGCCGAGGCGCGCGCTGACGCCGTACTCCTCGGGCGTGAGCGACGCCTTGACGTCGACCAGGCTGATGATCCAGTCGCCGAACTCCGCGTCGTCGAGGATGCCGCGGAACGACGTGTACTCCACGTGGCTGTGGCAGTTGACGAACCCGGGCATGATGATGGACCGCCCCATGTCGACCTGAGCGGCGCCGGGATGCTCGGCGATGAGCCGCGGCGCCGGCCCCACCGCGACGATGCTGTCTCCGGCCACGGCGACGCCGCCGTCCGGCAGGACGGGCGCGGCCACCGGGAGGACCCAGTCGGCGCGGTAGATCGTGATGTCGTGGTCGGTGACGGTCACGTGGCTGCCCACAGCACGAGGGAGCCGAAGTGGCCCCCTGACTCGTGGGAGTATAGGGGAGCCTCGCGCACAGTGGCAAACATCCGCCGTGCTCGCGACGATATACTCGCGAGACCAGCGACGGGAGGGCCGCAGCGTGCAGCAGGGACAAGGACCGAGCATCTCTCCGGACGTCGTCACGAGCGCCGTCTGGGACGCCGTCAACGAACTTCCGGGGGTGGCGGACCTCTACCGCACGCCGATGCAGAGCCTGGGCGAGCGGGTCCACCTGGAGCGGCACGGCCCCGTGCGCCTGGACACCGACGACGAGGGCCCCGTGCTGGAGATCCACCTCGTCGCCGAGGCAGGCGCCGACCTGGCCGCCGTGGGCGAGGCCGTCGCGCGCGCCGGCGCCACCTACCTCACGCGGACCACCGGCACCCCCATCACCCGCGTCGAGGTGCACATCGACGACATCGCCGACCCTCGAGTGAGGGCGATCGACCTCACCACCGCGAGCAGGGACCTGCTCGCCCCCTGCTGCTCCACCTGCACCTGGTGGCTCGCCCGCCCGGGCACCCCACCCGTCCGCACCCTGAGGGCGGACTGGGAGCACGAGGCCGAGGGCGAGGCGGGGTTCTTCGGCAAGGCGCTGCTGGACGGCGACGCGGTGATCGGCTGGATGCACGTGGCGTCCGCCGGCCTCACTCCGCGGGCCCGCTGCCTGCCGGCAGGCCCGCCGCTGCCCGACGCCTACGTGCTCACCTGCGCCTACTTCTACGACGAGGAGTACCTGCACGGGTTCCGCTTCCTCCTGCAGGAGGTCGAGGCGGCGCTCAAGCACCGCAAGATCGAGGCGCTGGAGGCGTTCGGCCTGCGCCACAGCCGCGGCGACGACGCGTTCCGCGGCTACCTGCGCGAGCTCAACCTCTTCAACCCGGACGTGCTCGAGGGCGGCGGGTTCCGCCGCGTGCAGGAGAAGGGCGAGGTCGCGAGGTTCCGCCTCGACCTCGCGGCGCTCATCGAGTCGCCGCGGCACAGCGTGGCCTGGAAGCGCGTCAAGGCGCCTGCCGGAGCCGCTGCGGATCTGAGCGGCGCGCCCGTCCGCGGCGACGGGTGGCCGGCTACCGGTACAGCCGCGGCAGCCGCTGCTTCCAGTCGTCCGGGACGACCGCCTCGAGCGCGTCGTCGAGCGTGACGATGCCGAGCAGCCGGCGGTCCCCGTCGACCACGGGGATGGCCAGGAGGTCGTACTTGGTCATGATGCGGCCGACCTCCTCTTCGTCCACGTCGGCGGTGACCTCCACAAGGTCGTCCTCCATGAACGACTGCACCTGGTCGTCCGGCTCGGCCAGCACGAGGTCGCGGAGGCTGACCACGCCCACAAGGCGCTCCTCCGGGGCGACGACGTAGAGGTAGGTCATCATGTGCTGCTCGGGGCGCTCGCGGCGGATCCAGGCCAGCGCTTTGCCGGCGGTGGCGCTCCTCGGCAGCATCACGAAGTCGGTGGTCATGAGCGAGCCGGCCGTGTGCTCCGGGTGGCTGGCGAGGGCGCGCAGGTCCCGCTCGCGCTTGTCGGGCAGGCGCGTGAGCAGCTCCTGCGCGAGCGTGTCCGGCAGCTGGGCGAGCATGTCGGCGGCCTCGTCGGCCTCGATCTTCTCCAGAACCTCGGCGGCGCGGTCGACGGGCATCTCCTGCAGCGCGGCGCTGCGCAGGTCCTCCTCCATCTCCTGCAGCGTGTCGGCGGCCAGGCTGGCGTTGAGCGCGGCCAGCACGGCCGCGCGCTCGCGCGGGCCGACCTGGCCGATGACGTCGGCGATGTCGGCCGGGTGCAGCTCGGCGAGCTCGGCGAACGCCTCCACGAAGTTGAGGCGCGAGAGACGCAGGGCGATGAGGTTGACGTCCTCCCAGGGCACGAAGTCGCCGCTCTTCTTCGGCAGGCGGCGCGAGATGAACCCGAGGCCGAAGCGCCGCGCCAGCGCCGCGGAGCTCGCGTCGACGCCGGCGACCACCAGGCGGTCCTCGTCCGGCGCCAGCACGACGTCCTGCACGCGGACGAACGCGCGGCGGCGCATGTCGAGCACCTGGTTGTCGAGCAGCGCATCGACGAGCGAGAGCTCGTCCGACCGCAGCGAAGCCGGCTTGACCGCCTCGAGCGGGACGCCGAGCAGCAGACGCTCACCGTCCACGTCGATCTCGCCCACCTGCGCCCAGGAGGCCGCGAGCTGGCCGCCCTCGTCGCGGTCGATGAAGAAGGCCGTGACGACCGGCGTGTCCGTCGCGGTGCTCGCGACCACGTCCGCGAGCTCGCCGACCACCTCGCCGGCGACGTCGAGGACCTTCATCCCGTCGAGCTCGGAGAGGGCAAGGGACCCGGGGATCTCGTCCATGAGGGGGCGCACGTCCTTTCGCGGATGCGGGTGCCGGCCGAGGATACTCACGGCCACGAGCGACCGTCAATCGCGGACCGACGGGACGTGCCGCACCAACGATGGCGCTCATAGCCCCCTTGTGAGATATGCTCTCGCGGTCATTCTCCCCATCCATCGACCCCGAAGGAGGACGAGGTCTCTATGCAAGCGGCGGACGCCGGCTCGGGCGGTGTGCTCGAGCGGTTCTTCAAGTTCAAACAGTGGGACACGTCGATCAAGCGCGACACGCTCGCCGGGCTCACGACCTTCATCGTCATGGCCTACATCATCTTCGTGAACCCGAACATCCTCGGTCTGGGCGGCGCTCCCAAGGGTCTGCCGTTCGCCGCGGCGCTCACATCGACGTGTCTCGTGGCCGGCGTCATGACCATCCTCATGGGCCTCGTGACCAACCGCGCCTTCGCCATCGCCCCCGGCATGGGGCTCAACGCGGTGGTCGCGTTCAGCCTGGTCGCTGGGCCAGGGGCTCACGATGGCCAAGCGCGATGGGCCTCGTCGTGCTCGAGGGTATCGCGATCCTGATCCTCGTCCTCACGGGCTTCCGTGAGGCGATCTTCAAGGCCATCCCGATAGAGCTCAAGAAGGCGATCGTCGTCGGTATCGGCTTCTTCATCCTGTTCATCGGGCTCGTCGACGGCGGTTCATCAACGTCGACGGCGGCACGCCGGTCGGACTCGTCGACCTCAGCGCCACCGCCATGGTGCCGCTCGCCGTCACCGTGTTCGGCCTCGTGATCACCATCGTCATGCTCGCCCTGCGGTGGCGTGCGCGCCATCCTGCTCGGCATCATCTTCGCGACCGTCTTCGCGATCATCATGAACTACGCCTAGGGCCAGGACGCCGGCTTCCTGCCGGGTCAGGCCGTCATCCCGAGCGACGTGCTCGCCCTGCCGGACTTCAGCCTGGTCGGCGCGTTCGACTTCGGCGCCTTCGGCAAGCTCGGCGTCACGGCCGCCGTCCTGTGGATCTTCAGCCTCATGCTGAGCGACTTCTTCGACACCATGGGCACGCTCGTCGGGCGTGGGCGGCCAGGCCGGCTACCTCGACAAGAAGGGCGACCTCCCGCAGGTCAACCGCCCGCTGCTCGTCGACTCCGTGGCCGCCGTGGCCGGCGGCGCCGTGAGCGCCTCGTCGGCGACCACCTACATCGAGTCGGGGGCCGGCGTGGCGCAAGGCGGCCGTACCGGCTGGGTGGCGATCGTCGTCGGCGTCCTGTTCCTGGTCGCCATGTTCTTCTCGCCGATCTTCGGCGTCGTACCCGGGCAGGCCACGGCGGCCGCGCTCGTCATCGTCGGCTACCTCATGATGGCGACGCTGACCAAGGCCGAGAGCGAGGCCGAGCACGACGACACCGAGCCCAAGGCCGGCATCGACTTCGGCAACCTGGCGTTCGGCCTGCCGGCGGTGCTGATCATCACCATCATGCCGCTCACCTACAGCATCACGAACGGCATCGGCGCCGGCTTCATCGCCTACACCATCATCCGCGTGGTGCAGGGCAAGGCTCGCGAGGTGAGCTGGATGCTCTGGATCGCCTCGATCGCCTTCATCATCTACTTCATCTTCCCCTGGTTCCAGGCACAGGGCTGGGTCTGAGCGCCGCACGGCAAGACGCTCTCAGACCGTCCGACTGAAGAGGGGGCGGGCCGCCCGACCCGGCGGCCCGCCCCCTCTTCGTCTCGCGAGTGACTCCGAGGCGTCACTGGTACGGGCCGTCGCTCCGCTACGAAGCGATGACCAGCAGAACGGTGGAGCCCGGCTGGACGACGGTGCCCGCGTCCGGCCTGATGTTCACCACCGTGCCCGACGGCTGGCCGGTGTTGGGCTTCGTCCGGTAGGCCGCCTGGAGGCCGAGCGCGGTGAGCTCCTGCTCGGCGGCCGACGACTGCATGCCGTACACGTTGGGCACGGACGACGCCCGTCGTGGTCGGGCTGGTGGTCGGCGTAGGCGTCGCGGTCGGGGTCGGCGTACCCGATGAGACGACGATGGTCACCGTCGCTCCCTTGTCGACCTTGTCGCCGGCCGCCGGGTCCTGGCTGATGACCGAGCCGGCCGGCACCGTGGTGCTCGTCTCCGTCGTCGCCGACCACGAGCACGAGCCCGGCGCCGTCGAGCTGCCGTCTGTGCCTCGGCCTGCGTGAGGTTGACGAGGTCGGGCACCGTGGCCTGCGGCTTGCCGGTGCTGACCCAGTACGAGACGGTGTCGCCGCGCTTGACGTCGCTGCCGGCCGGCGGGTCCTGCTTGTAGACCTCGCCGTCCGCGACCGCGTTCGACTTGCCTGTGTGGCGGTCACCCACCAGATCGTTGTCGCGTGAGGTACTCGTCGACCTCGGCGTCGGTCCACCCCCTCATGTCCTCGAGGGTGACCGTCTCGCTGCCCTTGCTCACCCAGATGTCGACCGTGGCGCCCTCGCGCATCTTGGTGCCGCCGGTGGGCGCCTGGCGGCTGACCGAAGCCGGCGGCCACACGGTCGGAGAACTCCTCCTGGATGCCGGCCTTGAACCCGGCCTTCTCGATGGCCTTCACCGCCGCGGCCTTGTCGAGCCCGACGACGCTCGGCACGGACGCCTTGCCGCCGCTCATCGTCCACCACAGCGCGACGGCGACGGCGACGATGATCGCCAGCAGCAGGATGACGAGGATGAGCGGCCAGCTGGGACTTCTTGCGCCGCTGGGTGAGCGGCTGATCGAGCACCGACGTCATGGCCGCGGTCTCGCCCGGCGCCATGCCGGCGGCCATGACGCGGGTGCGCTCGCCGCCGGCGTCGAAGGCGGCGGCGGCGCAGCGGCCCGCCCTCGCGCGCCGCGCGCAGGTCGCGCGCGAACTCGGCCGCCGACTGGTACCTGTCCGCCGGGTCCTTGGCCATCGCCTTGAGCACGATCTGGTTCATCGAGTACGGCAGCCCGGGCACCAGCTCCGCCGGCTCCCGCGGCACCTCGTTGACGTGCTTGAGCGCGACGGTGACGGCGCTGTCGCCCTTGAAGGGCACGGTGCCGGTGAGCATCTCGTAGAGCACGACGCCGACGGAGTAGAGGTCGGAGCGCTCGTCCACGGGGTGGCCCTTGGCCTGCTCCGGCGCGAGGTACTGGGCGGTGCCGAGGATCGAGCCGGCCTCCGTCATCCCGGAGTCGCCGGCGCGCGCGATGCCGAAGTCCATGACCTTGACGGTGCCGCCGCGGTCGAGCATCACGTTCTGCGGCTTGATGTCGCGGTGCACGATCCCGCTGCGGTGGGCGAAGTCCACCGCGGCCAGCAGTTGCAGGGTCGACGTTGACCGACTCGTTGCCGCTGAGGCGGCCGCGGCGGCGGATGAGGTCCTTGAGGGTCTCGCCCTCCACGTACTCCATGACGATGTAGTACGTGCCGTCGAGCTCGCCCCAGTCGTAGATGGCCACGAGGTTCTGCTGGTTGAGTCCGGCGGCGGCCTTGGCCTCGCGGCGGAAGCGCTCGACGAACGTCGGGTCGTTCAGGTACCGCTGGAGCAGCACCTTGACGGCGACGTGCCGGCCCAGCGTGAGGTCCTCGCACAGGTACACGTCGGCCATGCCGCCGCCGCCCAGCTTGCGGACCACACGGTACCGGCCGCCGACCACCTGTTCTGGCTGGAACACGTCACTCACGTCGGTCTACCTCTCTTGTCTCGCCTGTCTGGTACGACCGGCGGCGCGCGGTCCCTGCATCTACGGCAGGGACGGCTGCGCCAGCGCCGTCTTCATGACGGCGGCGGCGAGCGGAGCCGCGGCCTCGCCGCCGGTCGACTGGGTGTCCTCGATGACCACGGCGATGGCCACCTGCGGGTCGTCCGCCGGCGCGAAGCCGATGAACCACGCGAGGTTGCTGCCGTCGCCCTTCTCCGCGGTGCCGGTCTTGCCGGCCACCTGGATGCCCTGCAGGGCCGCGTTGGTCGCCGTCCCCGCGTTGACGACGTTCTGCATCATCGTGTTGAGCGCGCTCGCGGTGGCGGCCTTGGTGGCGACGCGCCACTGCTCGGGCTGGGCCTTGCGCACGACCGTGCCGTCGGCCGAGACGACCTCCTGCACGTAGTACGGCTTCATGACCCGGCCGCCGTTGGCCACGCCCCCCGCGACCAGCGCCATCTGCAGCGGCGTGGCCAGCAGTTGCTCCTGGCCGCACGCCGCCCAGGCGACGTCGAGCGGGTCCATGAACGCGGTGGGCGCCAGCAGCTTGCCCTTGCGGTTGTAGCGCCCGCTGGGGACGACCTCGCCGGCCGGCAGCGGGATGGGCGGCGTCTGGTAGAACCCGTACTGCTGCGCGGCCCCGATGAGGCGCTTCTTGCCCAGCAGGTTGCCCACCTTGGCGAACGTGGTGTTGATGGACAGCGTCATCGCCGTGGTGAAGTCGTTGGGGCCGAACACCTCGCCGCCGTAGTTGGTGACCTTGCCGCCGAAGACGACGTAGGTGCCGGTGTCGACGAACTCCGTGTCCGGCGTGACCTTGCCGTGGTCGAGCGCCCCCGAGGCCGGTGACGACCTTGAACGACGACCCCGGCACGTAGAGGCCCTGGGTCGGCCGGTTGAGCAGCGGCGCCGCCGCGTCCTTGCTGAGCCGCGCCCACTGGTCCTCCAGGTTGGCGGGGTCGAAGGTCGGCGCCGAGGCCGAGGCGATCAGGGCGCCCGTCTTGGGGTCGAGCACCACGATGGCGCCCTTCTGCCCCTGCAGTTGCTGCTGCGCGACCTTCTGCACGCCGGGCACCAGCGTGAGCTTGAGGTCGGCGCCCTTGGGCCGCCGCCCGAGCAGCTTGTCCACCCAGTTCTGCACGCCGAGGTCGGTGGACTGGCCGGTGAGCTCGTCGTTGTACTGGGCCTCGGCCCCGGAGCGGCCGTACTGCACCGAGTCGTAGCCGATCAGCTGCGGCGCGATGGTGCCGCTGGGGTAGTCGCGGTAGTAGTAGCCCGAGCGGCGCTCGGTGCCGGCGATGACGGTGCCGTCGTAGCCGAGGATGTCGCCGCGCTTGATCTTCATCTCCTTGGCGATGCTGCGCTTGTTCTCGGGGCGGTCCTGGAACCACTGCGCGCGCACGCCCATGATCCAGGTGAGGTTCACGACCAGCGCCACGAAGAGCACCACGGTGATGATGAAGACCTTGGACATGGCCCTGTTCACGGCGCTACCCCCTCTCCGCCAGCTTGCGGCGCTCGAGGTCGGTGCCGCCGCGGATGATGTTGGTGCGGTTGCTCACCATGAGGAGCAGCGCCACGAGCATGAGGTTGGCGGTGATGGAGCTGCCGCCGTAGCTCACGAACGGCAGCGTGATGCCGGTGAGCGGGATGAGCCGCGTGACGCCGCCGATGATGATGAACGTCTGCAGTGCGAACGCCGTGGCGAGGCCGGCGGCGAGCAGCTTGGAGAAGCCGTCCGGCGCGTACACGGCGATGCGGAACCCGCGCCACACGAACAGCAGGTACACGAGGATGACGCCGGCGGCGCCGAGCAGCCCCATCTCGTTGGCGATCGCGGCGAAGATGAAGTCGGTCTGCAGGTCGGGCACCACCGGCGTGCGGTCCGGGTACAGCAGGTACCCGCGCCCGAACCCCGCGCCGACGATGCCGCCGTCGGCGATGGTGAACAGCGACTGCAGCAGCTGGTAGCCGCTGCCGAGCGCGTCCTGCCAAGGGTCCAGCCAGATGGCGAAGCGGTCCTGCACGTGCGGGACGATGTACACGGCGATGGCGCCGGCGGCGGCGAAGAGCCCTGCGCCGGCGACGACGTACACGACCCGCGCCGTGGCCATGTACATGAGCCCGACGAAGATGGACATGAACAGCAGGGCCATGCCGAAGTCCTTCATGAACACCAGCATGGCCAGGCTCAGGACCCACATGACCAGCAGCGGCCCGAAGTACTTGAACGCCGGCACGGGCACGCCGAGCACGTGTCGTTGCGGCACGGACAGCATCACCTTCTTGTCGTCAAGGTAGCCCGCGAGGAAGACCACGATCGCCAGCTTGGCGAACTCCGACGGCTGGATGCTGAACCCGAACGCGTGGATCCAGAGCTTGGCGCCGTTGATGGTGGTGCCCAGCACGATGGTCACCACGAGCAGCGCGAGGCCTACGGCGCCGATGAGGTAGCGGTAGTGGTCGAGCTTCATGTGGTCGCGCACGACGAGCACGGTGATGATGAACAGCCCCGCGCCGACCAGCAGCCACTGCCCCTGCACCAGCGCCAGCGACGGCTTGATGCGGAAGATCTCGGTGAGACCGATCGCCGCGAGCAGCGCGGTGATGGGCAGCAGGAACGGGTCGGCCTGCGGCAGGAAGATGCGCTCGAGCAGGTGCAGGAGCACGAAGATGCCCACGAAGATGAGGCCGTAGATGATGGAGATGCGGTTGATCTCGCGGAAGCGGCCCGCGTACACCGAGACGTAGGCCATGGTGCTGACCGCCCCGGCCAGCACGAGGAGCACCAGCTCGAGGTTCCTCCGGCTCACCGGAACATCCCGAGCATGGCGCCGAGGTCGAGCGCGTCCTGGCGGTCGCGCACCTGCTGCTCGTCGACGAGCGTCCGGGCCGACGGCGAGAGCGAGTCGTAGCTGACGTAGCTGCGCCGGTACACGGCGTGGAGCGGCACCGGGCCGACCTTGGCCGGCACGCCGCTGAAGATGGTGATGGTGCCGTCGTCGACGCCGACGAAGTAGAGCGTGCTGAGGAAGAACACGCCGGCGGCCAGCGCGGCGACGAGCAGCCCGAGCAGCGCCGCGACGACGCCGAGGCGGCGCACCGAGCGCCGGCGGCGGCGGGCGGCCTCTGCGGCGGGAGCCGGCGCCGGCCGGCCCTCGTCCTCGGCACGCAGCGCCGCCGCCTGGGCGGCGAGCGCGTCGGCGGCGTCGTCGCCCGGCTCCTCCGGCCCGGGGGCGGCGACGACGAAGGGCAGCTCGCCGGTGGCGACGTCGTCCTCCGGGTCGGCCGGCTGCACGAGCGTGGTCTCCTCGGAGCCGTCCTGCACGCGGTGCGGACCCTCGTCGAAGCGGACCACCACGGCGGTGATGTTGTCCGGCCCGCCCTGCTTGCGAGCCTCGAGGATGAGCCGCTCCGCGGCCGCCTGCGGGTCGCTCCGCGTGAGCGCCAGCTTGATCGCGTCCGCCGGGACCGGCCCGCTGAGGCCGTCGCTGCAGAGCAGGAGCACGTCTCCGGGCAGGATCTCCTCGGTGAACTCGTCGATGCGCGCCTGCGGCTCCGTCCCCAGCGCGCGGCTCAGGATGCTGCGGTGGGGGTGCACGGCCGCCTCCGCCTCGGTCAGGCGGCCGTCCCTCACCATCTCGCCGACCAGCGAGTGGTCGTCGCTCACCTGGCGCAGCGCGCCGTCGCGGAGCAGGTAGGCGCGGCTGTCGCCGATGTGGGCGAAGCGCGCCGTACTGCCCTCGAGCACGAACGCCGTGAGCGTGGTGCCCATGCCGGTCTGCTCGAGATTGTCGTGCGCGCGCCGGAACACGGCCGCGTTGGCGGCCTCGGCGGCGGTGTGCACCGGCGTACCCTCGGCGACCTCAGCGGCAAGCGTCTCCGCCGCCAGCCCGCTGGCGACCTCGCCGGCATTGGCGCCGCCCATGCCGTCGCAGACGGCGTACAGCGGCGGCCGGACGACGAAGGTGTCCTCGTTGGTCTTGCGGTGCAGCCCGATGTCGCTGAGGGCGCCGTGTCGTGCGACGAGCGTCACGACACGCTCACTCCTCGTAGCGGAAGATCGTCTCACCGATGCGCAGCCGGCTGTCCAGCCTGAGCTGCGCGTCCGTCACCTGCTTCTCGTTGACGAAGGTGCCGTTGGTGCTGCCGAGATCCTCGACGAAGTAGAACTGGCCGCGCAGGACCAGGCGCGCGTGCGTGCTGGAGACGAACTGCTCGTCCAGCACGATGTCGCTGGTGGCGGCGCGGCCGACGTTGACCCATCCCTCCAGCGGGAAGACCACGCCGGGCGGGACGATGGGGCTCTCCTCGACGACGAGGCGCGGGTTGATGTGCGCCGAGAAGTCCATCTTCTCGCCGGCGATGGTGCGCTCGACCAGACGGTCCTCGCGGCGCTGGTCGCGCTCGGCCGGCGTGAAGGTCGGCGAGAGCCGGTCGCCGGCGGGCAGGACGACGTCCGGCGCCGCGGCGGCGGGAGCGGCCGCGCCGCCGCCGCGCACGCTCTGCACCGCAGTCTTCACGACCTGCCAGATGAACAGGTAGAGCAGGACGAGGATGCCGATCTTGAGGACGAGCAGAACGATGTCGATCATGCGATTCCCCCGCGCGGCGCGCCGTCACGGCCCGCCGGCGCCGTGGTCACCGGGGCCTCCCGCTCAGGGCTGCCTCTCGAACAGGAACTCGGTGGTGCCGAGCTCGATGCGGTCGCCGTGCTGGAGCACGACCTGCTTGACGTCGCGCCGGTTGACGCGGGTGCCGTTGGTGGAGCCCAGGTCGACGAGCATGAAGCCGTCGTCCTGACGGCGGACCTCGGCGTGCTGCCGCGAGACGTTGGGGTCGGTGAGGACGATGTCGCAGCGCCGGCTGCGGCCGAGGACGGTGACCGGGCCGGAGAGCTGGTAGTCGCCCTGGCGGCCGCGGAGCGTGGCGCGCGCACTGGAGGGGCGCGGCGCGGGCGCCGCGGCCGGCGCCGGCTCCTGGTAGAGCACGGTCTGGTCGATGACCGGGCCTGCCGCCACGGCGGCGGCCGGCGGCACCACGGCCGCGGGAGCGTCGAACGCGCCGGCGCCCGGGACGCCGCCCGGCATCTCGACCGGCGCGCCCATGGTGCGCGTGGCGATACCGAACTCGCCCACGCGGAGGTCGTCGTCCTTGTGCAACTCGATGCGCGGCGGCGCGACGAGGGTCCACCCCTCGCGCCGCGCGAACGCGGTGACGTAGTTGGAGAGCTCCTGCTTGAGCGAGTCCTCGAAGGACGCCAGGTGCTCGAAGTCCTCTTTGCCGAGGTACACGTCGAACTCGTTGGGCACGTAGACGTTGGAGACGCCGACCGTCTTGTGGTCGCCCATCTCCTTGGCCAGCTTGTGCGCGAGCTCCACGGGCTGCACGCTCGACTTGAACGCACGGCCGAACGCGCCCTCGACGGCGCCCTCGAGCTTGTTATTCGCCTTCTTGAAGATGCCCATCGTCGCTTTCCTCCGGTGCTTCTCCGGTGGTCAGGACCAGCGGCAAGAGTATCACGGCCGCGGGGAGCGCCACACTCCACACCAGGGGCCACAGGTCCGCCGGGTAGTCCCACACCACGATGGGGACGACGCGGTACACGACGAAGACCGCGGCGAACGAGAGCGACCAGATCCAGAGGCGCGCCTCGAGGTGGCGACAGGTGAGCGCGTAGGCCAGCGCCGCGGCGAGCGCCGCCCACACGGCGGCCTGCAGCAGAGTCGGCGCCGCGAGCACGTGGACGAGCACGCGGCCGGCGGCGGAGAACGGGTCGCCGGCGGCGGCCACCTCGACGGCCACGCGCACAGCGCGGCTGCTGCAGGGAGAACGGCCCGCTCGGAGCGCGCGTGAGCAGCAGGAACACGACGGTGCCGGCGCCGGCCCACGCGGCGGTGAGCGGGCCGCGCACGCGGCCCAGCAGCGCCGCGGCCGCCGGCGCCAGCAGCGTGAGGTACGCAGGCGTGAGCACCAGCGCGAACGCCGGCCACAGCGCCGTGATGGGCCGCGAGCGGCAGATGAGGAAGAGCGTCACCGCGAACGCCAGGTACGCGGCGCCGACGCTGAGCGAGACGTTGAAGAAAGGGAACGCGAGCGACCCGAGCAGGAAGGCGAGGCCCGCCTCCGGCACGACCGCCCACACCGCCGCGCTGAGGGCCACGAGCGGCAGCGTCCAGCTCTGCGGGTAGGCGGGCAGTGCGCCGAGGACGACGGCGCCGGTGACTGCAGAGAGCGCCGCGCCGCCGGCCCGCTCGCCGATCTCAGCCGCCCGCCCGAGCGGGCGCACGAGGCGCTGCGCCGCGCGTAGCCCGCGGCTCTGCAGCCGGCCGCTGCGCAGGAGGTCGTCGAGCGCGTCGCTCAGATACGTCGGCGTGGGCCGCTCGCCGGGCCGCGGCGCGCAGGCGGCGTCGACGAGCGTGACCAGCTCGTCGGGCAGGTCTGCACGCAGCGCTGCCAGCGAGGGAAGCCGCGCGCCGGCGACGTTGGAGAGCGTCTCGGCCGGGGTGTCCCCGCGCAGCGGGTGCGCCCCGGCGAGCAGCTCGTAGAGCACCATGCCGGCGCTGTACACGTCGCTCGCCGGCCCCACACGCTTGCCCTGCGCCTGCTCCGGCGACATGTAGGCGATCGTCCCGATCACGTCGCCGTCGCCGGTGAGCGTGTCCGAGTCCATGAGGTGGGCGATTCCGAAATCCATGACCTTGACGTGGCCGTCCTCGTCCAGCATCACGTTCTGAGGCTTGACGTCCCGATGGATGATGCCCTGGTGGTGCGCATAAGCCAGGGCATCGAGCAGTTCGACGCCGACGGCGGCCACGTCGCCGTCGCCGAGCCGGTCGCCGGCGCGGTCGAGCGACTCGCCGCGGACGAGCTCCCAGACCAGCACCGTGCCCTCGTCGTCCGAGAACCAGTCGTAGAGGGCGACGATGTTGGGGTGGTCGAGCGCCGCGGCCGCCTCGACCTCCCGCGTGATGCGCGCCGTCAGCGCGCGCCCGTCGGGGACGATCTTGAGCGCGACGGGCTCCTCCTCAACGAGGTCGTAGGCCTCGAACACCTCCGCGAACGCGCCGCTGCCGATCCGGCCGACCAGCTGGTAGCGGTCGCGCCAATCAGCGAAATATGGGGCCGGGCTCTGCGCGGCGACGGGCATTCGGGGGCTCGCTTTGACCTCGGGTCCTTCGATATTCGGTGTGGTACAATGCCTTCCCTGTCAGAGCCTGTGGGCGAGTGGCGGAATTGGCAGACGCGCTAGGTTCAGGGTCTAGTGAGCTTACGCTCGTGGGGGTTCAAGTCCCCCCTCGCCCACCACAGCACCTGTGAACGGGGGTCCGCGGCGTGGATTTCTTCGACGACGAGACCAGCCGCGCGCCGGCAGACGCCGCCGGCCCGCCCGCCTCCCCGTCCCGTCGCCGACCGCCCGACCGCCGCCGCACCCGCATCCAGCGGCTGGCGATCCTCGCCGTCGTCCTCTTCGTCGTCGTCTTCGGCATCGCCTGGTGGGCGCGCAGCTGCCAGCACGACCGCAAGGTCGGCAGCTACGAGGAGTACTTCCAGGGCGTGACCACCGCCATCCAGGACTCCACCGCCCTCGGCAAGAAGGTCTCCACCACGATGAACGACCCCGCCAAGCTCTCGCGCAGCGAGCTCATCGAGAGGCTCGAGCAGCTTGCGGGGCAGCAGGAGGAGATCGCCGTACGCGCCGCGCGCCTCGAGCCGCCGACCACGCTCGAGGCCGAGCAGGCGGACTTCGCCACCGGGATGAAGGTCCGCGCCGCCGGGTTCCGGCTCCTGCGCACGGCGATGATGGGCGCGCTGCAGAACAAGAAGGTCACGGCCGCCACCATCGCCGCGCTCGACGGCTACTTCAGCGGGCCGGACGCCTTCTACCAGGAGCTGGTGTACGAGCCCTCCCGCAAGGCCATGGCCGACGACGGCGTGACCGGCGTCGCCGTGCCCGCCTCCACCTACTTCCTCACGTGGAAGGCCCTCGATCCGGTACGCGTTCAGGAGGCGCTCGACAGCGTGGGCAGGTCATCCAAGCTCACCGGCACCCACGGGGTCGCCCTGCTCGGGGTCATCGCCCAGACCAGCGGCGGCGACATCAAGCTCGTCAAGGGCAAGGAGAACGACGTGCCCACGTCCGCCGATCTCGCCTTCGTCTGTGAGGTGAAGAACCAGGGCACGGTGACCGAGCGAGACGTCAAGGTGACGGCGCTCCTCACCGTCCCCGGCGGCGAGCCCCTCAAGCAGGAGGCCACCATCGCCGTCATCGAGGCGGGCAAGACCCAGGACGTCACCATCAGCGGCTTCGCCATCCCGGAGCAGGCGCTGAGCAAGGTCGTCACGCTCAAGGTCACCGCGGGCCCCGTCACGGGCGAGCGCACGGAGACCAACAACTCGGCCAGCTTCAAGCTGCTGCTGCAGCTGCAGTAGCATCCGATGCAGACCCTGAGCGACATCGCCCCCTACGTGGCCCTCGGGGCGGCGGCTCTCTCCGTCGTCCTCCTCATCCTCGTCGTGGTGCTCATGACCCGCGTGGCGCGCCTGCGGCGCGCCCAGACGGTGGTGCTGGGGCGCCACGAGCAGCGCGACATCGTGGAGCACACGGAGGACCTGGACGCGCAGGTGCGCAACCTGCGTGAGGCCGTCGAGATCCTCACCGACCAGCTCGACGACCAGAAGCGCCACCTGGACCACGCGCTCACCAACCGCGCGATCGTGCGCTACGACGCGTTCCGCGACGCCGGCGGCGAGCAGAGCGCCTCGTTCGCGCTGCTCGACCAGTACCGGTCCGGCGTCGTCTTCAGCGCCATCGCCGCGCGCGACTTCGCGCGCATCTACGTCAAGCACATCTCCGAGGGCGTCGCCGACCGCGACCTCTCGCCCGAGGAGGCGCAGGTCATGCAGCTGGCGGTGCCCACGCCGCTGCCGCCGGGGGGCGAAGGGCCGGCGGCCAGGAGGGCGCCCCTGCCGGAGGCGAAGCCGCCGGCAGGCCTGCTCCCGCTCGAGCCGCAGGACGCACTCGGCGAGCGCCCCCCCGGCCCGGAGGGAGAGCCGCGGCCGGAGGCGACCACGGCACCATCCGCCGCAGCTGCGGCTTTCGAGGCCCTGGGCGACGCCGTCGCGCCCGAGCAGGACCCCGGCGCGGGGCAGCACTCCGACGACGACTTCACCTGGGAGCCGCCGCAGCGGCCGCAGGGCGGCGCGCCCTCACGCCGCTGACCCGGGAGGTCCGTCGGGCCGTCCCCGGGGCCCCCGCACGCCCCACCGCAGCCCCCGCGTCGCGCACCCCCGGCGAGGGAGCCCGCCGGCGTGGTCTGATAGCCTAGCGGGTAGGAGCGGAGCGAAGACCAGGAGGAGTGCAGAGGCTTGGCGAACGGCAGTGACAGAGTCGCGTTCCTGGGGCCCGAGGGGACGTTCACGGAGGAGGCGCTGCTCGCCCACATGCCGGACGGCGGGCTGCACCCCTTCCCCTATCCCTCCATCCCCGACGTGCTCCGCGCGGTGCAGACCGGTGAGGTGCCGCTGGGCATCGTCGCCATCGAGAACGCGCTCGAGGGCTCCGTGCCCGTCACCATGGACAGCCTCGTCTGGAGCTTCGACGACCTGCACATCGTGCGCGAGGTCACCCAGCCGGTGCACCAGATGCTCATCACGAAGACCGAGATGCCGCTGGACCGCGTGACCAAGGTGATCAGCATCCCGCACGCGTACGGCCAGTGCCGGGGGTTCATCCGCGAGCACCTCGGCAACGTGGAGCACGAGGCCACCGACTCCACCGCCGAGGCCGTACGCCGCGTGAGCCGCGTCGACCGGCCGTGGGCGGCCGTCGGCACGCGGCTCGCCGCCGAGATGTACGAGTGCCACATCGCCGCCGAGGACATCGAGGACGCGGAGGACAACGCCACACGCTTCGTCTTCGTGGCGCGCGAGCCGGCGCCCCAGGACCTCGGCGGCCGCTACAAGACCAGCCTCGTGTGCGGCATCGACCAGGACGAGCCCGGCAGCCTGCTGCTCATCCTCAGCGAGTTCGCCTACCGGCACGTCAACCTCACCAAGGTCGAGTCCCGGCCGTCCAAGCGCGCACTCGGGCACTACATCTTCATCATCGACGTCGAGGGCAGCGTGGAGAGCCAGGGCGTGGCGCTCGCGATCAAGTGCCTCGCCTGCAAGCTGCCGTGGCTCAAGGTCCTGGGGTCGTACCCGGCATGAGCGAGGTCGCCGACACGAGGGGCGAGCCGGCCGCAGCCGAGACGACGGTCGCAGCTGAGGCGCCGCCCAAGGCGCTCTACTTCGTGCGGCGCGTCACGGCCATGCAGGACTTCGAGGTCTTCTTCGTCTCCTCCATCGCCACCATCCTGCTGGTGCGCATGATCCTCGCCGCCACCGGCTGGCCGCAGCTGGGCGGCGGCAAGATCCACTTCGCCCACCTGCTCTGGGGCGGCATCGGCATGCTGCTGGCGTTCATCCTGTTCATGGCCATGCAGGGTCGCCTGTGGGACTTCCTTGCGACCCTCTCCGCGGGCATCGGGTTCGGCCTGTTCCTCGACGAGCTCGGCAAGTTCATCACCTCGGACAACGACTACTTCTTCCAGCCGGTGGTGGCCATCATCTACGTCCTGTTCGTGGTGCTGTTCTTCGTGTTCCGCGCGCTGGGCCGCGTCGACAAGATGGGGCCCGAGACGGCGCTGGTCAACTCGTTCGACTTCGCCAAAGAGGCGGTGATGCGCGCCATGAGCACCGGCGAGCGCGACGAGGCCCTCTACGTGCTCGGCCGCGCCGACCAGTCGGACCCCATGGTGCTCGCGCTCAGCGACGGTGCTGCGCCAGGTGGACCTGCCGGGCGGCGGACCCAACGCCGCGCAGCGCGCCTGGGGCAGAGCGCACGACTGGTGGACCCGCCTGGTCGCACGGCGCGGGTTCCGGCGTTTCGTCCTCTGGTGGTTCATCCTCACCACGCTGGTCTGGCTGCTGAACCCCATCACGTACGCGGCGGACGGCTCCTCGATCACCTTCATGGACCTCGGCGGCATGCTCTCCGGCGTGGCCACCGGCGTGTGCACCATTCTCGGCATCCTGCGCTGGCGGAAGTCCAAGCTGCAGGCGTACCGCTGGTTCGAGCGGGGCGCCCTCATCGCCATCCTCGTCGGCGAGTTCTTCAGCTTCTACCAGTACCAGGTCTGGGCGGTCTTCGGTCTCGTCTGGATGCTGGTGCAGCTCACGGTCATCCGCTCGATGATCAGCGTCGAGCTCGCGGCGGCCGCGACCCGTTTGGAGCAGG
Source organism: uncultured Thermoleophilia bacterium (assembly GCA_963793605.1). Taxonomy (GTDB): domain Bacteria; phylum Actinomycetota; class Thermoleophilia; order UBA2241; family UBA2241; genus CAIXSE01. Next base: position 68,284 of record CAWCAH010000006.1, read on the forward strand.
CGTCTTCGGGAGGTGCAGATGGACCGCATCAAGTGTGAGATCCGCGCGGCCGGCGCCGGCGACCGCAGCATGCTCGTGCTGCTCGCCGAGGAGACCCTGCACCCGCTGGCCGCCGGCACTGGTCACCCCGAGAGGTACCGGACGCGGCGACGTCGTGAGCCTCCTGGACCGCGCCGAAGTGTTCGTCGCCGACTGCGGCGGCGAGGCCGGCGGCTTCATCGCCGTCGAGACCGGCGACGACGAGTGCGCGGTGCGCTGCATCTGCGTGAGCCCGGCGTTCGAGGCGCGCGGCGTCGCCAACCAGCTGCTCGACTGGGTCGAGGGGCTGGCGATCGGAGCGCCGGCTCGCCCGGCTCGTGGCGTTCGTGCCTGAGTCCGACGGACCGTCGCTCCACCTGTACCGGGGCCACGGCTTCACCGGCCGCGCGGACGAGGGCGACCTGCTGGCGCTCGAGAAGCGTCTGCCGGACGAGGGCTGAAGCACATGAGGGTCTCGCTCATCGCCGTCCCCTACGACCTCGGCCGCGCCGACGTGGGCAGCGGGCGCGGCCCCGGCGCGTACCTCAAGGCGGGGGCCGCGGAGGCGCTGCGCGCGCGCGGCCACGAGGTCGAGGTCGTCACGGTGCGCCGCGAGTCCCCGTTCGAGGACGAGCTGCAGGCGGTGCTCGCCGTGGACTCCGCCCTGGCGGACGCCGTGGAGCGCGCGCTGTTCGACGACGCGCTGCCGCTCGTCGTGGGCGGCAACTGCAACGTCACGCTCGGCGTACAGGCCGGCCTGCAGCGCGGCGGCGCGGCGGACGCGGCCCTCGTCTGGCTCGACGCGCACGGAGACTTCAACACTCCGGCCACCACCGAGACCGGCTACCTCGACGGCATGCCCCTGGCCATGCTCTGCGGGCGCGCCTACCGGGACGCCGTGGCGCGCGAGCTCGACGCCGACGCGCTGCCGGAGTCGTCCGTGCTGCACGCCGGCGGCCGTGACTTCGACCGCGAGGAGCGCGCCTCGCTGCTGGCATCGGACCTCCGCGTCGTCGAGGGAAGCGCCCTGCGCGCGCGCGGCCCCGCAGCACTGGCGCCACTGCTCGACGCGCTGGCGCGCGAGCGCCGCGAGGCCTGGGGGCTGGACGCGGACGAGCCGCCGCCGGCGCACCTGCACGTCGACATCGACGTGCTCGACCCGGCGGCCGCCCCAGGCGTCGCCTTCCCCTCGCCGCACGGCCTCTCCGCCGCCCAGTTGCTCGAGGCCATCGACCTCGTGCGCGAGCGCTTCGGCCTCATCGCGGTGACCCTGACGTCGTTCACCCCGTCGCGGGACGAGGACGGGACCACGCTGGCCGCCGGACTCGCCGTCCTGCAGCGCGTCAGCGCGGAGCACGCGCTGCGCTCGTAGGCCGCGCAGCGACGCCCGTACGCACGACGGCCGGGCGGAGCCGAAGGCGCCCCGCCCGGCCGTCCGCAGCACTCGTCAGTGGTAGACGTACACCGTCTCGCCGACCCACGAGTTGTCGTAGGTCCAGTAGCAGGCCCAGATAGGCTCGCGTACGCACCCGTGACTGGCCGGGTACGGCGGTACGTCCACCCAGCCGTGGATGGCGAAGTCGCCGTGGAACCCCATGGTGCGCACCAGCGTGCCGCCGAACCCGGAGCTCGTGTAGGGGTGCTTCTGCTGGATGCGGAAGGTGCCCTCCGGCGTGTTGCCGGTAGCGCCGGTGGAGACGCAGATGATGCCCCAGGGCTTACCGCCCTTGACGATCATCAGGATCTGCCGGCCCTTGTCGACCTCGATGTGGGTGGCCGGGCTCGCGTGCCGGGCCTTGATGAGCTTGGCGCCGTCGATCTTGCGCCAGCACGCGGTGTTGAACACGTAGCTGCGCGAGAGCCGATAGGCCTTCTGAAAGGCCATCACGGAGTCCTTGACCTGGGCTGTGAAGGTCGAGCCGACGTTGGGGACGCGGAAGCGCAGGCGCTGGAGCGCCGTGAGCATGCCCTTGACATAGGGGCCCGAGGAACCCGCCGACAGCGTCTTGGCGCGCACGGAGACCCTGGCCTGCAGCGAGCGGCCGTCCAGGCCGGCCGCGGCCGGCAGCACGACGCTCAGCGTGAAGCCGTCCACGCCGCGCAGCGGGAAGCGCAGCGTGGCCTTGCCGTCCCTCGCGCGGGCCTTGTACGTGCCCACGACCGCGCCGCGATGGGAGACTTTGACGACGACAAGGCCGTCGTAGGCGGCCGGCGCGATCTTGACCACGAACGTGGACGTGAGGAACGGGACCAGCGAGCCGTGGCTCACCGTCGCCTTGGGCTTGACGGCCAGCGCCTGCGGAGCGCTGACGACCGCCGGGTCGGTTGTGAGACTCGCGACGACGTCGCCGCTGCGATGCGGCGTGACGGTGAGCGACCAGGCGCCCGCCGAGTCGGTCGTGGCCGTGCCGGCCACGGCGTCGCCGATCTTGATCGTGACCCCCTGGTCGGCGGCGACCGGGTCCAGCGTGCCGCTCACGGTGACCTCTTCGCCGAAGACGACGGACGCCTTTGAGAGCGCCGCAGTGAGCGTAGCGGGGACGGGTGACGACGCGACCGCCGGCGCCTCGGACTCGGCAGGCGCGACGGCCTCGCTCGGGGACGGGGACGCGGACGGAGAAGAAGAGGCGAACACCGGTGCGGCGAACGCCAGCGCGACGAGCGCGACGGTGAGGAGGGCGAGCGTCCAGATCCCTCGGTTGGCACGACCTGTGACGACCTCGCGCATGTACTTGCTCCCTCCGTGACGCGTTGGTGTGCGAGCCTGCTCAGTACCGCAGGGTAGCACGGGGTCTCGCGGACGGTCGACGCACGCCCGCGCGCCACAGGGCCGGGCGCGCGCTCCGCGGCCGGAGCGGGCGACTCCCGGCCGGGGCAACATATGCGGCGGGCCTGTGTACCAAAGCGCGTACGCACTTCCGCGATTCACGTACGCGCTTTGGTACCAAGCCCGACAGCGACATATGGCACCCGCGCGGAACATGGTGCCGGCCTGGAACATGGTGCCGGCCTGGAATGTGGTGCCGGCCTGGAATGTGGTGCCCAGCTCGGACGTGGCCCGGGGCGCCCGGCGTTCGGTGCGATACCATTGGCGGGCCGCGCGGCGCCCGCCGCGCGGCCCGCCAGCGACCCGCGACGACCGCGAGGAGAGTGGAACGATGCTCGACGTGAAGATGGTACGCACCGACCCGGATGTGGTCCGCAGGGCCCTGGAGCGGCGGGGCGACTCCACGTCGTCGCTGGACGAGTTCCTCACCGTGGAGGAGCGCCGCCGGCAGCTCCTGACGGAGGTCGAGACGCGGCGCGCCGAGCGCAAGCGCGCGAGCGACGAGATCGCCGCCGTCAAGAAGGCCGGCGGCGACGCCGGTGAGGCGATCGCCGCCATGCGCGCGCTCGGCGACCAGATCAAGGAGCACGAGGCGGCGCTCGCCGAGACGGAGGAGCGCCTCAACGTCATGCTCCTCGAGCTGCCCAACCTCGTGCTGCCGGACGTGCCCGACGGCGGAGAGGACGACTCCGTCGTCCTCCGCACCGTCGGCGAGCCCCGGCAGTTCGACTTCGAGCCCAAGGACCACCTGGACCTGGGCCTCGCGCTCGACCTCATCGACATGGAGCGCGCGGCCAAGGTGAGCGGCTCGCGCTTCGTCTACCTCAAGGGCGACCTCGTCATGCTGCAGTTCGCCCTCGTCAACTACGCGCTCGGCGTCATCCAGAGCAAGGGCTTCCGCCCCGTCATCCCCCCCGTGCTCGTGCGCGAGGAGGCCATGTACGGCACCGGCTTCTTCCCCACCGACCGCGCCCAGGTCTACGAGACGGTGGACGGCGACTGCCTGGTCGGCACCAGCGAGGTCCCGCTGGCGGCGATGCACATGGAGGAGTTCCTCGACGAGGACGCGTTCCCGATCCGCTACGCAGGCTATTCGACCTGCTTCCGCCGCGAGGCCGGCGCCGCCGGGCGCGACACGCGCGGCATCCTGCGCGTGCACCAGTTCGACAAGGTGGAGATGTTCAGCTTCTGCGCGCCCGAGCAGAGCGCGGCCGAGCACCAGGTGATCCTCTCGGCCGAGGAGGCGATCCTGCAGGGCCTCGGCATCCCGTACCAGGTCGTCAACATCGCCGCCGGCGACCTCGGCGCCCCGGCGGCGCAGAAGTTCGACTGCGAGGCGTGGCTCCCGGGCCAGCAGAAGTACCGGGAGCTCACCAGCTGCAGCAACTGCACCGACTACCAGGCGCGGCGGCTCAACACCCGCTTCCGCACCGAGAAGGGGCCGCGCTTCGTGCACACCTTGAACGGCACCGGCGTCGCCGTCGGCCGCACGCTCATCGCCATCATGGAGAACTACCAGCAGGCCGACGGCAGCATCGTGGTGCCGGAGGTGCTGCGGCCGATGATGGGCAAGGACGTCATCGGCGCCTGAGCGGACGGAGGGCCGGGGCGGGGCGAGCCGCCGCGCTGCCGTCAGAGGATCTAGTCGACGGCGACGGCCGGCGCGAACGCGGCGCCCTCGCCGTCCTCGCGCCAGGGGATCACGTAGCAGCGGACGTCCTCACGTGGGAACTCCGTCTCCAGCAGGGTCTTGACCTTGCGCAGGTCGCGCTCGAGCAGCTCCTGCTGGTCGAACCCGAGCCCGCCGAGCGCCCGCTGATAGGCCGCGCACTCCTGGTGCGCGACGAGGACGATGAGGCGCACGTCGTGCGCCTCCACGATCTCGCGCACGCACGCGAGCGCGACCCGGCGCTCAGTGCCGGGCCGCGTGAGCGGCAGCAGCCCGCCGGGCACCAGCATGCGGTTGGCCTCGGGCTCGCCGAGGTCGTCCAGCAGGGCCTCGAGGCGACGCGCGATGCGGCCGTCCGAGCAGCCGATGAGGAGCGTGTTCATGGGCTCGAGTATCGCAGACCCCGGGTCCGGCGGCCAGCGTGAGGGCCGGGCAGTCGAGCGGCGGCTGGGGCTCGCGGCCGCACGACGATCGAGCCGGCGCCCGGAGCGCCGGCCGGGTCCGGCCCGCCGCGGCCGTTGTACACTCACCCTGCCGGAGGGGTGGCCGAGAGGTCGAAGGCAGCGGTCTTGAAAACCGCCAACGGGGTGACTCGTTCGTGGGTTCGAATCCCACCCCCTCCGCCACTGTGCAGGGAGAAGGCCCGTCTGCCCTGCGGTAGATCGCCAGCCACGCTGAGCCCACCATCGATATCGAAGAACCGGTCCAGGCGCTCATCGACACGACAAGCGATGGCTCCCCATGAGGGCCGTACAGCCGCGGTTCAGGTCGCGCGGCAGACGAGCGACACGACATACACGCCTTCGTCCGGCTCGTGACCTGCTACGACATAGGCACGTGTACCGATTGTTGCTCGCCGATGCCCTCATGACCACCGGCCTCGACGCGGTGTTCCCGGTGCACCCCGGTGTGGAGGAGGCGCGCCGCCGCGCGGCGTAAGGCGGCGCGTACGCGGGACGGCGCCGGGAGGCGGCGGTGCAACGCACCGCCTCCCGGCGCCGTCCGTCCGAACTCAGGTCACTCCGCGGCGGGCTCTTCCGCCGGCGGCGTGTAACTGCTCCACGGGTCGGTGTTGTCGCCGCCCCAACCGCAGCAACCGCCGTCGCCCTTGAGCATCTTCCAGGCGAAGTACGCACCGACGCCCACGAGGATGAGCAGCATGATGAAGATGATCTTCTTCAAAAAGGGTCCCTCCTCCCGTTCGCTGTGCCCATAGTACCCCATGCTCCGCGGTCTATGCCCGCCGATCTACCCGCCGGCCGCGGCGGCGGCCCTCTGGCGCGGGCGCCGGAGCGTAGCGTAGGCTCAGCGCATGTGGGTCACGACACACGTGCTGGCCGGACTCGGCATCGCCGCCGCCCTGGGCGGGCCGTGGTGGCTGCTCGTCATCGTCGTGGTCGTGGCTCACGTGCTCATGGACCTCATCCCGCACTGGGACTACACCGCCTCCCGCCACCCCGTCGGGTACGGCTGGTGCGACTTCATCGCCTCGTTCGCCGCGTTCTGGCTCGCCTGGCTCGCGCTCGGCTACCCGTGGTGGATCGCCTTCATGGGCCTGCTCTCCGGCGCCCCGGACTGGGACGTGCTCATCTGGGTCGCGCGCGGCGAGAAGGGCCGCAAGTACTTCCCCAGCCACTGGGACAGCTTCCCGCACGGCAGGTCCGGCCCGGTGTGGGGCATCGGCATCCAGGTCGTGATCATGGTCGCGAGCGTCGCCGTGGTGGTCGCGCTGGCTCCCTGACCGGCGCCGGGCAGGGCCGGACCCGGGACGACCCGACAAGAGGAGGAGACATGCCCCAGCTGGACATCGTCAAGCTGCACAAGCCGCTGTACCAGCCCTCCGCGAAGCACCCGGCGATCGTGGAGGTGCCGGACCTCGCGTTCCTGCATGGTGGACGGGCGCGGCGACCCGGAGACGGCGGAGGCGTACCATCAGGCGCTCGAGGCCCTGTACTCGGTGGCGTACACGCTCAAGTTCGCGCTGAAGAAGGCGGACCCGGAGCGGGACTTCAAGGTCGCGCCGCTCGAGGGGCTGTGGTGGGCGGACGAAGAGGCGCCCACCATGGCCGACCTGCAGCGCGACCGCGACGCCTGGAACTGGACGATGATGATCGCCGTGCCGGACGCGGTCACTGCCGCGGAGGTCGCGGCGGCGATGGAGGCGGCGGCGCGGAAGAAGGACCTGCCGGCCGCGCCGCTGCTGCGCCTCGAGCGCCTCGGGGAGGGCCTCGCGGCGCAGATCATGCACCTCGGCCCCTACGCGGAGGAGGCGCCGACCATCGAGCGGTTGCACGCGTTCGCCGCCGCGGAGGGGTACGAGCTGAGGGGTCGCCACCACGAGATCTACCTGGGCGACCCCCGCCGCACCGCGCCGGAGCGGCTCAAGACCGTGCTGCGGCACCCGGTGACGCCGGCCTGACACACCTGTGCGACCACGCGACGCATGAGACGACCAAGGTGAAGGAGGAGATGACATGGAGTACACGATCGGAGAGCGGGAGCTCGCGCCCGTGCTCGCCCTGGTGCACCGCACGCCGGTGACCATGGAGACCATCGGTGACGGCATCGGCGGCGCGTTCCGCGTGCTCGTCGAGCACGCCGGCGAGACAGGCGCCCAGTGGGCCGGCCCACCGTTCGTCCTCTACCCCGAGACCTGCGAGGGCGAGTTCGAGATGGCCGTGTGCATGCCCGTCGTCCCGGGCGCGCAGGGAGGTGAGCGTGCATCCCTCGAGGAGGTGCCCGGCGGGCCCTGCGCCGGCACCGTGCACGTCGGGCCCTACAGCGAGATCGGCAAGGCCTACGTGGCCATCCAGAAGTGGATGACCGACAACGGCCGCGCGCCGGCCGGCCCGGTGCGCGAGGTCTACCTCAACGACCCGGACGCGGTGCCGCCGGAGCAACTGCAGACCGAGATCGACTGGCCTGTCGCCTGAGCGGCCGCACGGCGGCCCGGGCCGCGAGCGCGCGCTACGGGCGCGCTGCCACCGCCGGGCGTCAGGGCGTGCGACCCCGCAGCCAGAGGGCGAGCCCGAACCCCAGGATCGCCACGACGCCCATGAAGGCGCCGAAGAGCGTGAGGCCGGCGGCGAGCAGCCCGCCGGCGACCACGATGTCCAGACTGGCGCCGATCAGCAGCAGCACCCAGGGCTTCACGGCGTGAGCACCTCCCGCGCGACCGACTCCGCGAACAGCGCCTGGAAGGCGAGGTCGCGGACGAGGATGCGCTCGTCCACGTTGTGGTAGCGGGGCGAGACGTCCTCGTACCCCTCCACGAGGTGCGGCGCGAAGTTGTAGGCGACCACGTCGGGGAACGCGGCGCGGAACCAGTTGGAGTCGGTGAAGCCGACGGAGTGGCTGTTGGCGAGCTGCGCCTCGGGGATGAACCGCTGCAGCGTCGACTTGATGGCGTCCGCCAGCGGCGACGGGTACGGCGACGAGTTGCCGCGGGTCACAGGGCCGACCCACTCGAGGTCCCAGTCGGCCTCCACCCCGTCCAGCGCGGTGCGCACCTCGGTGAGCACCTCCTGCTCGTCGTGCCCGGCGAGCATGCGGCAGTCCACGCTCAGCTCCACCCGCGTCGGGAAGACGTTCACGGCGACGCTGTTGCTGGTGACGATCGTGGGAGAGAAGGCGAACCCGTAGAGCGGCTCGATCATGTCGGCGAGCTGGACGTCGCGGCGCGCGAGGTCGTGGAGCGCCTGGCGCGCCGTCCTGGGGTCGCGCAGGCGCTCGCGCAGCGCGGGTGAGTCCACGAGCAGGCGCACGAGCTCCTCCGACGACCCGTCGATCACCAGCGGCAGCTCGTGCGTGGCGAGGGCGTCGATGACGCGGGCCGCGGCGACCACGGCGTTGCCGCTGCGCAGCGGCACCGAGGCGTGGCCGGCCTCGCCCTTGACGATGAGCTTGAACTGCGCCGTGCCCTTCTCGCCGCTCTCGATGAGGTAGACGCGGCGGCCGGCGCGCTCCAGGAAGTGGCCGCCGCCCTCGTTGATGACGTAGTCGGTCTTGATCAGGTCGGGGCGGTTGGCGCAGAGCCAGCGGGCGCCGCCGACCGAGCCCTCCTCCTCGTCGGCGGTGCAGGCGTAGACGAGCGTGCCGGCGGGCGGGCCGCCGGCCGCGACGATGCGGGCCGCGGCCACGGCGTGAGCGGCCACCAGGTTCTTGATGTCGACGGCGCCGCGGCCCCAGACGTAGCCGTCCTTGATGAGGCCGGAGAACGGGGGCACCTGCCAGTCCGGCGCGCTGGCCGGCACGACGTCCTCGTGCGCCAGGAGCAGGAGGCTCGGACCCGGCCGGCCGCTCTCGAGCCGGAGCACGAAGCTCCGCCGGTGCTCCGGCTCGCCGACGATCTGGCCGCCGGTGACGCCGCGCTCGGCGAACCACGCGGCCATGAACTCGGCCACCCGCGTCTCGTCGCCGGGCGGGTTGCTGGTGTCGATCTGGATGAGCGCGCTCAGCAGCTCGCTGGTCTCGCGCTCCACCTCGGCGACGACGGCTCGATCGATGCCGGCGATGTCCACGGATGACCCCCTCTGCTCAACGGATGCTAACGCGGTAGTGGCCATCATATCCGTCCGCGCGCCGCGCCGTTTGCCGTGCGCCCGCCCGCGCCCCGCGCCCGCTTTCGAGCCCGGAGCCGGTGCGGTATAGTGTCATTCCTGCGCGGAGAAGTGGCCGAGTGGCTGAAGGCAACCGCCTGCTAAGCGGTTAAGGGGGCTTTAACCTCCTTCCCGGGTTCGAATCCCGGCTTCTCCGCCAGCTTCCCCACCTCAGCGGACCCCGCCGACCCGACCCTCCGACCCCTCTGGAGCCTCATGCCCGCCACCGTTCAGCTCGTGGATGTGACCGCCGAGAACTGGCGCGACGTGGCCGACCTCGAGGTCGACGCTGCGCAGCAGGTCTGGGTCGCGCCGGTCTCCCGCTACCTGTGCCTCTGCCACTACGGCGGCGTGTGGAGCCCGCTGGCCGTCACCGCCGGCGACGAGGTCGTCGGCTTCGTGATGTGGGCCGTGGACACCGACGACCGGAGCGGCTGGATCGGCGGCCTCGTCATCGGCCGCGAGCACCAGCGGCGCCGGTACGGGCGGGCCGCCGTACTGGCCCTGCTCGAGCGGCTGCGCCGCGAGCAGGGCTGCCCCACGGCGGCCCTCAGCTACGCCGCAGACAACGCGGCCGCCCGCGGCCTCTACGCCTCTCTCGGCTTCGTGGAGACCGGCGAGCGCGAGGACGACGAGCTGGTCGCTCGCCTCCCGCTCGCGCCCGCCTGAGCGCGAGAGCGGCTCCGCCGCTCGCGCCCGCCCGCACTCCCCGCCGCCCGACACGCCCCGCCGCACATCAGGCCGACGTTTTCCCCGCTCCCGCGTTTCGGGTATACTCTCGGTCCGCGTGCGCACGTAGCTCAGTTGGATCAGAGCGTCGGTCTACGGAACCGAAGGCCGCAGGTTCGAGTCCTGCCGTGCGCACCAGTCCCTCCCTTCCCGCTCCCCTCCTGGGCTGTCACCGAGGCACAGGCGTGGCCCTGCGGCAACAGAGCGGGGCGCGCAGCCTCTCGCGGACCGCCTCGGCGTCGTGCGAGCCCTCACCGTCCCCGCGGCCAGCACAGCCCACACAGGCAGTCTCTCGCGTGCCACCGGCCCTCCCTCGGCAACATCTCGACCGGTGCGGGCTTGCTGACGCGGCTCTCGGGCCGGTGCCAGAACCGGTGGCCGTCTAAGTACAGGTCGGGCTGATCGTCGCCCTTCGACGACGCCCAGGCCCAACGGCCGGGGTCGACGATCTGATCGAAGGCATAGCGGCGCTTGGGTGGTCTCACGAATGCTTCTCCTTGCCAGGCTGTAGCGCGCCACGCTACGAGTTCGTCGGGCTCAGCGCAAGCAGTCTAAACAGATGGACAGGCAGAGGCGTTCATCCACGTCGTGGTGCTGCTGCACCTGGATGGGAGGCGTCTCCGATGTCGATAGCCGAAGCACTGAGGTTCCTGCGCGTGATGAGGGCGGACCAGAAGCTGTTCTGGGATATCTCTCTGATCCACGACAGAGCTGCCGGCGCCGACGCGATCCGCGCCGAGGACCGGCCAGGCTCGCACGACGCGAGCCCGGCCGGTCCTGAACCTTCCTCAGGCCAAAGGCTGATCGCTCAGTCGGTGGCGACGGTGCAGTTGCCGCAGTTGCCCATGCCGGCGCCCATGCCGCTGCCCATGCCGCCGCCCATGCCGCCCATCATGCCGCCGCCCATGCCGCCGCCATGGCCGCCCTGGCCGGCGCGCGCGCCGGCGGTCGCATCGATGCCGTACTTGTCGAGCACCGACTGGACCTTGGCGATGTGGTCGTCGCGGAGCTGCTGCAGCGCGCTCTGCGCCGCGTCGCTCAGGCGGTCGTCGCCGTACTTGTCGAACCACGCCTGACGCGCCTCGAAGAAGTCGGTGCGAAGCCCCTGCAGCTCGGCGAGAGCGTCGGGATCGGTGACGCCGCACTGCGTGCCGGCGGCGGCCGGACTGGCTGCCGGGCTCGCCGCGTCGGTGGCCGCCACGGCCACCCCGGCGAGCGCGAGCACCGCGATGGCCACCGCCATCGCGATCCAGATGGTCTTCGATTTGCGCATGTCTCCACTCTCCTTCGCTCGGGGAACGCCGACCTTGGCCGGCCAGCGCTCTGTTCCGATGTCGCAACCAAAGCTACCCGCAGACCTTGAAGGACTTGTGAACCGGTTCTGCCCAGGTTGTGAAGAGGTCTCGCGCCCGGTCGCCGGCCCTCCGGCCGAGTCGGGTTGACTTCGACGGTCCGACCGTCAAATATTCAAGCGACCATTTGAATGCCGCCTCGGAGGACCGCCATGCCGACCGGCCGCGAGTACAAGACCGCCGTCTACGAGCAGTTCGCGCTGATCGGCAAGGCGCTGTGCAGCGCTCCTCGACTTGAGATCCTTGACGTCTTGCAGCAGGCCGAGCGCACCGTGGAGATGCTTGCCGGCGAGGTCGGGCTCAGCGTGGCCAACACCTCGCACCACCTGCAGGTGCTCAAGCGCGGCCGCCTTGTGGAGAGCGAGCGCCGCGGCCAGCACATCGTCTACCGCCTCGCCGACCCCGCCGTCTCCGGGGCGCTGCATGCCGTGCGCCTGCTTGGCGAGCGCCGCCTGGGAGAGATCGAGCGCGTGACCGCCGAGTTCCTGGCGGACCGCGAGGGCTTGGAGGCCGTCGACGAAGGGGCGCTCGTGCGCCGGGTCGCCGACGGCGACTGCGTGGTGCTCGACGTGCGCCCTGCCGAGGAGTATGCGGCCGGACACCTCGCCGGCGCAGTCTCCATGCCGCTCGAGCAACTCGAGCGACGGCTCGCCGAGCTGCCCCGGGACAGACCGATCGTCGCCTACTGCCGCGGGCCGTACTGCGTGCTCGCGGTGGACGCCGTGGAGCGGCTGCGCCGCCACGGCTTCGACGCCATCCGCGCGCCGGAGGGCGTAGCCGAGTGGCGCGACCTCGGACTAGCCGTGACCGCCTCAGACTGACCCCACCGACCCCAAGCCACAAGGAGCCCCCCGTGAAGTACCTCTTCATCCTCAACGACCCCGCCTACGGCACCGAGCGCAGCTACAACGGCCTGCGACTGGCGATGACCCTGCTCACCCAGGAGGCCGACGCCGAGGTCACCGTGTTCCTCATGGGCGACGCGGTGACCTGCGCCAAGGCCGGCCAGAAGACTCCCGACGGCTACTACAACCTCGAGCGCATGCTCAAGCCGATCGTGCGCAAGGGCGAGGTGCTGCTCTGCGGCACCTGCATGGACGCGCGCGCCATCGACCGAGGCAGAGATCTGCGCGGGCACGCGGCGCAGCTCGATGAGCGAGCTCACCGAGCGTACGGCGCAGGCGGACAAGGTGCTGGTCTTCTGAGGGTACGGTACAGACTGTGATCTACCTGGACTACAACGCCAGCACGCCCATCGCTCCCGAGGTGAGGGAGGCGATGCTGCCGTACCTCGCGGAGCACTACGGCAACCCCTCGAGCGCGCACTGGGCGGGGGCGCCGGCAGCGGAGGCCGTCTCCGGCGCCCGCGCCCGGCTCGCCCGGCTGCTCGGCTGCTCGCCGGACGAGGTCGTCTTCACGAGCGGCGGCACCGAGGCGAACAACACAGCGCTCCTGGGAGCCGTCGAGGCGTCGGGCAGGGAGCGGCCGCACATCGTGACGAGCGCCGTGGAACACCCCGCGATCGTCGAGCCCTGCCGCTACCTCGAGAGGCACGGCGCGGACGTGACCTACGTACCGGTCGACGGGACCGGCCTGGTCGACCCCGACGACGTCGCCCGGGCGCTCAGGCCCGCGACCGTCATCGTCTCGGTGATGCACGCCAACAACGAGGTCGGGACCGTCGAGCCCATCGCCGAGATCTCGCGCATCACGCGTGAGGCCGGCGTGCTCCTGCACACGGACGCCGCCCAGTCGGTGGGCAAGCTCCCGACCAAGGTCGACGAGCTCGGCGTGGACCTGCTCTCGGTGGCGGCGCACAAGTTCTACGGTCCCAAGGGCGTCGGCGCGCTCTACGTGCGCGCGGGGACGCCCCTGGCGCCGTTCATGCACGGCGCGGGCCATGAGAGCGGCCGCCGCGCCGGCACCGAGAACGTCATCCTCGACGCCGGCCTGGGCGCCGCGGCGGAGCTGGCCGGCGACCTCGCGTGGACCGCGCAGGCGCGCGAGCTGCGCGATTGGCTCTGGGAGCAGCTGCGCGACCGCTACGGCGACGGCGTGGTCTTGAACGGCCACCCCACCCTGCGCCTGCCCAACACGCTCAACGTAAGCCTCCTGGGCCGCGACGGCCGGGAGGTGCTCGCGGCCATGCCGGAGGTGGCGGCGTCCACCGGCTCGGCATGTCACAGCGGCGGCACCGAGCCCTCGCCGGTGCTCGCCGCGATGGGAGTGCCTCGCGAGGTGGGCGCCGGCGCGGTCCGCCTCAGCCTGGGGCGGACGACGCCGCGGGCGGAGCTGCAGCGCCTGCTCGAGCTCCTTCCCGGGCCCGCGTGAGACACGGCCGCCGGGGCGGCAGGCTCCAGATGCGGCCGGCGCGGGTACAGTGCCCGGTGCATACCCCCACACGTATCCAAGGAGACCCACCGATGCGACCACGCTTCCTCTTGCCGAGTCTGACCATCCTGATCCTGGTGGTGGCGTTCGCCGCCGCCGGCTGCTCGAGCCAGGAGGAGGCGGCGCCGGCCGACACGGGCGGCGCGACGGGCGCCACGTGGGAGACCGTCGACGTCCAGACGGCCAACGATGCGCTCACCGCGAACGTCGACGCCCAGATCGTCGACGTGCGCGAGCCGGACGAGTGGGCGGAGACGGGCGTACCTGAGGGCGCAGTGCTGATCCCGCTCGGCGACCTGGAGGCGCAGGCCCCCACCGAGCTGGCGTCGGAGCAGCCGGTCTACGTGATCTGCCGCAGCGGCAACCGCAGCCAGACCGGCTCCGACATCCTGGTCGGTCTCGGTTACACGCAGGTGTTCAACGTGGACGGCGGCATCACGGCGTGGATCGAGGCCGGGCTGCCCGTGGAGGCGTACGCTCCCTGACGCGCGCGGAGGCGCCGGCCCGACTTGCTCGCAGGCGCCTCAGCGCACCACGAGGCGCCTCACCACCGCGGATCTCTGAGGGTTGCCGGCGCTGTCGACCGCCGAGAGGCTCCAAGTGTAGGTGCCGGGCTTGAGCTTGCACACGAACGACTTGGTGAGCGTGCGGCCCGTGGGCCGGTCGCCGAGCGAGAACGACGCCGCCTGCGCACCGCCGGCCTTCTTGACGATCAGCCGAACGGCGCTGCACGTGCGGCAGTACTCGTCGCTCAGGCGATAGCTGAGCTTCACGGAACGCCCGCGCTTCACCGCCGCATTCTTCAGCGCCTGCGTCACCGGCCCGGTCACGTCGAGCGCGAACCCTACGGGAGCAGGGGCCGTGAACGTACCCCCGCCGGCGATCCCCAGCTGCCACGAGGTGTTGATGCCCCAGCCGTAGAGCTGCGAGTTCGCCCCGGCGCTGAATGCCGAGTACGAGCCCGACGCCTGCAGGAACTGAGCGGAGGGCGGCAGCTTGGCGGGCGTCGGGTGCAGAGACGTGTCGCCGAGACCGAGGAGCCCGGTCTCGTTGTCGCCCCACGCCCAGACGTCTCCGGCGGCCGTGCGTGCGAAGAAGCGGTACACACCCGCCTGCAGACCGACACATCCGGAGACGCCGCTCACCTGCGTCGGAGCCAGGCGCTCCGCGGGATCGCCGAGGCCGAGTTGGCCCTTGCCGTTCATGCCCCAGGTCCAGACGGTCCCGTCGGCGCGCACCGCTCCGGACGACCCCGCCCCCGAGGCCACCTGGGCCCAGCCGACGGCGCTGCCGATGCGGACCGGGGTGGGCCGCGGGAGCTTGTCGCCGACGCCCACTTCGCCGGAGTAGTTCGAGCCCCATCCCCAGAGACTGCCGTCTCTCTTGACTCCGAGGGCGCAACTCCCGAAGGCGATGGACGCCCAGTCGGAGCTCGAGCCGACGCGAACGGGAGTCGGGCGGTCGGCGGTGTCTCCCAGCCCGAGCTGCCCCTCGGCGTTGCGTCCCCAGGCCCACAGGGTCCCGTCGCGCTTGAGGGCCAGCGTCGAGATCGATCCGGGCGCGACCATCGCCCAGTCCGCGTCCGCGCCGACCTGCTGCGGGACCTCGCGACCTATCTGGTCGCCCAAGCCGAGCTGGAACCAGTTGTTGCGGCCCCAGGCCCAGAGTGTCCCGTCCTGCTTGACGGCGAACGAGGCGTCGCCGGCGCACGCGACGAACGCCCAGTCGCCGGCGCTGTCGACGCGCACGAAGGAGGTGCGCCAGGCGGTGTCGCCGACGCCGAGCTGACCGTAGCTGTTGGCGCCGCAGGCATACAGCACGCCGTTGCTCCGGAGCACGACGGTGTGGTCGTTGCCGGCGGCGACCATCGGGGTCGCCGCGACGGCGAGGGGCGCAGCCCACGCCGAAAGGAGCGCGACGGCGAGAACGCCGAGGGCGGCGGGCTGCCGCCCACGCCTCCCGGTCAGCCTACGCAGGACACGGCGAACAGGTTCTCCAAGACAGACCGACATGCCTCCCCCTCCCCGAGACGGCGCGCGACCGACCGGCGCACGCCACGGCCAGTCTATCCCTGGGCGGAGCCCCGGTCACCGTGCCGATGGCGTGACGGGTTCCGAACGACCTGAGTCCCGACGCGTCGTCTAGACTGAGGCGCTGGAGGACGGGACGGAGCACGACGACCTGATCCGCGACCCGCCGGGCTACCTGCCGGGGACGTTCCTCTTGATGGAGATCAGCAGGTCGGCAAGCCCGTTGGCGGCGCGGTCGAGGCGCTTGCTGGTGATGCTCATCACCGTGGCGTCCATGCCGGCGCTGTTGAAGTGCTTGACCAGCGCCGAGTAGTGCTGGTGGCTGGCGGCCGCGGTGCTCTTGGTGAATGCCGACCACGTCGCCTGTCGCCCTGTAGCCGTCGTACGAGACCCAGCCGCGGTTCTCGCCCGCCACGTCGGTGAGCGTCTCGACCCGATCCTCGTACCGCGAGTGCATCCTGCTCCTCGGCCGTGGACTGGTCGGTGTGCAGCGGGCAGCAGATGTCCGCGTAGTAGTGCGCCATGATGCCGGCGTACTTGTCGGCCGCCGCCGCGTTGCCGGCCTTGCGCGCGGCGCGCGCCTTGCCGTAGTACTCCATGACCTTCTTGGGGGCGTCGCCGTAGTGGTCGGCGCCCCAGACGTCGTACACGTGGTACCAGAAGTCGTGGAACTCGGTGTCTGGATCGTCGGTGTGGGGCAGTGCGGTCTTGAGCCTCACCCACCCCGCGCCCTGCTTGGCCGCGAGCCTGTTGGCCTCCTGGAGCACCCAGTCGTGCGTGCCGTAGCCGTTGCCCCAGTCGTCGCCGTTGCTCCACGCGCGGGCGGCCGCGGGCAGCAGCAGCGCCGCAAGACAGGCGATCAGGATGACGATGGTCAGTCGCGCGCGCATGAGCTCCTCCTCCGCAGATGCAGCTCAAGGGTAGCAGGCCGGGCGGACGGCAGGTGCGCCGGGCCGGCGGCCGGGACCGGGGCCTCGCCCGGGGCGCCGGGATGAAGCCCCCGCTCGCCTGCTCTACCATGGGTGAGACCCATGATGCGCGAGAGGACACGCGGAAGGACCTCGGCGATCGTGCGCGCGGCCGCGACGGCGGCGCTCGTCTTGCCGCTCGCCGTGATCACGGCCGCCTGCAGCGACGCCGTCACGCGCCCGGCAGACCCCTCCTCCCGTGCGCATCGGCGCCATCTACAACCTCACCGGCGGCCAGGCGGCGCTGGACGCACCGTCGCTCGACGGCGCTCGTCTGGCGGTGGACCGCATCAACGCCCACGGCGGGCTGCTCGGCCGGCGCGTCGAGCTCCTGGAGCGCGACGGCCAGACCGACGAGGACGACGTGCGCAGGGCGGCGGCGAGCCTCGTCGCCGCCGGCTGCTCGGCCATCATCGGCCTCTCCGACACCGACCAGGTGCTGGCCGCCGCCCCCATCGCGGCGCGCGCCGGCGTGCCGTTCGTCACCAGCGGCGCCACCTCGCCGCTCCTCCCCGCCGACGTGCCCAACTGGCTCTTCCTGGCCTGCTTCGGCGACAACGCGCAAGCCGCCGCCGGCGCACAGTACGCGTCCGAGCAACTGGGGGCGCGGACGACCGCCGTCCTCTACGACCGCAAGCTCGACTACACGCGCCTGCTGGCCAGGTACTTCCAGCGCTCGTTCCGCGCGCAGGGCGGGAGTGTGCTGGTCACCGCCGACTACGAGAAGGCGGCAGACGCCGTGCAGCGCCTGGCCGGCGGCGCGACCGGCCCGGGCGAGGAGGCGCCGTCCTCGGAGGGCGAGTCGGGCACGAGCGATGACGGCTCGAGCGACGGTTCATCGGGCAGCGCCGCGGGGTCGGGGAGCGAGTCGCGTGAGGACGGCGGGTCCGGTGCGGCGGTCGTGGCGTCCGGGACGGCGCTCGCCGCGGAGGCCGACGTGCTGTTCGTGGCCGCCGCTCCGGAGGACGCGGCGCGCCTGGTGCGCAGGCTGCGCGCCGCCGGCTACCGCCAGCCCATCATGGGCGGAGACAGCTTCGACTCCGAGGGACTCATCAAGAGCGCCGAGAAGACCGGCGGCAAGGTCTACTACACCACGCACGCCGGCGTCGGCATGAGCTCGGCGAGCCGCGCCGTCCGCCGGTTCGACGCGTTCTACCAGGCGGCCTACGGCCGGCCGCCTCAGAACGCGTTCGCCGGCCTCGGCTACGACGCCGTCGGCCTGGTGGCCGCGGCCATCCGCCGCGCCGACTCCGTCAAGCCGTCCGAGGTCCGCGACGC
The DNA here is from genome assembly GCA_963793605.1 of uncultured Thermoleophilia bacterium. GTDB lineage: Bacteria > Actinomycetota > Thermoleophilia > UBA2241 > UBA2241 > CAIXSE01. The sequence goes on from CAWCAH010000006.1 coordinate 86,144, forward strand.
CCTGCAGGCGACGCGGCACTTCCCCGGCGTGACCGGCACGCTGAGCTACGCCGGCGACGACAGGGTGCCGCTCAAGAAGGTCACCCTCGTGTGCGTGGGGCGGCGGCCGGTGGTCGTCGCCCAGTTCACGCCGGGCTACGTGGCCGAGCCCTGACGGGCCTCGGCTCAGTTGCGCCCGAAGATCGCCAGGAAGTACATGAGCTGGGCGATCGAGGCGAGCGCGCCGGCCACGTAGGTCATCGCCGCTGCCGTGAGCGTCTGCCGCGCGCCCACGGCCTCCGCGTCGTTCACCAGCCCGAGCTCGCGGATCTGGGCCATCGCCCGCCGCGACGCGTTGAACTCCACCGGCAGCGTGACGAGCTGGAAGATGATGACCAGCGAGAACACGACCAGCGCCAGCTGGATGAGGCCGAACGCACCGAAGATCACTCCGGCGAACAGGATGAAGAACCACGCCTGCGACCCGAACGCGGCCACGGGCCAGATGGCCGAGCGCACGGTCATGGGCACGTAGGACTTGGCGTGCTGGATGGCGTGCCCCACCTCGTGGGCGGCGACGGCGGTCGCGGCCACCGACCTGCCGGAGTACACAGCCTCGCGAGAGGAAGACCCCGCGCGAGCGCGGGTCGTAGTGGTCGCTGAGCGGTCCGGCCTTGGACGGCTGCACGGGCACGCCCTGCAGACCGTTGCCGTCCAGGATGCGGCGCGCGACGTCGGCGCCGGTCATGCCGCTGCCGACGGGCACCCGGCTGTTCTTCGAGAACGTGCTGCGGAGCCAGCCCTGCACCGCGAGCCCGAGGATGAGCGGCACGCCGAAGCAGATGATGTAGAGAGTCCAGTCCATGGAAGCGAGTCACCTCACGCGTGTGTCGTGCTTGTGTCCTGCCTGAGCCACTGTACCCACAGTATGCCCGCTCGAGGCCGGAGCACGACCCGGAGGCAGGCCGGAACGCCCTGCGAAAGCCCTCAGCCGCTCTGGCGGACCGCCTCCACCTCGATGGCGAGCTTGATCTCCTTGCCCACGAGCCAGCCGCCGGTCTCGAGCGCCACGTTCCAGCTGAGGCCCCAGTCCTCGCGGTCGATCTTCGTCGCCGCCGAGAAGAACGCCCGGGTGCCGCCCCACGGGTCACCGGCCACGCCGTTGTACTCGGTCTTGAGCGTCACCGGTCGAGTGACCCCGTGGATCGTCAGGTCGCCGTGGAGCAGCCAGTCCTCGCCCTCGACGTGCTCGAACGAGCGTGGAGGTGAAGGCGATCTCCGGATACGCCTCGACCTCGAGGAAGTCCGGCGACTTGAGGTGCTGGTCGCGCTGCTCGACGCCGGTGTCGATGGTCGCCGTCGCGATCGTGACCCGCGCCTCGGACTGCGCGGGGTCCTCGCCGATCACGAGCTCGCCCTCGGGGCCGCCGAAGTGGCCCTTGACCTTGGCGACCATGAGGTGCCGGGCCTCGAAGTCGACGCGGGTGTGCGTCGGGTCCAGCGCCCAGGTCCCGGCGGCCGGGAACTCGACGCCGTCGACGGTGCGGGTGGGGGATTCGACTACGCTTGCCATGTCAGTGCCTCCTGCGTCGAGCCGGCAGGTCTCTCGCCGGCTAAACTAATTGCGTGTGCAAGTATCGTCGGCGAGTCTTCCCGCTCGTGGCGGTTCTCACACACCGCGCTTTCGGGCATGATTGCCGCGATGACCGAGACGCGGATTCTCACGCGACGAGTACTACATGCGGCTCGCCCTGCGCGAGGCCGAGCGGGCCACCAGAGCACGGCGACGTGCCCATCGGCGCCGTGCTCGTCCTCGGGAGCGAGGTCATCGGGGCCGCCGGCAACGAGCGCGAGCTGCGCCAGAGCCCGCTCGCGCACTGCCGAGATGCTCGCCATCGAGCAGGCGGCGGCGCACATGCGCAGCTGGCGGCTCCTGGACACCACGCTCTACGTGACCCTGGAGCCGTGCCCCATGTGCGCCGGCGCCATCGTCCAGGCGCGCATCCCGCGGCTGGTCTACGGCGCCACCGACGAGAAGGCGGGCGCCGCCGGCACGCTCTACAACGTCTGCCAGGACGACCGCCTCAACCACTGCCTCGACGTCACGTCCGGCGTGCTGGCCGACGAGTCGGTCGCGCTGCTGCGGCAGTTCTTCCAGGCGCGGAGGTAGGACGCCGTGTTCAACCTCCGCGCCTACGTGGACCCCGACCAGTTCGACGAGGTGACGCGCGCGCTGCACGCCCACGAGGGCGCGCGCCACATCGTGCTCTCCGGCACCACGATGGACACCGACGTCTCCCTCATCACGGCCGAGCTCGACGACGAGGTCGCCGACGCCGTGATCGAGGAGCTCACCGCGCTCGGGGTGCGCGCCGGCGACCTCTCCATCGCGCGCGTGCAGGTCGTCCGCCCGATGACCGAGGAGGGCTACTCCATCGAGCTCGAGTCGCAGACCGACACGCTCGTGTGGAGCGAGGTCACCGACGAGGCGGTGGACAACATCGGCCTGCGCCCGAGCTACCTCGCCTACATGGCCGTCGCCGGCGTGATCGCCGCCTTCGGGGTGATCGACCGGAGCGCCGTGCTCATCGTCGGCGCCATGGCCGTGAGCCCCGACCTGCTGCCGCTCACGGCCGCCTCCGTCGGCATCGTGGCGCGGCGGGGCTGGCTGTTCGGCCGGGCCGTCGGCACCCTGCTGCCCGGCCTCGCGACCGCCGTCCTCGCGGCGTGGCTGGTCACGCTCGCGCTCCGCGCGACCGGCGTGGTCGACGTGGGCGCCGACATCTCGTCGGGCGTCGTCTCCAGCCTCGCCGACGTCTCGGTGACCACCGTCTGCGTGGCGGCCGCCGCCGGCGTGGCCGGCATGCTGAGCTTCGAGACGCGCGCGAGCTTCGCCGTCGGCGTCGCCATCTCGGTGACCACGATCCCGGCGGCGGCCTACGTCGGCGTCGCCGCCGGCCTGGGCGAGTGGCACGGCGCGGCCGGCGCGCTCGCCGTGCTCGGCGTCAACCTCGCCGTCCTGCTCGCTGGCGGGGACGGCCACGCTGGCGATCCAGGCGCTGATCTCGCGCCGCTGACGGAGGCAGCAGCTCAGAGCGGCTGGTCACCGACGGCTACGTGCGGCGCGAGAGGCGGAACGGCGCCCTGCGCGAGCGGAATAGTGGAGAGCGGGCCGGCGCTCAGCCGGCGCAGGGGTAGCAGGACAACGGAGGGGGCCCATGGCCAGTACCGAGGCGACGGCGAAAGCCGTCGCGCCACCCGCGAAGGCCAGGGCGATGCCGTCGGCCAGGACCATCACCTGGCTGACGATGTGCTTCATGACGGTCTCGGCGGTGGCGAGCATCCGCAACACGCCGAGCATGGCCGTCTACGGCCTCGCCTGCATCTTCCTCTACCTGCTGCCGGCCGTCGTCTTCCTGCTGCCCACGTCGCTGGTCGCCGCCGAGCTGGCCTCCGGCTGGGACGGCGGCGTCTACAACTGGGTCACGCCAGGGCATCGGCCCGCGCGCCGGCTTCATCGCCATCTGGACCCAGTTCGCGATGACGCTCACCTACTACCCGAGCCTGCTCGCCTACGTGGCCAGCACGCTCGCCTACGTCATCATACCGCGCCGCTGGCCAACAACGGCGTCTACACCGCCGCGGTGATCGTCATCGTCTACTGGGTCTCGACGCTGGTCAGCATGCGCGGCGTCGGCCTGGTCGCCAAGCTCTCGAGCAGCTCCATGCTGCTCGGCACGGCGATCCCCGGCGCCGGCGCTCGTGATCCTCGGCGTCATCTACCTGCTTCCAGGGCAACCCGAGCGCGGCGCCGATCGAGGCCTCCGCGCTCATCCCGCAGATCGCCGGCCTCGCCGGCCTCGTGCTCATCGTCAACAACTTCCTGCAGCTACGCCGGCATGGAAGTCAACGCCGTGCACGTCAAGAGCATGAAGGACCCCGGCAAGGAGTTCCCCAAGGCGATGTTCCTCGCCATGCCGATCGTCATCGCCATCTTCGTGCTGCCGGCGCTGGCGATCAGCTGGGTCGTCCCGTCGAGCCAGCTCACGCTCACCGGCGGCGTGATGCAGGCGTTCACCGCCTTCTTCGACCACTTCCACGTCTCGCTGGCTCACGCCGATCCTCGGCATCATGCTCATCACCGCCTCGCTGGGCGGCATGATGGCGTGGCTGGCCGGCCCGTCCAAGGGCCTGCTGCTGATCGGGCGCAAAGAGGGCTACCTGCCGCCGTTCTTCCAGAAGGTCAACCCGGCCGGCATCCAGGTCAACATCCTCTTCGCGCAGGGCATCATCGTCACCATCATCGCCCTGCTCTTCGCGCTCATCCCCAACGTCTCCAGCGTCTACTGGATCTTCTCGGTGATCACCACGCAGGTGTACCTGATCATGTACTTCCTGATGTTCATCTCGGCGATGCGCCTGCGGAAGTCGCAGCCCGACCACCCGCGCGGCTACCGGGCGCCGATCCTGCCCGTGCTGGCGGTCGTCGGTCTGGTGAGCTCCGTCGCCGCCTTCCTCATCGGCTTCGTGCCGTCGTCGCAGTTCGGCAGCGGCAGCACCGCCCTCTACGTGCTCATCATCGGCGGCGGGCTGCTCGTCCTCGGCCTGCTGATCCCGTTCCTGTTCCTGTGGCTGCGCAAGCCGGCGTGGAAGAACGCCGTGCCGGCGCCGGCCGACGACGAGGGATGAGGGGGTGACCACGATGCAGGAGAAGTCACACAAGTGGGTCTACATCACCATCATCGTCGTGATCGTCGCCCTGATGGTCGCGGGGGTGGTGCTGTACCGCGACCAGAAGGAGTCCGAGGAGGCCCACGCGAAGGCCAAGGAGTTCGATCACCAAGCTGAACGCCGCCGGGCTCAAGGCGCCGAGCGAGGACGACCGCCGTCCGGCTGTTCGGCGTCGACGGCGGGCCGTTCGCCAGAACCCGGACGAGGAACTGCTGCAGTCGCAGTACGCGTGGCAGCTCGGGCACGGCCGGGCCGGCCAGCCGCCCGGTGATCCTCGACCCGGACTTCGTCAAGGCGGCCGAGATCTTCGTCTCGGTCTACGCACCCGGACAAGCTGGCGGACGTTCCAGGAGTTCGTGGACGGGCTCAAGACCGAGGAAACCGCAACTGACGACGAGGAGGGCACGATGCCCGCGGACCTGCAGCAGACGATCAAGGCCCTGATGCCGAGGCTGACGGACGAGCTCAAGAAGCTCGTGCGCCTGCCCTCGGTCGCGTTCCCCGACTTCCCCACCGCGCCGGTGGAGCAGACGGGCGCGGCGGTGGCGCGGCTGCTCACGGACGCCGGCCTGCCCGGCGTGCGCATGATGGACGTGCCGCGCGCGCCGCAGGCGGTGTTCGGCGAGCGCCCGGCGCGGGACGGCGCGCCCACCGTCCTGCTGTACGCGCACTACGACGTGCAGCCGGCCGGGCCGGAGGAGGCGTGGCGCAGCAAGCCGTTCGAGCCCACCGAGCGCGACGGCCGGCTGTACGGCCGCGGCGCCGCCGACGACAAGAGCGGCGTCGTCATGCACGCCGGCGCGCTCCTGGCCCTCGGGGACGACTGCCCGGTGGGCGTCAAGGTCCTCATCGAGGGCCAGGAGGAGGCCGGCGACGGCGGCATCGAGGAGTTCGTGCACGCCAACGCCGAGCTGCTCAAGGCCGACGTGATCGTGATCAGCGACGTCGGCAACTACGCCCTCGGCGTGCCCACGCTCACGACGTCGCTGCGCGGCATGGCCGCCCTCGACGTCGAGGTCGAGACCCTGCGAGGGCGCCGTGCACAGCGGCATGTTCGGCGGCCCGGCGCCCGACTCCCTGATCGCCCTCTGCCGCATGATCGCCACGCTGCACGACGACAAGGGCGACGTGGCGGTCAAGGGCCTCGGGACGATGGAGTACGACGGCGCCCCCTACGACGAGGCCGCGTTCCGCACCGACGCCGGCGTGCTCGACGGCGTGGACCTCATCGGCAGCGGCGCCATCGCCGACCGCCTGTACGGCAAGCCGTCGATCAACGTGATCGGCATCGACGCCCCGCAGGTGGACGGCGCCGCCAACGCGCTGATCCCCAAGGCCCGGGCGCGCATCAGCGTGCGCCTCGCGCCCGGCGTGGAGCCCGACGACGCGCTGCAGGCCGTCAAGGCCCACCTCGAGGCCGTCGCCCCCTGGAACGTCAGGGTGAAGGTGACCCCCGGGACCACCGGTGAGGGCTTCCTCGCCAAGACCGACGGGCCGGCCTACGCGGCGGCGGGCACGGCCATGGCCGCCGCCTACGGCAAGGACGTCGTGCACTACGGCGAGGGCGGCTCGATCCCGCTCGTCGCCGCCTTCCTCGGCGCGATCCCCGGCGCGGAGATGATCCTCTGGGGCGCCGAAGAGCCGCATGTGCAAGATCCACGCGCCCAACGAGAGCGTCGACCTCGCCGAGCTGGAGCGCTGCACGCTCGCCGAGGCGCTCTTCATCGCCGGGATGGCCGAGCAGAAGTGAGCGGGCGGCGAGGCGGCGGGCGCGGCGGCCAGGCCGCCCATCCGCCGCCTCGCCGTCCGCACTCCGCGGCGCGCCGCGTCCGCCAAGCGCTGGTGGTCGCTCGTCGCCCTGTGCCTCTCGGCGGCCATCGTCTGGTTCGCCGCCGCCAACATCCCCGTCGCCACCGCCGCGATCTCCGACGACCTCGGCGGCTCCGTCACGGCGCTGCAGTGGGTCAACACCATCTTCACGCTCGTCTGCGGCGCGCTCGTCATCGCCGCCGGGCGCCTCGGCGACATCTTCGGCCGGCGGCGCGTGCTCGGCATCGGCCTCGTCATCTTCGCCGCGGCCTCCGTGCTGGCTGCTCTTGCGCCGACCACCGGCATGCTGATCGCCGGCCGCGCCCTGATGGGCGTCGGCGCGGCCGCCATCCTCCCCGCCACGCTGGCGATCATCCCCATCGAGTTCAGCGGCAAGGACCAGGTGACGGCGTTCAGCGCCTGGATGGCCACCACGGCCGTCGGCCAGGCCGCCGCGCCGGCCATCTCCGGCGGGCTCATCGAGCTCGCCGGCTGGCCGGCGATCTTCTGGATCAACCTGCCGGCCTGCGCGCTCGCCTTCGTGCTCGTCACGCGCACGACGCCCGAGTCGCGCGACGAGGGCGCGAGCCACCGCCTCGACTACGCCGGCCTCGGCACCGTGGCCGGCGGCCTCGTCGCGTTGCTGTACGCGCTCAACGAGGCGCCGGCGCGCGGCTGGACCTCCCCTCTCATCCTCGCCTCGTTCGCCCTCGCCGTGGTCTTGCTCGCGGCCTTCGTCCTCATCGAGCGCCGCGTGCGCGAGCCGCTCCTCGACCTCGCGCTCTTCCGCCGCCGCTCGTTCGACGGCGCGCTCATCGACAACCTCGTCTACAACATCACGCTCGCCGGCACGATGTACGTGCTCGCGCTGTACCTGGAGCAGGTGCGCGGCTACGACGCCTTCACCGCCGGTCTGTACCTGCTGCCGTCAACGGTCAGCATGCTGGTGTTCATCCCCATCGGCGCGCGCCTCGAGCTGCGCCGGGGGCCGCGGTTCCCGCTCGCCACCGGCACGCTGATCATGGGGATCGGGACGTTCCTGGCCGGGTTCCTCATGGTCGACACGCCGTACTGGTGGTACGCCCTGGCGATCTTCATCCAAGGCGTCGGCATCGGCCTGTTCTCCACGCCGCTCAGCGACACCGCGGTGGGGCTGGCGCCGCCGGCAGAGTCGGGGGCGGCGTCGGGCGCCTTCAAGATGTGCAGCATGGTCGGCGGCGCCCTCGGCGTCGCCCTGATGGGCGGCATCTACCGCGGCCTGCAGCTCTCCCAGCTGCACAGCGACGCCGACGCCGCGCACCTCACGGCGGAGCAGCAGCAGCTGGTCAACGACGCGTTCGCCAGCTCGGACAAGGCCAGGCAGATCTACGAGACCCTGGCCCCGGACGTCCAGGAGAAGGTCCACGACGCCGTGCTCGCCGCCCTCGCCCACGGCATCGGCGGCTCGCTCAAGATCGTCGGCGGTCTTCTCGGTGCTCGCGTTCATCGCCGTGCTGCTGCTCGTCCCCAAGGGCATCCTGCACCCCGACCGGCAGGGGTGACCGCAACCCGTCCCGGGCAACTTGTCGTATACTGTTCGTCCGCTCGCCGGGCTCGCCCGGTGACGCCTCGCGGAGAGGTGTCCGAGTTGGCTTAAGGAGCGCGACTGGAAATCGCGTGGGCGGGGGTAACCTGCCTCGAGGGTTCGAATCCCTCCCTCTCCGCCACCTTCCCCTTCACAACCTCGGCAGAGCGTTCAAGAGCTCTTCACAAGTCGCCCGTAGACTGCCTGCGAACACAGTCTCGGCGTCGCGCCGCGGCCGGGGACGACCAGCACTCAGGAGGGAGATCGGATGACGGACGCTCAGTCCACCGGAGACGACCAGCAGCCCAGGACGCCGGACAGACAGGCGGACCGCCGCGCCCGGAGCCGCGCGCGCTGGGTGCGCTGGATCGTGCTGGGCGTGGTCCTCGCGGCGATGACGGCGATCGTGCTCTGCCCACCAGCAGTCTTCCCGGCGCCGGGCAAGCTGGGTCGGCGTCGACTTCCTCTGCCCCTTCGGCGGCCTCGAGACCCTGTACTCGCTGCTCTCCGGCAACGGCTTCCTCGCGCCACAGCGCCGCGAGCGCCGTGATCCTGCTGATCGGCATGCTCGTCATGGCCGTCGCCTACCGCCGCTCGTTCTGCGGCATGATCTGCCCGCTCGGGACGCTGCAGGGGATCTTCGGCGCCGCCGGCCGCAAGCTCTTCGGCAAGCGGCGCTTCACCGTACCGGCCGCGCGTCGACCGCGTCGCCCGCTTCCTCAAGTACGGCGTGCTCGCCTTCTTCCGCCGTCTGGACCTGGCAGGCCGCCGAGCTCGTCATGCGCCCCTACGACCCCTGGGTGGCCTGCGCGCACCTCACCGCCGACGATCTGCTCACCACCTACCTCGTCGGCTTCGTCGTCCTCGTCGTCTCCCTCGCCGGCTCGCTCGTCTACGAGCGCTTCTTCTGCAAGTACCTCTGCCCCGCCGGCGCCCTGCTCGGGCTCCTGTCGAGGGTCAGCTTCCTCAACATCCGCCGCGACGCCGCCGCCTGCATCGACTGCGGCCGCTGCGACAAGGCCTGCATGATGAACGTCGAGGTCGCGACCGCCGACGTGGTGACGAGCTCCGAGTGCATCTCGTGCAACGAGTGCGTCAACGTCTGCCCCGTGCCCGGCGCGCTCAAGGTCACGGCCGCCGCGCGGCGTCGCGCGTCCCCGCCGCTCGCGGCCACCGGCGATCGTGGCCGCGCGTCATGGTCGCCATCGTCGCGCGTCGACCACCGTGGGCGGGTCGTTCGAGTGGCAGCAGCCGAGCGCTCGGCGGAGGCGGCGACTCGGCGGCGAGGGTCTCGGTCGGTGGCGAGGACGGCAGCCTTCGACACCAGCCTGATCAAGGGCTAGACCTCGCTGGCCGAGATCGCCGAGGCGACCGGCATCCCGGCGCGCCGACTTCACCGCCGAGTGGGGCGTGCCCGCCGACGAGCTGGAGCAGCCGATGAAGGAGATCAAGGACGCGTACGGCTTCACGCCCGAGGACGTCCGCGCCTGGGTGGAGGACGCGCATCGCGCGAGTAGGCGGCGTTCAAAAGCTCTTCACAAGTCCCGTTTAGACTGTCTGCGAACGACCATCACTCAGGAGGGGGATCGGATGACGGACGCTCAGTCCACCGGTGACGACCAGCTGCCCAGGACGCCGGACAGGCAGGCGGACCGCCGCGCCCGGACGCGCGCGCGCTGGGTGCGCTGGGTCGTGCTCGGCGTGGTCCTCGTGGCGATGACGGCGATCGTGCTCGCCCACCAGCAGTCGCGCGGCGCCGGGCGCTGGGCCGGCGTCGACTTCCTCTGCCCCTTCGGCGGCCTCGAGACCCTGTACTCGCTGCTCTCCGGCAACGGGTTCCTGCGGCACAGCGCCGCGAGCGCCGTGATCCTCCTGATCGGCATGCTCGCGATGGCCGTCGCGTTCCGCCGCTCGTTCTGCGGCATGCTCTGCCCGCTCGGGACGCTCCAGGGGATCTTCGGCGCCGCCGGCCGCAGGCTCTTCGGCGCTCACCGCCTCACCGTCCCGCCGCGTCGTCGACCGCGTCGCGCGCTTCCTCAAGTACGGCGTGTTCGCCTTCTTCCTGCTGTGGACCTGGCAGGCGGCCGAGCTCGTCATGCGCCCCTACGACCCGTGGGTGGCCTGGGCGCACCTCACCGCCAGCGACCTGCTCACCACCTACCTCATCGGCTTCGTCATCCTCGTCGTCTCGCTCGCCGGGTCGCTCGTCTACGAGCGCTTCTTCTGCAAGTACCTCTGCCCCGCCGGGGCCCTGCTCGGGCTCCTGTCGAGGGTGAGCTTCCTGAACATCAAGCGCGACGCCGGCGACCTGCATCGACTGCGGCCGCTGCGACAAGGCCTGCATGATGAACGTCGAGGTCGCGACCGCCGACGTGGTCACGAGCTCCGAGTGCATCTCGTGCAACGAGTGCGTCAACGCCTGCCCGGTGCCCGGCGCGCTCAAGGTCACCGCCGCCGGCGGCTCGCGCGTCCCCGCGCTGGCGGCCGCCGGCGTCGTGGTCGCGCTCATGGTCGCCATCGTCGGCGCGACCACGCTCACCGGCTCGTTCGACTGGCGCAGCCGAGGCCCGCGGCGCCGGCCACGGCGGCGGCGGCAGGGCCTCGGCGGCGGAGGGCCAGGGCGAGGTCCACGGCGAGGGCAGCGAGGGCGGCGGAGGCGGCGGCACCGACTCGCCGATCAAGGGCTGGATGTCGTTCGCCGACATCGCCGGGATGACCGGCATCCCGCTCGCCGACTTCGCCGCCGAGTGGGGCGTGCCGGAGGACGCCCTGGGCCTGCCGATGAAGGACATCAAGGACGCCTTCGGCTTCTCGCCGGAGGACGTCCGCGCCTGGGTGGAGGAGCGCCTGGCGCAGTGACGGCGATGGCGCCGGCGACGGCCGCGCGCGGCTGCCGGCGCGCGCGTGAGGGGCCGCGGGCGCGTGCTACACTACGCGTCCCGCGGCCTCCTGCCCTTGAGGACGGCCGTCGCCTCGCGGAGAGGTGGCAGAGCGGTTGAATGCGGCGGTCTCGAAAACCGTTAATCCGGCTAACCGGGTTCGGGGGTTCGAATCCCCCCCTCTCCGCCAGTTGCAGCAGGTACCGAAGGCCCGGTCTCGCACGGGGCCTTCGTCGTGAGCAGGCGCCGGTAGCGCACCTGCCTCGACCGCTTACCCCTCCCGGCAGCGGGCACAAGAGAGCATGCTCACAAGACCGGACTGAAAGGGAGACGTCATGTACGTCCTCAACTACTGGCACACCGTCACCGACTACGGTGAGTGGAAGAAGGTCTTCGACAGCGACCCCCTCGGCCGCGAGGCCTCCGGGGTACGCCGGTTGACCATCGAGCGGCCCGCAGACGACGAGAAGCGCGTGATCGGGCATCTCGAGTTCGACAGCCTGGGCGAGGCCGAGACCTTCGCCGCGCGGCTCCAGGAGGTGTGGAAGGGCGTCGGCGGATCCGTGATCGCGGACGCGGGCATACACCCTCACCGAGATCCTCGAGACGCGGGACTACCGCAGCGAGACGAGCCGGAGGGCCGCCTAGAAGGCACCCGAGCCGCAGAGCGCCGGCGCGGCCGGCTCTCGGCCCGCGCCCGGCGCTTCGCTGCGACGCGTGCCCTCGCGGCGCGCGCCCGGCGCTCCCGGCGCTACAGGACCGCGCGCAGGTAGTACACCCAGAAGGCCGGGATCTCGCGGATCACGAGACCGGTGGTCTGCGGGATGCGGCGCGCGTGCGACGGCACAGTGATGACGTCCACGCCGGCGCTCTGGTACGCGAGCTTGATGCGCGGCAGGTGGAAGAAGTCGCTCACCACGGCCACCGCGCCCGCCTCGCCGGCGCGCAGCATCGGGACGGTGTCGCGCACGGTGGCGTCGGTGTTGAAGCCGCTCGGGTCCACGGCGATCGCCGAGGCCGGGACGCCCGCCTCGATCGCCAGCTCGCGCATCACCACGGTCTCGTTGACCGGCTCGTTGGAGCCCTGGGCGCCGGACATCAGCAGGCGGTCGGCCAGCCCCCGCTCGTAGAGATCGACGCCGGTCGCCACGCGGTCGGCCAGCGTCATGCTGGCGATGCCGGTGGTGTGCACCTGGGCGCCGAACACGACCGCCACCTTGGCCGGCCGCACGTAGGTCGTCTTGCCGAAGAACGCCTGCTGGCCGAGCGGGAAGAGCAAGCCGCACGCCAGGAGGGCCGCTACAGCGGTCAACGCCGTGCAGAGCGGCGTCCAGCGGCGGTCGCGTGGCGCAGGAGCCCGCGCGGCGGCCGCCCAGGAGAGCAGCAGCAGCACGGCGGCGAGCACGAAGGAGAAGGGCACGCCGAGCCAGGGGTCGATGCGACCGGCGTGCCAGACGTCGTAGAAGGCCAGGCCGTTCCTGACGGCGACGACGGCCAGCGCCGCCAGCACCGCGGCGGTGAGCACGCGCCGCCAGCCCGGCGCCGCCGGCCGCACGACCCACCACAGCAGGAGGAGGCCGGCGAGCCCCAGCACGGCCGCCGACGCGCTCGCCGGGAGCGGCCGCAGATCGAGCCACCAGATGTTCTGGTCGAAGCCGGGGGTGCGCAGCTCCCCGACGAGGTTGAGCAGGGCGAAGAGGCCGAAGAACAGAGCGACGCCGCGGGCGGCGGCGTGCAGCGCCATGCGGGGGACGCCGGCGGCGACCGTGCTCGTGGCGGTCGCGGCGGCCCGCAGCCGGTCGGCCCGCGAGGTGCGGTAGTACGTCGGAGTCGGGGGCGATGGGCTCGTGGAGTCGAACAGCGTCATGCCGGTCCTCCAGGATCGGGCGCGGTCAGGCGCGCCGTCGCCGGTCCCGTCCATCTTAGTGCCGTCCGCACCGGATGGTACAACCCGGCGCATGCGCAGCTTCGAAGCCGAGATGACCGGGCGCCAGGTCCGCTGGCGCCGCGACCACGTGAGCACCGACGAACCCGGCGTCCAGAACCGGGTGACGTATCCCTGGCTGCTCCCGCGCTGGGCCTGGCAGGAGGGCTTGTGGCCGCCGCTCCGCGGAGAGGGCGCGGGTTCACTGCAGGCGTACCTCGCAGCGAACCGGGTCATGCCGCACTCCGGCGTGCACAACCTCAAGAGCTCGTGGGTCTCGGGGGTCAACCTCTACTTCCCCTTCGGGGCGAGCACAGACGGCCGGGCGCTGCTCGCCGGCTTCCTGCGCGAGCACGTGGACGCCCGCGTCCGCTCGGTCGAGTCCCTGGACCTCGAGTGGGCGGGCGAGCGCGAGCTCAGCCCTCGCACGCTGCTCGGCGAGACGGGCGGCACGCGCGGCGGCGGCCAGACCTCGCCGGACGTCGCGCTGCACGTCAACGCCGGCGAAGGGCTGCTGCTGGTCGAGAACAAGCTCGTCGAGCACTCGTTCTACGCCTGCCCGGCGCGCACCGGCAGCGGGTCCGTCACGCGCCCGGGCAATCCGGACCCGGCGCGCTGCGACGACGCCCGCGCCCTTCTCGCCGACCCCTCGCGGTGCCACCAGATCGCGCTCGGGCGGCGGTACTGGCACTGGCTCCACGACGCCGTCGACGCCGGGGCCTTCGCCGCGCTGCCGAGGTGCCCCGCGGCCACCGCCGGCTACCAGCTCCTGCGCCAGCAGGCCCTCGCGGAGGCGCTGGCGCGCTCGGGCCGGTACGGCTTCGTGGTCTCCGCCGTGGCGCTCGACGCGCGCAACCGCAGGCTCGCGCGCTCGCTCGCGCCCGGCGGCGTCGCCGACGTCCGCGACTGGGGGCGCCTGTTCCGCGGCGCGGCGTCGTTCGCGGTGTTCACGCACCAGGATTGGGCCGGCTGGGTGCGGGCGCGCGACCCGGAGGGCGCGTGGCGCGCCTGGAGCGCCTGGGTCGCGGAGCGGTACGGCATCGGCGGCACCTCCATAACGGCATCATGACCGGCGCCGCCGGGAATAATCCACGTGTGCAGCAGGCACGTAGCTGCAGGAGGCGTCGCCCGATCAGCCGCGCCGACTGGAGCGTCCCACACGGGGACATCCGGCGAGAACGCCTGGTGAAGTACAAGGCGATCCCATCGGAGGAAACGACCTGCTGCACGCGCGCGTACGGGCCGCGTCCGGGCCCGGGCGCGAGCGCCCGCGAAGGCGCCGACGCGCCCGCGAGCCCGGATCAGGCCGGCGAGATCAGGCCGGCGCGCTCTCGCCGGCGGCCACCACCGGCGGCAGCGCGCCCGGGCCCGCGGGCGCGGGAGCCTCTGCGGCCGGCGTCCGCGGCGCGGCCGGCCGCCGTGCCGCCGGCCCGTCGGCCGGACCGGCCGCCGGACACCACCGCGAACGTGCGCGGCGAGACGCGGCGCCAGGCCGTCGCCAGCAGCAGCGAGCAGGAGATGGCGAGCAGCGGCGCCAGCACGTAGGCCGCCAGCGCCGGCAGGCCCGTCGCGTACTCGTCCAGCGCGAGCAGGATCGCCTTGAGCTGCGGCTGCTGCGTGGCGTAGACGAAGAAGGAGAGCGGCGCGACGGAGACGGCCGCCGCGACCACCCCCGGCGCCCGGCGCAGAGGCCGGCGCAGGGCCTCGTACCCCAGCCACACGGTGAGAGCGCCCAGCACCACGACCGGCAGCATCGCCGCACGCGCCAGCTGGCCCAGAGCCGGGCCGAACCCGGCGAAGAGCGCCGCCGCGGCCACCCAGCCGCCGGCGAGCGCCGCGAGCGCCCAAGCCGGCGCCGGCCGCCGCGCCCAGTCCAGGCGGGGCTTCAGCATCGCGATGGCGGCGCCGGCGATGAACGGCGGGAACGCCACCGGGCTCACCCACGGGTCGAGCGCGTCGGGCTGGAAGCCCTTGACCCACCAGACGACGGCCACGACGAGCACCCACCAGCGCAGCGCCTTCACAGCCAGGTACACGAGCGGCGAGAGCACGATGCACGTCATCAGCGCCTGCAGGAACCAGAGCGGCGAGGCGCACGGCCTCACCAGCCAGTGGTAGAGGGCGTCGGCGGGTGAGGTGATCGGACCCTTGAACTCGGGGCTGCCGGTGAGCCAGGCCACCAGCAGCGCCACCCCGCTCCAGATCAGGAACGGCACCAGGATGGTCCGCAGCCGACTGCGGAGCTTGACGGCGTAGCCGGCCAGGGTCGGCGTGAACGTGCGGAAGAACAGGTAGCCGGAGATGAGCCCGAGAAAGGGGAGCGCCCAGCGCGCGAGTCCCAGGGAGACCAGCGCCTGCGTGTAGCCGCCCGGCCAGCCCGGCGGGTAGGCGTGGTACACCACCACGGTCGCGACCGCGACGAAGCGCAGGATGCCGATCTTCTTGCTGAGGGACGCCGATCCACGCGCCGCGAGTATATGTGACCACGCGCCCGGTCCGCTCGGCGCGGGACTCGGGTATCCTCACTGCCACGCCGCGCTCCGCCCACCGACCGGCACCGGAGCCGCAATGCGCCTGCGCCGCTGGCAAGTCGAGATCGCCGCCACCCTCATCGTGGCCGCCGCCGTTGTCTACGCCCTGCGCTGGCTGCTCTTCCCCTCGGAGTCGTTCCACGAGGAGATGCTGCGCTACCTCGTCGACGACATCGCCTTCCTCTTCATCCAGGTGCTGCTGGTCTCGATCCTCGTCGACGGCCTGATGCAGCGCCGCCAGCGCGAGACCATGCTCGACAAGCTCAACATGATCGTCGGCGCGTTCTTCACCCAGTGCGGCACCGACGTGCTGGGAGGCATCGCACGGCTGGACGCCGACCTCGACTCCGTGCGCGAGCAGCTTCTCCCGCGCATGGCATGGAAGGCGCGGGACTACGAGCGCGCCAAGCAGGCGTTCCGCGCCCACAAGCCGGTCATCGAGCTCAGCACCGGTGACCTCGTGGCGCTGCGGGAGCGTCTCGACGAGCAGAAGGCGTACGTGATCGGCCTCCTCGGCAACCAGGCGCTGCTCGAGCACCAGGCGTTCACCGACCTCCTGTGGGCGGTCACGCACCTCGCCGAGGAACTGCACGCGCGGGGGGACTTCGACCACCTGCCGACTCCCGACAGGGCGCACCTCACGGTGGACGTCAAGCGCGCGTACACCGAGCTCACCCTCCAGTGGCTCGACTACCAGCGCCACCTGCAGACGCAGTACCCGTTCCTCTTCTCGCTGGCCGTGCGCACCAACCCGCTCGACCCCGAGGCGTGCGTGACCGTCACGGAGTGAGGCCGCGCGGCGGGCGCCGGCCGGGCCGGGGAGCGGGCGCCGCGCGCACCCCGGCCCACGCCCGGACGTCTCCCCGCCAGACCGACGAGGAGGCACCAGATGATGAGACGAGCACTGCGCCACTCCTTCCCCGTCATCGCGGCGGCCGTGATGCTCACCGCGCTGGTCGGCGCCGGGGCGACGGCCTGCGGCGGAGGGAGCGACGAGACGTCGCCGTCGCCGTCCGCCTCTCCCCCGGCCTCCACCGGCGGCGTGCCGATCGGGCCGGAGACAGGCACGAAGATGGCGCCCGGTCTCTACGACCTCGAGGGCGGCTCGGTCGTGGCCGTCGGCACCGTCGAGTATCGCGACCTCGAGGGCGGGTTCTGGGCCGTCATCGGCGGCACCGAGGCCGAGGGCGACGCAGGCAAGATCGTCGCCGTCATCACCAACGGCGAGGACTTCGCGCCGCGTGTTCCGGGACAACGAGGGCCTCTCCTTCGAGGTCTACGGGCACCGAGCCGGAGAGGCGTCCGATCAGGATGGCCGGCCCGGAGATCACCGCGCGGCGCGTCGTGCTCGCCGCCGAGGGCGGCCCGGCGGAGTAGGGCCGGTCGGCGTCTCGCCGCCGCAGCGCGCCGCCCTGCCCCGGCGCGGCGAGATTCAACACCCGGAAATCGGTGGCGCCGCGCCGCGGGCAAGACTAGCCTCAGGCCCATGAAGTCGAACCTGGATACACCCAGCCTGCTTCCTCGCCGCGAGGAGATGCTGGCGGCGCTGCGCGAGAGGGACCGGTCGTACGACGGCCTGTTCTACGCGGGGGTCACCACCACCGGCGTGTTCTGCCGCCCATCCTGCCCCGCCCGCGACCCGAAGCCGGAGCACGTGGAGTTCTACGCCACCACCCGCGAGGCGCTCGTGGCGGGGTTCCGGCCGTGCAAGCGCTGCCGGCCGCTCGACGCGGACGCCGGCACCCCCGAGTGGGCGGCGCGACTGATCGGCCGCGTGGAGGCCGACCCGGCGGCGCGCATCAAGGACGCCGACCTGCGCGCGGAGGGCCTGGACCCCGCCGCCGTGCGCCGCTGGTTCAAGAAGACGCACGGCATGACGTTCCAGGCCTACTGCCGCGCCCGCCGTCTGGGCGACGCCTTCACGGCGCTCCGCTCCGGCGGCTCGATCGACGAGGCCGTGTTCGACCACGGCTGGGAGTCGCACTCCGGGTTCCGCACGGCGTTCGGCAAGCTGGCGGGGGCGCCGCCCGGCGCAGCGGCGGCGGCGCCGGACGGCTCGCTCGTCCGGCTCACCTGGCTCGAGACGCCGGTGGGGCCTCTCGTCGCCGGCGCCACCGACGAGGCCCTCGTCCTGCTCGAGTACCCGGACCGGCGCATGATCGAGGCGCAACTGGACACGCTGCGCCGGCGCCTCGCCCGGCCGCTCGTGCCGGGCCACAGCCCTCTCGTCGACCGCCTCGCCTCCCAACTGGACGAGTACTTCGCCGGCCGCCGGCGCGCCTTCGACCTGCCGCTGGAGTACCCGGGCAGTCCGTTCCAGCGCCGCGTGTGGGACGCGCTGCTGCGCATCCCCTACGGCGAGACGCGCACCTACGCCGAGCTCGCTCGCGAGGTCGGCGCTCCGGGCGCGGCCCGCGCCGTCGGCGCGCGCCAACGGCGCCAACCGCATCGCCGTCGTCATCCCGTGCCACCGCGTGATCGCCGCGGACGGCGGGCTCGGCGGCTACGGCGGCGGCCTGTGGCGCAAGCTCCGGCTGCTCGAGACGGAGGGCGCCCTCCTCCCGGCGCACGGGCGGCCCGCCGCTCGCTGACGTTCGCCGAGCCGCTCGCCTCTAAGTCCCCGCCGGCTTGCGCCGGGCAGGATTCGCGCCTATCATGCACAAACGTTATTTGTGCCCTCAGTGCATTGCATTCTGCTGGCGGCGATCCCCGAGGAGACGACCAGATGATCGACGAGCCGGTTGCCGACGTCCTGGCTCGCCTCCAGGGACTGACCGCCGAGGAGATCCTGGCCGACGCGGCCGCACGCTACCCGGGCCGCGTCGCTCTCGCCTCCTCCCTGGGCGCCGAGGACCAGGTCCTGACGCACATGGTCGCCGCAGGCGGCCTCGGCATCCCGATCTTCACGCTCGACACCTGCCGTCTGCACCCCGAGACCTACGAGCTCATCGACCGCACCAACAAGCGCTACGGCTTCCGCATGCGCGTGTACTGCCCCGACGCGGCCGAGGTGGAGAAGATGGTCGCGGACAACGGCATCAACCAGTTCCGCGACAGCGAGTTCCTGCGCCTGCAGTGCTGCGAGGTGCGCAGGACCAGGCCGCTGCGCCGGGCGCAGGTCGGGCTCGACGCGTGGATCTGCGGCCGGCGCGGCGGCCAGGACCGCCACGTCGCCCGAGGTCGAGCCGGCGGAGTGGGACTCCAGCGCCGGCCTCCTGAAGCTCAACCCTCTCGCGGACTGGGACGCAGCGCGCGTGTGGGAGTACATCCGCGCCAACGACGTGCCGTACAACCCGCTGCACGACAAGGGCTGTGAACGCATCGACTGCGCGCCCTGCACGGTCCCCGGGAGCGCCGACACCCCAGCATCCGACCACACGAGGTACCCATGACCCAGGACGACGTCGCCGCCATCCTCGCCGAGCTCGACGGCGCCACCCCGGAGCAGGTCCTGGCCGACGCCGCCACGCGCTACGCCGGCCGCGTGGCCTTCGCCTCGTCGCTCGGCGCCGAGGACCAGGTGCTCACGCACATGATCGCCGAGGCCGGACTCGACATCCCGATCTTCACGCTCGACACCGGGCGCCTGTACCCCGAGGCCTACGACCTCCTCGACAGGACCGCCAAGCACTACGACCTGTGCATCAAGACGTACTTCCCCGCCGCGGCCGAGGTCGAGAAGATGGTCGACAAGGACGGCGTCAACCTCTTCCGCGAGAGCATCGAGGCGCGCCACCGCTGCTGCGAGGTGCGCAAGATCCTGCCGCTGCGCCGCGCGCAGCTCGAGCTCGGCGCCTGGATCTGCGGCCTGCGCAGCGGCCAGGGCGCCACGCGCCAGCAGGTCGAGATCGCCGAGTGGGACCAGCTCGCCGACATGGTCAAGATCAACCCGCTGGCCTCCTGGGACGAGGCGCGCGTGTGGGAGTTCATCCGCGCCAACGACGTGCCGTACAACCCGCTGCACGACCAGGGCTTCCCCAGCATCGGCTGCGCGCCCTGCACGCGCGCCGTCGCCGAGGGCGACGACTGGCGCGCCGGCCGCTGGTGGTGGGAGCTGCCGGAGCACCGCGAGTGCGGCCTGCACGACCGCGCGGCGCGGATCCCCGGCAGCGCCGCCGACACCGCCGCCGGCGCCTGAGGCCGCACCCTCCAGGACACCAGACGATCGCACCGACGGCCGGGCATGCCCCAACGGGCGTGCCCGGCCGTCGCGTCTCCGGAGGGCGTCGCGCCGGGCGCGGGTCGCGACAGGGGGGGTATGTCGTCCGGACCCCGGAGCCTTCGATGGCGCCTCGGAGGAGCCTTCGATGGCGCATCGGAGGAGCCCTCAAGGGCACCTCGGCGGCGCCTTCAATGGCACCTCGGCGGCACCATCGAAGGCTCTCACCCCCACGCGACATCACTCCCCGGACGCGGCCCCGCCTCGCGCTGGCACTTACATGCAATTGTGTTATTGTTCGCGTAAGTTGATTGCAACTTCGTAACGTCGCCCACCGGCGCCACGACCCGACGAGGAGACCAGATGACCCGGGCGGAGACCGCCTCATGAACCAGCTCGACACCCTGGAGGCCAAGAGCGTCCACATCCTGCGCGAGGCGTACCGCAGCCTCGGCAACGTGTGCATGCTCTGGTCCATCGGCAAAGACAGCACCGTGCTGCTGCACCTCGCGCGCAAGGCGTTCTTCGGCCACGTGCCGATCCCGCTGGTGCACATCGACACCGCCTACAAGATGCCGGAGATGATCGAGTACCGGGACCGCCTGGCGCTCGAGTGGCGCCTCAACCTCATCGTGGGCCAGAACCGCAAGGCGCTCGAGGAGAAGGCCACCTTCCCCGACGGCAACTGCGACCGCATCCAGTGCTGCCGCAACCTCAAGACGATGGCGCTCAAGCACACCCTCTCGGGCGAGTGGACGCGCAAGCGCATGGACCACACGCTCGGCCGCCTGGTGGACGACGAGGACCACACGCCGTACACGGGAGTCATCGTCGGCGTGCGCGCGGACGAAGAGGGCTCGCGCTCCAAGGAGCGCTACTTCTAGCCCGCGCGACGTCGAGAACGACTGGAACGTCGACGACCAGCCGCCGGAGCTGTGGCGCTACTTCAAGACCGACTTCGAGCCCGGCACGCACGTGCGCGTGCACCCGCTGCTCGACTGGACCGAGCTCAACGTGTGGGAGTACATCCAGCGCGAGAGCATCCCGGTGACGTCGCTCTACTTCGACGACGGCACCGGCCACCGCTGCCGCTCGCTGGGCTGCTGGCCCTGCACCTCGTCGGTCGAGTCCGAGGCCAAGGACATCCCGGACATCATCGAGGAGCTGCGCACCGGCAAGTTCAGCAACATCGCCGAGCGCAGCGGCCGCGCCCAGGACAAGGACGACGGCGGCGGCCTGGAGTCGCTGCGCCGCGGGGGGTACATGTGAGCCTGCCGACCGACACCACACGCCCGAGGCTCAGAGCTGCCCGGCGCCGGCGCCCGGCGAGATCTCGCCGTTCGACCTCGAGCGCCTCGACATCGTCGCCGTGGGCCACGTGGACCACGGCAAGAGCACCGTCATCGGCCGCCTCATGGCCGACACCGGCTCCCTGCCCGAGGGCAAGCTGGAGCAGGTCAAGCTGATGTGCAAGCAGAACGCGCGCCCCTTCGAGTACGCGTTCCTGCTCGACGCCCTGAAGAACGAGCAGGCGCAGGGCATCACCATCGACACCGCGCGCTGCTTCTTCAACACGCCCCAACCGCCACTACATCATCCACGACGCTCCGGGCCACGTGGAGTTCCTCAAGAACATGATCACCGGCGCCTCGCGCGCGCAGGCGGCGCTGCTCGTGATCGACGCCAAGGAGGGCGTGCGCGAGAACTCCAAGCGCCACGGCTACATCCTCAGCATGCTCGGCATCCGCCAGATCAGCGTGCTGGTCAACAAGATGGACCTGCTGGACTGGGACGAGACGGAGTTCGAGGCGATCGTCGCCGAGTACGGCGACTTCCTCGGGCGGCTCGGCGTGCACCCCATGAGCTTCATCCCGGTGAGCGCGCGCGACGGCGACAACATCGTCGCGCGCTCCGCGGCCGCGCCCTGGTACACGGGGCCGACCGTGCTGGACCAGGTCGAGGCGTTCGAGCGCCTCGAGGACGACCTCGACCGGCCGTTCCGCATGCCGCTCCAGGACGTCTACAAGTTCACGGAGGCCGGGGACGACCGGCGCATCTTCGTCGGCACCATCGAGACCGGGCGCATCCGCCCCGGCGACGAGGTCGTGTTCCTCCCGTCGCGCAAACACTCCACGGTCGCGACCATCGAGGCGCTCACCGGCCCGCAGCCCGAGGAGGCGTTCTCCGGCCAGGCCACGGGCCTCACGCTCGACACGCAGGTCTACGCCAAGCCGGGCGAGCTGCTGGTCCGCGCCGACGAGGCCGAGCCGCTCATGGCCACGCGCATCCGCGCCAACATCTTCTGGATGAACACGGCCCCGCTGATCCGCGGGCGCCGCTACGTGCTGCGCATGGGCGCCGCCCGCGTCGCGGCGGAGCTCGAGGAGGTCATCAGCGTCCTCGACGAGCAGGAGCTCGAGTCCGTCACGGGAGCGGGCCAGGTGGAGCGGCACGACGTCGCCGAGGTCGTCTTCCGCGCCGTGCGCCCCGTGGCGTTCGACCCCGCCGACGTGCTCGAGCCCACCTCGCGCTTCGTCGTCGTCCACGGCTGGGACACGGCCGGCTGCGGCATCGCGCTCGAGGCGCTCGAGGACAGAGGCCGCGGGGACGTCACCGGCCGTAAGTTCCTGCGCGGCGCGGTGAGCGAGGACGAGCGCGCCGCCCGCTACGGCCACGCCGGCAAGGCGGTGGTGTTCGCCTCCCAGTCCGGCGAGGCGGCTCACGCACTCGCGGCGAGCGTGGAGCGCCGCATGTTCGGCCGCGGCGTGCACTCCTTCTGCCTGGGAGCGACCGATCTCGGCGACGAGAAGGACGTCCTGGCGCGCGAGGACCATCTCGGCCGGCTCGGCGAGATCGCCTGGTCGATGACCGACGCCGGCATCATCTTCGTCGCCTCGCTCGGCGACGTGGACCGCTTCGACCTCGACCGGCTGCGCCGGCTGGCCGCTCCGCACCAGGTGTGCGTCGTCGACCTGGACGCCGGCGGCGACCTCGGCGCCGACATCGAGCTGAGCGGAGCGGCGGGTGACGAGGCGGCGGAGGAGGCGCTCCGCGCCCTCACCGCCGCCGGCGTGCTGCCCTCGTGAGCTCAACGTCACCCGATGCGTCTACGCGGAATGCGGGCGTTTCTTGACAAGGTGCGGTAGTATGACGCCGGGCCAACGGGGCCCTGGTTGTTGGCGGCGTGACCCAGTTCCTCCCGCCGGCGTGGACAGCGGATCCAGGCACTCGGTCGCGTCGCTTCGTTTAAGCCCTTCGGGGGCGGAAAAGGATGCGTCAAATGGCAGAAGGCACCGTCAAGTGGTTCAACGCGGCCAAGGGGTACGGCTTCATCTCCCGCGAAGATGGCGACGACTTGTTCGTCCACTTCCGTGAGATCCAGGCCGAC
The DNA here is from genome assembly GCA_963793605.1 of uncultured Thermoleophilia bacterium. Classification (GTDB taxonomy): domain Bacteria; phylum Actinomycetota; class Thermoleophilia; order UBA2241; family UBA2241; genus CAIXSE01. The sequence continues at coordinate 109,108 of CAWCAH010000006.1, forward strand.
GGCTTCCGTACCCTCGACGAGGGCGACAAGGTCACCTTCGACGTCACCGAAGGCCAGAACGGCAAGATGCAGGCGAGCAACGTCCGTAAGGCCTAGCCGCGCGGAACAGCCTAGTGCCGCGGCGAGGGCGGTTCCCTTCGGGGGGCCGCCCTCGCCGCGTACGCACCCGGTCCGGCGTGTCCCGCGGGCGGTGAGCACGCGCTGCGCCGCGCACGCCCCGAGCGCGTGCGCTACCATGCCCGCGTGAGCCCGCGCGCCCCCATCGACACCCTCGTGGTCGACGACCTGCGCTTCGCCGTGCGCCGGAGCACGCGGAGGCGCACGATCGGCATCACCGTGCGGCGGGACGGCGAGCTCGTGGTGGCCGCGCCCGCGCGCGCGTCCGAGCGCCGTCTGCAGGCCGTCGTGCGCGAGAAGCTGCCGTGGGTGCGGCGCAAGCTCGCCGAGTTCGCGGCCATGGGGCCGCCGCCGGAACCGCGCGAGGCCGTGGCCGGCGAGCTCTTCCCGTATCTCGGCCGGGACTACAGGCTCACGCTCGCCGACGCACCGGCGCAGCCGGTCGCCCTCGGCGAGGGCACGCCTGGTGAAGACACGCTCGAGGTGGACCGCGAGCTGGACGGCGCGGCGCGTGCGGCCGTACTCGCCTGGTACCAGGCGCGGGCGACCGAGTACGTCGAGGCCGCGGTCGCCCGGTTCGTCCCGCTCGTCGGCGCCGCCCCCGCAGCCGTGGTCGTCCGCGACCTCGGTAAGCGGCGCTGGGGCGTCTGCGACCACGGCAAGCTCACCGTGAGCTTCCACTGGCACCTCGTCACGCTCCCCCCGGAGCTGATCGACTACGTCGTGGTGCACGAGCTGGCGCACCTGCACGAGCCCAACCACGGCGCGGAGTTCTGGCGCCGGGTGCAGGACGTGCTGCCGGACTGCAAGGCACGCCGCCGCAGGCTCCGCGCGCACGGCGACGCGCTCGTCTTCTGACGCGTACGGCCGCGCGCGAAGATGCTGCGCGGCCTGGAAGACGGATACGACTCGAGGGCCCTCTCTCTGCGGATAGCCGCGGTCTATCCGATTCTTGGACCGGTGCGCCTGCGAGCGTCAGACGGATATCCGACAGCTATCCCGAAACAGAGCACCCCTCACGACTTACCCCCCGCCCCCGCCCGACTCGGCGACCGAGACTCGGCTCGGCCGATGACTCGCCGGGGTCACGAGCCCGAGCGGCGCCGGAGGCGCCACCCGCGCCGCGGCCGCACGTCCTCGCGGCGCTTGACCTCGATCCCCGCGAGGTAGTCGAACACGCCGCGCACCTGGTCGTCCTCCCCCACGCTCCAGATGTGGATGAACGGCAGCTTGATGACCTCCCACGTGCCCTTGGGCCGGGTCCGGAACCTGCCGGTCACCACGAGACGCGCCTTGCCGCGGTAGTAGTCCCAGTGCCGCAGGTCGACGCCGATGATCTCCCAGTGCGACGGCAGGGCGCCGGCGAAGAGGTCCAGGGCGACCACCTCGCGGGCGGGCAACACGCGCAGACTGTCGTCCACGACCCACTCGGGCGGGTCCGGCTGCTCCTGGTGGAACATCGCCAGCACGTCGCGCGGCGCGCCGGGGCCGATGGCCCTGTAGCCGCGCCTGATGCGTTCCAGCACGTCCATGCCATCGTTTTCCCCCTCTCACGCCCTGTGGTATCCTCTGCTCCCCTACGGGCCGCCAGGCCTTGCCAGGACCCGTGGGCGATTAGCTCAGCGGGAGAGCGCCCGCCTCACACGCGGGAGGTCGTTGGTTCAAATCCAACATCGCCCACCACCCGCGCACCGCATCCACACCGCATCCCGCCACGATCTCCCCGGCCGCGTCCGTCGTCACGGTCGTCCGGAAGGCGGACACGTCATCCGCATGTCGGACGAGGCGCGCCCGAAGTGCCACCCCGCGGATGCCTGTTCATCCATCCCGATGAACCGGCCCCGCGAAGCTTGCTTTTCCCCCCTCGCATCAGTAGCGTTGCCCATTGGCCTAGCCCAAGGAGCAAGACGCGCATTGACGTCGCACGGCCCATACGGTCCAGGACCAGAGGGCACTACGAGGGAGCGACGACTGTGAGCGTCTCGCTGGCAGGTCCCGCCGCGCGGAAGTCCTGGTATGCCCGCCGGTCGTGGACGAGCCCCTCGCGCGGGTCCCCCCTGGGCGCCGCGCGAGAAGACCCATCCAGCTATCGGACTAGTGAAGGTCCATGGGAGGTGAACAGGGTGGCTGACGAGCCTAAGCTTTTCCCACCGTCGCCCGAGTTCCAGAAGAATGCGTACTTCAAGTCGATGGACGAGTACGAGGCCGCCTACAAGCGGTCGGTCGAAGACCCTGAGGGGTACTGGGCCGAGCGTGCGAAGGATGCACTCGTGTGGACCAAGGAATGGGACACGGTCCTCGACTGGAGCTTCGACCCCAAGCCGTACATCAAGTGGTTCGAGGGCGGCGAGCTCAACGCGGCGTACAACTGCGTCGACCGCCACGTCGAGGCCGGCAAGGGCGACAAGGCCGCCATCGTCTTCGAGGGCGACCCCGGCGACACGTACACGTACACGTACGCCCAGCTCAAGGACGAGGTCAGCAAGTTCGCCAACGTCCTCAAGAAGTACGGCGTCAAGAAGGGTGACCGCGTCGCCCTCTACCTGCCGATGATCGCCGAGCTGCCGATCGTCATGCTCGCCTGCGCGCGCATCGGCGCCATCCACATGATGGTGTTCGGCGGCTTCAGCGCCGAGGCCCTCAAGGCCCGCATCGACAACAGCGGCGCCAAGATCCTCATCTGCGCGGACAAGGGCCACCGCGGCGCCAAGTCCACCCCCTCCAAGACCAACGCCGACGTCGCCATCCAGGGCGAGACGACGGTCGAGAAGGTCATCGTCATCAAGCGCGTCGACGGCGACGTCCCCATGACCGAGGGTCGCGACCTCTGGTACCACGACGAGATGGCCGCTGCGGACATCACGACCGAGTGCGAGTGCGTGCCGGTCGACGCAGAGCACCCGCTCTTCATCCTCTACACCTCCGGCTCCACGGGCACGCCCAAGGGCGTCATCCACACCACCGGTGGTTACCTGCTCTACGCGCACGACACGAGCAAGTACGTCTTCAACATCCACGACGACGACGTGCACTTCTGCACCGCCGACATCGGCTGGATCACGGGCCACAGCTACATCGTGTACGGCCCGCTCGCCCTCGGCGCCACCAGCCTCCTCTACGAGGGTCTGCCGACCTATCCGGAGCCGGACCGCTACTGGCAGGTCGTCGAGAAGCACAAGGCCACCACGATCTACACCGCGCCGACCGTCATCCGCAGCCTCATCGGCCAGGGCGACGAGTGGCCGATGAAGCACCCCATGGAGAGCCTGCGCATCATGGCCTCCGTCGGCGAGCCCATCGATCCCAACAGCTGGATGTGGTACTACGAGAAGGTCGGCAAGGGCCGCATCCCGCTGAGCGACACGTGGTGGCAGACCGAGACCGGCGGGCACATGATCGCCCCGCTGGCCGGCGCCATGACGCTCAAGCCGGGCTCCGCCGGTCGTCCGTTCTTCGGCGTGCAGACCGCCGTGCTCACCGACAAGGGCGAGCCCGCCGGCGTCGGCGAGGACGGGCACCTCGTCATCACCGCTCCCTGGCCGGGCATGATCCGCGGCACCTGGGGCGACGACGAGGGCAAGCGCTTCAAGGACGTCTACTTCTCGATGTTCAAGGGCTACTTCACCACCGGTGACGGCTGCGCCATCGACGCCGACGGCGACCACTGGCTCAAGGGTCGCATCGACGACGTGCTCAACGTCTCCGGTCACCGCATCGGCACCTCCGACGTCGAGGGCGCGCTCGTGAGCGCTCCCGAGGTCGCCGAGGCCGCCGTGGTCGGCTACCCGCACCCCATCAAGGGCACGGGCATCTACGCCTACGTCGTGCTCAACGACGGCGTGGAGCCGAGCGACGACCTCAAGAAGTCGCTGGTCGTGCACGTGCGCAAGGTCGTGGGCCCCATCGCCACGCCCGACAAGATGCAGTTCGCGGCCACCGGCCTGCCGAAGACCCGCTCGGGCAAGATCATGCGCCGCATCCTGCGCAAGATCGCCGAGGGCGAGTTCGACTCGCTGGGCGACACGTCGACGCTGGCCGACCCGGCCGTCGTGGACGACCTCAAGGCCAACAAGCAGTAGTCTCGCGCCTCAGAGACGAACGCTCGTGAAGGGGCGGGCGGCCGGCAGGCCGCCCGCCCCTTTCGTTTGCGCGCCGCGGCAGCCCGCCCCCGTCCCTTCACACGGTCGCCCCGGCCGGCCCCTTGCCTGGCCCACGCCTGCGGCAGCTCCGCGCCGCCATCCCCGCGACCAGGGCGCTCCGCAGTTCCGCCGGCCTCACCGCGGAGGAGGGGGTATGTCGTTTGAGGGGTGGTGCCTCGGATGGCGCCAGCGGTGGTGCCTCGGATGGCGCCAGCGCGGTGCCTCGGATGGCGCCAGCGTGGTGCCTCGGATGGCGCCGGGGTGGTTCCATCCAAGGCTCCGACCCCGGCAGCACATGCTCCCCTCCCCGGCGGACCGGCGGGCGGAGTGGGCGAAGGGGGCGGGCAGCATCAAGGCCGCCCGCCCCCTTCGCCGTTTCTCATGCGCCCGTGGGCTTCACGGGCTTGCCGAGGTGGTCGGCGTGGGAGTGGTCGTCGGGGTGGACGGACCGGTCGAGACGACGATGCTCACGGTGCTGCCCTGCGTGGCGACCACCCCGGCCTGCGGCGCCTGGGACACCACGCTCCCGGCCGGCACCGAGTCGCTGGCCGCGTCCGTGACGACGACCTTGAAGCCGGCGTCGGCGAGCGTCCCCGCCGCCTCCGCCTGCGAGCTGCCGACCACGTCGGGCACGGCGACAGGCGTCGCGGTCGGCTCCGGCTTGCCGGCCACCTCCAGATCCACAGCCGCGCCCTCGGCGACCTCCTTGCCCGCGGCCGGCGACTGGCCGACCACGGTGCCCTCGGGCCCGTCGGTGCTCTGGACGCGGGTGATCTTGCCCGTCTTGAGGCCGGCGTCCGCGAGCGCCGCCGCGGCCTTCTCCTGCGTCATGCCGGTCACGTCGGGCACCTTGACGTCGCCCCCGCCACCGTCGAACGCGCCGAGCGCGTAGGCGGCGCCAAGAGCGATGAGCGCCGCGACGACGACCAGCAGGATCCACAGCCACGCCCGGCTCTTCCTGGGCGGCGGCGGAGGCTCGACGACCTGCGCCGAGCGGAGGACGCGCTCGATGTCCGCCTGGAACTGCGCGGCGGTGCCGCGCGCGCCAGGGTCCTTGGAGAGCGCGCGCATCACGATCTGCGCGAGCGCCGGAGGCACCTCGGGGTTCAGAAGCTGCGGCGGCTGCACGACCCCGTCGAGCTGCTCCCGGGCCACCAGGCCGCCGTCCGCGCCGTCGAAGGCGTGGCGGCCGGTCATCAGGAGGTAAGCGACGAGGCCGAGCCGGTAGACGTCCGCGGCCGGCGAGGGCGCCCGGCCCTGCACCTCCTCGGGGCTCAGGTAACGGGCCACGTCCGGGGGCGTGCCCGGCCGCAGATCGGGGGGCGGGAAGGCGGCGCCTACGCCCGCCCCCGTCAGCTTCAGGGAGCCGTCCTCCGTGCGCACCAGGCTCTCCGGCCGCACGTCGCCGTGGACGACGCCGCGCTCGTGGAGCGCGGCGAGCCCGGCGGCGGCCGACGCCGCGACGAGCGCCGCGTCCGCCGGCGGCAGCGGCCCGCGCGCGACGAGAGACCCTGCGTCGTCGCGGCCGTAGTCCCAGCCCACGACGAAGCAGTCCGGCCCGTCCCGCCCGGCGTCGACCACCGGCGCGAGATCGAGGTGGTGCACGGAGGCGACCACGCCCATCGTGCGCAGAAAGAGGTCGGGGTCGAGCGGCCGGACGACGGTGACGACCACCGGCCGCCCCTGGTCGTCCTGGCCGGAGTACGCCGCTGCCGCGCGGCCTGGCGGCAGGTGCTTCTTCGTGCGGTAGCGCTGAGCGTAGATGGGGTCCGTCATGCCGCCTCCCGTGCCGGAGTGCCGTCCGCGGGGTCTTACCCCCGTCGGAGGCTCGGAAACCGCCCGCCGACGGCATCCGGGGGTGAACCTCGGGTCCAGTCGCGCTAGAGTTGGCGAGGAATCCTGAGCCGGGAACCAAGCGAGCCGCGCAACTCCCCGCCGAGGCACGGCAGCCGCGCTCGGGATCACCCCTCGGATCGCCAGAAGGCGCTCCGTCGTGGACGCACCGC
>CAWCAH010000007.1:0-80789 GCA_963793605.1 uncultured Thermoleophilia bacterium
CCCGCGAGCGCCTCCTCGGCCTGCTCGACGAGCAGCCCCGAGAGGAGCAGGTCGCGGGGCAGTGAGGCCGAGGCGTCCTCGTGCTTCCAGCGCTCCGCCAGCCGCAGGATCGGGCGGAGCGCGATGTTGGCCACCACGACGTCGGCGGGCGGCAGCGGGTACGCCGGGTCGGTGGCGTCTCCCACAAGGAAGGTCGGCTCGAGGCCGTTCATGGCCGCGTTGCCGGCGGCCGCGTGCACGGCGACAGGGTCGATCTCGATGCCGGTCACCGGGGTGAACCCGAGCCGGAGCGCCGCGAAGGAGACCACGCCGGAGCCGGAGCCGAGGTCGAGGAGCGACCCCGGCGCGAGCGTCTGGACGAGCTCGAGGCACTGGCGGGTGCTGGCGTGCCCGCCGGTGCCGAACGCAAGCCCGGCCTCGACGGCGATGTCGAGCAGGTCGTCGCGCGCCGGGTACCAGGGCGGGCGCACGTAGAGCCGCCCGATCACGTGCGGCTTGTGGAACCGCTGCCACGCCGTCTCCCAGCCGGGCGGCTCGCGCCTGACCTCGAGGCGGCCGAGCGAGCCGATGCCCTTGAGCGCCGCGGCGACCTCCGCATCCGCCTCGGCGCCGTCCTCCAGCCAGAACACCAGCGTGCGCCCGCCGTCCTCCTCCTGCCAGCCGGCGGGCTGCAGAGCGAGGATCGCCTGGACGGCCGCTGCGTCCGCGTACTCGAGCGCCTGGGCGTCCGGCCCGCGGTGGTACGCGGCGGCGCCGGACCAGTCGTCGTCGGGGCTCGTGGCGGCGGCAAGTCGACGGGACTCGCGGCGTCAGCAGCAGCGCCGGTGGCCGGCGACGGTGGTGTGGCCTCCGTCAGCTGCAGCGAGTAGCGCGTGTAAGGTTGCCGTTCCATGAGGGTCAGAGTGAGGTACGCGCGCCGCCGCGGCGTCACTGGCGGAACGCGGCGCGGATCTTGTCGAGGAAGCTCTGGTCGGCCTCGTAGGTGTTCTCGCCGCTGAGCTCGGCGAACTGCTCCAGCAGCTCGCGCTGCTCGTCGTCCAGCTTGCGCGGGACGAGCACGTTGACCACGACCTTGAGGTCGCCGCGGCCGTAGCCCTGCAGCACCGGCACGCCGCGGCTGCGGAACGTCTTGACCTCGCCCGGCTGCGTGCCGGCCTTGAGCTGCACCTCGATGTCTCCGTCCAGCGCCGGCACGTACTGCGTGGTGCCGAGGGCGGCCTCGACCATGGTGACGTCGAGGCGGTAGATGAGGTCGTCGCCGTCGCGCACGAAGCCCTCGTCGGGCTCGACGCGGATGGCCACGTACAGGTCGCCGGCGCGACCGCCGTGGGCGCCGGCGCCGCCTTCGCCGGCCAGCCGCAGGCGCTGGCCGTCGGCGATGCCCGCCGGGCACCTCCACGGGCACGGTGCGCGTCTGGCGCTGGCGGCCCGTGCCGAGGCACGTCTCGCACGGCTCCTTGACGATGCTGCCCTGGCCGCGACAGACGTTGCAGGTGCTGGTGCGGATGAACTGGCCGAACCCGCCGAGGCTGGAGACCTCGCGCACACGCCCGCTGCCGTGGCACTGCGGGCACTGCTCGCGGCCGGTGCCGGCCTTGGCGCCGCTGCCCTCGCAGGTCTCGCACGGCGCGTCGGCGGTGACCTCGACGTCCTTGGTGACGCCGAAGACGGCCTCGGCGAAGGCGAGGTCGAGGCGCGTCTCGATGTCGTCGCCGCGCGGCGCGGGCGCGCTGCCGCCCGCCGCGCCCCACATGCCCCCGGCGTCGCGCAGCACGCTGTCGAACATGCCGCCGCCGAAGAAGATGTTGAAGAGGTCGCCGAACCCGACGTGCTCGAAGTCGGTCATCTGGCGGCCGCGCAGGCCGTCGAACCCGTAGTGGTCGTAGGCGGCGCGCGAGTCGGCGTCGCTGAGCACCTCGTAGGCCTCCGCCGCCTCCTTGAACTGCGCCTCGGCCTCCGGGTCCTGCTGGTTCACGTCCGGGTGGCACTCCCGGGCGAGCTTGCGGAACGCCTTCTTGATCTCGCCCGCGTCCGCGTCTTTGCGCACGCCGAGCACGTCGTAGTAGTCACGCTTCAACGGTCAGCCCCAGTCAGGAAGTGGTCACCAGATGTCTTCAAGATACGCGCTCAGGCCGTCGGCTGTCGCCCGCACCGTCGAGATGACGCGCTGGTAGTCCATGCGCGTCGGCCCGATGACACTGACGGTGCCGAGGCTGCGATTGGCCACGCCGTAGGTGGTCGAGACGAGAGAGCACTCCTGCAGAGGCGGCGACGGCATCTCGTGGCCGATGCGCAGGTACACGCCGTCCTGGCGCAGTGCTCCGGCGAGCAGTTCGAGCAGGTTGTACCGCTCCTCGAGCATCTCGAGCACCTCGTTGAGGTGGCCGGCGCCGGCGCGCGTGAGGTTGTCGAGCAGCCGCGACGTGCCGCCGAGGTGCAGACCCTCCACGTCGCCCGGTCCCGGCGTCTCGAACGCCGGGCGCAGCACGTCGAGGAACGCGCGCTCCTTGGGCCGCAGGTCCGCACTGTCGAAGGTCGCGGCGACGCGGCGCGTGCCGAGCTGGGCGCCGACGAGCCGCTCGTTGAGGTACACGCGGGCGAACTCGGCGAGACCCTCGTCCACGGGGTCGGAGAACGAGAACATGCGTTTGGTCACCTGGCCGGACGTGGTGATGAGCACCACCATGACCAGCCGCGGCTGCAGCGCGAGGATCTCGATGTGCCGCAGCGTGGAGGTGGAGACGGCCGGCGCCGAGACCACGGCAAGGAGCTCGGTGACGCGCGAGAGCGCCTCGGCGGTCTCGCGCAGCGCGTCGTCGATCTCGCTCGCGGCGCGGTCACGCTCCAGGAGGATCGCCGGGGTGCCCTCGCGGCGCTCCGTGACGACGGCGTCCACGTAGTGCCGGTAGCCGGCGTCGGTGGGCACGCGCCCGGCGGACGTGTGCGGGTGCGCCAGCATGCCCATGTCCTCGAGGTCGGCGAGGTCGTTGCGGATGGTGCTCGCGGCCACGCCGAACTGGTAGCGCTCGTGGAGGTGCCGGGAGCCCACCGGGGCGCCCAGTGCGATGTACTCCTCGATGACGGTCCGGAGGACCTCTTCCTGCCGGCTCGTGAGCGGCAACCTACCCCCTTAAACGCGGAGAGCGAAACAGGCGCACGATGACCTCGTCGGCCACGTGCCTCCCCTTTCGCGTCACGCGGATTGTACCACTGTGCAGGGAAACCAATCCAGCGCGCTGCGAGGCTGCCGGCCGCGTCCGCGTCCAAGACGGCGGCCACCTCGGCGAGCGGCACGCGCTCGCCGCAGCGGGCCGCGAGCAGCAGGCGCTCGCGGGCGGCCGTCTCCGGGTCGAGCGCCTCACCGGTTCGCGGCGGCTCCGCTCCGGCGGCGAGCGCCGCCGCCCACGCCTCCGTGTCCGCCGCGTTGCGCCAACGCCGGGCGCCGGGGCTCAAGTCGCCCGGCCGATCGCCGACCGTGCTCACGGCGCCGGGTCCGAGGCCGATGTAGGGCCGGGCGCGCCAGTACGCCACGTTGTGGCGCGCCCTGCGCCCCGGCAGGGCGAAGTTGCTGACCTCGTACCAGTCGTAGCCGGCGCGACCGAGCTCGCGCACGATGCGCCGGTAGCCGGCGGCGCGCACGTCGTCCATGGGGTCGGCCGGCATGGCGTCAGGTCGAGACCGTCGACCGGCGCGGCCGAGCTCGCGCCGCGGCCGAGACGCGCCTCCGCACGGTCCCGCCAGCCGCAGCCGCCAGCGCCGTCCCCTCGACCACGTCCAGCTCGTACCAGGAGACGTGGTCGGGTCGGAGCTCGAGCACGGCGGCGATGTCGGCGCCCAGCAGCTCCGGCGTCTGGCCGGGGATGCCGTGGATGAGGTCGAGCCCGGCGTTGTCCACGCCCGCCTCGCGCAGGCGGCGGAAGGCCTCGGCCGGGTCCGCCTGCGCCGTCCGGCCGAGCACGGCGCGCAGTTCCTGCGAGAAGCTCTGCGCGCCGAGCGAGACGCGCACCCCGTGCGGCGCGCCGAGCGCAGCGCTCAGGCGCGCCCCGGCAGCCCACGCCGCGTAGGCGTCGTCGACGTCCTCGGGGTTGGTCTCGACGGTCACCTCGGCGTGCGGGGTCAGATGAGGCCGGAAGAGCTCGAGCAGCCGCTCGAGCCGGTCCGGCCCAAGCAAGCTCGGGGTGCCGCCGCCGAGGTAGAGCGTGTGAAGGCGGCGCACGTCGTGCGCCGCCCGCTCCCGCTCCCACTCGGCGGCGATGCCGTCCACGTACGCGTCAAGCCGGCGGGCCACCTCCGCCCCGGCCCGCCCGCCGCCCCCCGCGTCCACAGCCTCCGACGCGAACTCGCAGTAGTCGCAGCGCGCCCGGCAGAACGGCACGTGCACGTACACGTGGCGCACCGGCCCGTCGAACGGCCGCCGTGTCACGTCGCAACCCCTTGGTGTGCAACGGGCGCGCCGAACCCGAAGGCGGCGCCGAATCCGAAGGATGCCCCGCCCGCGGGGGACACCATGCACGCATTGGCCCCTCTGTTCCGGAATAGCCATTGGCTATCCGTCGAGTCGCCCACCGGCCCACAGACCGCCAGTACGGCTAGCCGAGGGATAGCCGCAAACAGAGGGCCCCCACGCAGACACCCCTGCCTCCCCCCGGCGACGGTCTCGACCTCCGCAACCGGCCCCTCGGGCGCCCAGTCCCACAGTGCGCTCACCGCGTCGGCACCCAGAAGAAGAAGCTGCCGTCGCGCTCCTCGTCGAGCACGCCGCCGTTCCTCTCGATCACCCGGCGTGAGGCCACGTTGCCGACCTCGCAGTCCACGCGCGCCGGGTCGATGCCGAGCTCGGCGGCCAGCGGCAGCGCCGCGGCGAGCATCGCCGTCGCGTGCCCCAGCCGTCGCGCCGTAGGCCGCACCTCGAACCCGATGTTGCCGCCGTGGTACAGCAGGTGCGGCGTCAGCCGGTGGCGGATCGAGAGGCGGCCGATGAACTCGTCGCCGGCGACCCACCACAGCGTCGTCATGGGCACGTAGCCGTCGACCCACTCGCCGGGAGGCGGGGCGCCGTTGAGCCGGGCGAAGTAGAAGTCCGGCTCGCCCGGCCGCTCCACCCCGGCGTTCAGCGCCGCGCAGTAGCGGGCGAACTCGTCGCGGTCCTCGAAGGCCTCCGCGTCGAGCTCCGCGTGCCGCCCCTCGCCGTGGTACTCGTGGATCGCCTCGAGCACGGACTCGTGGAAGCGCGCGTCCGGCCGCTCGAACCCGGGCCGCGCGGGGGCCGGCGCCGCAGGCTCGGCCGGTCCGCCGGCGCCGCCCGGCATCAGCGGTCCTTGTCGCCGGGCTCCAGCTCGAGCACGGCCAGGAAGGCCTCCTGCGGCACCTCGACCACGCCGAGCTGCTTCATCCGCTTCTTGCCTTCCTTCTGCTTCTCGAGCAGCTTGCGCTTGCGGCTGATGTCTCCGCCGTAGCACTTGGCGGTGACGTCCTTGCGCACGGCCTTGACGGTCTCGCGCGCGACGACCTTGTTGCCGATCGCCGCCTGCACCGGCACCTCGAACAGCTGGCGCGGGATCTTCTGGCGCAGCTTGGTGACCAGCGCCTTGCCGCGCAGGTGCGCGCGCTCGCGCGGCGTGATCAGCGAGAGCGCGTCCACGGGCTCGCCGGCGAGCAGGATGTCGAGCTTGACCAGGTCGCTCTGCCGGTAGCCGGAGTACTCGTAGTCGAGCGAGGCGTAGCCGCGCGTGCGCGTCTTGAGCTGGTCGAAGAAGTCGAGCACGATCTCGCCCAGCGGCAGCTTGTAGTGCATCTCCACGCGCTCGGGCGAGAGGTACTTCATGTCGACGAAGTCGGCGCGCCGGCCCTGGCACAGCTCCATGATCGTGCCGACGAACTCGGTGGGCACGAGGATGCTGGCGCTGACGAACGGCTCCTCGACGTGGTCGATGACCGTCACCTCCGGCATCTGGGCCGGGTTGCGCACCACGGTCATCTTCCCGTTCGTGAGGTACGCGTGGTACTCCACGTTGGGCATCGTGGTGATGAGCTCGAGGCCGTACTCGCGCTCCAGGCGCTCGCGCACGATGTCCATGTGCAGCAGGCCGAGGAACCCGCAGCGGAAGCCGAAGCCGAGCGCGACCGAGCTCTCGGGCTCGTAGCTGAGCGCCGCGTCGTTCAGCTTGAGCTTCTCGAGCGCGTCGCGCAGCTCCTCGAACTTGTCGCCCTCGGTCGGGAACAGGCCGGTGAACACCATCGGCTGCACGACCTTGTAGCCCGGCAGGGCTTCGCCGGCCGGGCGCTTCTTGTCCGTGATCGTGTCGCCGACGCGCACCTGCGCGACGTCCTTGACGCCGGTGATGATGTAGCCGACCTCCCCGGTCTCCAGACGGTCGGTCGGCTTCATCTCGGGGCCGAAGTAGCCGAGCTCCTCGATCTCCGCCTCCTGGTCGGTGCCCATGAGGCGGACGAGCTGACGCCTGGCGAAGCCGCCGTCGATGACGCGCACGTAGGCGATCACGCCGCGGTACTGGTCGTACTCGCTGTCGAAGATGAGCGCCCGCGCCGGCGCCGCCGTGTCGCCTTCGGGCGGCGGCGTCCTGGTCACGATCGCCTCGAGGATGGCCTCCACCCCCTCGCCGGTCTTGGCCGAGACGGTGAGGATCTCCTCGTGCGTCGCCCCCGTGAGCTCGTGCAGCTCCATCTCGGCCTCGGCCACGTCGCTCGCCGGCAGGTCGATCTTGTTGAGCACCGGGATGATCTCGAGGTCGTTGTCGATGGCGAGGTAGGCGTTGGCCACCGTCTGCGCCTCGACGCCCTGCGTGGAGTCCACCAGCAGCACGGCGCCCTCGCAGGCGGCCAGGCTGCGCGAGACCTCGTAGGTGAAGTCCACGTGGCCGGGGGTGTCGATCAGGTTGAGCTGGTAGTCCCGGCCGTCGTCCGCCTTGTAGGCGATGCGGACGGCCTGGCTCTTGATGGTGATGCCGCGCTCGCGCTCGAGGTCCATCTTGTCGAGCAGCTGCTCCTTCATGTCGCGCGCGGCGACCGTGCCCGTGCGCTCGAGGATGCGGTCGGCCAGGGTCGACTTGCCGTGGTCGATGTGCGCGATGATGCAGAAGTTCCGGATGTGGGCGAGCGAAGTCACGACCGCCAATGATACAGGCTCCGCGCGAGGCGGTCGCCCGGCGCCCGGGGCGGCTCACCCAACGGCTTCGGCGTCGCCGGCCTGCAGCGCGGCGCGCGGAGGGTCTGGACCGCCCGCCGCGCGGCGAGTAGTCTCCTGGTGTCCTCGCGTCGCAAGGCAGGAGGAGCCATGCGCATCGCAGTCAGGATCGCCGGTCTCGCCGCGGCCGCGGCGCTGGTCTTCTGGTGCGCCGCCATCGGCACCCACAGCTTCGAGAGACAGCCCGGCGCCGGCTGGCCGCTGCTCGACGGCGGCGCCGGCCTGCAACTGCTTCTCGGCCTGGCCGCGCTCGTGAGCGCCGGGCTGGTCGTCCCGGGCGTCTTCGCCCTCACCCGGCCCGCCTGCCGCCGCGGGCAGCCCTTCTGGCTCGTCCTCGGACTCCTCGTGTGGGCCGCGCTCGCGGCCGCGGTGGCGTCGCGCGCCTCCGAGCTCTTCATCGCGCACGTCAACTACGAGATGGGCGTCGGCCCGGGGACGGCATCCTCCGTCGCTCCCGCCTGGGCGACCTGGTTCTGGACCGTCGCCGCGATCTGCGCCGCGCTCGCCTGCGCCCTGCTCGTCCGCTGGGCGCTCGCCGGCCGGGCGGCCGCGCGCGTCAGCCGGCCGGCCGCCTGACCGCGGGGTTTCCTCTCGCAGGTCACTCGAAATGCGGATTGCCGCGGGCTAACCCTTCCCGCAGCCGGGGCTCCCGACCAGCGATTGCGGATAGCCCAAGGCTATCCTGAAACAGAGTGCCCCCAACGCCTCCCCAGTCCCCGGCCACGCCGTCTTCGCCAGCCGCCGCGCCCGGTGCCTACCCCCGCCTCCGGCGGCGCAGCACCTGGCGCACCACGCTGAGCTCCTCGAGCCGCAGCAGCTTGGCGAGCCCCAGGTACACGGCGCCGCCGGCCACGACCGCGGCGACCAGCGCGGCCAGCAGGCCCCAGAAGCCGCGCTCCGCGACCCCCTCCAGCGCCCACCACACGCCGTAGGAGACCAGCGCCAGCGCCGCGGCACACACGAGCGCACCGCCGGCGGCCCTCGCCATCCCCCGCCCCCCGATCCGCCCCACGTCGCGGCGCAGCAGGAAGAACAGCGCGAAGAAGTTGACGGCGGAGACCGTCGCCATGCTGAGCGTGATCCCCGGCACCCCGAGAGGCTTGTAGAGCAGCCAGCACAGCACGAAGTTGACGATGAGGTTGCCGATCGCCACATACATCGGCAGCCACGGCTTCTGCCGGCTCTGGAACGACCGGTTGAGCATGATGTTGGCGTTGGCGAACACGAGCCCCACGGAGAAGAAGGCCAGCGCCCCGGCGACCTCCACGGTCGCCGGCGGCGTCGAAGTTGCCGCGCTGGTACACCAGCTCCACGAACGCGCCGGGCATGACGGCGAACCACGCCACGAACGGCAGGCTCACGAACACCATCTGGCGCACGCCGAGCCCGACCGTTTCGCGGAAGCGGTCCATGTCGTGCTGCGCCGCGAACCGCGAGAGCGACGGGAACAGCACCGTGCCGATCGTCACCGCGAAGATCCCCTGCGGGAGCTGGTAGAGGCGGAACGCGTACCCGATCTCGGCGGCGGCGCGGTCGCTCACGAACTGCGCGAACCAGGTGCCGATGAGCGCGTTGAAGTTGAGGATGCCGAGCGTGATGGTGATCGGCACCATGAGCAGCAGCACGCGCCGCAGAAGCGGGTCGCCGAGGCCGAACCGCGGCCAGAGCCAGCGCCCGTGGTACCTCTGCGCCCCGGCCAGCATGGCGACCTCCAGCACGGTGCCGACGAGCATGCCCCAGGCTATGGCGTCCACGCCGAGCGAGCCGTGGAACAGGGCGATGGCGGCGATGATCGTCAGGTTCCAGACGATGGAGACCACCGCCGGCATGGTGAAGCGCTCGAAGGAGTACAGGACGCCGCTGATGGCGCCGGCCAGCGAGAGGAAGAGGATCGTCGGCACGAGGATGCGCAGGAGGTCGGCCGCGAGGTCGGCGCCGGCGGCCGTCGCCGTGAGCTCGGGGTACATCCACTGCGTGAGCGGGTCGGCCGCCAGAGCCAGGAGCACGACGGCCAGGCCGACGACCACGACGATCAGCCCCAGCAGGTTCGACGCCAGCCGGTAGGCACGCTCCTTGTCCCCCTTGGTGAGCAGCGAGGTGAAGACCGGAACGAAAGCGGCGCTGATGGCGGCATCGGCGAAGAGCTGCTGCACCAGCTGGGGGATCACCGAGACAGAGACGAACGTGTTGTACGAGGGGTCGACGCCGTAGATGGCGGCGGTGATGACCTCGCGGCCCAGACCCGTGAGGCGAGAGAGGGCCGTGGCGGAGGCGACGATGACCGCCGCGAGGGCGAGCTTGCGCTTGTGGTCGCTCATGAGTCCTCTGATTCGACCGCCGGCCGCGTTCTACTCCCCGTCGAGCCCGGGAGCGGCCGCGAGTGTAGCAGAGGGCGGCCCCGCCTCACGGCCGGGCCGCCCTTACAAGAGTACGTGCGACAGCGGGCGCTCCTGCCTGATCAGCGCCCGATCCAATCCATGGAGAGCACCGGCGACAACGGGCGTGCGCCGAACACGGCGATGACGTTCGTCGCGGTCGAGGCGTCATGGACGACGCTCAGTGTCACGTAGTCACCCGCGTTCAGCCTGCAGACGGTCTGCACCGACTGCCAGGCCCCCTCGAACAGACCGAAGTTCTGGGCAGCCACCCGATTGCCCGCGATGGGGGAACTCCCGTTGAGGTAGATGCCGGTCCAGCGCTTCCCGCTGGTCGACGCGTCCCACTGGACGTTGGCGACGATGAGGTACTTGCCGGCGATCGGGGCCGTCAGGCGAGTCGGATTCGCGGGATCGAAGAGACCACCGACGTCACGGTCTTCGGTACTGAAGTCGATCGCAGTCAGCGAACTCACGGCGATGCTCTTCATGATCCCGCGAGAGACGGCAGCCCCGGGCAAGTCGTCGAGCTCTGCAGCGCCGACGGCTCGCTCGGCGAGCGATGGAGCCGGGTAGGCGCCAGTGAGATCGCCGCCTGCGGCTCCCGCCGGAGCGGCGCTGGTCGCCGAGTCGGCCGAGGTGGCATGGTCGGCGGTCGCAGCCGAGTCGGCCCGCACCGCAGTCGGTACCGTGCCGAGCCTGGTGAGGTCGACCTGCTTGCCGGTCACGGTGTGGGCGCGCAGCCGGTTGCCTGAGAGCGAACTCTTCTTGATGAGTTTGTCGCCGTTCACGAGCGCGCCGGCGGCGACGGCCGTGCCGCTCATCGCGAACACGAGCGCGATGAGTGCAACGATCATGGCCGGCGACGGCGCGCGCAACCGGCGTCTGCTTCCCTGCTCCATGTCCCCTCCCATCCTGGTCACCGTGAGTGATGACGCACCGCGACAGTACTGGAATCGCAGGAGGAGGTGAAGGGGTCTGGACCTACGGCTGGTTGACCGGCGCCAGCCCGGCCGAGCGCTTCAGCTCGAGCACGCGCAGCACCTTTGCCTCGGCCTCCGCGCGCGGGATGCGCCCGGACTTGATCGCCGCCGTCACGGCGTCGATGACCGGCCCGGGGTCGCCCGTGGCGAACAGCGCCTGGTCGGCGCCGGCCTTGAGCGCCCGCACGGCGGCGGCCGGCAGCTTGATGCCGAGCGCCTTGGTCGTCGCCGCCATGGAGAGCGAGTCGGTGATGATCACGGTCTTCTCGCCGGCGCGCCCGCGCAGGTAGGTGAGCGCGCTGCGCGAGAGACTCGCCGGCGTCTCGTCGCCGGTGAGACCCTTGGAGCGCAGGTGCCCGACCATCACCAGCGGCACGCCGGCGTCGAGGGCCTTCTCGAACGGCACCATGTCGTAGCGGCGGAGCACCGAGAGCGAGGGCACGCGCGCGGCGCCGGTGTGCGTGTCCGAAGCCCAGCCGTGTCCCGGCCAGTGCTTGACGGTGGCGAGCACGCGCGCCGCCCTGAGTCCTTTGACCCACGCCACGACGTGGCTGCCCACCACGTCGGGGTCCCGGGCGAAGGCCCGCTGCTGCCCGCTGATGAACCTGCCGGGGATGTCCAGGTCGGCGACCGGCGCGAAGTCGACCGCGACGTTGAGCTTGCGCATGCGCCTGCCGTACGCCTCGGCGGCGGCCTTGGTCTTCGAGGCGCTCCACGAGCCCTGGACATGGGCGGACGGGAGCGGGTAGATCACGTCGCGCAGCCGCTGCACCAGACCGCCCTCCTCGTCGCTGGCGATGAAGGGCCGGATGCCGTTGGGAGCGGCGCGCAGGACGGCGGCGAGGTCGCCGCCGATGCCGCTGCGCGCCCCCGCCCCAAGGATCACGATGCCGCCGACGCCCATGCGCGCGAACTTCTTGCCGGCGAGCGGGTTAGTAGCCGGCACGCTGCAGAAGACGAGCTGCGCCGCGAGGCGGCGGTTGGACCAGCCCGCGAGCTCCGACGCGGCCGGCGGGCTCGGTGAGGTGACCGGCGCGGGCGACGCGGCCGCGACCGTGGCGGCGACGCTCCCGCTGACAGTGGCGGCGGCGCTGCCGCCGGCCGCCTCCGCCGGATCCGCGGCCGCCCCTCCGGAGCCGCACGCGGCGCCGCCGAGCACGGCGATGGCCGCGGCGGCCATCAGGACCGGCTTCCAAGAGATGATGCGGTGAGGCGGCATGGCTTCGTCACCGTACCACCGCGTGTCCGCTTTCGCGACGAGCGGAAGTAGGATGACGCCGTCCCCACGAGGAGCCACGTTGTTCGGACGCGACCGCAAGCCGCGACTGGTGCACCTGAAGAGCCGACTGCACGCCGGAGCTATCGTCCTGACCTGGGACGCCCGCGGCGGACGGGTGCAGCGCTGGCGTGTGCTGAGATCGCCCGACGGCTTCGCGGAGGGCCCGTTCGACGACACCGTGACGGGCAGCGGCCAGACCCTCGTCTCGGACAAGCCGGTCCCCGGCGCCCGGGACGACAGCCCCGAGCGCGACGGCGCCGTGTTCTACACCGTCTTCGCAGAGAGCGAGCGCGGCGAGTGGCGGCGCGAGGCCAGGCTCAAGCTTGCAGCGGACGACCCGGGCCTCGTCCGCCGCGCCGAGGGTGACTTCGAGACGGGCAACACGCCGGAGTCGCCGCCTCCGGATGTGGAACTGGAGTTCAGGCTCGACACCTTGAAGTCCCGCCTCCAGCGCGAGCACCCGTCCGTCAAGACCGACGACGTCGACTGACGCACTCGCTGCGCGGCCGGCGCAGGCCTGATGCGTTTGACGTCGGCGCAGTCGCGTCAGGCCCCGGCCTCTCTCACACCGTGATCGCCACTCCCCCGCGCTTGCTCGCCTCCCCCCATCCCCGTAGCCTTGGCGGCGGCAGGGCCGGCCGCCGCGAACACCGCGGCCCGGCGCAACGCCCACAAGGCAAGGCGCTAAGTGAGCGACGCTTCGCAGACCAGCGGCAGGCACGACGGCGGCGACGCCGCGAGGTCGAGCCGGGGCGCCCGCCCGCGAAGAGCGGCGGGCGCGCCTGCGCCGGCAGCGGCTACTCGTGCTGGCCGCCGCGGCCGGTGTCCTCATCGTCTTGCTCGTGCTGCTGTTCACCGTCGGGCCGTTCGGCTCGCACCTGGACCGACCCGGCGACCCGCCCCTCGGCTACCTGCGCGAGCCTCTCGGCGGCCGGCAGCACAAGGTCACCGCCTGGACGCTCGGCGACACCGCCTCGCTCGAGGCGGCCACCGCTGCGGATGCGGTGGACGAGGTCGACTTCGACTGGTACCACACGCAGGCGGACGGCAGCGTGACCGCCGAGGGCGAGGACCCGGACCTGGTGGCGGCCGCCCGCGGCTACGACCTGAACCTCTTCGCTACGGTGACCAACTCGACCAGCTCCGGCGAGGCGTTCAGCCGGGACTTCGCGGCGGCGGTGCTGGCTTCGCCCGACCGCCGCCGCCGCTTCATCGACGACCTGGTCACGCTGGTCAAGGACATGGGCTACGACGGCGTCGACCTCGACTGGGAGGACCTGAGGCCGGCCGACCGCGACAGCTTCTCGGCGCTCGTGGAGGACCTCGCCGACGCGCTGCACGCCGAGGACCGGTTCCTCTCCATCGCCGTGATGCCCAAGACGTCCGAGCCCGGCGAGTGGGACAACCAGAAGTACGCCGACTGGAGCCGCATCGGCAAGGCCGTGGACGAGTTCAAGATCATGACCTACAGCTACAGCGGCCCCTGGGGCGACCCCGGTCCGCAGGCGCCGCTGGAGTGGGTCGACCGCGTGCTCACGTTCGCCGAGCGCAAGGTGCCGCCGGGCAAGGTCTTCATGGGCGTGCCCTTCTATGGCTTCGACTGGCACGGCGGCTCGGTCGCCACCGTCTCGGGGCATCGCGGCGCGGCGCTGGCGCAGACCCACGACGCCACCGTGAGCCGCGACCCCTCCTCGCAGGAGGCGACGATGACCTTCACCGACGGTGGCGAGACGCACACGGTGTACTTCCAGGACGAGAAGGCCGTCGCCGCCAAGCTCGCGGCGCTGCGCGCCGACCACCCCGGGATCGCCGGCATCAGCGTCTGGGTGATGGGCCAGGAGGCCCCCGGCTTCTGGCCCAGGATCACGCGCAAGCTGCGCTGAGGCACCACCGCATCTCTGCTGCGCGGTCAGTAGCAGAGGAATCCTTGACAACTGGGCGTGAGCTCCTGACTGCACACCTGCCACGGTGTACGCCTGATCGGGACGGTTCGTCGCCGCAGGGTACTTCGGCCGGCGGAGTCCTTCGCGCACCCGAGGCGGGGGCATGTCTCTCAGCGCGCTACCTCCCACCCCCGGCACGTTTGCCCGCCCCAGCGCGCCCGTGATAGCATCCCACGTCCGAACGCAGCCCCACTGCATTCCGGGACCGTCACGAATCTAGCCTGAGAAAAGGGATCACGTGGCCAACATCAAGCAGCAGAAGAAGCGTATCCGCCTGGCCGCCAAACAGCGGCTGCGCAACCGGCACACCAAGTCGACCCTCAAGACGCTGTTCAAGCAGCTCGAGGACGAGGTCGCCGAGGGCCAGACCGAGGAGGCCACCAAGACGGCCACCTTCCTCACCTCGCGCATCGACAAGGCTGCCGCCAAGGGCATCCTCCACAAGAACAACGCCGCCCACAAGAAGAGCCGCGTCGCCCACACCATGGCGCGCCTCTCCTCCTGACGCGGGGCTGAAGACAACGACGAAGCGGGCGGGCCGCCCTGAGCGGCCCGCCCGCTTCGTCGTTCCCGTTCGCTAAGCCAGCATGCGCGCCAGCGCCAGCTCCACCACCAGCCGGTCGGCGTCGTTGACGCCGCCGACGGACTCGAGCGTGACCGGCGCGCGGCCGCGCAGGCCGGCCTCTGCCTCGGCGAGCGCCCGGTAGGCGCGGCCGAGGCGGCGCCGGTCGAAGCTCTCGCGCTGCTGCAGCAGCTTCCTGGCGGTGAAGGGATGCACCTTGAGCTGCTTCGCCGCCGCCGACTCGTCGGCGTGCGGCAACTGCGAGGCCGCGTCGAGCTGCTCGACGTGGCGCTTGAGGCTGTAGAGCACCCCGTTGGCGTCGTTGCGCGGGTTGCCGGAGGCGTAGAGGGCCTCGAGCAGCGCGAAGCTGTGGGCGCGGTCGCGGTGCCCCACCGCGTCCATGAGGTCGAAGATCACGGCGTCGTCGTCCGGCGTGCAGATGGCGTCGACGTCGGCCTCTCTCGCCTCCACGCCGGCGCCGGCCGCCCTGGCCGCCTCCACTGCCTCGGCGTCGCGGCAGTACGCGGCGAGCTTCTCGATCTCCCGGTCCAGCCGCTCGGCGTGCTTGGGGTCGTTGCCGCAGCGGTCGAGCATGTGCTTGGCGACGTGCGCGCTCATGTGCAGCCCATTGGCCTTCGCCTGCTGGGTCACCCACCCGGCCATCTGGTACTTCTTGGGGAGGTCCCACTCCAGGACTCCGCCCATCTTGTGGACAGCCTTGTACAGGGCGTCCGACTTCGGGATCGTCTCGGCCTCGAGCGCCACGCACGTGTCCGGCATGGGGTCCTGCAGGTACGCGGCGACCTGCTGGCGCGCCTTGGCGTTCCACTTGTGGCCGTTGACCACCAGCAGCAGGCGTGTGCCGAACGTGAGCCCCGGGCTCGCGGCGGCATCGAGGAACTCGTCGACCTTGTCATGCTCCGCGTCCAGGATGACGACGTTGAGGTCGCTCCCGGCCTCGTCGATCACCCGTCTGCGCAGGCGCGCCACGGTGCGCCGGACCTTGGGGCGGTCCGTGCCGAGGATGAGGAACGCAGGGCGCAGCGGTGCGGGGTCGGCCATTGTGCCCAGAGGATAGCATGGGGGCCGGTCGACGCCCGTCGGCGCCGGCACTAGGATGACTCGCGGCCGGCGCCGAGCGAAGGGACCAATGACCGTGCTACCTCTGGCAGAGACGACCCTCCCCCCCGGGGCGCTCGTCGTGCTCATCGTGCTCGGGGTGGCCGAGGTCGCCCTGGTCGTCTTCTGCCTCGTCGACCTCGTCCGGCGTCCCGCCGTGCTCGGCGACCGCAAGTGGCTCTGGGCGCTGCTCATCGTGCTGTTCGCCATCCCAGGGTCGATCATCTACCTGGCCGTGGGGCGCGTGCCGGCCGCGGCGACTGAGCAGCGGCTCGAGGACGCGCCCGAGGACCGGCCGGCCGCGCGGACGCGGCGGCGACGGCGCTGTATGCGCGGCCGAGCGCGACCGGGGCCGGTGCGCCGGCGCAGGTGGAGCAGGCGGCGACGGCCGTGTCGGCGTGGTCGGGAGCGGCGCGGACCGGCCGGCCCCGCCATCGAGATCGCCGGCCTCGTCAAGGACTTCAAGAAGGCGCGCGCCCTGGACGGCGTCGACCTGGTCGTGCCGGAGGGCTCCGTGTTCGGGTTCCTCGGCCCCAACGGCGCCGGCAAGACCACCACGCTGCGCATCCTGGCCGGGCTGGCGCGCCCGACCGCAGGCGAGGCGCGCGTCTTCGGCCACGACACCACGCGCGACGCCGACGCCGTGCACGCGCTCATCGGCTTCCTGCCGGACGTGCCCGGCTTCTACAAGTGGATGACGGCCCGCGAGTACCTGGAGCTCTCCGCGGGCCTGTTCGGCCTGCCCGCCGCCGAGCGCGACGAGCGCATCGAGACGCTGCTCGACCTCGCCGGCCTCAGCGCGCGTGACCACCAAGGTCGGCGGCTACTCGCGCGGCATGAAGCAGCGCCTCGGCGTCGCCCAGGCGCTGATCAACTCGCCGCGCCTGCTGCTGCTCGACGAGCCGACGAGCGCGCTCGACCCGATCGGGCGCCGCGAGGTGCTCGAGATGATCGCGGCGCTCGCCGGCCGCACCACCGTCTTCTTCTCCACGCACATCCTCGCCGACGTCGAGCGCGTCTGCGACACCGTGGCGGTGCTGGCCGGCGGCCGGATCGTGGAGCAGGCCGGCATCGACGACGCTCAGGGCGCGTCACGGCGGCGCCCAGCGCGTCGTCATCGAGGTGGACGACCCGGCCGCGCCTGGAGCAGGCCCTGGCCGCCGAGGACTGGGCCGGCGCTGTGCGCGCGCGACGGGCGCGAGCTCGTCGTCGAGGTCACCGACCTCGAGGTCGCCTACCGCGACGTGCCGGCCCTCGTCGCCCGCCTCGGTCTCTCGCTGCGGCGGTTCGAGGCCGACGAGGTCTCGCTCGAGGACGTCTTCGTCGACCTCGTGCAGGGAGCGCGACGGTGAGCGCCCTCAACCTGCGCGGCTTCGGCGCCTTCACGCGCAAGGAGCTGCTCGAGACGCGCAAGACGTGGCGCCTCTGGGTGCTGCCCGGCGTGCTCGTGTTCCTCGGGCTCACGCACGCCCATCCTGGCAGCCGTCACGCCGGCGCTCCTCGAGATGACCGCCGGCAGCCAGCCCGGGGTGATCGTCACGATCCCCGACGCCGACGGCGGTGGACGCCTACGCCCAGTTCATGGGCAACCTCGCGCAGCTCGGCCTGCTGGTGGTCATCATCACCGGCGCCGCGGCCGTCGCCTCCGAGCGCCGCGGCGGCACCGCCGTCCTCGTGCTCACCAAGCCGCTCTCGCGCACGTCGTTCGTCTGGTCCAAGGTGATCGCCAACCTCGTCATCCTCGCTGCTGGCCACGGCGGTCGGCGCGGCTGCTCTGCATCGTCGTCACCGTGGTGCTGTTCGACACCGTCGCACATCGCCGCGTTCCTCGAGTCGGTCGCGCTGTGGCTGGCGCTGGCGGCGATGTTCGTGTGCCTCATGGTGTGGCTGTCGGCCGCCCTGGACAAGATGGCGGCGGCGGCCGGCGCCGGCATCGGCGTGTACGCGGCCGTGTTCGCGCTGACCGGCTTCCCGCTGGTGCGCGACTGGAGCCCCGCGGGGATCCTCGGCGCGAACGACGCCCTGCTGCGGGGCAGGGACGCGACGCTCGCGCAGCCCGTGGCGGTCACGCTCGTCCTCGCGGTGGTGTTCGTGCTCCTGGCCGCCTGGTCGTTCCGGCGCAAGGAGCTGTAGGCGCCGCAGCGCGACGGTCACCGCCCGGCGCGCACCTCCAGTCCGCGGTCTCCGAGCACCACGGCGACGTCCCCGCGCTCGTCGGTGCGCACCGCGGGGACGCCGGCGGCCGCGAGCACCCCGAGGGTGTCCGGGTCCGGGTGCCCGTAGCTGTTCTCCCCGACAGGTATCACCGCCAGCCGCGGCGCCAGCTCGGCGAGCAGCCGGGCGTCGAACCCGCCGCCGCTGCCGTGGTGCGGCGCCGCGACCACGAGGCACGCGGGCAGGTCGAGGTTCTCCAGCACCTGCCCCTCCGCGTCGCCGGGCAGGAGCACGCGCTGCCCGCCCAGCTCCGCGACCACGACCAGCGCGTCGTCGTTCTCCCTCTGGTTCTGGTCGACGCCGGCGACCGGAGACGCCGGCAGCACGCGCAGACTCCAGGCTTCGCCGGTCACGTCGAGGGGCGCCGTGCACCGGCGCACCTCCGTCCCTCCGCGAGGAGCTTCTGCTCGATCTCGTCGAGTGCGACGGCGCTGCTGCTCGAGTCGTCCTCAGGCTCCGGCAGCAGCGCCTGCCGCACGGGGAAGGAGCCGATGACGTCGGCCAGCCCGGCGACATGGTCGTCGTGCCCGTGGGAGAGCACGAGCAGGTCGATGCGGTCCACCGCGTGACGTCGCAGCGTGGCCGCGAGCGGCTCGGGACCGGAGTCGACGAGCACCGTCGGCCCGCCGGGCACCTGCAGCAGGCTGGCCGCCCCCTCGCCGACGTCGAGGAACGTGAGCGTGGGCCTGTCCGGCGGCCGCACCGGCGCCGGCGCAAGCAGCAGCGCCGCCGCCAGCACCGCCGCCGTCACGGCGGCCAGCGGCGGCCACCGGCGGCGGTCGCGGACGTAGGCCGCGCAGGCCGCCGCCGGCGCGCAGCGGCCAGCACGCAGACCGCGACGAGCTCGGCGCCGAGCCCAACGACCAGCAAGCAACCGCAAGCGTCACACCCTGATAGGTGTACACGGCGCCCGGCAGCCCGGCGAAGACCCGCGCCACCTCGAGCAGGAATCCGATGAACAGCCCGGCGACCACGTTCAGCGGCACCGAGAGCCACTCGCTCACGAACCCGACCGAGCAGCGACAGCATGCCGAGGAACATGATCGGCCCGAGCACGAACCCGCCGACGGCATTGGCCGGCACGCTGACCAGCGACGCGGACCCGAACGTGAGCATGGAAACGGGAGCCGTCGAGATGCTCGCCGCGGTGGTCACCCCGACCTGCTCGGGCAGCGGCCCCGGCAGGAAGGAGAACGCCCGGGTGAGCGGCCGCGCGAGCAGCAGCAGCCCGGCCACCGCGGCGAACGAGAGCTGGAAGCTCACGTCGAACAGGTTGTTGGGGTTCGCCGTGAGCAGCCAGGCGGCGGGCGCCAGCCACAGCAGCCACCCGTCGCTCGGCCGGGACGCGAGCACGGCGAGCAGACCCAGGATCCCGGCCACCCCGGCGCGCACGATCGACGGCGAGGCGCCGGTGAGCAGCACGTAGGTGGCGACCACCGGCAGCAGCAGAGCCGTGCGCAGCAGCCGGTGGATGCCGAGCAGCGCGAACGCGAACGCCCACATCGAGCACAGCAGCACCACGTTCTCGCCGGACACGGCCATGATGTGCAGCAGTCCGCTGACGCGGAACGTGTCGATGGTCTCCTGCGGCACGCCCTCGTCGTCGCCGAGGACCATGCCCTGGAGCACCTCCGCCACAGGCGAGCGCACGCCGGCGAGCAGGTGGGAACGCGAGGCCAGGCGCAGCCCGTCGACGAGCCCCTGCAGCCCGCCGCGCCGGCCGGTGATGGTCAGGTCGGCGAAGTCCGCCTCGAGCAGCACGTGCTCCCCGCGGCGGCGCAGGTACCGCCCGTAGTCGAACGCGCCGGGCTCGGGCTCCGGCAGCGGCTCGACGCTCACCGAGGGCAGCCGCAGCAGTGCTCCCTCCGTGAGCGGCCCGGTCGGGCGGTAGCCCAGCGTCTGCCCCTCCTCGAGCCGCAGGCGCAGGTGCGCGGGCTCCCGTGCGGCGACCCCGGCTACGCTCGTGACGCGCACGGCGAGCGTGACCTGGCCGTCCTTCTCCGCCGGGAGGTCGGTCAGGACGGCGGTGACGGGCTCGTGATGCCCGACGTAGGCCGCCAGCGTGGACCGCGCGGCAGCGTCGAGCCGGGACGCCGCCGATCGCCGCGCCCGTGGCGAGGAACAGCAGCGCGAGCGCCGCGGTCACGACGACCACGCGACGCTCGCGCAGCCCGTCCGCCGTCAGCGGCGCAGACTCGGCGCGCGCCGCGACGGCAAGGACGCCGGCCGCCAGAGCGACGGCCGCCAGGAGCGCGCGCGAGCGGCGGCCGCCACGCCAGCGCCAGACACAGGCCGGCGCAGTACGCGCCGAGCAGGACGTGAGGAGGCGCCGGCCAGCTGCAGCAGCCCGGTCCTCACACCGTGATGGAGGCTTGCATCGCCGCGAACTTGGCGTCTCCGATGCCCGGCACTTCCTTGATCTCGTCGATCGTCGTGAACCCGCCGTTGGCGGTGCGGTAGTCGATGATCTTCTGCGCCGTGGACGGACCCACGCCGTCGAGCGAGTCCAGCTCTTCCAGCGAGGCGGTGTTGATGTTGACGATCGCCCCGGGACCGGCAGCGCCGGCGGCACTGCCCGCGGTCGCACCCAGTCCACCGCCCGAACCCGCGGAGCCGTCCGCGGGCGCCGCCGCCAAGGCCCCCACGGCGCCCTGCTCGGGCACCACGATCTGCTGGCCGTCGGTGACCGGCGCGGCCAGGTTGACGGCGGCCAGCTCGGCCTTGGCCGTCGGGCCGCCGGCGACCTCGAGCGCGTCGGTGACGCGCGCGCCCGCGGGCAGACGCACCACGCCGGGCGAGCGCACGGCGCCGCACACGTAGACCACGACGTCCGGCGCCGGCGAGGCGGCCGGCGCCTGGGCGGCGCCGCCGATCCGCTCCGCCCCCCGCCGCTCCGACCGCCCGCCGCGGCGCTCCCGCTCGGTGGCGACACTGGCGCCAGCACCACGGCCTGCGCCGCCGACGGACCCGCCTGGCGCGGGCAGCGACCACGTACCGCACGCCGACCGCGACCACCACGACGGCGACGGCCACGTAGGCGATGATCTGGCGTCGCGAGAGCTGCACGGCCCACCTCCGGCGCCGCACAGGTGAGGGGAGTGACGGGCGCCGGGGGCGCGTCCGGCGCCCGTCATGCAGCAGGCTACGCGCCGTCCGGGCCGCCCGCATCGCCCCTCAGGGGGGATTTCACAGGGTGACGGCGGGCGCAACCGGCCGGGGGCTGCGCGCCCGGCAAGGCGTGCGATATGGTCGCCGCACCACCCGACGGCGACCACAAGGAGACGAGCATGTCGAGCAAGGACCTGTTCACCGAGGACGAGTGGCACATCCTGCAGTGGGCAGTCACCGACACGATGTCCTACCTCGCCGTGGCCGACCACGGCTTCTGGGACACGTTCAAGGAGGCGACCGCGGCCGCCAAGTTCATGGCGCACGCCAAGGCCGACACGCAGAGCCCGCTGATCCACGACCTCGCCGCCGACATCAAGATGGGCCGCGACAAGCAGGTCACGCACGACATGGCCGACATGGTCGGGTGAGGTCGCGAAACGCGTGAGCGAGGCGAAGGCGATCGTCGCAGGCCAAGTCACCCACGGACGTCAGGCCTTCACGGCGTTCATCCTCGGGATCGCCAAGGTGACGGCCGAGGCCGCCCACGGCGTGGACGCGCACGAGCAGGCGGCCCTGGAGACGCTGCAGGCCGCGCTCGCCTGACGGCCGGCGCGGCCCGCGGCCGGCGGCCCGGCTCTACCTGACGACGAAGTTGACGAGCTTGCCGGGCACGTAGATCTCCTTGACGACCTGCTTGCCCTCGAGGAAGCGCGCGGCGTTCTCCGCCGCGCGCGCCTGCGCGAGCACGTCGTCCTTCTCCGCGTCCACCGGCACCGTGAGGCGCTCGCGCAGCTTGCCGTTGACCTGGACGACCACGGTGACGACCTCGTCGGCGGCGAGCTCCTCGTCCCAGCCGGGCCAGGGCGCGTCCAGCACGTTCTCGCCCTGGCCGAGCAGCTCCCAGACCTCCGCGGCGACGTGCGGCGCCATGGGGCTCAGCAGCAGCGTCATCGTCGTGCACCACCTCGCGCCACTGCGCCAGCGTGAGCGCCCCGCGCGCGCTGGTCCACACGTCCAGCACCTCGTTCTGCAGCTCCATGAGCGCCGAGACGGCGGTGTTGAAGCGGAACGAGTCGATGTCGCGCGTGACCTTGCGGATGGTCTTGTGCAGCGTGCGCAGAACGTGGCGGCCCTTCTCGGCCTCGGCCTCGTCCGCCGCCACCCCGCTCCCCTGCGCCTCGACGACCTCGTTCACGAGGTTCCAGAAGCGCCCGAGGAACCGGTACGTGCCCTGCACGCCGCGGTCGCTCCAGGCCACGCTCTGCTCGAACGGCGCGATGAACAGCTCGTACACGCGCAGCGCGTCGGCGCCGTACTTCTCCACTACGCTGTCGGGCGTGACGACGTTGCCGAGGCTCTTGCTCATCTTGCGGCCGTCCTCGGCCTGGATCATGCCCTGGTTGCGCAGGCGCTGCGTAGGGCTCGCCGAAGCTGATGTAGCCGGCGTCCTGCGCCACCTTGCAGAAGAAGCGCGCGTACAGCAGGTGCATCACCGCGTGCTCGGCGCCGCCCACGTACAGGTCGACCGGCAGCCAGTACTCGGCCTTGTCGGGGTCGAAGGCCGCCGACTCGTCGCGCGGAGACGCGAAGCGGAAGTGGTACCAGCTGGAGCAGGCGAACGTGTCCATGGTGTCGGTCTCGCGGCTGCGCGGGACCCCCGCAGCCCGGACAGGTGGTGTTGACCCAGTCGGTCGGCGCGCGCGAGCGGCGAGCGGCCGTCGTCCGTCGGGTGGAAGTCCTCGAGGTCCGGCAGCAGCACCGGCAGCTCTTCCTTGGGCACCGGCACCGCGCCGCACTTCTCGCAGTGCACCATCGGGATCGGCGCGCCCCAGTAGCGCTGCCGGCTGATGAGCCAGTCGCGCAGCTTGAAGTTGACCTTCTTGCGCGCCGCGCCCTTCTCGCCCGAGCCAGGCGACGATGGCCTCGAACGCCTCGCCCGGCGCGGCCATGCCGTCGAACCGCCCCGAGTTCACCATCACGCCGTCGCCGGTGTACGCCTCCGTCAGGGTGCCCTGCGGGCCGGACTCCGGCGCGATCACCTCGACGATGGGGATCTCGAACTTCGTCGCGAACGGCGAAGTCGCGCTCGTCGTGCGCCGGCACCGCCATGATGGCGCCGGTGCCGTAGCCCATGAGCACGTAGTCGCTGGTCCAGATGGGGACCGGCGCGTCGTTCACCGGGTTCACGGCGTACGCGCCGGTGAACACGCCGGTCTTCTCCTTCTCGGTGCTCATGCGCTCGATCTCGCTCTGGCGGCGGGCCTGGTCCTGATACGCCTTGACCGCCGCCCGCTGCTCCTCCGTCGTGAGCTCGTCCACCAGCGGGTGCTCCGGCGCCAGCACCATGTAGGTGGCGCCGAAGAGCGTGTCGGGCCGCGTCGTGAACACCGTGAGCTTCTCGTCCCGGCCCTCTTCCCGCCCCGGCCCTGCAGCCCGAAGTCGACCTCGGCGCCCTCGCTGCGCCCGATCCAGTTGGTCTGCATGAGCTTGATCTGCTCGGGCCAGTCGACCGTCGCCAGGTCGTCCAGCAGTCGCTGCGCGTAGTCGGTGATGCGGAAGTACCACTGCTCGAGGTCCTTCTTGGTCACCTCGGTGCCGCAGCGCCAGCACTTGCCGTCGTGCACCTGCTCGTTGGCCAGGATCGTCTTGTCCACCGGGCACCACCACTGCTGCCCGGTCGCCCGGTACGCCAGCCCGCGCTCGTACAGCAGCTGGAACCACCACTGGGTCCAGCGGTAGTAGTCGGGGAAGCAGCTCGTGACCTCGCGCGACCAGTCGAAGGAGAGGCCGATCGAGGTCCATCTGCCGGTGGTAGTTGGCGATGTTGCGCTCGGTGGTCACCCGCGGGTGGACGCCCATCTTGATGGCGTAGTTCTCTGCCGGCAGGCCGAACGCGTCCCAGCCCATGGGGTGCAGCACGTTGTACCCCTGCATGCGCTTGAAGCGGGAGACCGTGTCCGTGGGCACGTAGTTGCGGCAGTGGCCGACGCTGAGCCCGTCGCCGGACGGGTACGGGAAGAAGTCGAGCGCGTAGAACTTGGGCTTGTCGCTCTCGTCGGGCGTGCGGTAGGCGTCACGCTCCTTCCAGAGGCGCTGCCACTTCTCCTCGATGGCGTGCGGGTCGTAGCGTCGGTCCACGGGTGATCCTCTCCTGCTGCGGTCGGCCGCGCACGGGGCTGCGCCGGCGCGGCCTCCGATTCTACCTCAGGCGCGCGCGAGGCTGCGCCGGCGCGCCCCCGCCACACCCACGCCGCGACCGGTTGCCGGCCGGGACGGGTATGCTATTATTTCAAGCCTGCCGGCACGCCCGGCAGACCTCCGGTGGGGGTATAGCTCAGCTGGGAGAGCGTCTGGCTGGCAGCCAGAAGGTCAGCGGTTCGAGCCCGCTTACCTCCACCAAATACTTCGCTAATCGCCTCTTTTCGCGCCGGGCCGGAGCCGGGGCCTCAGACCGCCAAAGTCCTCGGAAAGTCCTCGCCTTTCCAATCAGTCGCGTCGAGCATCGCCGCCATGAGTTCCGCGGCGCTCTCCTGCATCCTAGCATCACATGCGAGTAC
Organism: uncultured Thermoleophilia bacterium; assembly: GCA_963793605.1. Lineage (GTDB taxonomy): Bacteria > Actinomycetota > Thermoleophilia > UBA2241 > UBA2241 > CAIXSE01. Next base: position 24,348 of record CAWCAH010000007.1, read on the forward strand.
GTGTCCATCGTCACCGAGATCGTGGCGTGGCCGAGCAGCTCTTGCACCACTTGGGATGGATGCCGGCTGAGCATGTGGGTCGCGCGCGTGTGGCGACATCGTGAAGCCGGATGCGCGGGAACTCCGGCGGGTCACCCTCGCCACCGATTCCTTGTGACGCTTGACCAGCTCCGCGGCGACCGCCGCCTGCAGCTTGCCGAACGTCTTGTGCGAAGTCGGGCAGGAGAGGCGCGCCGGCCACGTCGGTGAAGACGTAGGTATCGGGCCCCTGCGCGACCTCCAGCGCGAGCAGCTCGTCGGCCTGGCGGTCACGCCACGTCCTGAGCGCCTCAACGGTCCTCGCGTCGAGCGAGACGGAGCGTCCCTTCCCCGTTTCGGCTCGCTCACGTTGTCGCCGCCGCCGAGCGCGACCGCGACTGCTCTACGCTGATTGACGACTCGTCGAAGTGGACGTGCTTCCACTGTAGCCCGAGCACCTCGCCGCGGCGCATCGCCGTGGTCGCGAACGTGCGCCACATCGGATAGAGGCGGTCATCGGCAACGTGGTCGAGGAAGGCGCGCAGCTCGTCGCGCGTCCAGACCTGCATCGGCCGGCGCCTGACCTTGGCCGGGTCGGCGAGCGCGGCGGCGTTGCGCGGCACGAGGCCCCACTTCACGGCATCCCCGAGCGCTTTGCGCAGCGTGATGTGGACAGGCGTGCGTGACTTCGGCGACAGACCTTTGCCACGCTTGCCGGCGTCGAGCACGCTAGGTCGCGATACAGCTTGTTGACGTGGCCGGGGTCGAGATCCCGCAGCCTCAGCGAGCCAAGCGCCGGCACGATGTAGCCGTCGACCATGAACTTGTGGCCGGCTACGTCGTTGGCTTGATCGAGCCCTCGACGTCGGGCAACCAGCGCCGCAAGAGGTACTCGCTCACCGTTTGCTTGGTGGGCTACCTGGTAGGTGCCCTCGTGGCGCGCCGAGAGCTGCTTGGTGAGGAAAGCATCGGCCTCGCGCTTGAGCTTGAACCCGCTCTTGGTGAACTGGCGCCGCTCGTGGACGTTCTCTAGCTCGCCGCCGCACGTCGGACAGGCGTCGAGCGGTTTGCTCTGGAGCTAATGCAGCTGATGCTCGCTGCGCTTGTTTACGCAGATCGGGCACACTTGCGCTGGCTGCTCTCTGAGTTCGACTACGACTATGTACGGCGCGCTCTCGTGCTTGCGCTTGCTGTGCGCGTTTGGTTTGCTGAGCGGGCTTTTGCTGATGACGGATCTTCTCATGACTCTTCTTCGACTTTCTTGGTGCGACGAGTTCGCACTCTTTTTGGCTGCAGGTTGGGCTGCAGAACTCAGCTCTTCTTGACCTGACCTCTTACTGTGACCTCAGCTCAGCTGGTTTCCTGCGCTACGCGAGCATAGGTTAGGCTGGCTTCGTCTCCGGCTCCGCGGTTCGCGTAGCGGTCATCCGCTACGCTGTCGCGAACCTCTCCGCTTGCTGAATGTAGAACTCGTTTTTGCGCTTGGCGCTAGGCGTGAGGGTGCGAACGTCGGCGGACTCAGGCAATCCAATGGTAAAGGGCTTGAGGAAGCGCGGGTCATCCAACTCTTGAAGAAACTGCAGCATCTTGCTCAGCGGTAGCTGGCTCAGCAGGGTGCTTGTGATGTTGACGGGCTCAGCGCTCCACTGCTCGGCTCTCTCTCCGATCCTCAGCCAGCGCAGACTAGCTCCTCTTTGTCAGTGAAGCGGAGCTGCACCTGCATGGGTAGGTCGCAACGCCACCTCTGTCGCACGCACGCCGATCCACGGGCGGGCTCGCCTCCGTGGGCATCACGAACGCGAAGCGCAGCCTCCGACCTCTTCACCATCCGTCCTCCTTCGTGATTCTCGATTCCGGCTGTTCAATCAAGCAACTATAAGGCTCCTATGCTAATAATCAACCCTACGAGTCAGGAAAGGCGACAGGAAGGCGTATGCGCAGGAGTCAGCGAGTGGGAGGCGAGTGGCTGGCGAGGGTCAATGAAGCTTGGCCAGCGGGCTGGCGCTGGAGAAGGTGACCTCTGCCGGCCTCACGTACCAGGACGTGGCCGACTTTGAGGGCATCAGCAAGGGCGCCGCGTGGCAGCAACTCAATGGTCGCGTTCGGCGCCCCGACGCGAGCACCCCTGCGCTCGCGCGCTGCTGGAGATCCTCGATGCCTGAGCCCATCGAGGTAGTAGTCGCCGCGTGCGCGCGAAGCCGGTGTGCAGGCATCGCCGACGCCGCCGGCTCATCGACCGGAGCCTCGAACCGCTGCTACCAGGACGCGCGGGCGACCAGCGGTAGCCGGCCTCGACGTGATCCACGTCGGCGACAAGGCCTTCGCATCCCATCACGTCCGCTGCTCAGACTCGTCGGCCTGGACGATGCCGGCGAGTGCTGCGGTCGATGCCACGAGGAGGACGCATGAGCGACACCTATGAGAGCCACACGCAGGCAGCCGACCGCTTGCAGGTCGAGAGGGAGATCCTTGCTGACCGCTGTCACGGCCATCGCCGAGACCGCGAAGCTCGCGGCAGCCATCCACCATCTGACGTCAGCGAGCGCCATCTGCGCTACCTCGCCGCGTCAGCAGACAGAACCCTGACGGACGAAGTGCAGTCATGACCAACGAACTGCAGCAGCTCCGCGAGCGCATCCGCGTGTTCCAGACGAAGCTCTCGCTAAGTGCGCGCTCGCTCAGCGGAGCCACGTACTCGATAAGGGAGACTTACCGCTCGCTGGAGAGCAACTTGAGCAAGGCGAAGCACACCGCCGACTCCACGCAGCACCGCGTTGAGCAGCTGCGCGACGACGATCTCAGCAACCGCGTTGGCAGGGGATCGCCTCATCCGCGAGGCAATCCAGCGGGCAAGCGACGTTGCGAAGTCCAGCGCGCCGCCGACAACTGCCTTAAGATCGCTTAAGGCGTCAGATCGAGCGATCGCCGTGCCGCGCTGGACGCCGGCCGCGAGTCGTTCGCTCGTGTGGAAGAACTGCGGCTGCGCCTCGACGGCGCCATCGACCCCGTGGCCGAACTTGCGCAGTTGGCGCAGCGCGACGACGAACTCGGCGCCGTGGCCTGCAGTTCCTACTGCGAGTCGCTCTTGCGCGCCAAGGGCATCGCCAAGGCGCCTGAGGTGGCGCAGATGGTCCGTACCGTGGCCGCCGAGTCGGCCGTGAACAGCGCAGACCCCGCACGCCGGGCGGTCGGCGAGGCGCAGGCCAGCATCAGTGCTCTGGACGACGCCCTGATCTGCACGGTCAGCATCACGCGCGACGCGCTGGAGGCGGCAGGAGAGGCCGCGACCATGGCCGGAGTGGTGATTGACGGCATGAAGACCGCCCCCGGCGACCAGCTCCCCCTGCCGGAAAGCGGCGGCAAGGTGAAGCGCCAGCCCGAGTCGATCGTCGTCTCCGCCGTGCGTAACTGGCTCGTCAAGCGCGGATTCGACGTCACCCGCCACCAACAGGGCATGGGCAGCCGCAAGGGCTTCCCCGACCTCACCGCGCTCCGCGACGGCATCACCTACTACATCGAGGTGAAGACCGCCTTCGGCAAGCTCTCGCCGTACCAGGAGGAGTTCCGCGACGTCTGTGAGGCTCACGGCGGGACGTACATCTGCGCCCGCGGCATCGACGACCTCGTCGACGAGGGTCTCGAATGAGCGCCGCATTCATCACCGTGACGCTCGACGACGACGCCGGTCAGGTGCTCGTCAACGTCGCCGACATCAGCAGCATCGGACCAGCCAAAGGCCACGCGAAGGGTTCGCGCATCATCCTGCGCCGAAAGCGCGTCCTCAACGTCGTCGACCCCTACGCCCGTCTGCGGGACGCCCTGCGGGACGCCGGGCTCGTGAAGGACTGACCGCCGTGCCGACCGTCGACGAACTCATCCGCGCTCGCAAGATCGTGCTAGGCGACGAGTCGGGCTACCTCAACGCGAAGATGTGGCGCTCCGAGACCGACTGGGCCTACGGCGTCGCCGACGCCCAGGGCTGGTCAGTGCCCCGTGGTGTGCCCAGCGAGGCCCAACTGCGCGGCAACGGGAACGGGAGCAGCGCCGAGATAGCCTTTGAGGGCGGCCCGCGACCTCGACGGCTTCGCCCTCGCACCGCTCGACTGGCAGGCCCTCCTGCGCGACGGTGTGCCCGAAGTCGAGTACATCGACGAGCCCTACTTCCCCAAGCTGGCCCGCGTCTGGATCTGGGGCGCCACCGGCTCGTACAAGTCGTTGTACTGCGCCTTCGTCGCCGCGCGCCTCTCGCGCGGAGGCGTGCGCGTGTTCTACTTCAGCGAGGAGAACCCCATCGGCGAGGAACTGCGCCGGCTCGACCGGCTGCGCCCGGACCCGGAGCACTTCCGCATCTTCCATCGCTCCGGCATGGACCTGGCCAACCCCCTCTGGATCGACGCCCTGCTCGCCGTGACCAAGGGCGACGACGTCGTCTTCCTCGACTCCTGGACCGACCTCTGGGCCGGCGATGAGAACGACAACCGAAGCGTGCAGCTGTTCGACGCCGCCGTCCTCAAGCCGCTGCAGGCGCAGGGCGTCACGCCGGTCGTGCTGCACCACACCGGTCACCGGCAGATGTTCTCGGAGCGCGGCGGGTCGAGCGCCGGCCGCGGCGCCTCGTCGCTGGGGCAGAAAGCCGACGTCACGCTGGAGTTCAAGGACGCCGGCGAGAACCGCTTCACCATCGTCTACGGCAAGTGCCGCATCGGCGGCATCCGCCAGCCTGAGCGCTGCTTCGCCGTCGAGGACACCGCAGACGGCCGCGTCGAGATCGTCGAGGCCGGCTCGCCAGAGGAGCACGCCGTGGAGGAGCTGGCCGAGAAGATGGCGCAGGCCATCCTCACCGTCGACAAGGGCTTCCTCACCTCGAACGAACTGCGGACAGTGGTCGGCGGCCGGCGGGAGCGACAAGCAGCCGCGCAGGCCCTACTGGAGAACGACGCGCGTGTACGCATGGGCGTCGAGAAGACGAGACAAAGGACGGCAAGCACCGTGACGCCAAAGTCTGGCGAGCTGCCCACGGGAACCCCCTTGGGGAGCGGTTGTTTTTTGACCAGGTCGGCGAGTGAAGTGGTGAACTGCGCCCCCCTTAAGGGGAGGGGCGCGGTTACCCACTTGAACTCTCGTGCCGACCAACCGCGCCCATATCTGAGGGGCGCACTTGGGGCGTACTTGAACAGAGGAGACGTGATGGTCAGGACGGGAAGAGGCTGGCAGGCTAAGCGTGACGAGCTTGGGCGAACCGTGGCGAGCGAGATCCCGAGGACTTTTCGTGTACTCGACCTCGAATCCGAGCCTGAAATCGCCCGACCTTTTGGTTACCAACCAGACGCATCAGGCACGGTCTGAGCCGTGGCCCTCGTCTGCACGATCTGTAGTCACCCGGAGCGCGAGGCCATCGACGCCGCGCTCGTCGCCGGCCAGTCAGTCCGTGGCGTCGCGTGCCAGTGGCACGTCGGGCGGGAGTCGTGCGCCGGCACGCCAGCCGTCATATCTCGCCGGCCCTCGCTACGGTGCGCGCCGAGCGGGAAGCCCAAGGCGCGGCAACTCTATCGGAGCGCGTCGAGAGCCTCATAGCTCGCACCGAGAGGCTCCTGGAGGCCGCGGAGCAGAACGGGCAGGTGACCACCGCCCTGGCCGCCGTCCGAGAGCTGCGCGGGCTGCTGGAGCTGTATGGCAAAAGCAGCGGGCGAGCTGGACACGCGACCGCAGGTGACGATCAACCTCATGCAGTCCGACGAGTACATCGCCGTCCGCTCCGCCATCCTCGCCGCGCTCATGGCAGTACCCCGACGCCCGCCAGGCCGTCGCCGGCCGCCTGCTGGCGCTGGAGGCGGGCCCATCATGAGCAAGCATCGCAGCCGATATCGCCCGCGCCTGCGACCCCGTGCGCCCTGGCCGGCGCCATCGGCATGGACCCGGACCCGTGGCAGCAGGACGTACTGCGCTCCGACCATCCGCGCATCCTGCTGAACGTCGCGCGTCAGTGCGGCAAGAGCGTCACCTGCGCCACCAAGGCCGTGCACGTGGCCGTCTACGAGCCCGGCAGCCTCATCCTCTGCCTCTCGCCCTCGCAGCGGCAGTCCGGCGAGCTGTTCACGCAAGATCATGGCGACGTACAAGGCCCTCGGCCGGCCCGGTACCCTCCGACGCCGAGAGCGCGACGACGCTGGTGCTGGAGAACGGCTCCCGCATCGTCTCCCTGCCGGGCACCGAGGGCACCATCCGCTCCTACAGCGCCGTGCGCCTGCTGCTGGTCGACGAGGCGTCCCGCGTGGACGACGACACGATCGCCGCCGTGCGCCCGATGCTCGCCGTCAGCGGCGGACAGCTGATCGCGCTGAGCGACGCCCGCGGGCCGTCGTGGATGGTGGTACGAGGCGTGGGAGGACGGCGGCAACGTCTACAAGCGCGTGCGCGTGCCGGCGAGTGAGTGCCCCCGCATCAGCGCCGCGTTCCTGGCCGAAGAGAAGGCCTCGATGGGCGACTACTTCTTCGCCCAGGAGTACGGGTGCTCGTTCGAGGCGTCCGACGCCCAGCTCATCAGCGAGGAGACGCTGCGCGCCATGTGGGACGCCCGCTGCGCGCCGCCGCTCTTCCCGGAAGGATGACCATGCCAACTTCTGCCTCGGACTCGACCTCGGCCAGCAACGCGACTACTCCGCGCTTGTAGTCGCCGAGCGCGTCCACCGCTTCATCCCCGGCCCGCACCGCCGAGCAGAGCTTCTCGACCACGAGGGCGACGCTGCCGTGGGAGGACGCCTACATGGTGCGCCACACGCAGCGCTTGGCGACTCGGCACGCCGTACACGGCCGTCATCGAGGACGTGGCCGAGCTGATGCGCCGGCCGGAGCTGGACGACTCCCTGCTCGTGTTCGACCGCACGCGGCGTCGGCGGCGCCGTGGCCGACCTCGTGCACAAGGTATGGCGCGAGGGGCGCATGTGGCGGTCGAGCGCTCACGGCGCCGCTAGGGGCCATGCCGCAGGGCATCACCTCGACGGCCGGATTCGCCCAGCGCGACGCGGCAGAGGGCTACCTGGCGCGACCGACGGCCCACAAGGGCGACTCATCCAGCGCATGACCATGCTGCTCGAGCACCGGCCGCCTCGATCCTGCCTCCGGGACTGCCTGGCGGGGAGCAGCTCGAGAAGGAGCTGCGCGCCTACACGGTCAAGCAGAACGCCAGGACGGGCTACGTCTACACCGAGGCCAAGCGCGAGAGCGACCACGACGACATGGTGATCGCCCTGGCGCTGTCGGCTGCTGGATCAAGAACTTCTACGGCCCCGAGCCGCGCTACATCGACGCGCACGACCGGCGAGCTGCGCGAGAAGCCCGATGGGATGCGCGTCTACACCAAGCGACCTAGACCGCCCCCGAAAGGAGCAGCCATGCCCCACCTATCAGAACGGTCTGACCAGCGAGCGCCGCACCGTGACGGACCCGGAAGAATCGACTGGTACGAGAAGAACCCGCCCTGGTACCGCGTCGAGGCGACCGGCGGAGGCGTACCCGCCTGCGGAGCGCGCCGCAAGGCCAAGAGCCGAGGGCCCGCCAGGCGCGAGGCCGAGCCGAAGTCCTGACCGACTGGAGATCGCGCGGGACGTCGGTACCGACGCGAGAGGCCCGCCGCCCTTTCTCGGGGGCGGCGGGCCTCGTCACGTGTCGCCGCTGGGCGGAGGCGCGACCCGTGAGGCCGCGAGGCGCGGCGCGGGCCCCCGCCGCCGGCCGCCCTGCGGGCGGCCGCTGCGTGATGTCCCGGGTCCCGCCCGTGCGCCGGTTGCGGTGCTCCTCTGGCCTGCCCGGTCGTTGTGCGCGGTAGGCCGGTCGCCGCGCGGCTGGCAGCCAGAAGGTCAGCGGTTCGAGCCCGCTTACCTCCACCAAATCCCTCACCTCGCCCCTTCACCGCGTGTCATCCCACCGCTGCGCACGACGCAGAGAGCAGGTCCCTGGCGCGTGATCGTCAGCGCGTGGTGATCGAGGGAGACGTGCCCGTGTAGGTCGCCGGGTTCGTCGTGCGAGCGGTGACCGTGTGGACGCGGCCGACCGTGCTGCTGGTGTAGAAGGTGGTCGTGGTGATGCCGCTCGCGTTGGTGGTGGTGCGCGTCGCCGTGAACCAGCCGCCCTTGCCGGTCTTGCTCCAACGCACCCTGAGCCCGGACGTCGCGACCGGGTTGTTGTACTGGTCCGTCAGCTGAGCCGTCAGCGTCACGGCCGTACCGTGGTCGGGGTTGTAGTTGCCGGCGGTGACGATGTACTTGGCGGCCGGACCGGCCGCGCCGGTCGCGGTGAACGTCACCGGCGAGCCGGTGAGGCCGGCGCAGATCGCCGTCAGCGTGTTGGCGCCGGCCGTGGTGCCCAGGCTCCAACTGCCCACGGTGGCGATGCCCGAGGCGTTGGTGGTCGCGCTCGCGCCGGTCACGGAGCCGCCGCCGGAGGCGACTGCGAAGGTGACGACGACGCCGGAGACGGGGTTGCCGTAGGCGTCGGTCACGCGCACGCTCGGCGCCGTGGCGACCGTCGTGTTGACGGCAGCCGTCTGGTTGTTGCCGGCGTTGAGCGCGATGGTCGTCGGAGTCGCGGCGATGGTCGTGATCGCCGGGCTCGTCCCCGTCCTGGTCGGGCCGCTCGACGTGGCCGTGACCGTGTAGACCGCCCCTACGGTGGTCCCGGTGGTGAAGGTGATCGTCGCCACGCCGCTCGCGTTGGTCTGCGCGGGGTTGGGGGCGCCGAACGACCCGCCGGTGCCGGACCTCGTGAAGGTCACCCAGAGTCCCCCGGTGGCGACCGGGTTGTTGTACTGGTCGGCGAGCTGCGCAGTGATCGTCACCGGCGAGCTGACGGGCGGGCTGTAGTTGCTCGAGACGACGACGTACTTCGTCGCGGGACCCGCGATACCGGTCAGCGGTGAAGGTGACGGGCGATCCGGTGAGGCCGGGGCTCGTGGCGGTGAGCGTGTTGACCCCGGCCGTCGTGCCCAGGGTCCAGCTGCCCACGGTAGCGACGCCGGAGGAGTTGGTGGTCACCGAGCCGCCGCCGACCGTCCCGCCGCCGGACGCGGCGGCGAAGGTCACGGCCACGCCCGCCACCGGGTTGTTGTAGGCGTCGGTGACCCGCACGCTCGGGTCGGTGGCCACCGCGCTGCCGGCCGTGGCCGTCTGGCCGTCGCCGGCGTACAGTGTCATCGTCGTGGGGCTGCCCGTGAGGCCGGTGGCCGTGAAGGTCACGGGGGGGCCGCCGAAGCTCGAGCTCGTCGCTCTGAGGGTGTTGGTGCCGGCGGCCGTACCCAGCGTCCAGCTGCCGACGGTGGCGATGCCCGAGGCGTCGCTGACCGCGCTGCCGCCGGTGACGTAGCCGCCGCCGAGTTGCACGGCGAAGGCGACGGACACGCCCGCGACGGGGTTGTCGTTGGCGTCGACGACGAGCACGCTCGGCGGGATGGTGACCGGCGTGCCCACGTGCACGGTCTGACCGTCCCCCGCGTTCATCAGCATCCTGTTCGGTGCGCCCGCGATGCCGGTGGCCGTGAAGGTCACGGGGGATCCGCTGAGGCCGGCGCGAGTGGCCGTCAGCGTGTTGGCTCCGGCGGTGGTGCCCAGTCTCCAGCTGCCCACGGTCGCGATACCCGAGGCGTTGGTCGTGGCGCTGGCGCCGGTCACGGAGCCGCCGCCGGAGGCCACCGCGAAGGTGACGACGACGCCGGAGACGGGGTTGCCGCCGGCGTCGATGACCTTGACGCTCGGGTCGACGGCGACGGTGCTGCCGGCCACGGCCGTCTGACCGTCGCCGGCGTTGAGCACCATGGTGGCCGGCGGACCCGAAGACACCGGTGGCCGTGAAGGTCACGGGAGAGCCGGAGACGCCGGCGCAGGTCGCCCGCAGGGAGTTGGCGCCGGCGGCGGACCCCAGGGTCCAGCTCCCGACGGTCGCGATCCCGTCGTCGCCCGTCACGCGCCGCGGCGCCCGTCACGGAGCCGCCGCCGGACCACACGCTGAAGGTCACGGCGAGTCCGGAGACGGGGTTGCCGCTGCCGTCGCTCACATACACGCTCGGAGCGGTCGCCACGGCGGTGCCGGCGACCGCGATCTGGCCGCTCGCCGCCGGCGATGACCATCGTGTCCGCGCTGAGCCCCGAAGTGGAGGCCTGGACGGTCGTCGAGCTGTCGGAGACGAACGAGGCCCCGGACGCGGTCACCGCGCCCAGGGCGGTCGTCACCACGGCCAGCGCCAGCAGCAGTTGCAGCCGGCGCCCCAGGGCCCGACGGCCTCCTGCGGACAGCCGGAGCCTCACTGCGTGACTCCCGAGACCTGCAGCACGAGCGTCATCGTAGCCCCCTGCAGCGACGAGATGTTGGGGCCGTCAGGGTACTCGAGCGTGACCCGGTACGAGCGCGTCTGGCCGGGCGCGATGACGCCGAGATCCTCCTCGCCCAGATCAGCCACCGCACCGTCGTACAGGGTGACCGGAGCGCCGGTGGTGTCTTCGATGGTGAGGTCCAGCGCGCCGGAGAGCGCCGGCGTGGCGGGCACGTTCGTCAGGCTCGACGGCGGCGAGCGTGTAGGCGCCGGCGAGGGTGCCGGTGCCGGTGAGCGTCATCGTGCCCACGCTGCTGTCGCCCGGCTCCATGCCGGTCGCCTGCAGCATCACCTGACCGTCGCGGTTGTTCACGTGGCCGAACGTCCCGGCGATGAACACGTTGGAGTCGTTCGCGGACGCGGCGGCGAAGCTCGCGTCCGAGAGGCGCAGCGAGTGGAGCGTGAAGGCGAGGAGGGCCACGATGCAGAGCGCGAGCAGTCCCGCGCGCGTCCACTGCGCGCGTGAGGACGTCCGCCCACGGCGGACGCCGGCGACACCTCTCTGCTCGGTCTCGTCTCTGCTCATGCCTTTGCCGGGGGATCCAGGCTCGCCTGCCTTGCCCGCAAGGCGAGACTCCCCGCGGCTACTATCGACATCCGGACCGGAAGCCTGAGGGTGCGTACTAGAACTGTTGTCTATTCTGACGAGAGAGTGTTGTCCATTCTGACAACGACGCACCCGGGCAGCAGCGCCGCCGGGAGTGCCGCAGCCGTGAGCGCTGGCGCGGGCTGCGCCCGGCAGCCGGCTTTCGATACACTCGCACCGTGACCAGACGCACCAGCCCTCTCGCGCTCTCCACGCTCGTCTTCCTCGCCGGCATCGGCTCGATGGCGACGGAGATGTGCGCGTCACGCCTGCTCGCCCCCTACTACGGCTCGTCGACGGTGGTGTGGGCCAACATCATCGGCCTGATCCTCGCCTCGCTCGCCGTGGGGTACTGGCTGGGCGGGCGCATCGCCGACAGGCACCCGTCGCCGCAGCTGCTCGCCGCCCTCGTGCTGGCCGCGGCCGCCTGGGTGGCCGTGATCCCCTTCGTGGCGCAGCCCTTCCTCGACCTCTCCATCAAGGGCATCGACACGCTCTCCACGGGCGCCGTGGTCGGTTCGTTCGCGGCGTCGCTGGCGCTGTTCGCGCCCCCGGTGGTGCTGCTCGGCATGGTGACGCCGTTCGCCATCCGCCTGGCGGCGACCGGCGTGGAGGACGCCGGCCGGGTCGCCGGGCGCATCTTCGCCCTCTCCACGGCCGGCAGCCTCATCGGCACCTTCGTGTCCGCCATCGTCACCATCCCGCTCATCGGCACGCAGCGCACGCTCATCGGCTCGGCGCTGATCATCGCCCTGGCGGCCGTCCCGCTCCTCGTCGGCCGGCGGCTCGCCGCCGGGCTCGTCGTCGCCGGCGTCCTCGCCGCCCTGCTCGCGCTGCCGCCGGGCGTGGTCAAGGCGCAGCCGGGCCTGCTGCACGAGGAGGAGTCGCAGTACCAGTTCATCCAGGTGGTGCAGAAGGAGGAGGCGCGGTACCTCTACCTGAACGAGGGGTTCGCCGTCCACTCCATCTGGCGGCCCGACACGGTGCTCACCGGCGGCGAGTGGGACATGTTCCTCACCGCGCCGCCGCTGCTCGGCAGGCCGGCGGCGCGGGTGGCCACGCTCGGCAACGCCGCCGGCACCACGGCGCGCGCCTACGGCGTGTACTACCCGGAGGCGCGCATCGACGGCGTCGAGCTCGACCCCGCCGTCACCGCCGTCGGGCGGCGCTGGTTCGGCCTGGACGACAACCCGCGCCTGACCGTCCACACGGCCGACGCACGCCCCTTCCTGCGCCGCCTCCGACACGCGGTACGACCTGATCCTCATCGACGCCTACCGCCAGCCGTACGTGCCGTTCTACCTGGCGACGCGCGAGTTCTTCCGGCTCTGCCGGCAGCGGCTCGCGCCCGGCGGCATCGTCTGCCTCAACGTCTCCACCGTGCCCGGCGACCACCGCCTCGCGGAGGGCATCGCCGGCACGCTGCGCACGGAGTTCCCGCAGGTCCTCACCTGGCAGGCGCTGCGCTTCAACCAGTTCGTCGTGGGCCTCACGGCGCCGCTCTCGCGGGCGCAGATCCGCGCCCGCCTGGCCACGGCGCCGCGCGACCTCCTCCCCGACACCCGGCTCTTCGCCGCCGACTTCTCGGAGGCCGCCGCGGCAGCGGTCCCCTGGACCGACGACCGCTGCCCGGTCGAGTGGGTCACGGACCGCATGATCGCCGCCTACGCCATCCAGGGCCAGGTGACCGGCGAGGACCTCCTCCCCACCGCTCCGGACTCCCCCTGACCAGACCGCCCCGAGGCGCCCTGAGCGCCGCCCCGCGACCCGTCACAGAGCGTCGCAGGAGCTCGGCCGGGTTTAGCGGCACCCCCTCCCGGAAACTAAACGCACACAGCAGTCGGGCTCGCGTGGCTGCCGTCATGTCCAGGTGGAGGAGGCGCGTATGGAGGACAAGCCGCAGTTCCGCGTCGACTACGAGGCGACGAACCGACTGAGGTCGGCGTCGTCATCCTCGAGGGCGAGATCGACATCTACTCCGCGCCCGAATTCAAAGAGGTGCTGGTCAACGGCATCGAAGGCGGTGCGAAGCGCGTCATCGTCGACCTCTCCGGGGTGACGTTCATCGACTCTACGGCGCTCGGCGTGCTCGTGAGCGGCGCGAAGCGTGTGCGGCCCCGGAACGGCAACCTCGACATCGTCTGCACGGACGAGAACATCATCCGCATCTTCGAGATCACCGGCCTCGACCGGATCTTCGGGATCTTCCCGAACAGGGGCGAGGCACTCAAGGCGGCGTCCGCCTGAGAGAGATGGACGCCCAAGGCGCGAGCAGTTGGCGGCGCTGATGGTCACGGGGCAGCCGCCGGGGGCGAACACATGGAGTTCCGCGGCACAAGAGCGCTACGGGGCAGCAGACTCCAGCACGTGGCCGACGCCATGCTGAAGACCAAGACATATGGAGCGGGGCGGATCTGTATGGTCGACGGGTGCGGCACCCGTCTCTCGGCCTACAACCCGTCGAGCGTGTGCGCCTTGCACGGCGGTGCGTGGGAAGAGGAGTATCACCGCACCACACGCAAGGCCACGCAGCGCGAAGAGATCACGCGCCACTGCGCGTTCGAGCAGTGCGGCCGCGAGTTCTCCACCACCAACCCCGCCAAGAAGTACTGCAGCGACGCCTGCCGCATGAAGGCCTTCCAGGCCCGGGTGATGCAGTCCAGGCGCACCGGCGACGAGCTCATGCCCGTCCGCCGCGCCAGCTGATCGCCGCAGTCCCCCCGCCCGCGCCTGGCTGCCCGGGCGGCGGAACGCCTGACCGCGACCGGCTCGCCGGCTACCCCGCGGCCGCCTGGAACGCGGGCGGGATCACGGGCAGCCGCCCGCCCACCACACTCTGCACCGCCGCGTCGGTCGTCTCGAACACGGGGATGACGTTGGGCAGGCCCACGACCCCCAGCACCTTGCGCACCTGCCCGACGGGGCGCACGAGCAGCAGTTCGCGCCGCTTGGCGCGCTGTGCGGCCGAGAGCCGCACCAGGAACCCGATGAAGCTCGAGTCGATGAACGTGGTGCGGTGCAGGTCGATCACCAGGTGGTCCTGCTGGTAGAACGGACCGAGAGTACGCCGCAGGAACCGGTCGATCTCGGGCACCGTGTCCAGGTCGAACTCGCCCTCCAGCTCGAGGACCGGCGGCCTGCCGTCGGGGACGGCGGAGAGGCGCAGACGCGCGCCGCTGGCGGCTTGCTCCCGCGGCTGGACGACACGGCGGATCACGACTGGCTACCTCCCCCGGCAGGCACGGCGCGACCAAGGCGCGCGGCGCCCGGCCTGCTGTGCGGTGATCGTGACACATGCGCCCCGGGAGGGACGCGTGGCCGACCCTAGGCCCCGGAGCGACGGAAGTAAAGGGTTCGCCCGGGAGGTTCGAGAGGTTCGCGCGTCATGCTCTACGCAAGCCTGAGCGATGATGGCGCTCTCTCCACGACGGGTCGATGCGACCTGAGGGAGAGCTTGAGGGTTGCGCGGCGACGGGGCGCCGCGCCGTCGCCCTACGCGCGGTCGGCGCGAGCCGCCGCCTTGAGCTTCTTGTACTTCGGCTCGCGCTCCTTGAGCAGCGTGAGTACGGGACCGGAGACGAAGAACGTGGAGTACGCACCCAGGAGGATGCCGACCAGCAACGCGAAGGCGAAGTCCTTGAGCGTCTCGCCGCCGAAGAAGAGCAGGCACACCACCGGCAGAAGGCTCATGAACGTCGTGTTCAGCGACCGGGTGAGCATCTCGACCAGCGACTCGTTCACCAGGTCGCCGTAGGTCATGCGCGTGAGCTTGCCCTCGTTCTCGCGGACGCGGTCGAAGACGATGACGTTGTCGTACAGCGAGTAACCCATGATGGTGAGGACGGCGGCGATCGTCGCCGTGGTCACCTCGCGACCGGTGAGCGAGTAGATCGCCGACGACGATCACAGTGTCGTGGACGACCGCGGCGATGGCCGCGACCGCGAACTTCCATTGGAAGCGGAAGGTGACGTAGGCGAGGATGAGCAGCAAGGCGACGCCGATGGCTTTGAGAGAGGAGCTGACGACCTGCCGGCCGAACGAGGCGCTCACGGTCTCGACGCCCCACACCTGCTTGCCCCCGGAGCTGTCGATGGTGAACTGCTCGTCCAGGGTCTCGCGCAGAGCGACCTGGTTCTCGGCGGAGAGCACCGGCGTCTGGATCTGGAACCCCGCCGCACCGCTGCTGGGCATTGGCCGTCGCCTGGATCTGTGCGTTGGGGTACCCCGCGTCGGCGACGACGGCGCGGAGCTCACCGAGCGACGGAGGCGTCTCGAAGGCGACGGTGACCCGCGTCCCCTCCTGGAACTCGAGCCCGAAGTCGAGGCCGCTGACGGACAGGCTCACGACGCTGACGGCGAGGAGGATGCCCGAGAGGATGAACCACCAGGCCTTGTGGCCCATGTAGTCGAACTGGTACAGGTGGCGGAAGAAGGACACCGCTACCTCCGCTTCTTGCGCTTGCTGGTGGGCTTACGGCGCGGGCCTGCCGGCCGCGGGACGGCTGCGCCGTCCGCGCCCGCAGCAGCGCCCTCGGCCGCCGGCGCAGCAGCGGCGCCGGAGCGCCTGCGCGCCGACGAATCGCGAGCGGCCATCGTCTGCTCGGCCTTCGCCTGCTGGATGTGCGACGGCTTGACGCCCATGAGCGAAGGCCGGTTGAAGAAGGCGAACCCGGCGAGCACTCCGAGGATGGCCCGCGTGAAGAGGACGGCGGTGAACATGCTGACGATGACGCCGAGGATGAGCGTGACGGCGAACCCCTTGGGCTGCGCGGTCGCGAAAACGAAGAGCACGACCGGCGGTGAGCAGGGTGAGCACGTTCGCGTCGAGGATGGTCTTGAAGCCGAGGGCGTAGCCCGAGTTGACCGCGGAGCGCACGGTCTTGCCGAGGCTGACCTCCTCCTTGATGCGCTCGAAGATGACCACGTTGGCGTCGGCCGCGACACCGATGGTGAGGATCAGGCCGGCGACACCCGGCAGCGTGAGCGTGACCGGGATGATGTCGAACAACCCCCAGAGCAGGATGCCGTAGACGATGAGCGCGAGGTCGGCGACAAGCCCGAGGAAGCGGTAGAAGAGGAGCATGTAGATGAGGACCAGGAGCAGGCCGGCGGCGCCGGCGATGAGCGCCTGGTCCAGGGAGTCCTTGCCGAGCGTGGCGGAGACCTGCTGCTCGTAGGCGGTCTCGAGCTTGACCGGCAGCGCGCCGGTGTTGAGCACGAAGGCGAGGTCCTTGGACTCCTGCACGGTCATGTTGCCGCCGCTGATCTCTGCCCCGCCCTCGATGCCGTTGCGCAACTGCGGGTCGGTGTAGTCGATCATCGGGTCCGACTCCATGACGTTGTCGAGCACGATGGCGAAGGTCTGCGGCTGGTTCTTGAGGAGGCCCTGACGATAGAGGTCGCGGGTGATCTCCTGGAACGTCTTGCTGCCCTCGGGCGTGAACTCCATGAGCACGTTGGGCCTGCCGGCGTTGTCGAACCCCGCGCGTGCGCTGTCGATGGCCTCGCCGGTCATGGCCGGCGGACGGTTGTACACGAACCACTGCTCGGGGATGTCGTTGACCTCGTCGGCGGGCTGCACGACCAGCGAGTAGTTGTCGGTGGTGCCCTCTTCGCTCAGCTGCTCGATCTCGGCCGCGGAGGCGCCCTGCTTCTTGAGCTCCTCGAGCGCCGCCTCCTTGCTCTCGACAGGGCCGACCGGGCGCGCCTCGGCGTCGTCCTTGAAGAACTCGAGCTGGGCGGTCTTGCCGATCACCGCCAGCGCCTGGTCGGTGTCGGTGACGCCCGGCAGCGCGATGGAGATCTGGTCCGCGCCCTGCGTCTGGATCTGGGACTCGGTGACGCCCAGGCCGTTGACGCGCCGGTCGAGGATGGCGACCGTCTGCTCGAGCTGCGCCTTGGTGGGCGGCTTGCCGTCGGCGGTCTTGGCCGTGTAGACGACCTCGAGCCCGCCCTGGAGGTCGAGGCCCAGGCGGGTCTTCTCGCTCGGCGGGATGATGTAGTACAGCGAGACCGCCACGAGGGCGGCCATCACGATGAGGATGATGAGGTTTCGGTGTCTTCTCACAGGTTCACGTGGTCGATGGCCGGACCCCGGCCGTCAAGCGCTAGAGAGTATCGGACGGCGCGAGGGCGCGCAAACCGCCCTGCGCACCAGGTGACGCTCGGGTGCACGCCGCGGTTCAGCGGTCTTTGAGGAAGCTCGGGATGTCGAGGACGTCGTCGTCCACGTCGAACTCAGGCTTGCCCGCGTCGGCGAACAGCGGCGTGCCCTTGGGCTCGCGCTCCGGAGCCGCCTCCTGCCGCGCCGGCTGCTCGACGGGGACCTCGCGGTCGAACCCGGTCGCGATGACCGTGACGCGGACCTCGTCGCCCAGCGAGGGGTCGATGACGGCGCCGAAGATGATGTTGCAGTCGGCGTCGGCGGCGCTGCTGATGATCTCCGCCGCCTCGTTGATCTCGAAGAGTCCGAGGTCGTTGCCGCCGGTGATGTTGAGCAGGATGCCGCGGGCGCCCTCGACGCTGGCCTCGAGCAGCGGCGAGCTGACCGCCGCGCGCGCAGCCTCCACGGCGCGGTTCTCGCCGCCGGCCACGCCGATGCCCATGAGCGCCGACCCGGCGTCCTTCATGATGGTGCGCACGTCGGCGAAGTCCAGGTTGATGAGGCCGGGCACGGTGATGAGGTCGGTGATGCCCTGCACGCCCTGGCGCAGCACGTCGTCGGCGACCTTGAACGCCTCGATGACCGAGGTGCGCCGCTCGACCACCTGCAGCAGCCGGTCGTTGGGGATGACGATGAGCGTGTCGACCTTGTCGCGCAGGCTCTGGATGCCGTCTGAGGCCTGGCGCGCGCGGCGCTTGCCCTCGAAGGCGAACGGCCGCGTGACCACGCCGACGGTGAGCGCCGAGAGCTCCTTGGCCAGCTCGGCGATGACCGGGGCGGCCCCGGTGCCGGTGCCGCCGCCCTTGCCGGCGGTGACGAAGATCATGTCCGCGCCCTTGAGCGCGTCGCGGAGCTCGTCCTTGCTCTCCATCGCGGCCTGGTAGCCGATGGTGGGGTTGGCGCCGGCGCCGAGGCCGCGCGTGATCTTGCTGCCGATGTGGATCTTGACGTCGGCGTCGCACATCTGGAGCGCCTGGGCGTCGGTGTTGACGGCGATGAACTCGACTCCGCGCAGCCCTGCGTCGACCATGCGGTTGACGGCGTTGGTGCCGCCGCCGCCCACTCCGACGACCTTGATGACGGCGAGATAGTTCGCTGAAGCGTCGATCATCGTGCTGACCCTCCTGTGCTGGTCGAGACTCGCCGTCGTGATCCCTGGCGAACCCTCAAGCCCGGCTTGAGTGTTGCTCGTGTCATCCGCATGAACGCTGATGAATCATGCATTTTGCAGCGCTTCTCCAACTCCTGCGACGGCTGGGCAGCCTCAGCTCCCCGACCATCGACCTACCTTATCCACGCCCTCGAGGGGTGTCAAACAACTTGCCTGCATAGCAGCGGATTCCTGCGCCTTCGAGCAGGGCTTGAGGAAAGCCTCGACCATCACTGGAGCACCGGCTTGGCCAGCGTCCTGTCGGGCAGGGAGACGTCGACCATGGTGCAGGTCTTGCCCGCCTCCTCGTAGAGGCGGAGTACGGTGCGCAGGGCCACGGTCTTGGCGAGCGTGCGCTCCGCATCGCCCCAGGCCGCGACCAGACCGTCGGCGAAGCGCAGCGAGAGCTGACCCTCCGTCTCCTCCACGGCGGCGAGGTCGCGACGGTACGAGTTGGGCAGCGCCGTGATGACGGCGAGCTTCTGCGTGGTCGCCTCGTCGCGGAGCACTTCGTCCTCGCGCACACGGCCGCTCACGGCCAGGCGCGGAAGCGGGAGCGGCGCGCCGGGGGGGCCGGCGACGAGGCGGGCGGTCAGCCCGCCGGACTCGCCGGCCTGCTCCGAGACGTCCGCGGTGGTCGCGGTGGCGTCGGAGGCGGTGGGCTCGAGGTCGGTCGGCGTCGGCGACGCCGACGCCTCCGGGCCGGGCGACTCCGCCGCCTTGGCGGTCTTGCGCGCCCCGCCGAGCTGCTCCGCCGCGTCGGCGGCCGTGCAGATCACGTAGCCGCTCTCGTCGACCACGTACCAGCGGCTGCCGGCCAGGGCGTAGGCCGCCGGCACGTACTCCGCGATCCCCACCTCGAGCTCGTCGGGGAAGGCGCGGTCGACGGTGACGCCGGCGACGAAGGACTGGCGGCTCGAGGGTCTCACGCACGTCTTTGGCGGTGACCGTGAACAGGTTGTCGCCCGTGTAGGTCTTCTGCAGGAGCCGCAGGGTCTTCCTGGCAGGCACCAGGTGGGTGCCGCTCACGCGCACGGTGGCGATGTCGAACGAGGACGAGCTGCGGCCCCACGCGTACACCGCCCCGGGGACGGCGAGGATGGCAAGCGTGAGCAGCACGGTGGGAAGCAGGCGGAATCGCGGGCGGCTCGCCCCACGTGCCCTCGTCATGCGCCGGACCTCGCTCGGGGTAGGGAACTACCCCAGACTGTTCGGCGCCGGAGCCTCATCCCCTTGCCGCGCGAGCGTCTCCAGCAGCTGCTCGCCGGCGTGGAAGACGTCGCCGGCGCCGAGCGTGAGCACCAGGTCGCCGGCGCGCACGCGGGGCGCCAGGCGCTCCACCACGTCGTGCAGGCGCGGCAGGAACGAGACGGGGCCGCCCGGACGCTCGGCGAGGTAGGCGTCGACGATGAGCTTGCCGCTCACGCCCGGCTCCGGCTCCTCGCGGGCCGGGAAGATCTCCGTGACGATGGCCTCGTCGGCGAGCGTGAGCGCGCGCCCGAACTCGCGCTGCAGATACCGCGTGCGCGAGAAGAGGTGCGGCTGGAACACGGCGATGACGCGCTCGTGCCCGCCGCGCATGGCGGCGGTGAGCGTGGCGGCGATCTCCGTGGGGTGATGGGCGTAGTCGTCGACCACGAGCACGCCGCGGCACTCACCGAGGCGCTGGAAGCGGCGGGCGGCGCCGCTGAACGTGAGCAGGTGCGGCGCCGCGTCCCGCGGCTCGACTCCGGCGTGCCGCAGCACCGCCAGCGCCGTGAGCGCGTTGAGGACGTTGTGCTCGCCCGGCACGCTCAGCTTCATGCGCGCGAGCTCCGCGCCGTCCGCGTCGTACACGGTGAACGCACTGCCGGTGTCGTCGACGCGCTCGACCTCGGCGCGCAGGTCGCCGGCGCCGATGCCGACGGTGACCACCGCGGCCGGCGTCTGACCCGCCAGCGCCTCTCCCCCGCTCCCGGCGACGAGCACCAGCAGTCCGTCCTCGGGCAGCAGCGCGACGAACCGGCGGAACACGTCGTGCACGTCGTCCAGGCAGCCGTAGTTGGCGTGGTGGTCCAGCTCCACGTTGCTCACGATGGCGACCTCGGGCCGCAGATAGAGCAGGCTGCCGTCGCTCTCGTCGGCCTCGGCCACGAGCCACTCTCCCTGCCCGACGCCGGCGTTGGAGCCGACGTCGTTGAGCTCCCCGCCGACGAGGAACGTTGGGTCCATGCCGACTTGCCTCAAGACGTGGGAGAGCATCGAGGAGGTGGTCGTCTTGCCGTGGGTGCCGGCGACGGCGATGCCGCGGCGCAGTTCCATGACGCGCGCGAGCATCTCGGCGCGGCGCAGGATCGGCAGACCGGCGGCGCGGGCCGCACGGACCTCGGGGTTGGCCTCGTTGATCGCCGAGGAGGTCACCACCAGGGCCGCGTCGCCGAGGTTGGCGGCGTCGTGCCCCACGGTGACGGGGACGCCGGCCTCGCTGAGGTGGCGCGTGTAGCGTGAGGCCTTGAGGTCCGAGCCGCGCACCTCCACGCCCAGCTGGTGGAGCACGGCGGCGATGCCGCTCATGCCCGCGCCGCCGATGCCCACGAAGTGGACCGGCTGCGGAAAGTCTCTCGCGGCGTCGCTCATGGTGCCCCTCGCCTCGCGCTCGTCAGTACGTCCTCGACCTGGTCCGCGACCCGTTGCGCCGCGTCCGGCCTGCCGAGCGCGGCCGCGGCCGCGGCCATGGCGGCGAGGCGCTCGGCGTCGCCGAGCAGCTCGGCGACGAGGCGCTCCAGCAGCGCACCGTCCAGCTCCGCGTCGTCCACGAGGAGCGCCGCCCCGCCGTTGACCATCTCCCGCGCGTTCTTGCGCTGGTGGTCGGCGGTTGCGTACGGGTACGGCACCAGGATGGCCGGCTTGCCGAGGGCGGCGAGCTCGGCGACGGAACCGCCCGAGCGCGCCACGACCAGGTCGGCCGCCGCCATGGCGGCGGCCAGGCGGTCAGTGTACGGGACCAGCCGGTACCTCTCAAACCGCTCGCCGCGGGCGATGAGGTCGGCGCGGACCTGCTCCTCGTTCTTCGGACCGCACACGTGGACGAGCTGGAACTGCAGGTCCTTGCCGCCGAACGCGTCCACGCAGGCGCGGTTGATGCTCTGCGCGCCCTGGCTGCCGCCGAAGGCGAGCACCACCGGCGCTTCCGCGCTCAGCCCGAAGGCCTCGCGGCCCTCCTCCGCCGTGGCGCCGATCTGCGCCGGCGCCAGCGGCCGCCCCGTGACGACGTAGCGGGGCGGCTCCAGCCCTTCTATCGGGAAGCTCAGGCAGAAGCGCCTGACGAACGGCCTGAGCAGCCTGTTGGCCACGCCGAGGTGGGCGTCGGCCTCCAGAGCCAGGCCCGGCACGCCGCTCATCGCGGCGACGGCGACCACGGGGCCGCTGGCGAAGCCGCCGCCGCCGACGGCCACGTCCGGCCGCGCCTCCTTGAGGATGCGCCGGACGCGCGGCACGGCGGCGCCCAGCAGCTTGAACGTGCGCGCGTAGGCGCCCAGGTCGACCCGCCGCTCGAAGCCCTTGAGCTCGAGCGCGTAGGTGGTGTACCGCTCGCGGACGCGCTCGACCTGGGACGGCGTGGTGACGACGACGACGCGCGCGCCGCGGGCCTCCGCCTCAGCCGCGACCGCGAGCGCCGGCTGCAGGTGACCTCCGGTCCCCCCCGCCGCCAGCAGCACGGTCGCGCCGCTGAGTGCTGACGCCAATGTGACTCCTTCGATTGGTGCTGATGTTCAGCATGATGCCGAGCGCGGCGAGCACCACCAGCATGCTGGTGCCGCCGAGCGAGACCAGTGGCAGCGGCACGCCGGTGAGCGGCAGCACGCCGAGCGCCGCGCCCACGTTGATGCACGCCTGGCCGATGATGACGGCTGTGATGCCGGTGGCGAGCAGCTTGCCGAACAGGTCCTTGCAGTTGAGGGCGACCCGGAAGCACACCCACGCCAGCGCCGCGTACAGCGCCAGCAACACGAGCAGGCCGGCGAGCCCGAGCTCCTCGCCGATGATGCCGGTGATCATGTCGGTGGTCTGCTCGGGCAGAAAGCCGAACTTCTGCACCGAGTTGCCGAGGCCGACGCCGAACACCCGCCCGGAGGCGATGGAGATGAGCGACTGCGTCGCCTGGTAGCCGCTGCCCTGCTGATCCTTCCAGGGATCGAAGAACGTGGTGAGGCGCTCCAGCCGGTACGGCTCGACGGCGATGAGAGCGAGCACCGCGAAGACGCCGGTGAAGAAGAGGCCGAACAGGTAGCGCAGCGGCGCTCCGCCGGCGATGAGCACGGCGACGACAGCGGTCACCAGGACGAGCGTGGTGCCGAGGTCCGGCTCGAGCATGATGAGACCCGCCGCGGGGACGATGCCGATGAGCACGAGCCGCAGGAACCCCTTGAGCGTGGTGACCTCCCACGGCCGCCGCACGATGAGCGCAGCGATGAGGATGACGGCCGCGAGCTTGGCGAACTCGCTGGGCTGCACCCCCTGCCCGCCGAGGTAGATCCAGCGGCGAGCGCCGTTGATGACGGTCCCGACGCCCGGCACGAGCACGAGCAGCAGCCCGGCGAGCGCGAGCCCGGCGATGGGCACGGCGGTCTTGCGGAACCAGGCGTAGTCCAGGCGCGAGAGGAACCACATGGCGCCCACCCCGATGCCGACCCAGACCACCTGGCGGCCGAAGAAGTAGAAGCTGCTGCCGTGCTGGAAGTAGGCCTGCGCGGCCGAGGCGCTGTACGCCATCACGAGGCCGTAGACGACGAGCAGGAAGGTGATGAGCGTGAGCGTCCGCCGCTCGGCGACGCCGGGTCCGAGGACGGTCGCAGCAGGCTTGGCGTACCTGTCGGTGCGGCGCGCGTCTTCGCGCGCCGGGGCGCGGCCGGAGGAGCGCGTGGCGGGCTGACGTGAGGTGGCGCCGGACGGACGTGGCGCGGACGGGCGCGAGGAGGCGCCGGCCGCGCGCCTCTCGGTCGTGCGGCGATCGGCCGCGCGGCGGTCCTGCGCCGGCGCCTTGCCGGCGCCGCTGCGCCGCTCGGAGCCTCGCCGCTCGGCGCCCGACCGAGCACGTCGCGGGGCGTCCTCGACCCAGTCGAGGTGGTCCAGATCCGCGCGTTCTGCCCCGTGATCAGACGACCTCACGTGGGCTCAGCTCCTTGCCTTCAGCTCGCTCACCAGCTTGAGGAATTGTTCGCCGCGCTGCTCATAGTCCCTGTACTGGTCCCAGCTCGCGCAGGCTGGGCTGAGCAGGACGACGTCGCCCGGCGCGGCCGCCGCGTGCGCGGCCTTCACAGCGCCCGCGAGGTCGCCGCAGACCACGTACGGGGTGGCCTGCGAGGGGGCCGCGGCGGCCCGTGCCGCGAACGCGGCCTCCAGCGCCGGCGCGGTGGCTCCGATGAGCAGCACCTCGCGTACGCGGCCCTCCGTGGCGGCGGCGAGCTCGTCGAACTCCGAACCCTTGTCGTAGCCGCCGAGGATGAGGTGCACGCCGCCGGAGTACGCCGTGAGCGCCTTGAGCGTCGCGTCCACATTCGTGGCCTTGGAGTCGTTGACCCAGGTGACGCCGCCGACCACGTCGCCCACCTGGAGCCGATGCGGCACACCGCCGAAGGTGCGCAGTGTGTCCGCGGCGGCGCCGACCGGGGCGCCGGCGGCGCAGGCGGCGGCGGCCGCGGCGAGCGAGTTGAGCACGTTGTGGTCGCCGCGCAGGGCGAGCTCGTCGCGGCGGCAGAGCCGCCGCAGCTCGCCGCGGATGCGCACCCAGAGCACGTCGTCTTCCACCCCGGCGACGAGCTCCTCGCCGCCGGGACCGTGCAGGACATCCTCCACCGCCGAGAACCAGCCGCGACGGGCTTTGCCCGTGAGCCGTCCGGCCTCCCACTCCTCGAGGATGCCGGCGTCGTCGGCGCAGAGCAGCGCCACGTCGTCCGCCGTCTGCTGCTCGAAGACGCGCAGCTTGGCGTCCACGTAGGCGCGGTAGGTCCCGTGCCGGTCGAGGTGGTCCTCCGTCAGGTTGAGGAGCACGGCCACGGCCGGCCGGAAGCGCTCGATGTGCTCGAGCTGGAAGCTGGAGAGCTCCGCCACGATCGTCGCGTCCTCAGGGATCTCCCCCGGCATGGCGGCGAGCGCGTGCCCGATGTTGCCGCCCACGGCCACCGGCAGCCTGGCGCCGCGGAGGATAGCGCCTGTCAGCTCGGTGGTGGTCGTCTTGCCGTTGGTGCCGGTGATGCCGACCACGGGGTTGGGCAGGAACCGGCAGGCGAACTCCACCTCGCTCCAGAGCGGGACGCCGCGACGGAGGGCCTCCTGCACCGCGGCGCTCGAGTCGGGGACGCCGGGACTCTTGACCAGCAGCCCGGCGTCCGCGGGCAGCACGGCCGCCGGGCCCGTGAGGACCTCGACGCCGGCGGCCTCGAGCACGGCGACCGTGTCGTCGTCAGGCGGCGAGCCCTCGTCGAGGGCGACCACGCGCGCCTGCGGCAGCTCCCGGCGGGCGAGCAGCGCCGCCGGGCGGCCGCTCCGGCGCAGGCCGAGCACGGCGAGGCAGCGCACGTCGGAGAGCTCCATCGTCCCTCCCTCAGAAGGTCGCGTAGTACGCCGCGAACCCGGCGCCCGCGAAGATGGCGGCCACGATCCAGAAGCGCACGATGATCTTGGTCTCGGACCAGGCCTTGAGCTCGAAGTGGTGATGTAACGGCGCCATGAGCAGCACGCGGCGCTTGAACAGCTTGTACGAGATGACCTGGGCGGCCACGGAGCCGGCCTCGATGACGAAGAGGCCGCCGATGATGATGAGCACCAGCTCGGTGCCGGTCATCACCGCCATGCCGGCGACGGCGCCGCCGAGCCCCAGCGAGCCGGTGTCGCCCATGAAGACGTCGGCCGGGAACGTGTTGTACCAGAGGAACCCGAGCGCCGCGCCGCCGACGCACCCGGCGATGACCATGAGGTCGGTGATGCCCGGATCCATGGTGTTGCGCCCGATGATGAAGGCGATACCGGCCAGCGCGACGAGCACGATGGCGGAGGCGCCGGCGGCGAGCCCGTCCAGGCCGTCGGTGAGGTTGACCGCGTTGGAGAACCCCGCCAGCGTGAGGAAGATCAGCGCGTAGAACCCGACCTGGCCGAGCTCGAGCTTGAAGGACGTGAACGGCACGTCGACGGCGGTGGTGACGCCGACGAAGTGCAGCGCCACGAACCCGATGAACAGCGAGAGCAGCAACTGCAGGAGCAGCTTGTAGCGTGCGGAGAGGCCCAGCGAGCGCTTGCGCACGATCTTGATCCAGTCGTCCGCGAACCCGATGAGCGCGTTGCCGGCGGCAGCCACGAACACGGTGAGCGAGGCGACGGAGAAGCGGCTGAAGACGAGGTAGGCGACGAGCACGGCGAACCAGATGAGCACGCCGCCCATCGTGGGCGTGCCCTCCTTGGTCTTGTGGCCCTCCGGGCCCTCCTCGCGGATGTTCTGGCCGAACTCGTTGAGGCGCAGCCAGCGGATGAACGCCGGCCCGATGACGAGCACGAGGATCATGGCGACCACGCTGGCGCCCATGGCCCTAAGCACGAGGCGCTCCCTCTGCGGCGAGCGCCTCGGCCACGCGCTCGAGACGCATGGCGCGGGAGGCCTTGACGAGCACGGCGCTGCCGGCCGGTACGACCTCGGGCAGCGCCTCGAGCAACTCGTCCACCGTCGCGTACAACCGCTCTCCGGACGCGCCGGTGAGGTAGTCGCGCGCGAGGTCGCCGACGGCGACGAGGCGCACGCCGGCGGCGGCGCAGTGCTCGCCGACGGCGCGGTGATAGGCGTCGGCGCCCCGGCCGAGCTCGTACATGTCGCCGAGCACGGCCACGGTGGGCCGGCCGTCGGCGATGGCGACGAGGTGGTCCACAGCGGCGCGTCATGGCGACGGGATTGGCGTTGTAGGCGTCGTTGAGCAGCAGGCCGCCGCCCGGGAGCTCGGAGAGGGCGCCGCGGAGGTCGCTGAAGGCGACCTGGCCGGCGCCCTCGGCGGCCTCGTCGAGCCGGTACCCGAGCTCGACGAACGCGGCCACGGCGGCCAGCGCGTCGTGCAGGTAGTGGCCGCCGGTGAAGCTGAAGTCCATGCGCGCGCGGTGCCCGAACGCGTCGAGCAGCACGTGCGTGCTCTCGCCGCGGCGCTCCTGCGCCACGATGTGCACGTCCGCGTCCTCGGAGCCGAACGTGACCACGCGGCCGCGGTACCGCTGCACGTGCCGGTCCAGCAGGCGCTCCGCCGCCGGCACCACGGCCGTGCCGCCGTCGGTGAGCTCCTCGATGATCTCCGCCTTGGCCGCGGCGACGTCCTCGATGGTGCCGACGAGCTCCAGGTGCACCGGAGCGATGTTGGTGATGACGCCGACGTCCGGCTCGGCCACGCGGGCGAGCTCGCGGATCTGCCCCGCGCCGCGCATCGCCATCTCGACCACGGCGACCTCGGTCGACCGCTCGATCTCGAGAAGCGTCAGCGGCACCCCGACCTCGTTGTTGAGGTTGGCGGCCGTGGCGACGGTGCGGGCCACGGGCCTGAGCAGCGCCTTGAGGATGTCCTTGGTGGACGTCTTGCCGGCGCTGCCGGTGATGCCGACCACCTTGACGCCCGCCGCGCGGCGGACGGCGGTGGCGAGGTCCTGGAGCGCCTTGAGGCCGTCGTCCACGACGATGCGCGCCGCGGAGGCCGGCAGGGCCGCCGCGGCGCCGGCGCGCACGACCACGGCGGTCGCGCCGTCCGCGAGCGCCTGTGCGGCGTACTTGTCGCCGTCGAAGCGCTCGCCCTGCAGAGCGACGAACAGGTCGCCCGGCCGCAGGCTGCGGCTGTCGGTGCACACACGCCGTACCTCGAGCTGAGGGTCGGGGACCTCGAGGCGGCCGCCGCAGGCGGCCGCGACCTCGGCGAGGGTCAGCGGCAGCACGGCGTCACCGGCCCTCGCGCGAGCGCCGCAATCTCCTCCACGGCGACCGTGCGGTCGTCGAAGGGGATCTTGCGGTCGCCGATGAGCTGGCCCTGCTCGTGTCCCTTGCCGGCGATGACCACGGTGTCGCCGGCCGCGGCCTCGCGCACGGCGATGCGGATGGCGGCGCGGCGGTCGGGCTCGAGGACGACCTTGGCGCCGAGCTCGCCGGGCACGCCGGCGGCGATCTCGTCGATGATGGCCACGGGGTCCTCGGTACGCGGGTTGTCCGAGGTGATCACTGCGCGGTCCGCGAGCCGGGCGCCGATCTCGCCCATGAGCGGCCGCTTGCCGCGGTCGCGGTCGCCGCCGCAGCCGAACACCACGAGCACGCGCCCCGCGGTGACGGCGCGTGCCGCCGCGAGCGCGTTCTCGAGGGAGTCCGGCGTATGCGAGTAGTCCACGACGACGCTGAACGGCTGGCCGGCGCGCACCGCCTGGAAGCGGCCGGGCACGCCCTCGGTGACGCTGAGGCCGCGGAGGACGGCCTCGGGCGGCAGCCCGAGGGCCAGGCCCGCGGCACCCGCGGCCAGCGCGTTCTCGACGTTGAAGCGCGCCGCCAGGCGCAGCGTGACCCGCTCCTCGATCCCGACGCGGGGGCACGAGAGCGTGAAGGCGGAGCCGTCGGCGCGGAGCTCCAGGTCGCGGGCGACGACCGCGGCGCCGGAGGCGCCGGAGTCCTCGACCGCGCAGGTCCAGAGGTCGTCGCCGTACAGCGGCGCGCACTCCTCCGCGAGCCGCGCGCCGAACTCGTCGCCGACGTTGACGACCGCCTTCGCCGCGCCCTGACGCCGCTCGTCGGGCAGGAACAGGCGGCGCTTGGCGCGGAAGTAGTCCTCGAGGTCCTTGTGGTAGTCGAGGTGATCCCGGGTGAGGTTACTGAAGACGACCGCGTCGAAGTCGATGCCGAGCGCGCGGTCCTGCGCCAGCGCGTGCGAGCTGACCTCGAACGCGCACGCCTCGTCCCCCGCCGCGACCATCTCGCGGAACATGCGCTGCAGATCGAGAGACTCGGCGGTGGTGAGCGTGACCGCGTGCTCCACGCCACCGATGCGGTTGGCGACCGTGCCCAGCAGGCCGGACGGCTTGCCGGCGGCGGCGAACAGGCCGGCTACAAGGTGCGCCGTGGTGGTCTTGCCGTTGGTGCCGGTGACGCCGACGACGCGCAGCTCGCGCGAGGGGTCGCCGTACCAGCGCGCGCCGAGCAGCGCCATGGCGCGGCGCACGGACGGGACGATGACGTGAGTGACGGCCTGGCCGGTGTCGCGCTCGCACACGAGCGCACTCGCACCGGCCTCGACGGCCTTGTCCGCGAACGCGTGACCGTCGTACCTGAGCCCGGGGACGCAAAAGAAAAGCGTGCCGTCTGCGACGTCACGCGTGTGGTAGGCGAGACCCCGGATCTCGGTGTCCGGGTCCCCGCGCACCGTGGCGCCGGAGACCCCTTGGACCAGCTCACTCAGCTTCATCGGCGCGGATTCTAACAGACCATCCGGGCGCTCGCTCACGGCGCCGGCGCCCTCGGTCACGGCGCTATCTCCAGGTGCTGGAGGCTGAACTGCATGATCTTCTTGACCGCCGGCGCGGCGGCGTCGCCGCCGTACATGGGAGTCCCGCTGACCGCCACGAGCACGACCAGCCGTGGGTGGTCGGCCGGAGCCATGCCGACGAAGGAGGCGGTGTAGACGCCCTTGGCGTAGCCGCTGCCGTCCGCCAGCGCCATCTCCGCGGTACCCGTCTTGCCGGCCACGTCGTAGCCCGGGATGCGCGCCTTGGTGCCGGTGCCCTCCTCGACGGCGACCCGCAGCATCTCGCGCACCTGGCGGGCGACCTTGCCCGGCAGCACGCGGTGCTTCTCCACCGTGTCGTAGCACGTCCGTGCCGACCTGCGCCACCAGCCGAGGCTGCACCTGCCAGCCGTTGTACGCCACGGTGCTGAAGGCGGAGGCCATCTGCATGGCCGTCACGGCGATGCCCTGACCCATGGGGATGTTGCCGATGGACGACTCCCACCAGTCCTCGGGAGCCTTGACGATGCCGCCCGACTCCCCGGGGAAGTCGATGCCCGTGAGCGCGCCGAACCCGAACGCCTTCTCCCACTTGTACAGGTCTTCAGGGCCCATCTTCTGGCCGATGGTGACCGCCCCGACGTTGCTCGACCACTGGAGGATCTCGCCCACCGAGTACGTCACCGTGCCGCGCGGGTGCGACTCGTTGATCTCCCGGTCGCTGACCCAGATGCTGGGCGGGAGGGTGAACTTCTGGTCAGGCGTCACGGTGCCGTCGGCCAGAGCCCCCGAGATGGTGACGACCTTGAAGATCGAGCCCGGTTCGTACACGTCGGTGATGCAGCGGTTCTTGTCCGCCTCCTTGTCCTTGCCGAACCCGTGGAACCCCTCGCCGGTGACGCTGGCCATGGCGAGGACCTCGCCGGTGCGCGGGTCCATCACGATGCCCATCGCGGACTTGCCGCCGGTGCTGCGGACGGCCTTCTCGAGCACGTCCTCGGCGGTGTACTGGATCTCGCTGTCGAGCGTGAGACGGACGTCCGAACCCGAGACCGGCAGCTTCTGGCGCACGGTCCTCAGCGTGTGCCCGGCGGGGTCGCGGACCACGGTCTCGCTGCCGGGCTTGCCGGAGAGCTGCTCGTCGTACACCAGCTCGATGCCCGCCAGGCCCTCGTTGTCCATGCCGGCGAAGCCGACTACCTGGGCAGCCGTGCCCTGGAGCGGGTACATGCGCTTCTCCTCGGCATACGCGCCCACGCCGGGGATACCGAGACCTACCGCCGCCTTCGCGTACTCGGGGTCCACCTTGCGCGCCACGTAGCAGAAGCCGAGGTCGTCCTTGACGGCGGCGACGAGGGCCTTCTCGACCTGCTCCCGCTTGCGGCGCGGTTGATCTGCAGCGCGTCGCACAGCTCCTCCGCCGCGGCGCGCGGGTCGTCCAGGAGGTACGGCGTCGCGAACACGGTCTGCTGCGGCTTGCCGACGGCGAGCTCGTCGCCGTTCCTGTCCAGGATGGAGCCGCGCGGCGCCGGCAGCGGGACCTCGTCGGTCTGCTGGTTGACGGCGTACTTGGCGAGGTGCTGCGAGGACGAGGCGAGCGCCACGGCCTTGCCGCCCACGAGCACCAGGAAGACCACGAACGCGAGACGGAGGAGCCGGATGCGGCCGTCAGTGCCGCTGCGCGCCGGTTTGGGGCTCCCCAGGGCGCCGCGCCGGCCGGTCTGGCGACGACGTCCTTTGGAAGGAGCCGCCATCAGCGGGCCGCCGCGACCTCAGCGTCGCTCCTGGGCAGCAGCGGCTCGGGGTAGACGGTGTGGGTCGGCGTCCACGAGTCCCAGCTGTGACTCGGCGATGTGGCGCACGCGCACCGGCGAGCCGAGCTGCGCGACCTGCTCCTCGAGCTGGTCGTTCTTGTCGCTGATGCGCCGCTCCTCGCGCACGATCGCGTCGGTCTGCAGGGTCTTCTGCACCACCGCGAAGCTCAGCGCGACGCGGCCGACGGCGAGCACCGTGAGGCAGCCCACGAAGATGACGAACGTGCGCATGAGGCGTGAGCGCTGCGCCGCGCGCTTGCGCGTCCTCGGCGCGCGATACGCGTAGAGGCTCCTCACGCGCGTCCCGCTCGTAGCGGGGCGCAGGCGCAGCCGTGTGGGCGTGGCGGGCGGCAGTGGCCATCGTCCCGCCCGGTCAATCCTCGAGCTTGACGGCGACGCGGAGCTTGGCCGACGAGCTGCGCGGGTTGGACTCGACCTCGGCCGCGCGCGGCGTCACCGGCTTGCGCGTGAGCACACGCATGGTCGGCTCGTGGCCGCACACGCACATCGGCAGGCCGGGCGGGCAGATGCAGCCTGCCGCCTTGCCCTTGAAGAACTCCTTGACCATGCGGTCCTCGAGCGAGTGGAAGCTCATCGCCGCGAGGCGGCCGCCGGGGCGCAGCACCCTGTAGGCCTCGTCGAGACCGCGGGCGAGCGAGCCAGCTCGTCGTTGACGACGATGCGCAGCGCCTGGAACACGCGGCGCGCCGGGTTGCCGGCGCCGAAGCGGGCCGGCGTCGGGATGGTGCGCTTGACGATCTCGACGAGTTCGCTCGTGGTGGTGAGCGGCGCCTTCTTCCGCGCCGTCACCACGCCACGGGCGATGTTGCGCGCGTACCGCTCCTCCCCGTACCGGCGGAAGATGTCGGTGAGCTCGCCCTCGGGCAGCGTGTTGCACAGGTCGGCGGCGGTGACCTCCAGCTCGGGGTCCATGCGCATGTCGAGCGGCGCGTCGTAAGCGTAGCTGAAGCCCCGCTCGCGCCGGTCGAGCTGCATGGACGAGACGCCGAGGTCCATGTACACGATGTCGGCCGACGCATCGCTCGCGCTCGGCCAGCACGTCGGCGAAGTTGCCGTGGTAGAGCTCGCACGCGCAGGGCGCCGCGCGCACGACGTCGCGGAAGAACTCCGCGACGCTCGGGTCGCGGTCGACGGCGATCAGCCGCCCCTTGGCGCCCGAGCGCCGCCGCGACGGCCTCGGCGTGACCGCCGCCGCCGAACGTGCAATCGATGGCGGTCTCGCCCCTGGCCGGCCGTAGCAGCTCGATGAGCTCATCGAGAAGGACCGGTGTGTGGGCGAGGGCCATCTCGTACTCACGAAGTTGGATGCTCGTCTGCGGAAGCATCGGCCTCCTCCTCAAGGTGGGCCCGGTACTCTGTCCAGGCGTCGCGGTCCCAGATCTCCACGTGGTCCGCGACCCCGATGACGGTGACGTCCCGGCTGATGCCGGAGTAGTCCAGATGCTTGGCCGGCAGGGTCACACGCCCCTGCTTGTCCAGGTCCGGGAAGGACACGGCGGTGGCGGCCAGCCGGCGCTTGACGTCGCGACGCTGCACGCTGCCCGCCCTGGTCACATCCACGTCCTCCTCGAGGCGGCGCCGGAACTCCTCGGGGCTGTAGCCGCCGAGGCAGCGCTCGTTCTCCTGGGTGACGTAGATGCCTTCGGTGAAGACGGGGCGCAGGCGTGCGGGGATCGCGATGCGGTTCTTCGCATCGAGCGTGATCTCGAACTCCCCTACCAACAACGGTCGCTGCATGTGCGCCACTTTACCCCACCACTCCCCATTACGCAACACTTATTGCTCCTCCTTCCCCACTTCGTGGGGAATGACACCCACACGCCGTCCGACGCACCCACCGAGGAGAGGAGCGGAGGGCCGGGACGGCAGGGGATCGAGGCTGGAGGGACCGTGCGCGGCCGGGACCGGGCACGGATGGCGCAAGGTGAGGCGGTGCCGCGGCGGGCGCTGGTCGGCGGAGGCGGACGGCGTGCGCCGTCACGCCCGCGGCGAGATCAAGGTGGGTCGGTGTGGGGAAGCGAGAGGCGCCGGCCGATGTGCGGCCGCCGGCGCCCTACCGGATGGGAGCGCTACTGGGCCGGAACGACGATGCGCTCCCCGACCTGGAGCGTGCTGCCGGCGAGTTCGGGGTTCAGACCCTGGAGCTCGGCCGTGCTGATGTTGAAGCGCAGGGCGATGCTCGAGAGGGAGTCCCCGGCCTTGACCACGTACTTCTTCGTGGTCTTGTCGCCGCCGGCCTTGGTGGCCTTGACGGTCGGCGTGACCACCGGCTCGTCGGCGCTGAGGACGCCCGAGTTGACGACGATGCCGACGAGGGCGATCACGGCGACGAGGAACACCACCGGCGCGACGATGCGCGCGACCATGCGCGAGGAGCGAGACCCGGCGGGACGCGGTCGGGCTCTGGACGTCTTCTTGGACGACCCCATGGGGCGCTGCGCTCTTGAAGACGGCGCAGGACCGAACGAGTCGACGACCGGCGTCGGCGGCAGCGGGGCCGGACCGGCGGGCGACGCGGCCGCAGGCTCCGGCGATCCCATCGACTCGAGCCGCCGCAGCGCGGCGTCGGGGTCGTCGGCGCCCTGGGCCGCGGACGGCGGCGCGGCGCCCTCCGGGGACACGGGACGAGGACGGCGAGTCCTGTTCTTGGGTTTCTCGTCGGTCACAGGCTGTCCTCGAGGTCGTTGCGCATAGATTCGGCGGCTTCGGCCGCAGCCCTTCGATAGTCGCCGCCCGCAGCTTGCCAGGCGAAGATGATGGAGCGCGAGGCGTTGACGACGAACCCCGCGGCCTCGCCGGCGGCGACGCCCGCCAGGGCCTCGGCCCCCGCGCCCTGCGCCCCATAGCCGGGCACGAGGAGGAACGCGTTGGGCAGCGCCTCGCGCACGGCGCGCAGCTGCGCCGGCGCCGTGGCGCCGGCCACCGCGCCGACGTCGCTGTAGCCGGCCTCGCCGACGTGGGCGGCGCCGAGCTCGCGCACGAGGTCGGCGACCCGCAGGTAGAGCGGCCGGCCGTCGACCTCCACCTCCTGCAGCAGCGCCGCGCCGGGATTGCTCGTGCGCGTGAGGATGAAGACGCCGTGACCGCCGGCGCAGTGGTCCACCAGCGGCTGCAGCGAGTCGTCGCCCAGATAGGGACTGGCGGTGACGGCGTCGGCGCCGATGCCGGCGGCCGGGCCGGCGAAGCCGGCGGCGCCGCCGAACGCGGCGTTGCCGTACGCGGCGCCGGTGGAGGCGATGTCGCCGCGCTTGACGTCGAGGATCACCGGCAGGTCGTACTCGTGTGCGCAGCGGATGACGGCGCCGAGCGCCTGCCACCCGGCGGCGCCGTACTGCTCGAAGAACGCGGCCTGCGGCTTGACGCAGGCGGCCGACCCGGCGACGGCGTCGATGACGCCGCTGCAGAACTCCTGGAAGCAGGCGGCGACGGCGGCGTCTTCGCCGAGCTCCGCCGCCTGCGGACGGTACTTCTCCACCAGCTCCGGCGGCATGCGCTCGAGCACCGGGTCCAGGCCGACGCAGACCACGCTGCGCCGCGCGCGGATGGCCGTTGCGAGTCTGTCCGAGAAGTGCTGCACCAAGAGCCCCTTGTGTCGAGCCCGGCTATGCTACCGCATTTCGAGCCGCGAGCCGGAGTGCGGACGCCGCTGCGGCCGGTGGTCGTGAGGACGTCCGGCCGCTCGGGCGTCGCAGGCGCAGGGTCGCGTCAGGCGCCGGAGGGCTCGCGGCGGCGGTCCGCCGGCGCCGGCGTCGCCGGTCTGCTGCCGCGCCTGGAACTGGCGCACGTTGCGGCGGATGGTCGCGATCTTGGCGCGCACGTAGTCGGTCGCCTCGTCGGCGTCCTCCCCGTCCGCTCCCGCGACCTCGGACTGCGCCTGCATCTCGCGGAGCACGCCCATGAGCTGGTCGTCGTCCATCACCGAGAGCGTGTTGATGTCCCACTTCATCGCCTTGCTCGACGTCTCGTGCACGGCGTCCAGCTTGGCGCGCACCACGGGGTTGAACACGGCGCCGGGGTCCACCTGGGCGGTGATCTCGTCCACGTCGCGGATCATGTCCTCGATGCTCGCGCCCGCCTTGGGGATGATCTTGATGCGCCCGTCGTCGTCCTCTTCCACGCGGTCGATGGAGAGATAGGCGCGCAGGAACCCCTCCGTGAACGCCACGGGGACGGTGACGGCGTAGGCGATGACCTGGAGCACCTCGGCGGCGAACTGGGTGAAGGTGCCCGTGTGCAGGTAGCTGTCCTCGATCAGCCCGAGGAGCATGGACTTGAGGTACGGGTCGGCGCGCATGTCGCGCGCCTTGCCGCCGGGCACGGGCCGGCCGGTGATGTCGGGCGAGTCGCTCATCTCTCTCGCCGCAGGTATCGGCACGTCCTCGCGGGAACTTGACGGCGGCGCGCCGGCCGACGCCGTTGGGAACGCGTGCCCAGCGGGTACGCTCACGCCGAGCGAGGCGGAGGGGGAGCCGTGGACGCAGGATCGCCGATCATCAGCGGGACCGAGGCGCTGGACGCGCTGCTGCGCGCCGCCGCCGAGGCTCCGCACGCGGCGGCGCTCTTCTGCGACATCGACGGCACCATCTCCCCCATCGCGCCCACGCCCGGCGGAGGCGCACGTCCCCGAGCCCTTCCGCGAGCTGCTCGCACGCCTGGTCGGCGCGGCTCGGGCTGGTGGCGTTCGTCACCGGCAGGTCGCTCGAGGACGGGCGGCGCATGATCCCGCTGGACGGCGCCGCCTACGTCGGCACGCACGGGCTCGAGACGATGGCCGCCGGACGGCAGCGTCGTCTCCGACCCGCAGG
This sequence comes from uncultured Thermoleophilia bacterium, assembly GCA_963793605.1. Lineage (GTDB taxonomy): Bacteria > Actinomycetota > Thermoleophilia > UBA2241 > UBA2241 > CAIXSE01. Next base: position 59,744 of record CAWCAH010000007.1, read on the forward strand.
CCGAGCGCTACGTGGGCACCATCCGCGAGGTGCGCGAGGCGGCGCAGCGCGACCTCGACTGCGACGCCCTGGGCGTCGTGCTCGAGGACAAGCGCACCGTGCTCGCCGTCCACTACCGCCTCGCCGGGGACGCGGCCGCGACCCGCCACCAGATCCTGCAGCGCGTGATCGAGCCCGCGCGCGAGCGCGGCCTCGCCATCGCCACCGGCCACTTCCTGTTCGAGATCCGGCCGCCGCTGCCGTTCACCAAGGGGTCGGCGGTCCGCCGGCTGCTGACCGCCGGCGACTACTTCTCGGCGCTGGGCTGCGGCGACGACCTCACCGACGTCACCCTGTTCGCCGCCGTGCGCGACTGGGGCGAGCGCGACGCGCGGCGGCGCACGGCGGCGGTCGCGGCGGTCACGGACGAGACGCCGCAGCCGGTGACCGAGGCCGCCGACGTGCTCGTGCGCGCCACGCCCGGCGTGCACGAGGTGCTCTCGCGCCTGGCGGCGGCCGTCGGCGCGTGAGCGCGTAGCCGGCAGGCGGCCGGCGCCGGCGGGTGACGCCGCCGCGGCCGGCGGCCGCCGTCAGCGCCCCGTGAACTCCGGGGCGCGCTTCTGCAGGAACGCCTGCATACCCTCGGTCTGGTCCTCGGTGGCGAACGCCAGCGCGAAGAGGTCGCGCTCGATGCGCTGGCCCGTCTCGAGGTCGGTGTCGGCGGCGGCGTTGACCGCCGCCTTGCAGTAGCGCATCGCCAGCGGGCTCTTGCCGGCCAGCTCCTCCGCCAGCTTCATCGCCTGGGTCATGAGCTCGTCCCTGGGGAACACGGCCTGGACGAGCCCGATGCGCAGCGCCTCGTCGGCGCGGATGATGCGGCCGCTGAGGATGAGGTACTTGGCCCAGCCCTCCCCCACGTTGCGCGGCAGGCGCTGGGTGCCGCCGAAGCCGGGGGTGATGCCGAGGTTGATCTCCGGCTGGCCGAACTTGGCGTTCTCCGCGGCCAGCCTGATGTCGCAGGCGAGCGCGAGCTCGCAGCCGCCGCCGAGGGCGAAGCCGTTGACGGCGGCGACCCAGGGCTGGGGCGCCGCCTCGATCGCGCTCATCACGGCCTGGCCGAGCGCGCCCCACTGCCGCGCCTGCTCGGCCGTGAGCTCGCTCATCGCGGCGATGTCGGCGCCGGCGACGAACGACTTGTCGCCGCCGCCGGTGAGCACCACGGCGCGCACCGACTCGTCGGCCGAGAGCTCGCGCGCGGCGGCGAGCAGCGCCTCGTTGGTCTCGGCGTCGAGCGAGTTGAGCGCTTCCGGGCGGTTGACGGTGACGACGGCGACGGCGCCTTCGCGGACGACCTCGACGGCCATGGAGACCCTCCTCGGACCCTGGGACAGGACTGGCTGCGACCAACTCTATCGCAGGGACGTCGGCGGCCCGCGTCCGCCGCGGGCGCGCCGGGAGGTCGTCAACCGCGCGACCCCATCGTCAACCTGTACAGCCCGCCGCGCCTGTGATGAGCTTCGCGGGCGCGCCCAACCGAGGAGGTCACCCGTGAGCCGACAGTCCCGAAGCAGTCACCGCCGGCCGCGAGCGCACGTCGGCGCCGCGGCCGTGCTCATCCTTGTGGCGTTGGCGGGCGCCGCCCTGCTCGCCGCCTGCGGCGGCTCGTCCGGCGGCGCCGAAGCGACGGTCGCCGCGAGCCCGTCTCCCACGCCGGTCCCGTCGCCGCAGATCACGAGCGGCGCGCCGCCGGCCGCCGCCGTCGATGTGGTACGCGAGTTCTGGACGCTCGTCGGCGACGGGCGCTCGCGAGGCCCAGCAGGACCTCGTGGCTCCGGGCTCGCCCATCCTGCAGTGGGACGGCGAGCGACATCGCCTCGGCGCGCGTTCGTCAGCGTCGTGCCGCGGTCGGTCTCCGACGGCCCGGCTGGCAGAGGCCACCATCGAGTTCTCGGCCATCGTCTGGATCGAGCCCGCCGCGGACCCCAACGTATGGGGCGACCCGGGCGAGCACCAGTTGTTCGAGCACGTCGTGCGCATGTCCGACGGCACCTGGAGGATGTGGGACAGCGGCACGGGACCGTGACGGTGATGGCGTCGGCGCATGGTAAGATGGCCATGATGATGGCCATCTGGGAGGCTGCCATGTCTCGTGAGTACTCGATCGCCGAAGCCAAGGACCACCTCCCCGAGGTCGTCCGCGCGGCCGAGACCGGCGAGCCCGTGACGCTCACGCGTCGCGGGAGACCGGTCGCCGTCCTCCTCTCCCTCGCCCGATATCGTGAGCTCCGGACGACACGCCCGGACTTCTGGGAGGTCGCCGAAGGCATCCGCCGCGCCGCGGCCCTCGACGGCGTCGAGTTCGCGGAGGCGGACTTCGCGGGACTGCGGGACGAGCTGCCGGGGCGTGACATCGACATCTGATGCCCCGCTATCTCCTCGACACGAACGTCCTCTCGCAGGTCATGCTGCCGCACGGCGATCGCGGCGTGCTCGGTCGCCTGCGGCGGGACTACCTGCACTGCGCCGTCCCGAGCCCCGTCGTGCATGAGTGACGTACGGGTGCGAGCGCCTTGCGCCGGGCGCAAGGCGCTCCCGGCTCGAGGACTTCGTGCGCGATGCGGTGTGCGGAGCGCTCCCGGTAGTGGACTACGATGCAGCCGCAGCCGTCTGGCACGGGCGAGAGCGGGCGCGCCTGGAGAAGGTCGGCCGCACGCCCTCGGCGACGGACGGTCAGATCGCCGCGATCGCGGCCGTCAACGACCTCATCCTGGTGACCATGAACGTCCGCCACTTCGAACCGTTCCGCGGCATCGCTCTGGAGGACTGGCAGGAGGTCTGACTAGCCGCGCAGCTTCCTGAGCGGCGCCACGCTGGCCATGAGCCGGCGCTCGGAGCCGTCGTTCTCGAAGCGGATAGCACGATGCCGCCGCTCTGCATGCTGAGCACGGTGCCCTCGCCGAGCGTGGCGTGGAGCACCCGGTCGCCGGGGGCGAAGAACTGCTCCACGACCTCCTCGTCGAGCTTCTTCTCCTTGGGCGTGAAGCGGCGCCCGCTGCCCAGGGCGCCGAGGTCGTCGTCGTCCTCGCCGCCGGCCGCCCAGCCGCCGCCGCTCCACGAGCCGCCGCCTCCGCCGCTCCACGAGCCGCCGCGGCCGCCGCCGGAGTCCCACTGCGTCGGGCGGCCGCCGACGATCTGGCGCTCGGTGAGCTCCTCGGGGATCTCGTCGAGGAACCGTGACGGGATGTTGTACTGCGCCGAGCCCCACAGGGTCCTCGCGCGCGCGTGCAGGAGGTACAGCCTGTCCATGGCGCGCGTGATGCCCACGTAGGCGAGGCGGCGCTCCTCCTCCACGTTCTGCTCGTCGAGCGACCGCTGGTGCGGGAACACGCCCTCCTCCATCCCGGGGATGAACACCACCGGGAACTCGAGGCCCTTGGCGTTGTGCAGCGTCATCAGCGTGAGCAGCACGCTCTTGTCGGCGAGCGCGTCGCTGTCGCTGTACAGCGAGATCTCCTGCAGGAACAGGTCGAGGCTGGGCTCGTCGGCGCGCTTGTCGTACTCGGCGGCCACGCCGGCGAACTCCTCGATGTTCTCGAGACGGCCCTCGGACTCGAGCGTCTTCTGCGCGGTCGAGGGCCGCCTCGTACCCGGTCTCCTCGATCACGCTGCGCACGACCTCTGCCACCGGACGGCCCGCGTAGGTGGCCTGCAGGCCCTCGATGACGCGGGCGAACGCCAGCAGGCCGTTGACCGCGGCCGTCGACAGCCCGGGCACCTCGTCGGCCTGCCGCAGCGTCTGCCAGAGAGTGTCTCCCACGCTCGCCGCATGCGCCTGCAGGCGCTGCAGGCTGGTGGCGCCGATGCCGCGCTTGGGCGTGTTGACGATGCGCAGCAGGCGCTGCGTGTCGGCGGGGTTGACGACGACCGTGAGGTACGCGACGAGGTCGCGGATCTCGGCGCGCTCGTAGAACTTGGGCCCGCCGATGACCTGGTAGGCGATCGCGTAGCGCCCGAACTGCTCCTCGAGCACGCGGCTCTGGGCGTTGGTGCGGTAGAGCACGGCGATCTCGTCCGGCCGGTACGCCCGCTCGGCGCCCTTGGCCTCGCCCTCGAGCAGCTTCTGCACCTCGCTGGCGACGAACTGCGCCTCGGCGCGCTCGTCGGCGACCTCCACGACCTGGACGAGCGCGCCCTCCCCCCTCGGGGTCCACAGGTTCTTGCCCTTGCGCTTGCGGTTGTTGGTGACCACGGCGTTGGCCGCGTCGAGGATCTTCTGCGTGGAGCGGTAGTTCTGCTCCAGGCGGATGACCTCCGCGTCCGGGTGGTCGCGCTCGAACTCGAGGATGTTGCGGATGTCGGCGCCGCGCCACGAGTAGATGCTCTGGTCGTCGTCGCCCACCACGGCGAGGTTGCCGTGCGCGCCGGCGAGCAGGTTGGCGAGCCGGTACTGGGCGTGGTTGGTGTCCTGGTACTCGTCGACGAGCACGAAGCGGAACGCCTGCTGGTAGTGCTCCAGCCGGTCCGGATAGCCCTCGAGCAGCTCGACCGTCTTCATCAGAAGGTCGTCGAAGTCCATGGCGTTCATCTCGGCGTGGCGCTTCTCGTAGAGCTCGTAGGCGTCGGCCGCCACCTGCGCGTAGCGCCCGCCCTTGTCGCGGAACTGGGCGGGCCCCATGCAGCTGGTTCTTGGCGTCGCTGATCTGACGGCTGATCGACTCCGGCGGGTACCGCTTGGGGTCGATGTTGAGCTCCTGCATGCAGCGCTTGATGAGCCGCCGGCGGTCGTCCTCGTCGTGGATGGTGAAGGTGCTCTTGTAGCCCATGCGCTGGGCCTCGCGGCGCAGCAGGCGTGCGCACATGCTGTGGAACGTGCTGATCCACATGGTGCGCGCGACCGGCCCCACGAGGCCCTCGATGCGCTCCTTCATCTCGCCGGCGGCCTTGTTGGTGAAGGTGATGGCGACGACCTCGTCCGGGCGCACGTGCTCGACCTGGATGAGCCAGGCCACACGGTGCGTGAGCACACGGGTCTTGCCCGAGCCGGCGCCGGCGAGGATGAGCAGCGGACCGTCGACGTGGGTGACGGCCTTGCGCTGCTCGTCGTTGAGCCCGGCGAGCAGCGGGTGCTCGGCAGGGGCGCCGGACCGGCCGTGGGCCGTCATCCGACGCCTCCGCCGAGCAGCAGGCTGATGGCCAGGGCGATGACCCCGGCGAAGACGAGGCGCAGCCCGGAGAGCCACAGGCGCTCGCGCGAGATGGCGCCCAGGAACGCGCCGAGGAAGAAGAGCTCGACGAGCCCGACGGCGACCGCCAGGTAGTAGGCGGTGTGCATCGGGATGACGGAGGTGAAGGCGAACGGGATCATGACGATCAGCGCGGCGGCGAACGGAGATGCGCCGTCGACGAAGGCGATGACGATGGTGGCGTAGCGGGAGGCGGATGCGATGGTCGACCCCCGGAGGCTGGAGAGCGTGGACTCCTCCAGCTCGCGCATGGCCCTGCCGCGCTCCGCGCGCTCGACGAGGTACGAGCCGTAGAAGCCGGAGACGCCCATGCCCACGGCGGTGGTGAGCGACCACGATGAAGATGGCGCGCGGGCTGTCGACGCCGCCGAGGTAGCCGCCGACGAGCACGCCGATGGCGGTGAGCACGCCGTCGAACGCGTTCATGGCGAAGTAGCGACGGGCGATCTCGCCGACCTCGGCGATCTCGTGGTACTGGCGCAGGGTGGCGAGGCGGCGGCGCAGGCGCGCGGCGAGCGGGCTGCCGGACTGACTCATCGGCTCGCCAGGGTGTCAGGCCGGAGGGTCAGCGGAGCCAGGACGCGCCGGCGTCCTGGGGAGTCTCGACCTCGTCGATGAGGTGCTTGCCGGTCGAGACCTTGTCGATGGAGTGGATGCTGGCGCCACCGTCCTGCACGACCTCGGCGACGGCCTGGAAGTCGATGTCGTCGCCCTCCAGGGTGACCTTGATGTTCTCGACCTTGTTGTCGATCTCGATGAGGGTGATGTCGACCCCGTGCACGCCCTCGAGGTCGCCGAGCTTGTCGGCGAGCACGAGCATGGTGGGCTGGTGGGGCTTGAGCACGTCGAGCACGAGACGCCTGACCTCGCTCATGGTGACATCACGCTCCGTTCACGGGTGGTCTGGAAGGGCAGCAATCGTAGCATACCCCCCGCTCCACGCCGGTCACCCGGCAGGGTGACATCCGGCAGCGGACGCCCAGGGCATCGCGCCGGGCGCGGACGGCAGCAGCCGGAGAGCGCCGGATCGCCCGCCGCGGCCGGCAGGCGACGCCCGGAGCTCCTGTGCGTACGTTCCTGCCAGTAGCCCCGGCTTTCCCGGGTAAGTCGAGGAGCCGTGCTCATGAGGTCGCGCCGCCGGCGTCCCGATGACTCCAGTGAGGGCGAGGTGGACCCTCATCACTGGGCGAGGAGGCGGACGATGAGCGGCGTGGCAGGCGGCTACACGCTGGTGCTGGCGGACGAGGCGCACGACGGCGTCCCCAGGCTCCGACTACATCGTGACCGACGGCGGCGTACTGTTCGCGACCGCCGACCACGGCGCCACCTGGCGCTGCTACGGGCTCGTGGACCCCGAGCTGTTCCTGCTCGACCTCGGGTTCGCCGACGCCTGGGAGCTGCTCGAGGCGGACGCCGCTCCGGCCGCGCGACGCAGGTACCTCGCGGCCTGAGCCCGCGCCGCTCCAGCGCGGCGTCAGATCCCGGCGCCCTCGTCGAAGCGCAGCAACTCGGCGAGCATCGCCTGCGTCTGCCGCACGGCCTCCTCGCGCTTGCCGCCGCGGTCCGGGTGGATCTCGTCGAGCTCCTTCTCCATCTCCACGATGCGCGCGACCAGGCACTTGATGGCCTCGGCCACCGGGTCCGGGAGGTGCCGGTAGTCGATGTCGGGGATGCCGACCTTCTGACCCTGCAGCAGCACCGGCCGGCCGGGGTTGCCCACGACCGTGGAGTTCCGGGGCACGTTGGTGACCACCACGCTCCCGGCGCCGACCTTGGCGTTGTCGCCCACGGTGATGCCACCGAGCACCTTGGCGCCGGCGCCGAACACCACGTTGTCGCCCACCGTGGGGTGACGTTTGCCGCTCTCCTTGCCGGTGCCGCCCAGCGTGACGCCCTGGTAGATGGTGACGTTGTCGCCGATCTCCGCCGTCTCGCCGATGACCACACCCGAGCCGTGGTCGATGAACAGACCGTGGCCGATCTTCGCGCCCGGGGTGGATCTCGATGCCGGTGGCGAAGCGGTTGAACTGGCTGATCCAGCGCGGCACCAGCGGCAGGCCGACGGCGTTGAGCTTGTGCGCCAGGCGGTGGAGCCAGAGCGCGTGGAGGCCCGAGTACGAGGTGAGGATCTCGACCTTGGACGTGGCCGCGGGGTCGCGCTCCTGCACGGCCTTGACGTCGGCGGCGATCTCCTCGACCGCCGTGTGGACGTCCTGGCTCAGCTCGCCGACGATGCCGTTGACCGGCCGACACCCGCGCGTCCCTCGTCCCAGGAACCAGCACGCGGCGACACTCAGGCCCGTCAGAGCCAGCAGCTTGCGGATCACGGCCGTCACCTCCTCGTAGAGTCTGTCACGCCTCGTTCATGCTTCCCGTGCGGAAACCGTCGAGGTCCAGGGCCACGTACGTGAACCCGGCCGCACGCACGCGGCGCGCGATCTCCGCGCGCAGCGCGAAGGCCCGCTCGAGCTGGCCGGCGCTCGACCTCGAGGCGCGCCACGTCGCCGTGGTGGCGCGCCCGGCACTGGCGGAAGCCGAGCTGGTGCAGCGCCTGCTCGGCGGCCGCCACGGCGGCGAGCTTGCCCGGCGTGATGGGCTCGCCGTACGGGACGCGCGAGGCCAGGCAGGCCTGCTGCGGCGCGTCCCAGGTGGGCAGGCCGAGGTCGCGCGCGCAGCGCCGGACCTCGGCCTTGGTCACTCCCGCCGTCAGCAGCGGCTGCAGCACGCCGCGCTCGGCGGCGGCCTTCATGCCGGGGCGGTGGTCGCCGGCGTCGTCGGCGTTGGCGCCGTCCACGACCACCGCGCCGCGCTCCGCGGCGAGCTCACCGAGCGCGTCGAGCAGCCCGGCCTTGCAGAAGTAGCAGCGCTCGCGCGAGTTCTCCACGAACCGCGGGTCGTCGAACTCGCGGGTCTCGAGCACCACGTGCTCGACGCCCAGGCTCGCGGCCACCTCGGCGGCCGCCGCGAGCTCCTCGCCAGGTACGTCGGCGACGTCGCGGTGACGGCGACGACGCGGTCCGCGCCCGAGCGCCCGCGCCGCGGCCGCGAGCACGAGGCTGGAGTCGACGCCGCCGGAGAATGCGACCACGGCGCTGCCGGCGCCGTCGAACTGCTCCAGGATGCGCTCCAGCACGGCCTCGTCAGTCATCCAGATCCACCAGTTCCGTGATGCTCGGCAGGTCACCGCAGACCGGGCAGGACGGCACGCGGGACACCTCGACCTCGGTGAACGTCATCGCCCCGCCGTCGTACTGCAGCAGGCGATCGTAGAGCGGCCGCCCGGCGCCGGTGAGCACCTTGATGACCTCGAGCGCCTGGATGGAGCCGATGAGACCGGGGATCGGGCCGAGCACCCCGGCCTCCGAGCAGCTGATGACCCCGGCCGGCGGCGGAGGCTCCGGGAAGAGGCAGCGGTAGCAGGCCGTCTCCCCGCCCTTGATCGTCATCGCCAGGCCGGTCATGCGCAGCACGGCGCCGTCCACCAGCGTCTTGCCGGCCAGCACGCAGGCGTCGTTGATGAGGTAGCGGGTCGGGAAGTTGTCGACTGCCGTGACGACGACGTCGTAGCCGCCGATGACGCCGGCCGCGGTGGCGGCCATGAGCCGCGACGCGTGCGGCTCCAGCGTCACCTCGGGGTTGAGGGCGGCGAGCCGCTCCACGGCCACCTCGACCTTGGGTCGTCCGATGTCGGCGGTGGTGAAGAGGATCTGGCGCTGCAGGTTGGAGAGGTCGACGACGTCGTCGTCGACGATGCCGATGCGCCCGACGCCGGCCGCGGCGAGGTAGTAGAGGATGGGAGACCCGAGCCCGCCGGCGCCGACCACGAGCACCGATCCATGGCGCAGCGCATCCTGCCCCCGCTCCCCGACCTCCTTGAGGACGAGCTGGCAGTCGTACCGCTGCCGTTCGTGCCCGCTGATCCTCACACAGGCTCCGGCAGGTCGGCGAAGAGCGGCGTGGAGAGATACCGCTCCCCGGTATCGCAGAGGATGGTGACGACGACCTTGCCGCGCATGCCGGGCCGCCGCGCGAGCTCACGCGGCGGCCCACACGTTGGCGCCGGCCGAGATACCGACGAGGATGCCCTCTCCGCGCGCGAGCTCGCGCGCGGTGACGTAGGCGTCGTCGCCGCTCACGGTGAGGATCTCGTCGCAGACCCCCCGGTCGAAGACGGCGGGCACGAAGCCGGCGCCGATGCCCTGGAGGCGGTGGGCGCCGGCCGGGCGTCCGGAGAGGACGGCCGAGTCGGAGGGCTCCACGGCGACCACCAGCACGCCCGGTCGCCGCTGCTTGAGCACCTGCCCTACGCCGGTGAGCGTGCCGCCGGTGCCGACGCCGGCGACGAACGCGTCGATCTCGCCGCCGGTGTCGCCCCAGATCTCCTCGGCCGTCGTGAGCCGGTGCGCCTCCGGGTTGGCCGGGTTCTCGAACTGCTGCGGGACGAACGCGTCGCCGAGCTCCTCGGCGAGCTCCGTCGCGCGTGCGACCGCGCCGGCCATGCCCTCAGCGCCGGGCGTGAGGACCAGGCGCGCGCCGTAGGCCTTCAGCAGTGCGCGCCGCTCCACGCTGAACGTGTCGGGCATCGTGAGCACCAGGTCGTAGCCCCGGGCGGCCGCCACCATCGCCAGCGCGACGCCGGTGTTGCCGCTGGTAGGCTCGATGAGCGTGGTGCGCCCCGGAGCGATGCGGCCCTCCTGCTCCGCCGCGTCGATCATCGCCAGTCCGATGCGGTCCTTGACGCTGCCGCCGGGGTTGAACGATTCGAGCTTGCCCAGCACCTCGGCGCCGGTCTCGTCGGAGATGCGACCCAGCCTGACCAGTGGCGTGCGGCCGATGAGCTCGGTGATGCTCCGTGCCCTCTTCATGCGTTCTCCCGTCAGATGTGGTACATCGGCGCGGCGCTGCGCAGCGAGTCCTCGCGCCGCAGCAGGTCGCCGATGGTGGTGGACGTGAGCACGTCCTCCAGCGCCTGCTGCGCCTCGATCCAGACATAGGATGCGCCGCAGCTGTCCACCTGGTCGCAGCGACCCTGCGTGCACTCCGCCGGGGAGGGCACGCCGTCGAGCGCGGCGACCACGTCCAGGACGGTGATCTCGTCCGCCGGCCGGGCGAGCGTGTAGCCGCCGGCCGCTCCGCGCCGGCTGCGGACGACGCCGCCGCGGCGGAGCGCCGCGAAGACCTGCTCCAGGAACTGGAGCGGCATCTCGCGGCGCTCGGCGATCTCGCCGAGACGCACGGGCTTGCCGGTCTGCGTCTGTTCCACGCGAGCGAGCTCGGTGAGAGCCCGCACCGCGTACCTGCTCTTCATGGAGATGTTCACTAGCGCAGAGCTCCTCGCCGGGAAAATACGATAATTCCAGTCAAGATTACGGAACCTGAGCTCGTCCGTCAACGCGACCCCGGACCAGCCGTCATCGCGGATCCGGACCGCCCCGGAGCGCAGGGTCGTCCCGGCGGCGCCGGCGCAGCCAGTGCGCCGCCAGCGCCGTGAGCGCCAGCGTGACCAGCGCCGCCCACAGGATGCGATAGGCGACCACCCAGAAGATGCTCGCGCCCAGGGCGATGAAGATCAGCGAGTCCTCGACGATGGCGTGCACCATGCTCAGGAAGACGCTCATGATGAACACCTGCCGGCGCGGGAGGTCGTGGCGGCGCACGTCGCGCACGATCACGCCGCCGCCGTAGGCGAGTCCGAACAGGAAGCCGACGAGTGTGGGCGCCGCCGAGCGCTCGTCGAGCCCAACGTGGCGCACCACCCGCGCCCACCAGCGCACGACGGCGCGGAAGGCGCGCGTGCCCTCGAACAGCTCCAGTACGACCATGATCGGCACGACGATGACGAACACGCGCACGAGCAGGTCGAGCGAGCCGCCGGCGAAGGTGCGCAGGAACTCAGCCATCACATCAGCCCCATCAGGAGGTTCGCGACCGCGGCGGCGGCGAGCCCCGCGACGATGCGCAGACCGCCGAAGAGGACGCCGTTCATACCGGCCTTGTGGAGCACGGCGCCCTCGACCACGAGGTTGTGGCCGATGAGGATCGCGATCGCCAGCACGGTGATCTGCCGCGGCGTGAGGTCGAGCGCCTGCATGGACCCCACCGCGGCGTAGATGTTGAGCACGTAGCCGACGACGAGCGGCACGGCGGCGTCGCCGGGCAGGCCCAGCGCCGTCATGACCGGCCGGGCCAGGTCGGCCAGCCGGCCGATCACGCCCAACTGCTCCAGCGCCAGCGTGACGCCGTACGCCGGGATCATGACCTTGGCGAGATCCCAGAAGGTCTGCAGCCCGGAGACGACGCCGACCTTGAGGTCTCGTCGCACGGTCGGCCAGAAACCGGCGGGCGGCTGCGGGAGCGGCGCTCCGGGGGTGTCGTCTGGTCCGGTCATCGCGCCGGGATTCTCGCACGGGCGCGCCGGCGGCGCACGGACTCCCGATGCGCGCGGACCGCCCGGCGGCCCCTCCCCGCGGGTCCGCCGCCTCACGGCGCTCACGCCGGCGCGCAACGTAACCTCCGGGACCCGTGTGTCACCCTTGAGGCTCACCGGAGGCGCGCGCGACGATGCCCGCATGCCTGCCGCCCGTACAGCCGCCCTCGCCATCGCCGCAGTCGCGGCCCTCGCCCTCGCGGCGGTCATCGTGGCGCAGGGCTGCGGGGGGCGGCAGGCCCTGCCGGTCGCGGCGCCGTCGGACGTACACCTTGCGCAGGAGGTCGCCGGAGGCGCCCGGCGAGCAGCCTGCGGCGTCGCCGGGCGGGGAGCGCGCGGGAGGCGCCGACCGGCTCGAGGCGGTGCGCACGGTGGCGCTGTACTGCCGCCTCGTCGGCGAGGGTCAGTTCGCCCGCGCCGGCGAGCTCTGCTCGGCGCGGCGCCTCTGGTCGCGGCGCGCATATCGTGCCGTGACGCGGTTCCGCTTCCGCTTCGCCCGCGTCTACGCCGCGCCGGACGCGCGCACGCTGGTGCTCAAGGCGCGCGTGCGCGTGCGCGCGGGGACGGGCCGTCCGCTGCCGGACGGCCTGGCCATCCTGTACTTCACCCTGGGGAGGGTCGGCAGCGCCGTGGGGGGATGGCTCATCACCGCCGTCTCCACCAGCCCGTAACCCTCCAGAAAGGGGTCAGCATGACAAGAAGGAACTGGGCGCACATCATGGCCGCCGCGGCGATCGTCGCCACTTGCGCGACGGCCGCGCCCGCGGCGGCGAGCACGCCGCCCGCGCCCGAGGCAAGCACTCAGGCAGGCGTCCAGGCGAGCACCGGAGTCGCGCCCACAGGGCGCGCTGCCACCGGCGCGTCCGCCATCGCCACGGCCTACCTGCAGGCCCGGGCCGCGGCGATCACGGCCGAGGACCCGGCTGCGGCGCTCGCCCCGTACCTGCCCGCGGACAGCGCGCTCGCGCGCACGGAGGCCAGGCTCGCCGCCGGCACGGCGCTCCGCGGCGAGAACCTCGGCCGGTCCGTGGCGACGGCGTCCTGCGCCGTCACCATTCTCGACGTCCAGCCCGCCGACGACGGCGTCACCACATCCGTCGGCGCCAGGGCGGTCATCACCATCACCTGGCGCACAGCCGCGGGCAAGACGGACGTCGAGGCCAGCGGCATCGACCATACGATCACGCTCTCGCGCAACGGCGACCGCTGGCTGGTCACCGGCGACTCGTACACGGACGTCCTGCGCCCGGCCTGCCTCGAGGCCGCGGGCGCGTCACGCGCCCGGGTGCGCGCGGCGACCCGCTCGCTGGAGCGTCGAGCCTCACCGCTCTCGCTTCCCGGCCCGGCGCCCGCCCGGCCGCCCATCCCTGCACGCCGTTACACCGACGTCATCAGAGTACGACCGCCCGGCGGCTCAGGCGTACGCGGACAAGTACGCCCTGGCGTACAACGCCACCTACACGCGCTTCAGCGGCGCCGACTGTGCCAACTTCGCCTCCCAGTGTGCGCGCGCCGGCGACATGCCGCAGGCCGGCAGCACCTATACCAGCGGCTGGTGGTACGACAAGGACGGCAGCTCAGGCACGGGCGACGACACGTACAGCGCCAGCTGGATCAACGTGACCCGGCAGATGGGGTTCTGGAACACGCGCCGCACCGACTGGGACACCTCGGCCGGCGTACTGAGCCGCGGCGACTTCATCTACTACGACTGGAGCGGAGACGGCGTGTGGGACCACGTGGCCGTGGTCGCCGGCAGCAACAGCGCCGGGCAGAAGGTCATCGACGCCCACACCACCGACCACTACCGCGTGTACTGGAAGCTCGGCACGAGCAGCACGAAGTACAAGTACGCGAGCACGCGGGTCTCGTGGGTGATCTGAGCAGCGGGTGACGTGACCGGGCGGGCCGTGACGGACGGCCCGAGAGTCACCGGGCAGGTCGTGCCGGACTGCCCGAAAGGGCCGCCGCGGGGGGCGAAGCGCCTCCCGCGGCGGCCGCGCTCAGCGGCCGGACCCGTCGGCGCCGGCGGCCGGCTCGTAGCCCGGCGTGAGGTCGTGCGCCACCAGGTCGGCGGCGGTGTCGCGGCGGCGGATCTGCACGAGCTCGCCCGTCGTCGTGACGGCGAAGGCCGCCGCCGTCGGACGGGCGTTGTACGGGTTCATCATCTCGAGCGTGTAGGCCCCGGCGTCGAGAAAGGCGACCACGTCGCCCACGGTGGTTCCGCGGGGGAACCAGCGGTACGCCGAGTCGGCGTCGCCGGCGTACACGTCGCCGCCGTCGCAGAGCGGGCCGGCGAGGCGGAACTCGGCGTCCGCCTCCTCGCCGGCGCGGTTCGCGACCACCGTCCGGTAGTACCAGTGGTAGTTGGTGTGCTCGAGCAGCGTGTTGAAGCCGGCGTCCACGGTGACCCACCGCTCGTCGCCGACGCGCCGCCCGGCGGCGTCGCGGCGGCCCTTGGTCTTCTCGCTCTCGACGCGGGAGACGAGAACCGCCGTGGTGGCGGCGATGGAGCGGCCGGGCTCGAGGAAGAGCGCGAGGTCCGGCCGACGTGCCTCGAGGCCGCCGCCGACGACCTCGGCGTAGTCGTCGGCGCCCAGCAGCGAGCAGAAGTAGTCGCTCGGGTGGCAGGTCACGGGGGCCTCGCGGTACGGCACCGCGAACCCGCCGCCGGCGTTGAGGAACCGCAGCCGCACGCCGGCGCCCTCCTCCACCTCGGCGACGATGTCCAGCGCCGCGTCCAGGGCCTGCCGGTACGGCTCCAGGCTGGTGATCTGCGAGCCGATGTGCAGGTGCATGCCGGCCGGGTCGAGGTTCGGATGCTCCGCCGCCAGGCGGAACGCGGCCACCGCATCGTCGCGGTCGATGCCGGCCTTGCCGCCGTGAGCGGTCTCCAGGCCGGGGTGGGTGAGCGTCGGCACGTGGACGTCGATGCGCGGCGCCACGGGCGCGACCGCGCCCAGGCTCGCCGCCACCTCGCCGATGCGGCCGAGCTCGTGCAGCGAGTCGACCATGAACGCGCGCACGCCGACGGTGATCGCGCGCGCGATCTCGTCCTTGGTCTTGGCCACGCCGTTGAACACGATCTGCCGCGGCTCGAACCCCACGGCCAGCGCCTTCTCGAGCTCCCCGCCGGCGTTGACCTCGAGGTTGCTGCCGGCGTCGCGCGCCACGTGCAGGAACCACAGGTTGGAGCAGGCCTTGCTCGCGTAGAACACCTCGGTCGCGGGGTGACGCGCGGCGGAACGCGGCGGCGACCGCCTCCACGTTGGCGCGCAGGCGCCGCTCGCTGAACACGAAGAACGGGGTCGGGTGACGCTCGGCCAGCTCGACGAGGTCCACCCCGTCGAAGCACAGGTGACCGTCGCGGACGGAGTACATGGGATCGGTTGACGGCATGAGAGCGCCCCCTGCTTGTAGAACGTTCGGCCGGCGAAGTATACTGCGCCCGCTTTGTCCCACCGGCCACGGGAGACCGCGTGGTAGACGCAAGCCCTCACGATCGCAGGCGCACCGCCTTCACCGGCGGCAAAGTCCACGACTTCTAATACCCTTCTCCACTGACGCGCACCGCCCGCGCCGCCACGGCGCTCCCGGGCGGGCCGCAGTCCTCCGTCCGCAGGCGCCGAGCGAGCGCCGGAGCACCCAGGCGCGCCGCGGCCTCGCAGCCGCACCCGCGCACGCCCGCTCCGGCTCCCCGCACGGCGGCAGACCCAGACGAAGTGGAGAGGCATGACCCTTCCCCGGCTCACGATCGACCTCGACGCCGTCGCCCAGGCGACGGAGCGGCTGGCCGCGGACCTGCGCGCCCGCGGCCTGACGCTCGTCGGGCGTGACCAAGTGCGTCGACGGCGAGCCGGCGGTGGGACGCGCGATGCTGGAGGCCGGGGCCGCCGGCCTCGCCGACAGCCGTCTGCCGTCCCTGGTCCGGCTCGCCGGCGAGGGGCTCGGGCCGCTCACACTGATCCGCGGCGCCGCAGCCGGACGAGCTCGAGGCGGTGGCGCAGGTCGCGGACCGCGTGCTGCTCAGCGACCCGGGCGCCGCCCGCGTGCTCGGAGAGCACGCCCCCGGCGCCCCAATCGAGGTCCTGCTCACTGTGGACCTCGGCGACCGCCGCGAGGGCGTCCTGCCGGACGCCGCCCCGGCGGTCGCCGCCGAGCTCGCCGGCCTGCCCGGCGTCGACGCTGGCCGGCGTGGCCGTCAACTTCGCCTGTCTCTCCGGCCAGCTGCCCTCGCGGGAGCTGTTCCGGCAGGCCGAGGACGTCCTGGCCGAGGTCGCGCACCTGTGCGCCGTCGAGCCGGTGCTCAGCCTCGGCGGCACCTGCGTCGTCCAGCACCTGGACGGCTACGAGCCGCGGTTCGCGACCGAGGTCAGGTCCGGCGGCGGCCCCATCTACGGCCACGACTTCGTCAGCGGCTGCGGCGTCACAGGACTCCGGCGCACGGACCCCGTGCTGACCGCCGCCGTGCTCGAGTGCTACCGCAAGCCGCCGGCGCCGGAGGGCCCCGGCGGCCTCGACGCGTTTGGCCACGTGCCGGACGCGAAGCTGCCCGGCGAGGACGCCTGGTACGCCATGCTGGCCGTCGGCCGGCGAGACATCGAGCCGGCCGGCCTCCGGCCGCTCCTCCCCGGCGCGTACCTCGCCGGAGCTACCAGCGACGTGAGCGTGCTGATCACGACCGAGCCGCTGCGCCCGGGCGACGAGGTGCGCTTCTCCGTCGACTACGACGCCCTCGTCCGCGCCGTCACCTCGCCGTTCGTCACCCTTGAGTGCGTAGCAGCAGCAACGACGTCTCGAAGGGAGACGCATGATGAACCACGCCGACGCACGCTACATCGGTCGGCGCCGGCCGCTCGACATCGTCGGCCCGGCCGAGGTGGAGCGCATCCACGCGGCCGCGCTCGAGGTGCTCGCCGAGACCGGCGCCATGTTCCACTCCAGCCGCGCGCTGGACGTGCTCGAGGCCCACGGCGCCACCGTGGACCGGGAGACGACGGTGGCGCGCATACCCGCGAACGCGGTGGAGGAGGCCCTGGCCTCGGTGCCGCGCGCGTTCACGCTCGGCGGCCGGGAGTCTCGAGTACGACCTCCCGGTGGACGGCGAGCACGCCTATCTGTGCTCGGACGGCTGCGCCACCAAGGTGCGCGAGGCCGACGGCTCCGTGCGGCAGAGCGTCAAGCAGGACGTGTACGACGCCGCGCGCGTCGTCGACGGCCTCGACAACCTCTCGGCCACCTCCGCGCTCGTGTCCGCGCAGGACACGCCCGAGGAGAGCCGCGTGCTGCACGAGTTCGACGCCTGCATGCGGGCCTCCCGCAAGCACAGCATCGTGGTGAGCATCAAGGACGCGGCCGAGGCGCGGCCACTGATCCGCATGGCCGAGGCCGTGGCGGGCGGGAGCGCGGAGCTCAAGGCCCGCCCGACCTTCTCCGTCATCCTCTGCACCGTGAGCCCGCTCCACATGGAGCGGTTCGGCATGGAGCTGGCGTTCGAGCTCGGCGAGGCGGGCATCCCGATGATGCTCTACCCGATGCCGATCCTCGGCGCGACCAGCCCGGTCACGCCGGCCGGCACGGCCGTCGTGGGCGCGGCGGAGATCCTCGCGGCCGTGACGGCGATCCAGCTGGGCTGCCCCGGCGCGCGCGTGGTGCACGCCGGCGGCCCGACGGCGCTGTTCATGCGCACGGGCTCGTACTTCGCCAACGTGCCGGAGGCCCTGCTCCTGCGCGCCCTGCAGGGCCAGATGGCCCGCTACTGGGGCATGCCGGCAGGGCTCGGCTGGGGCGGCACCAAGGCCAAGCAGCCGGAGGCGCAGAGCGCTTACGAGAACACGCTCGGCCTGGTGCTGGAGCTGATGGCCGGCGCGGACTTCGTCTTCGGCGCCGGCCTGCTCGACAGCGTGCAGCAGATGAGCCTCGAGGAGCTCGTGATCGCCGACGAGACGTTCGGCATGGTCACGCGCCTGCTGCGCGGGGTGACGGTCGACCGCGAGACGCTGGCGGTCGACCTCATCAAGAAGCTCGGCTTCCGCGGCGACTACCTGTTCGAGCAGCACACGCGCGAGCACGTGCGCGAGCTGTGGCAGGCGCGCCTCGGCGAGACCGGGACCTACGACAGCTGGAAGAGCGCGGGCAGCCCGCGTCTGGAAGACAAGGCGCGGGCCGTCGCCGACGGCATCCTCGCCTCCCCCGCACCCGAGTTCCCAGCGGAGCTCGGGCGCGAGTTCGACGACATCATCGCCGCGGTCGAGTCCGGCCGCTTCTGAGAACGAAGGAGCCTTTCGATGGCATACGCAGACAAGTGCTACGTCGGCAAGCGCGTGAAGCTGAACCTCCTGGACGAGGGTGAGGTGCGGCAGATCCACGAGGCCACGCTCGACGTGATCGAGACCGTGGGCGTCAAGTTCCACAGCCAGAAGGCGCTCGACGTCCTCGAGGCTAACGGCGCCGACGGTCGACCGCGAGACCACGGTGGCGAAGATCCCGGCCGCCGTGGTGGAGAAGGCCATGAGCACGGCGCCGCACGAGTACGTGCTCGGCGCGCGCAACCCCGAGTACGACCTGCCGCTGGACGGCGAGCACGTCTACATCAGCTCCGACGGCTGCGGCGTCTTCGCCCGCGACCCGAAGACGGGCGAGGTCAGGAGCTCCGTCAAGCAGGACCTCGCCGACTGCGCCAGGGTCGTGCAGGCGCTCGAGAACGTGAGCGCCACGAGCGCCGTCGTCAGCGCCCAGGACTGCCCGCCCGAGACGCGCGTGCTGCACGAGTTCGACGCCTGCGTGCGCAACTCGGAGAAGCACAGCATCGTCGTCAGCATCAAGGAGGACTGGGAGGCCCGCAGCCTCATCAGGATGGCCGAGGCGATGGCCGGCGGCGCAGAGGAGCTCAAGCGCCGGCCGATGTTCACGACCATCATCTGCACCGTGAGCCCGCTGCACCAGGAGCGCTACGGCATGGACCTCGCGCTCACGCTCGCCGAGGCCGGCATCCCCGTGAGCTTCTACCCCATGCCGATCCTGGGCGCGACGGGCCCGGTCACGATCGCCGGCTCGGCCGTGGTGAACAACGCCGAGTTCCTGAGCGGCGCCACGCTGGTCCAACTCGCCCACCCCGGCGCCCCCGTGATGCACGGCGGCGGCCCCACGGCGATGTACATGAACTCCGGCGCCTACGCGAGCAACTCGCCGGAGGCCCTGCTGATCCGCAGCGTGCCAGGGCCACATGGCCGACTTCTACGGCGTCCCCGCCTGGTACGGCGCCGGCGCGACGACCGCCAAGGAGCCCGGCATCCAGAGCGCCTACGAGAACGCCCTCGCGATGTTCATGGCCTACGCCAACGGCGCCGACGTCACCTTCGGCACCGGCCTGCTGGACGGCTCGCGCATCCTCTGCCTGGAGAACATGGTGGTGGACGACGAGATCATCGGCATGGTCAAGCGCATCCTCACCGGCATCGAGGTGAGCGAGGAGACCCTCGCCGTGGACCTCATCAAGAAGATGGGCTTCAACGGCAACTACCTGTTCGACAACCACACCCGCGCGCACGTGCGCGAGCTGTGGCAGGCGAGGCTGGGCGAGACCGGCAACTACGACGGCTGGAAGAACGCCGGCGGAAGAGCACGACCGAGAAGGCGCAGGAGAGGGTGGCCGAGATCCTCGCGGCCCCGGCCGCCGAGTTCCCGGCCGACCTGGGCGCCGAGTTCGACGCGATCATCGCCGCCGCGGCGAAGGAGGCGGCGGCCGACCGTCTGACGGCGCACGGGCGCTCTGCGGCGGCCCGGCTCTCCCGCAGCGGGCGACCGCAGCGCTGCGGTAGCATGAGACGCCGGCGCCCGCCAGGGCGCCGGCGTCTCGCCGTCTACGCAGGGGGGTCGCCGCTTGAGCCCGCAGAGTGTCCGCGAAGAGGGCTTCAGCAAGGATGCCGACAAGCTCGTGCGGCGGCTCTCGCTGGTCGCGCTGCTGCTGTCGCGCCGCGGCCAGCCCGTGACCGCGGCCGAGATCCGCCGCCGCGTCGAGGGCTACCCGCTGATGACCGAGGAGGCGTTCAAGCGGCGCTTCTTCGAGGACCGTGACGAGCTGCGGCGGCTCGGCATCGACATCCGCGCCGACGAGGACCCGTTCTCGGAGACCTCGACCGAGCTGTACAGCCTGCCGGGGGACGCCTACTACCTCGAGCCGGTCGCGCTGGACGGCGACGAGCTCGCGGCCCTGGCCGCCTGCCTCGCCGTCCTGGAGGACCGGTTCGCGTACTCGCAGCCGCTCCGGCTGGCCCTGCTCAGCCTCGCCCAGGGGCGTCCCGAGATCCTCACCGAGGCCGAGACGCCCACCGCTCACCGTCGTCCCCGAGACGCGCGAGCCGGCGGCGGCGCTGCCCAAGCTGCAGGCCGCCGTGGCCGAGCGCAAGACCGTCGAGTTCGAGTACTACGCCATCTCCCGCGACGAGACCATGGTGCGCACTGTGGACCCGTACGGGCTGCAGCTCGTCGCCGGCGAGTGGTACCTCATCGCCTGGGACCACCTGCGCGAGGCCTGCGCACGTTCCGCCTCTCGCGCATCCGCTCCAGGGTCAAGCACCACACCAAGCGGCCGCACGACTTCTCGCCGCCGCCCGAGTTCGACCTCACCGCCTACCGCGACCGGCCGGCGTGGCAGCTGGCGGAGCCCCGCGGCACGGCCCGCATCCGCGTCTCCCCCGCGCTGGCCTGGTGGGTGGAGGCGCACTGGGCGCACTGCGGCACGGTCGAGCACCTGGAGGACGGCGCCATCGTCTACGAGACTGCCTACGCCGACGCGCGGCCTCTGCTCGGCTGGGTCCTGGGTCTGGCGGACGAGGCCGAGCTGCTCGAGCCGGCGGCGCTGCGCGAGCGAGTCGCCGGAGAGCTGGCCGCGCTCGAGGAGCTGCTGGACGCGCCGGCGCCCGCGCGCAGCGGCAAGGCGCCGGCGCCCGCCAAGGCGCCGGTCCCGCGGCGCCGCCGCGCGGACGACGACCTGGCGGGTGGAGGTCGACCGCTTCACCCGTCTCACGGCGCTCACCAGCTACCTGCTGCGGCACTGCAAGGACGACGAGGCGCTGCTCGACGTCGCCGAGGTGCGCGCCGACCTGGGCGTGACCGCCGAGGAGCTGCGCGCCGACGTGCGCCTGCTCAACCTCGTCAACTTCGGCGCCGACGGAGCGCTGCTCTACGCGGAGTTCGAGGGACGCAACAAGCTCAGCGTGTTCTGCGACCTGGCGGGGCCGGCGCTGAAGCGCCCCGCCCGCCTCTCCCCCCTGCAGGCCGACACCTTGCTGCTGGCCATCGAGCTCGTCGGGAACCACCTGCCCACGACGTCGGGCGCCGCGCTCGAGAGCGCGCGGGAGAAGATCCGCCAGGCCCGCGGCGGCGCGCCGGCGCT